>CAXYEH010000044.1:0-33921 GCA_964275945.1 uncultured Pseudomonadales bacterium
GGCTGAATACCCCCGATTTTTATGAGCTCGGACATTAAATACTTACCGCTGGGTTTTAAATCGGCCAGCATTGGGACTTGTTTGCCGATGCGAGTAAAGTCATCGAGCTCTAATTCAACGCCCATTGTGTGTGCCATTGCTAATAAATGAAGCACAGCATTAGTCGAACCACCTAAGGCGATAGTAACCTTAATGGCATTATCGAAGGCACCACGCGTCATGATGTCGGAAGGTTTAATGTCGTTTTGGATTAAATGCATGATCGCCTCGCCAGAGTTTATGCAATCTCCAATTTTTTCTTTTGAAATGGCATCTTGGGCTGAGCTGTTTGGCAGACTCATACCTAATGCCTCAATTGCTGAGGCCATGGTATTTGCGGTATACATGCCGCCGCAGGAGCCGGGGCCCGGTATTGCGGTATCTTCGATTTGTTTGAGCTCTATATCGGAAACATTGCCGGCAGCATGCCCCCCTACAGCCTCAAATACGGAAATAATGTTGGTGTGATTTGGCCCGGGTTGAATCGTGCCGCCATAGACAAATAAGGAAGGGCGATTCAAGCGCGAGAGGCCCATCATCAGGCCGGGCATGTTTTTATCGCAGCCGCCGATGGCGATAATGGCATCATGGCCCATGCAGCCAGATACGGTTTCCACGCTATCTGCAATGACTTCACGGGATACGAGAGAATACTTCATGCCCTCGGTTCCCATGGAGATGCCATCAGAGATTGTAATTGCGTTATAGATGATGCCTTTACCGCCAGCTTCATCGGTCCCTTTGTTGACATGTTCGGCCAATTTATCGATATGCATATTGCAAGGGGTCACCATGGACCATGTAGAGCAAATGCCAATTTGGGGTTTGGAGAAATCACTATCCTCAAATCCAACCGCTCGCAGCATAGACCTGCTTGGCGCCTGTTCTACACCATCAACTACAATCTTAGAATATTTTCTTAAGTCTTTGTTATTCATCGTATTTTCGTCTATATCTTAGAAATTGCTTTAAGCGGAATTACCGCATTTTTGCTACCCAACTGTCGTTATCCGTGGGGCGCGATGCTTGTAAGCGGAGCGCTATTAAAGAGGGCGGTAATATACACTATCAGGCCGACAATGTGTCTCGGTGCTTCGCGAGTTTGATTGCTTGGTCACTTAGTTGCAGGGCTCGAAGGTATTAGTGCCAGTAGGAAATCCGTTATAGTGGGCTTCATCATTTGTTAATACTAAAAACATAATCATCCCATCAGTTTCTTGTTATGACACGCAAATCCATAAAACAAAGAGATGACGATACGGTTCGGACTGTTCTTACCTATAAACCGCCATTTGACTGGAAATCCCATTTGGCATTTCTTCATTACCGATCTATCCAAGGTGTGGAAATAGTTACGGGAAATAGTTACGCAAGATCCATTAGCCTGGATGGTATGGATGGTGATTTTTTAGTGGAGTTTTCAGAAGATAATTACAACATCGAGATACTGATAAATTTTCCGGATTCTACGCAGCTGTATCGAATCATTGACCGAATAAAGTCTATTTTTGATCTGAGCGCTGATAGCAAGGAGATTGATAATTTCTTGGCAAAAGATGAAGTCCTAAAACCGATGGTAAAAAAATTCCCAGGGTCGCGAGTTCCTGGATGTTGGGATGGTTTCGAAGTAGCGGTGCGCGCAGTTCTCGGCCAACAAGTTACCGTAAAGGCTGCGTCAACTTTAGTTTCTCGAATTGCAGAGCACCATGGCCGACAATATGTTAGCACCATGGATGAGCTTATCTACATATTTCCTGATGCGGGGAAAATACAAAAAGCAAAAATGGATGGTTTGGGCATCGTTACGCAGAGAATCGCTGCAATTCAGGGTATTGCGGACCAAGTCGCCAAAGGGGTTATGATTATAAATTCTACTGTGGATACAAGGGAATTTGTTGAACAAATTTGTGAAATAAAAGGCATAGGCGAGTGGACAGCATACTATATCGCGATGCGGTCATTGAATGACCCTAACGCATTCCCCTACTCTGACTTAATATTGCGCCGTGCTGTGAATGCAGGTGAAGAACTAACAGCAAAAAGATTACTAAAGCACTCTGAAGTTTGGCAACCTTGGCGCGCGTATTCAGCAATTTTGTTGTGGAAGCATTATGGTGCCATACTTAATCAGAAGGCTAAAAAGATAACGCGCAAGCGTAAAAATATCGAAGTAATTTAGGAGACGTCGATAATGACGACCTACTATCATTATTACACAGCGCCAATCGGGAAATTGCTTCTAGCTGGTGACGGAGAATGCTTAAATTTGCTTGGCTTTCCCAGCGGGTCGATGGCCAGAAGACATCAAGATGGTTGGGTAAAAGACAGCAGTCCTTTTAAAGAAGTTATGCTGCAATTAGCTAGTTATTTCAGTGGTGAATTGAGCGAATTTCAGGTTTGCTTAGCACCGAATGGCACAAAATTTCAGGAAATGGTTTGGGATGCGCTGATGAAAATTCCCTATGGTGAGACATGGAGTTATGGTCAATTAGCCGAACACATAGGCAAGCCGAAGGCGTCACGAGCTGTCGGCGCGGCAAACGGGTTGAACCCTATTCCAGTGATAATTCCCTGTCACCGTGTTATTGGAAGTAATGGTAAACTTATCGGCTTTGGTGGAGGTGTCGAGACTAAGCAGTATCTTCTTAATCTAGAATCAGAAATCGAGAGGCGAACTTGATTTTTTGTTAATCCTAGATTTCTCTCGATTTTTAATTCCTAAGTATATTTATGATACATGCCCCTTGATAGGGATATCCGCCATCAATAACCCTTGGGTGCCCAATCGCTTTAAAGAAGTACCGTAAGGTAAAGCTCTAGCAAGTAGTATCGGATTATCATTAAAACCTAATTTCTACAAGTATGCCTTTCTATCTAGTTAAAAATTTATTAAAGGCTTTCAAATAGATTTAACAGTTATGTTTTGGGCAATATTTGTTTCGTGTGTGCTCGCTGGTATAGTGGCCATCGTTTTGCTTATCTGCTAAAAGTGGAGACTGCATGAATTGTGAGTAGAAGTTTTTATTACCATGATAGATTTTAATGAATAGGAAAATAACGTGCTAAGCAGCCAACAACAGATCATTTCCTTTGTGACTGATCACTTGCAGGGCAAGACGCCAGTTTGGCTCTGCACGATTATTAAAACTTGGGGTTCTTCTCCAAGACCGATAGGGGCGATGATGGCCTGTACGATGAAGGGAGAATTGGTGGGCTCTATCTCTGGGGGCTGTATCGAAGAAGATTTTTTAGAACAATTAAGAGATGGTACTTTAAAACAACAATTCGATGCTGAAGGAAAACCTTTCATAGTTCGCTACGGTGAAACTGAGGCAGAGCAAGCAAGATTAAAGTTACCCTGTGGTGGTCAGTTACACGTGTTAGTGGAATTCATCGAAGCAACTGAATTAAATATTGAAGTATTCACTGACCTCAGCACAGCTCTGGAAAACCATACAAAAATTAGTCGTGTTCTCGATTTGTCCAGCGGGGCTATTTCTTCGGATGATCAGAGTAATGAAAATGCCGTCACTTTAAATGGTAATAGGATAATTCACAGTCTTAGCCCCATGTATCGTTTGTTATTGCTTGGTGCTGGGGATGTGGCGAGATATGTGGCAGAAATGGCTTTGGCATTAGAATATGACGTAATGCTTTGCGACCCTCGTCCTCAATATTTAGATAATTGGGATGTAGAAGGGGTTGAAACGACGCCACGCTTGCCAGATGATGTTGTACGAGAGGGCTTCAGTAATCCTTATAGTGGCATTATCGCCTTGGCTCATGACCCTAGAGTAGATGACATGGCCTTGATGGAGGCTTTAAAGACCAAAGCATTTTATATTGGTGCTATGGGATCGGAGCGTACCTCGGCAGCTCGACGAGAACGTTTGCCAGAGTTGGGGCTAAGTGAAGATGAGATCGATAATTTGCGTGCGCCAATAGGACTTCAGATTGAAAGTAAAACACCAGCAGAAATTGCGATCTCTATAATGGCGGAAGTTACTGCTGTCCGACACGGAATTGATTAATTCGCTATTCGAAAAAATACTTCGTTGGAAGTTTTATATTTATTAAGTTGAAAAAGGAAAAGAGCAGTAATGGCTGCTCTTTTTCTTTTTCAAAATATATTATTGTTGAATTTGTCGCTCTTTACCTTGGGCTTCCATGGATTCCAATTGCCTTGCCCCTGCAAGAATGCCAATCATGCCGTAGTTACCCTCGTGGCATGCATATTCATAAACCGGCTCATTCAGACGGCTAAGAGGATATTCTCCCGACCATTGCACTGTGTATACACTAGGATCATCAACGGTAAAACCATAGACGATTTTGTTCTCACCGGTTCTACGAAATGTTTCAATAACCGTAAGATTTTCCGTTGGGGCGCCTTGATAACTGTGCCACGAATTGTAGTTTTTAGTTTCTACTATGAGGGTGCCGCCTTCCCAGCGACCGATTGAGTCACCCATCCATTTCTGATGTGACTGAGAGACGGTGCTGCGCGCATCAGAAATTTTGATAATGCGTATATCGTGCACCATTTCAACAATGATGCTGATATAACCGGGGGATTGAACGATTTGCATATGGCTGTTGTACATAACCGGCGACATAACAGGGCCAGAACTATTGCCGAAGGCAACTAGACAGCGTTCCCCAAGGCCGCGACCCTCGGGACCATCATTGCGGTCAGGGCGGTTTGCTCGAATTTCGGCAATGCGCTCCCTGAAGCCTGCAACGCGCTCCGGGATTCGTCCATTAGGGGGATCTATGATAGCGGAAGTACGAAATTCGCCATCAATAGTTGGTAAGAACATGCCTCGATCAGTCCAAAATAGATCGTAATTTCCAACGGGGGGTAGGGCTTCTAGCTTGGGTGCTTCTCGATTTGGATCAAGAGGCTTGTTGTCGTTCTCGACTCGTTCTTGGGCGGCTTGCTCTAATACTAACGCTTCTTCTTCCGAGTAGGCGCGCTTATTGCCTAGTTCCTGAGGACGCTGGAAGGGCATTACTGTGTTATTGCGCCAATTTCCCTGTAAATCTGGCACCCCCCATTCGGTTAGGGGGGCTTCATAATCTTGGGCCAAGCAGCTGCTAGAAATCGCGAATGCTAAGGCTGCTGTAACAGCTGTATGTCTTAGTTGCATCTTTTTCTCCATAAGAAAATCAATCTAAGTTATTATATTTTCTAAAGTTCTTATCTAGAAGACTGGGCGCACTTTACGGAATAAGCTTTGTGATTTACAGGGTGAACTGGTCACTATTTGTGACAGACAAGACCGCATTTTGTCAGCCCGCATGAAAAAGGCCGTACCCTTAAGGGGCCGACCTTTTGCTATGCTTTTCGACGTAGATAGTACTAGAGACTATGGGAATAATTCTGCCAATGTAGCTTTTGCTTCGTCACTAGGTACATGGTTAACACCTGCAATAATCCCTGCTAGCGCTTTTGCAAAGTCAGGAGCTTGCGCATTGGCTTGTATGGCAGCCATTTGATCTTTCCCTTCAGCGCTAGCAGCGTGGCTAATATTGGCTACAGTATTCGCCATGTTTCGGACCCCTTGTGGGAGATTTGCGTTAGCTTCGATTTCTGCTAGAGCTGCTTTGTCAGTATCTGAAGGGAAATGATTGAGTGAAGCAACGATATCCGCAATAGTTTTTAAGGCGGCACCAGCATCTTGAGCTACGGCTGTTTGAGAAAAGAATCCTCCGACCATTAGAACCATAAGGCTACTTGTTAGTATTTTTTTCATTGTGGGCTCCTTATTTGGAAAGCATGAATTTTGAGGTTACTTTTTAGTCTATCCTATAAGACTTACATTAAGTAGGCTTTATAGAAATTTTCAGTCTATGAATATCTGGGTGCTTGCGACGGCGCAAACCAGGCAAATGATTAAGCAGCTTCTTGAACGTTAGACACATAGCGTGGCCACGGTTGGGATTGCTCAAGTTGACTGGCTAGATCTAATAATAGCTGATCAGAACCCCATGGCCCGGTGAACATAACACCCACCGGTAATCCGGTCGCGGAGCGGTGCAATGGAATTGACATACTTGGCTGGCCAGTGCCGTTATAAATTGAAGTAAAGCCACTATATTGACGAAATCGTTGGGTATATTCCTTCATGTCATTGCTGTTCATGTTCAACCAGCCCAATTTCGCAGGAGTTTTCGTAAGTACCGGTGAGACGATAATGTCGCAAGACTGGTGAAATTGAGCCATTGTTACTTCTGCTGCGTGCAGTAAATCCCGTGCTTGTAAAAACTCTACAGCGTTTACCTCGCTGCCGAGTTTTGCCACGATGCGAGTCGATGCTTCTAGATCTGCTTCATTTAATGTTAAGTCAAGTTGGCAAATCCGTGCATGTACTCTCTGAAAGACATGGGTATTTATTAATTTAGACATAGCTGAAATGACAGGCCCATAATCAATTGGGTGGTTCATTTCTTCAACTTTGTGACCTAGAGACTCACAGAGCATGCCAGCTTGCTTTACGCCATCAAGGCAGTCATTGTCGATGGCTTGGTCTAAAGGATGCTTGAGTTGTAGCCCTATTTTGAGAGAACGAGTTTCAGAGCCTAACTTATCGAGAAAAGACTTCGGTGCAGCTGGCAAAGGAAAAAGACTAGCTTGTTCGAGTTTAATAATGTCGAGGAAAGCTGCACTATCTCGTACACTTTGACTAACAACGTGACCAACACTCATGCCGCTCCAACTATCACTTAGTTTGTTCTCGATTGCTGTTAATCCTCGGCTCGGTTTTAAACCGAATAAACCACAACAGGCTGCAGGAATCCGAATTGAGCCGCCGCCGTCCGTTGCATGTGCGACTGGAGAGATGCCCGCTGCAACTGCCGCCGCCGCCCCGCCACTGGAGCCGCCAGTAGAGTATTCTAGATTCCATGGATTTCGGGTAACACCGTTCGCTATTGGTTCGGTGGTAAGTGTAAGACCAAATTCTGGAGTATTCGTTAGGCCTAGTATATTAAGCCCTGCGTTTAAATATTTTTGGACAATTTTTGAAGATATACTTGCTTTGTTGCCTTTAAAAAGATTGCTGCCAAAGGTGGCGGGTAGCCCTTTTACAGTGCTCAAATCTTTGATGAGAAAAGGAAAGCCTGCAAGAATACTTTTCTGCAAATACTCAGGGGAGTTATCAATCTTCTTCGCGGTCACTAGTGCTTGCTCGAAATTCTCAGTAACAATAGAGTGAATGCTGGACTCGACTTTCTCTGCTCGATTTATAGCACACTCAGTAACTTCAGCTACCGAATAATTGCCAGCGCGAATGCCTGCTGATAATTCAACTGCATCCTTGCCAAGATAGTCCTCGTTTTTTAGCATAAGCGTATTGAGATAAATAATCAGATAATGGTCTGACTACCACCTTTCTTCCTTTTCAGGGGTAAGTGAATTGATCTGCCTTTCAGGTCTGCTTTAGCTGTTTCCTTGCCTTCAGTTTACTTAGTAATCGGAAGCCAAATATTTTTGTCAGCTTTCTTGCTCTATTGGAATCTGCTCCCGGTATACCAGCCGACTTTAGATGCAGTCTGCTCAACTTTATCAGCAACGTCTAGTATAAGGGAGAATAGAGCCATGCGGACCAATACGCCATTATCTGTTTGTCGAAATATCGCTAAATTTGGATGCTGATTCAGATCATTGTCTAATTCATTTGCATCTTTGCGAGAATCGCGAGGAAGTGGGTGCATGATTACCGTATTTGGTTGGCAGTTACGGGTATAGATCGCCTGATTTAATCTAAATCTGCCACGATAAATGTCTGCTTCCAGCTTAGAGGTAAAGCGTTCTTCCTGAATTCTTGTTAGGTAGACTGTATTGTTATCACCGAGGCCGGATTCCATATCATCAGTTTCTATAACGGTATGGCCGGCATCACGTAACTTGCCGACAATATCTTTGGGCATCTTTAATTCTTTTGGTGAAATCAGCGTGAAGTGAATATCATTGTACAGTTGTAAAAGTTGCGAAAGAGAATGCACCGTGCGGCCATGTTTGAGATCGCCAACCATTGCCATATTCATGCCATCGATTTCAGTATCGTTGGATACCAATTCCTTTTTTATTGTATATAAATCTAATAAAGCTTGAGAGGGGTGCTCATTGGACCCATCGCCACCATTAATCACTGGCACCCTGCTGGCCTTGGCAAATTCTGCAACCGATCCAACCTGTGGATGGCGCATGACAATTACATCGCTGTAACCGGAAATCACTCGAGCAGTATCATAGAGAGATTCGCCTTTTGAGATAGACGAAGTTTTTACATCGGTGGTTTCGCGAACATGACCACCAAGCAAATTAAAGGCGCAACCAAAACTGACCCGGGTACGAGTGCTGGGTTCAAAAAACATATTACCGAGGATTGCACCTTCTAGAGCCTTGGTGAAGTGTTCGCGATGAGCATATGTTTCCATATTGTCAGCTACCGCAAAGACTCTTTCTACATCATCTCTTGCAAACTGATTAACGCTAATTATATGGGCGCCTCTAAAATCCATAATCTATAGCTAGTACCTGCAAGGTCCACATTTAAGTGGAATCATTTTTTGTTTTATTAAAAACAGATCAATATTACTACAGAAGGGCTTGGATTGCAGTTAACATCGTTCTGGTTCATCATTTTTGGTTTCAGAATTTGGTGCTTTCTAGCGAATTTATTTGGCGCAGTTGTTAAAACTTAAGCTCAGAGTGTATTTAACTCGGGGATTTGTCATGTATTTTACTACTCAGTGAGAAGAACATCATCATAATGACTTCTACTAGTATCTATTGGTATGACTTTGAGACTTTTGGCGCTGACCCACGTCGAGATAGAGCTTGTCAGTTCGCTGGAATTCGGACTGATGAGGAATTGAATATTATTGGTGAGCCACTAGTACTTTATTGCCAGCCATCCAATGATTTTCTTCCTAATCCATTCGCCTGTCTTGTAACTGGTATTACCCCACAAAAAGCAAAAATGGAGGGTGTCGCTGAAGCAGAATTTATAAAACTTATTAATAATGAATTTTTAGTACCGAATACATGCGTCGCTGGTTACAACAGTATTCGGTTTGATGATGAAATTACGCGTCAAACTCTTTATCGAAATTTTTTCGATCCCTATGAAAGAGAATGGAAGAATGGAAACTCGCGCTGGGACATTATTGACATGTTGCGTCTTTGTGCGGCAACACGCCCTGATGGGATTAATTGGCCAAAGAAAGATAATGGCGCTAACAGTTTTAAGCTCGATCAGCTAACGCTGGCTAATGAAATCGATCATACCGACGCACACGACGCACTCAGCGATGTGATCGCAACAATCGAAATGGCAAAACTCGTTAAGAATAAACAACCTAAACTGTATGAATATGTTTATCAATTAAAAAATAAGGATAAGGTTCGTTTAGAGTTAGACCTATTAACGCAAAAACCAATACTTCATGTATCCATGCGTTATCCAGCATCGAAGGGCTGCCTCGCGCTGATCATGCCAATCTGTAGCCACCCTACTAACAAGAATGGCGTAATTGTTTATGACCTGCTGGAAGATCCATCTAACTGGTGTGATTTAAGCGTCGAGGAAATAAGAAAACGGATTTACATGCCGAAAGATAAATTATCTAAAGGAGAGTCACGGATTCCTTTGAAAACCCTTCATGTTAATCGTTGCCCAGTTATTACTTCGCCCGCAGTTTTACAAAAAAATCAAGCTGAAATATGGCAGATAAACTTGGATAGCTGCCGAATTCATTGGGAGAAGATCCAAGGGGACCAAGTAGTAAAGGAAAAAGTGAGCTCAGCCTTTAACGATGAAAGTTTTCCTATAGAGACAGATCCAGATTTAATGATTTACAGTGGTGGATTTTTTAGTGATAACGACCGTAGTCTTATGGAGACAATAAGAGAGACTGAGGCTGGGGACCTCGGTCGATTAGATTTGCCGTTCCGCGACCAGCGTTTGCAGGAAATGTTGTTTCGGTATCGCGCACGAAACTACATAGATACTCTGAATCAGGAAGAGCAAGAACGATGGAAAAAGTATCGAAAAGACAAACTACTAAATCCTGATGCGATTACCCTTTACAGAAAAGAAACAGAAAAAGCCTGGGAAATAGTTAGTGAAGCTAAAGATATTAGGGGTCAAGCAGTTCTCAGCGAATTACAAGAATATGTCGACGAATTGCTTCAATCTTTAATGGAGTAGAAATTCGTTGCAGTATCGTGGAATAGGGAATTCTTTTCGTCGACGCTAAACTCTGCAGTAATACGTTTAAAAGAGTTCCAAAGAACATTATAGGAGCAGGACACTTTATCCACTGGGAAATTGCTCTCAAACATACATCGTGTCGGGCCAAACCGTTCGATGCAATGAAGGATGTAGGGTTGTATTGCGTCGGCAAGCGCCGCTGAAGTTGGAGGGATTTCTTGCTTGTGCCAGTCAAAACCATTAATCGGCATCGCCAAGCCTCCTAACTTTACAACCATGTTCTCGCATTTAGCGAGTTGATTAATTCTTGTTTGCCATGTTTTGAATATTTCATTTCTTTTTGATTTATAAGGACCAATGCCGAGCGGGCCGCCGACATGATTGAGAACGATGGCTTGGTTAGGGAAAGATCGTGCTAATGACAACAGCTCTTCTAGTTGTGTGTGATAGAGCCAAGTATCGAAGGTAAGGTTATAGTCTGCAAGGTGCGAAAAACCCTTCCTAAATAATTTACTGAGATAAAGCTGTGGTGGAGGCTTGGTATGAGAGTTTCTTATCTCAACGCTAGTATCCCAGCCACAGGCATGACGAATGCCACGGAATCGATTAGGGCTAGCATTAATATGCGCTGTTAACACTTCTTCGACTGAATCCCCTAGTAATAAATCGGCAAATCCAACTATTGCCGCTGAGACCTTGGTTTTATCAATTTTTTCAGTGCTGCTTGCGTCTGCAATTCTTTGCACAAAATGGGTTTCTCCCACCGGCGCTAGTGCGACGCTAGAATTTTTCTGATATTTAGAAAGACATTCTACAAAAACTGTAGAGACAATATTATGACCACTTTCAGTATCGTCTAATAAGTCTGCCAAGAGGTAGCGACTTTCCGGATGGTCCCAAAGATGATGGTGGGGGTCGCAGATCGGCAATTCGGGCTCAAGCGTTTCTTCTTTAATTTGGGCTAACCATGCTTTGTCGATAGGCATTTTTAATTCACAATTTGAAACTTAAAAATGGAACATAGAAGTAAATTTGATTTTCATCAAGTCTTTATGTGTTTTTAAATGAGTAGGAAACAGAGTTTGCTACAACGGAAGAGTAATTTAGTCGGTTGCTGGCTATTGGATTATTAATAGTCTTTGATAAGCTCAAAACCGAATTCAATTTTATGATAATTGAGAATAGTCTAAGAAATTACACGTCAGAGTATTTTTTTTAATAATACAAGAGTAGTGATTTTATGTTTTTGTAATCTGTACACTCAGACAAACAGCATTAATTCGTTAAACTGATATTTAGCCTCGCTCAAAAAAATTTAACTCGCCTTCAATTTAAGTCAAGTTTCCAGTAGTCCTAAATTTACACACGCACACTCCCTCTTATTTAAGGGATCGACTTTTGTGATGCAGGCTAACCTACCAGTAAATATTTTATTCAATAAAAGACCTTATCAGTTTGTAAAGAATATTTATTCACTTTGCGAGAGAGCTAGTCTCAAGTCTTGTTAATCTATCCTGGAATTGTGTCAAAAATAGCTGGTTAGTTTTTAGTCGCCGAGATAAGGATTGATCTGCTTAAAACAAACGTTTCAGAGTTACTTTTGTGATTGGTGCTGTTACATTGCGCCTATGGAAAGTCAGTCAAGCAGCAAACTCCTTATTCGTGCATTTAAATTCTTAAAACCTTATAAGAAACAAATAGTTTGGGCCAGCATCGCACTTATTTTCACGGCCGGTTTAAACTTGGCTCTGGTGCAATATGTGCGCATAATTGTGGATCAGGGCTTTGTTGCCAGCTCTCTTGCTTCTTTGGGCCGGGCGATCACCGGTTTTCTCATAATCGCAATTTTGCAGGCTATCGGTACTTTTGCACGCTTTTATTGGGTGTCTTGGTTGGGAGAGCGGGTCACTGCAGACCTGCGCCAGGCAGTGTATTCGCATATTATTACGCTCCATCCTGGTTATTTTGAGGCTAATTTGAGTGGTGAAATACAATCTCGTATTACTACGGACACTACGCTCATTCAGTCAGTGATTGGTTCGTCCGCTTCTATTGCTCTTCGTAATTTTCTCTTATTGATCGGGGGAACTATTGCTTTGTTCATCACCAACCCTCGTTTAACCTCAGTAGTGCTTATCAGCATTCCTTTAGTGGTTGGACCAATAATGTTCTTTGGTCGAAAGGTCCGACGCTTATCGAGAAGTAGCCAGGACGAAATAGCCAATGTAGGTGCTTATGTCGGAGAAAGTGTTCAGCAAATCAAAACTGTTCAAGCCTATAACCACCAAGATTTCGATCGCAAAGAGTTTTCTCGTAATGTAGAAAAAGCATTCGATGTTGCTCTTAAACGGATTAAAACTAATTCAGTTTTGATCACGATGGTGATGACTTTAGTTTTTGCAGCTATCGCGGTATTGATCTGGATAGGGGGTAGGGACGTTATTAATGGCACTATGACTGCGGGTGAGTTAACTGCTTTTATTATGTACGCGGTGATAGTTGCTACGTCGGTGGCAGCAGTAAGCGGAGTAATAGCGGAATTACAGCGTGCCGCCGGGGCGTTAGAGCGATTGATGGATTTGCTTCATGTTGAGAGTGAAATTAAGGCACCGGAAAACCCCAGCGAATTCACCGTAAAACCAAAAGGTGCACTGACCATTAAAGAGCTTTGTTTCGCCTATCCGACACGCCCAGAAATTAATGCTCTGCAGGATATTTCACTGACTATAGCCCCTGGAGAGAATGTTGCTTTAGTGGGACCCTCGGGTGCTGGTAAATCTACACTGTTCGATTTATTACTTCGGTTTTACGATCCAAGTGCAGGATCAATTCGCCTGGAAGGTATCGATATTAGGGAACTCGACCCCAGTGAGCTGCGCAGCCATATCGCCATAGTGTCACAACAGCCTGCCATGTTTACTGGTAACGTCTCAGATAACATAAGTTACGGTGATCCCTCAGCATCTGAGGCTTTGATTAAAGAGGCGGCGGTCGCGGCATATGCCGAAAGTTTTATTGAAGAATTGCCGGAAAAGTACGAAAGCTTTCTGGGAGAAGCAGGAATTCGTCTTTCTGGTGGTCAAAAGCAGCGAATCGCAATTGCTCGCGCTATCTTGAAAGACCCAGAGATCCTCTTGCTTGACGAAGCCACAAGTGCCCTGGACGCTGAGAGCGAGCGACAAGTGCAGATGGCATTGGAAAAACTTATGCTAAATAGGACGTCACTTATCATTGCTCACCGTTTGGCCACTGTAAAAAACGTAGATCGCATTATCGTCATGGATGCTGGGCGGCTAATCGCCCAGGGGACTCACCAGGAGCTGATGCAGAGCTGCGAACTCTACGCTAATCTTGCCGAACTGCAGTTTAGCGAGTTGAGCGTTGCACCGAATCCTGGTCAGCGCAGGCTTGATGTGGCTATCAATAATTAATGAATAACTATTATATTTTTAACTTTAATAAAGACTTATAACTTATTGATATGGATATTATATTTGGACAAGTTTAAGGATATTAGACCCTATCAGGACCATGAGATTCGCGCAGTCTTAGATCGACTGCTATTAAATCCTGAGTTCCTGGATAGTATCGCGAGATTTCATTACCCGACTTTAACTTGCCTATTTCCGGCCCTGATGATGGCCTCCGCAAGAAAGAAGCTCGAGGAGCAGTTGTCAGGAGTTCATGACGTAAAGTCCATGCAGGCTGTAATAGCGAGCTACATGGATAAGATGATCCATGACACCACCACAGGCCTGACCAATTCCGGTTTAGACTTATTGCCGGGTGATCGCAACTACTTATTTATAAGTAATCATCGCGACATCGCCATGGACCCTGCGTTCGTAAACTACATGCTGTATCTCGCGGGTCATGAAACTCTGCAAATCGCTATCGGTGATAATTTGTTGAAAAATCCTTTTGTCACAGATCTCATGAGACTTAATAAGAGCTTTATCGTGCGTCGCTCTCTAAAAGGGAGAGAGTTACTTCAGTCGCTAAATCTTTTATCCCAATATATTCATTTCAGTGTCGCCAATAGAGAGAACGTCTGGATAGCGCAGCGGGAAGGGCGGGCTAAAGATGGTATAGATAAAACTGATCCTGCATTGTTAAAAATGTTAGCAATGGGTCGTCGAGATCTGTCTCTTGGAGAAAGTCTCAGCGAGCTGAATATAGTTCCAGTGGCAATTTCATATGAATATGATGCCTGTGATGAACTAAAAGCAGAAGAACTACATGAAATTGAAAAGCGTGGCAGTTTTACAAAAACTGAGCAAAGTGATATTCAGAGCATCGTAGCTGGCATGATAGGTTTTAAAGGACAGGTTCACGTCGCTTTTGGCACGGAGCTTAAACTAAACACTGATGATCCGGATGAGATTGCAGCCATTATTGATGCGCAAATTTTAGAGAATTATGCTTTAAGCGACACTAATTTCCTGGCTCTAGAGAAATTAAAAAAAGACGGTTTGGTGTCATTGAACTTACATAGAAGCTTGTTGGAACGGCGTAAACTCACCAAACAACACCGAAAAATGTTTGAAAAAAGATTAAAGGCTATAGACAATGAATTACATCAAAAAATACTCTTTGGCTATGCTAACCCGCTTATTAATAAGTTAAAAACTGGTATAGAAATTCCGAGTTAATGCAGTAGCGCTAGAGCAATTTTTTCACAGCTTGCTCAAGGCGTGACATTAAATAGCTTTGCGTTTGTTTTTCCAAGGGACCGATGCAGTGTGCTTGCAAGACAGCATCTAGCGCATAACGTGCATGTTCGCTACGATCCGGTTTGGCTTGACCAAAACCATTTTTGAGTTGATCTAACTGAATCTGCATTCTCACAGATTGGTCCTCTTGTGGGGTGTCGATATTGGCGCGGATTTCCAGTTCAATACACAAAGACCGGAATTGTTGTTCGCAATCTATGGCTAGTAGTTGTAGGTCTTTAGCCGATTCAAGTTGACGTAAGGCGTCAAATCGATTTTTTAATGCTGCTTCCAAGTTGGGGTTATGGCTTGAAGTTAATTTACTCCACGCGCTATATTCTAGTTTTGATTTTAATGCATCGAATTGGCTGCTGTCATTTGAAGTGAAGAGAGTATCTTCCAATGATTTAAGAAACCTAGCTTTCTCAAGGATTGCATCCCTGATTGCCAGTTGTTTTTTATTTGGTAGAGCTTTGAATCGTGTATCGATTTTGCTTTTTAGATTGTTAAATTCATCTAATAGTCTCTTGTACTGCTTTCGAACTCTAGGATCTAAAGTGGTTGCGAACGCTTGCTGCAGGTCATTAAAACTTCCTTGAGAGGATCTAAAACTCTCGTCGTCTAATTTAATAATATCGGTCAGGGAAGAGAGAATTCCGACCAATATAGCTTGTGCTTTATCTGCTGAAACTCTAGCATCAGTCGCTTCTTTGTTTTTCTTCACGAAAATCTTGTTACAAGCAGTACGAAAACTTTCCCAATAAATCTGGTCTTCTTTATAAGAGGTTGGCCCTAAAGTTTTCCATTCTTGTTGGAGGCGTTTAGCCTCGTTCATCGCTTTATACTTGTCTTCAAGTTCTGCTAACTTTATAGCTTCAGCGATAAATAATTGTTTTTTCCTACCATTATCACGCATGACATTCTTGCGTAGGCGGCGTAATTGATTAACGACATTATAAAATCGTTTTTGTAGAGTTTTGATTTTTGATTGTTCAACCGGTGCATATTTTTTCCAATCGTGTTCGCTGGATTGAAGGAGTTTGTTAAGTAGCGAAATATTAAAGTTCTCTTTTTCTGCTGCCGTCACGGCCGTTTCTAAATTGGCACAAATTTCTCGCCTAGCTTTAAGGTTTTCGGACATTAGTCGCTTGCGGTCTTTGAAATATGCTTTGCAGGGTTCGTAAGCTTTATCAGAAATCTCCTTGAATTTACGCCAAAGTTCTTCGTTCTGATTTGAGCGACCCAAGGTTTTCCATTCCTTGTGCATGCTACCAATATGCTTGGCTTTATCAGATGCATGCATTTTTGATTCAAGTAAATTCTGCATCTGTTGAATCAATATTTTTTTCTTATCCGTAGCAGCAAATATCTTCCAATCTCTTAGCTCATTAAGTTTGAGCCTATACTCATTGGCTTGCCCTAGTAGTATCGATTTTAATTTACCGCTGGTATTGCTTATATTTCCTTGAATTTTATCCCATGTAGTTAACGCGTCATGACTTTGACCCACGTCTAATGCTTTTTGTAAATTCACTAATAGCGTTTCAGTACTTTGTTTAAGTGCATCTTGATGAGATCGATTTTTTTCGATTTTTTCAGCAAGTGTCTCGAGAACGGCTCGAGCGCGTATTTCAAGATCTGATGAGGCTTCTCCCGTCAATTTGCGTAAGTTATTTACCCTGCTCTTGAGATTAATTAGCCGGGCAGTATTTTTAAAACTTAACTTTTCAAGCTCGTCTTCAATTTTTGGGATTTCAGCTCTAGGGTTTGGAGATTTGTTGTTGGCACGCTTTTTGACCTTAGTTGTGTCGTTGCCTGCTTTGATTTCTTTATCGTTAGATGCTTCTTCTGGGTCTTTTATCGTTACTTCTGCTGGCTTTAATTCCTCTGCTTTGGTTTTGCTGGAATTAGCTTTTTTTCCTGGCTTGGGGTTTAGTTTACTAGCTAAAATTTTGCTGACAGTCTTGTCTCTACCGCCTATTTGCTTTTGTAGTTGGGCTAGAATCTCTTTGTCATCTATTGCTTGTACGGCATTCTTTCTGCTGTGAACGCTTTTTGCATACAAAGTCAGATCAGCAAGAGTATCGCTACTCTCGATAGAAGCGACTAAGGCTTCGGCAATTATTTTCGATTTTGTCTTTAAAGCAATTTGCTTTTGGATTTTGCCCGGCAGGTTTTCAATTATTGCTAATAATTGTTCCACAGCAATGCCTACATCTTCGATTCCCGCGAGAATGTTGATATAGTCATTGTGCTGACCGTTGACAGTGAGTTTTGTTAAAACGCTTATTTTCTCTTCTGTATCTAGCAGGCCCCAAGAAATCTTCTCAATACCCATTGATTCTGATGACCCTGAAGCATGTGATGTTTGGCTAAGTGTGAATTCTGCCATTGACTACTTACCCGGCGTTGTGAGGTTACTGTTTAGATATGGGGCCAATGTTAGCAGAACTTCTTTCAAGAATAATTATACAAATGTCGGTACTCGCCTTGAGCGCCCATTTAGTCGGTTTTGGTTCAAATTGAGAGCTTCTTATGCTTAAGTGGTACACTTTGAAACCTTTCCCTTCTTTTCCGGTTCGGATGTAACAAGATTCCTGCATTATGTTGGCAGATGAAGTAAAAGAACGCATTCAATCCGCCTATCGCCAACTATTGGAATCCCGAGAGCTTACTCCGCGTCATGGTCAGCGGCAAATGATCGCTGAAATCGCCAATACTTTAGCGTCGATAGACAGCAATAGTAACAGTGAACCACCGATTTGTGTGGTTGAAGCTGGTACAGGGACAGGTAAAACCCTTGCCTACCTCTTGGCAGTATTGCCGGTTGCTCAAGAGCTCGGTTTTAAAGTTGTGGTTGCCACAGCCACTGTGGCCTTGCAAGAACAAGTTATCTTGAAAGACATCCCTGAATTATTAGAAGGCTCTGACCTGAATTTTAGTGTCGCTCTGGCAAAAGGGCGTGGGAGATACCTTTGCTTGTCCAAACTGGATATGTTGTTAGCGGGTAACGATAGCATCCAAGCCATAATGGATCTTTATGGTGAGGAACTCGATGACCCTAGTAGTGGAGATGTCGCGCTATATGAAAATATGCTTAAGGAGCTTGGTGCGGGAAATTGGCAGGGAGACAGGGATACTTGGAAAGAGCCTATTGCAGACGTTAACTGGCGGCCGCTAACGGCAGATCGTTATCAATGCACCGGGTCAAATTGCAGTAATTTCCGAAATTGCTGTTTTTATCAAGCTAGAAATTCGCTCGATAAAGTGGATTGCATTGTTAGTAACCATGATCTGGTATTAACTGACTTGGCGATGGGTGGTGGCATTATTCTTCCAGACCCAGAAAAGAGCATCTATATCTTTGATGAGGCTCATCATCTACCCTTTAAATCCAATAATCATTTTTCGGCTTACACGCGGATAAAAGCCAGTCTTGTCTGGTTGGATCGTTGTGAAAACTTATTGCTGCAGTTGGCAAAAGAAGAATTGATTGAAGCAAGCCAGCAGCACACGCTACAAAATATCATTCTCTCACTGAGGACGCATTCGGATGAGGCCTGGTCGTTGTTCGAGCAGACCTTAGAATCTTTGGAAAGTTTAGATAGTTATGAAAACCAGTCTCAATACGCCTACGATTTAGGTGTCGTGCCTGAAACCGTGCGTAATGTGGCAACTAATCTCAGTACCGAATACGCGCGAATTAGTAGTGGATTACAGGATATTGCAAGTGATCTCCGACAAACTATGGACCAAGGAGAGGATCTGCATAAAACTCGATTGGCAGAGCAATGGTATCCAATTCTCGGAACTAATACGGATCGTGCTGAGGCTAATAGAGTGCTGTGGTTAAGTTATGCTAAAGAGGACCCGGAGGGTGGTGCGCCAAACGCCCGTTGGTTGAGTTTTACAGAAAATGAAGCTGGCTCAGATATTAGTTTGTCATCAAGTCCGGTTTTGGCGGCAGAAAACTTACAGGAACGACTGTGGCGATGTTGCGCTGGTGCTGTGCTGACTTCGGCCACCTTATCCGCCCTGGGTAAATTTGATATGTTGCGGTTGCGGGCTGGACTGCCAAAACATACTCATTACCTAAGTATTCCCAGTCCATTCAATTTCGAGGTAGCGGCAACATTAGTAGTTCCAAAAATGAATTGCGAGCCATCAGATAATGAAAAACACACCACATTAATTATTAGTTCGCTACCGAGATTAGTATCAGAAGATTCAGCGGCCTTGATGTTATTCTCTTCGCGCCGCCAGATGCTCGATGTGATGCAAGGGTTGCCTAGAAAATGGTTGGACCGCGTGTTATGTCAAGATGATTACCAGAAAGCTCAGCTGCTCAAGTATCACCGTCATCGCGTTGATCAAGGAGAGCAAAGTGTCATTTTTGGGCTCGCGAGTTTTGCAGAGGGTGTCGACTTGCCAGGCAAGTATTGTACACATGTGCTTATAGCAAAGATTCCTTTCGCCGTACCAAATGACCCAATTGAGATGACCTTATCCGCATGGATTGAACTGCAAGGGCAGAATGCGTTTATGACCCTGGCTGTACCAGAGGCAGCTTTTCGTTTGGTGCAGGCGAGCGGCCGTCTTTTACGAAGTGAAACAGATAGTGGTCGGATTACGCTATTTGATGAGCGGATTATCAATCGCCGCTATGGAAAAACCATACTCAATTCTATGCCGCCTTATCGCAAAGAAATTTTTGAGGAAGAGTTAACGCTTGATGGCTCTTTATAGAGCCTAGTAGAAAGCTAAATTAGAAATAGAGCGAGAATCCGCTTAGTTTGATGTTAATCAAGTGGTCAATCAAATACATTGCTAGGCAGTTCAGCTTGAGTAATTTTAATGCGCCTGAATCGTATAAATGTATCGCATATTTTTGTTACAAAATTGTCTAAGACTAGTAATAGCATGCATGATCAGCTACTGAATTTGGTTTTGATTTTTTGGGTGTGGTTCGTTCAATTATTAAAAGTACTGATTTAAGCTGAATGTATTTTAACAACAATTCTAATTTAGTTGATGCGGCGAAGAGAATAAATAAGTGTGGCAAAGCGAGATGGGTTGATCGGGTCGATTTCGGTGTTACCAATAGCATCAGCGGTTTCCATGCCTTCAATTACTTTGCCGATAACTGTATTTCGCCCTGACAGCCAGGGTGAATATCTCAATGCAATAAAAAATTCTGGGCCGTTTTGATTGGGGCCGGCATTCGCCAGAGCAACTATACCTCGGGTAATCTCTCTAGTCGGCATCTCGTTAGTATAACGATAACCCTGATTCTCATAGGCTTTTTTAATAGTTAAGCTATTTAGTGTGTTGAATATCTCAAACTGACGATCAAGCATTTCCGTCTCTGACTCTATATCGAGGCTGGTATACAGGGGCTTTAATAAAACCTCATGAAACTCTTTCTCATTTTTTATATTAAGAAGAGAATTGAAATTGCCATCAGCATCGAGAACCTGTTGTTGATCTAATCCCAGGGAATTGGCATTAATCTCGTCACTGAGCAAGTTTGATGGCCTTCCAAGAGGATTGTGATAGGGGGACCCAGCTTGGACAACAAAACCAGGAACGACTCGGTGAAACTGCATGCCATCAAAATATCGTGGTTGAAAGCTAGTATTAGAATTAGGATTGATAAATTCGATTTCACCATGCGCGAGTGCTAAGAAATTTTCTACATTGTTTGGCGCTTCACGCGAGAGAAGTTCGATATAAATATCTCCGGTTGAAGTGCTCAACAATATAAGCGGATTAGTCGGGTCTTCCATTGCAGATTGGGCTGTAACCGCGTCCGCGTAGAGCTCAGAAGTTACTAGAGTTACCAATAAGGCAAATATTATTTTTTCCAATTTAATATCGAACTCGATTAGCTCAGAAGATGATGATCCGCTGGAAGGTTTTTAGATATCCAAATAGCCAATTTATGCCGCATTTTTTGTACATTCTCATCTTTATTGGCTAAAGGTTGAATAACTTGATCTTTTACTAATAAGAGGTAGATTGCACGAACTTTGGTATCAATATGATCAGCTACCTCAAATTTGCCGGCACCGCGGGCCTCAAAATAACGGGAACCCACGCGGATCGCTTCTTTGAGTAATTCTGTTTCATGTTTTAGTTTTTTTACTGACATTGGCTTTTCTATAGCTCTCTCTAGATTGTAGATCTAAATTTGGCGTGACTGCAATAAGTGATATTCCATTTTATTCGAGTAGAGATTGGTACCTGTCCAAGTCGGTTGGGGTATCGATATCATAGAGAACCGCAGCATCTTCGACATCGAAAGTAATTACGGTATTCTGATTGTTTTTAACTACTGGTCTGCCGCCAGTGTCACCACTGAGGCTTCGTAGATCTGAATAGAAATAGCGGCCAAAACCTACCGGATTTCCTGCTTGCTTTTGGTGGAAGGGAATGACGATATTGTTTTGATTAAGTTGCGATGCCAAAGCACGGTAAGTCTCAATTTCGATGAAAGGCATATCCGCCAGGCATACAAGACAAGCATGCCAGTTGTTTACTAGACTGATTCCGAAAGCAAGACTGGCGCCAATGCCTTGTTCAGAAAACTCAAATGCATTGAGGTTAGGCTCGGTTGGGCTTAGCACATCGATTAAGCCTGGACGCGTGACTACCTTGTAATTGGGAATGGCTGCGCTGATACGACTTAAGGTTTGACTGAACACTGTTGCACCATTATTTAGTTTGGCGTCAAGTTTTATACCGCCAAACCGTTTGCTGAAACCAGCGGCAAGGATTAATGCTCCTACTTCTTCAGTCATGATTGCCAGTTACAAAGCCATCCACTATTAAAGCGATAATTTTAGGAATAAAAAAATGCCGTTGCCACTGAAATGACAACGACATACTAAGATAAGTACTAGTCTTGCGAATAGGAGTACTAGTGCAAAACTTTCGTATTCTTGCGTACTGGATCATTCTCCTGCTGTCGGATTTCAATAACAAAACCGCCCTTATCTTTTTGTTGTTGGTCGGAGCTTACGTTCCGCTTATTTCCTATCGAACCGGACCCTTGGTTCTGTTCAGTTTCAAGCGCTGTTTTTTCTTGTTTTAATCTCTCTTGACGTTGTGTTTCTATTTGCGCTTTCAGCTGTTCACTCAAATGTTTTCGCAGTCTATTTACAACGCTAGTCATCACTTCAATGGTCTGGCTCAATTGCTCGAGAGTGATTAACGTTCGCTCGGGATCGTTATCGAATTTTTTATCGAACTGATTTTCTTCACTCATCCGCTATTCCTCGCTTCTACTACTTGTTTTCCCGGTCGAATTCTAGCTATCGGTTTAATCCCAAGTCAGAGCACCGCCTGTTTGATATTCGATGACACGTGTTTCGAAGAAGTTCTTCTCTTTACGCAAATCCATGATTTCAGACATCCAAGGGAAGGGGTTTGACACACTGTCGAATTGCTCTGGCAATCCGATCTGAACGAGGCGTCGATTGGCGATAAACTGCAAGTACTCTTCCATCATGGCTGCATTCATGCCGAGTACACCACGAGGCATCGTATCTCGCGCGTATTCGATCTCCAGCTGGGTCGCTTGCAGAATCATCTGTGTTGCCTGTTCTTTCATGCTGTCAGTCCATAGTTGGGGGTTTTCCAACTTAATTTGGTTGATCATGTCGATACCAAAATTTAAATGCATAGACTCATCGCGCAAGATGTACTGAAATTGTTCTGAAGTGCCTGTCATCTTATTGCGCCTGCCCATAGAGAGTATCTGGGTAAAACCGCAATAGAAGAAGATACCTTCTAAGCAACAATAAAAAGCAATAAGGTTCTTCAATAACTCTTGGTCTGTTTCGACAGTGCCGGTATTAAATGTTGGATCGCTTAATGACTTTGTATATTTTAGTCCCCATGACGCTTTCTTAGCTACAGAGGGTATCTCATGGTACATGTTGAATATTTCACCCTCATCCATGGCCAAGGATTCAATGCAGTATTGATAGGCATGGGTATGAATTGCTTCTTCAAAGGCTTGTCGCAGAATGTACTGGCGGCATTCTGGGTTTGTTACCAAACGATAAATTGCCAAAACTAGATTATTGGCCACCAGGGAATCTGCTGTTGCAAAAAAACCGAGATTGCGTTTAACAATAAGGCGTTCGTCTTCAGTCAGGCCATTAGGATTTTTCCATAACGCGATATCTGCGTTCATGTTAACTTCCTGGGGCATCCAATGATTCGCGCAACCGTCTAGATACTTCTGCCAGGCCCAATCATATTTAAAAGGCACTAGTTGATTCAGATCAGCACGGCAGTTAATCATGCGTTTATCATCAACCTTAACGCGATTTGCCGAACCTTCTAGTTCTTCTACTCCTTCAGTAATATTTAAAGACTGCAGATCGCTTATGGCTTTCTGTAAAGCACTAGAATTGCCAGCACCGCCGCTGACCTCCTTTTTAGTCTCGGTATCTGCTGCTATCGGTACTGACCCCACTCTGCCCCCGATGGCGGGTTTTAATGCGTCTTGTACAACTTTACTAATTCCTGGTGGTTGCTCTATTTTGGGTTCGGTGACAGGAGTTAGTGTTTCTTCCTGATTAAATTCATCCCATGACAACATTGTTACACCTCGGTTCTCTGTTTTACGCTTTGGTTTATTGACTTCTGTTTATAGTTTTGGATATATACAGTTCACTATTATTAACACTCTTTGTTTGTATCTATTTTCTTATTCTCTGCTACTGACACGCCTCACAATCTGGGTCGTCTAAGGAACAGGCGGCAGGCACTGAGGCTGGGCCTGCAGGCTCTGTAGATACTTTGTTTAGGCTTGTATCAGAAATAGTCGACTTTTCTGTGGAAGTGGCGGCTAGAGCTCGTAAGTAGTAAGTGGTTTTTAAGCCACGTAGCCAAGCCATACGATAAGTAATATCTAATTTCTTACCACTAGCACCGGCCACGTATAAGTTGAGGCTTTGGGCTTGGTCAATCCACTTCTGGCGGCGGCTTGCTGCATCAACTAGCCAACGGGGTTCTACTTCAAACGCGGTGGCGTAAGTTAGTTTAATATCTTCTGGCACTCTATCGATTTTCTGCACGCTACCTTCATAGTATTTAAGATCATTAACCATGACGCTATCCCAAAGGTCGAGCTTCTTCAGATCATGGACAAGAAAGGGATTTACAACTGTAAACTCCCCTGAGAGGTTCGACTTTACGTACAGGTTCTGATAAGTGGGCTCAATAGACTGTGATACACCACTAATGTTGGCAATAGTCGCGGTTGGCGCGATAGCCAACACGTTAGAATTACGCATGCCAGTTTGTTTGATTCGATCTCTTAAACCACCCCAGTCTAGGCGCTGCTCCATGTTGACTTCGAAGTAATCAGCCCCACGAATTTCTCCAAGCTGCTTCAGGGAATCGATTGGCAGTATGCCCTGATCCCACAAAGAGCCATCATACGATTCATAGCGACCCCGCTCCTCAGCTAATTCTGTAGAAGCATTGATCGCGTAGTAGCTGATCATTTCCATAGAGACATCGGCGAACTCTACCGCTTGTTCCGAGGCATAGGGAATGCGCTGCGCGTAAAGTGCATCTTGAAAGCCCATGACACCCATACCTACCGGTCGATGCTTCAAATTAGAGTTTTCTGCCTGGGGCACAGAGTAGTAATTGATATCGATAACATTGTCTAACATACGGATAGCAGTAGTTATCGTGGATTTTAACTTAGTTTGATCTAATCCATCTTCATTAGTGTGATTAAGTAAATTAACTGAGCCTAGATTGCAGACTGCGATTTCGTCCTGACTGGTATTCAAGGTAATTTCAGTACACAGATTGCTCGAGTGAATTGTGCCCACATGCTGTTGTGGTGAGCGTATATTGCAAGTGTCTTTAAAAGTGATCCATGGATGCCCTGTTTCGAACAACATGGAAATCATCTTGCGCCAAAGATCAGCAGCTTTAATAGTTTTATAGACCTCAATCTCACCAGTCATCGCGAGTCGCTCGTACTCTGCGTAGGCCTCTTCGAATTCCTTGCCATGTTTGTCATGTAGGTCTGGCACATTATTCGGAGAGAACAAGGTCCAATCCTGCTCGTTAAAGACCCGTTTCATGAATAAGTCTGGTATCCAGTTGGCGGTATTCATGTCGTGAGCACGGCGTCGATCATCCCCAGTGTTCTTGCGCAACTCAAGAAACTCTTCGATGTCGAGATGCCAGGTTTCTAAATAAGAACACACTGCGCCTTTGCGTTTGCCGCCTTGATTTACAGCCACTGCGGTGTCGTTAACAACTTTGAGGAAAGGTACGACACCCTGGGATTTTCCGTTGGTACCCTTGATATGCGCACCAAGTGCCCGCACCGGCGTCCAATCATTACCTAGGCCGCCAGCCCATTTCGAAAGCATAGCGTTGTCGCGAATAGCAGAATAAATCCCGTGAAGATCATCAGGCACAGTGGTGAGGAAACAAGACGACAACTGCGGTCTCAATGTGCCTGAATTGAACAATTGTGGTGTGGATACCATGTAATCGAAACTGGAGATCAAGTTATAAAATTCCACCGCCCGTTCTTCTCGGTTCTCTTCATTAGAAGCTAATCCCATGGCTACCCGCATGAAAAATACTTGAGGAAGCTCAAAGCGAACACCTTCGCTGTGGATGAAGTAGCGATCGTAGAGAGTTTGAAGCCCAAGATAAGTGAACTGCATATCCCGCTCAGCCTTTAAAGCTTCTCCTAAAACGCTTAAGTCGAATTCTAAAAGATGAGGGGACAGTAAATCGAGTTCTACTCCCTTTTCAATATAAGGTTTCAATGTAGCGGCATAGCGATAATGCATTTCTGATTGGGTTGCGGCATTTGTAATTTCTAAAAAGTTAAGAGCTTCGGAGCGCAAGCTGTCCATCAATAGTCGAGCAGTGACATAGGAATAGTTTGGATCTTGTTCAACCAAGGTACGAGCAGTCATCACCAGAGATGTGCGCACGTCATCTACTTTTACACCTGGGTACAGATTTTTTAGGGTTTCGTTATATATCGCATCGGCTGAAACATCGGATAGGCCTTCACATGCTTCTTTGATGATCGTGAGTAGTCGCTCTGTATCTAATGGCCCTTGATGACCATCTTCAAAAGTAACTGTAATTTCTGGGTGCTCATGATGTTTTTCTTCCTGCTTCTGCTCTCTGAGGCGTGCGTGGTCGGCTCGATATATAACATAACTACGAGCTATCTTGTGCTCGCCGGTGCGCATCAGTGCTAACTCGACCTGATCTTGGATATCCTCTATATGAATTGTTCCTCCAGATGGCATACGCCGAATGAAGATCTTCGTTATCTCACTGGCTAATTGAGCGACAGATTCATGTATTCTTGAAGAGGCTGCAGCATTACCACCTTCCACTGCTAGATAAGCCTTGGTAATGGCCACAGAAATCTTGGATTCGTCATACGTGACTACAGCACCGTTTCGCTTTATTACTCGCAATTGTCCCGGTGCGGTAGACGCTACAGAAATGGATTCATCACTACTTGTTGTATTAGCGAGAAGAGAGTCACCTGTTGGTTGTACATCAGTCTGCATTGATTGCTCCGAATTTGATTACTGCTTTCGTGTTCTTGTTAATTGCTTCATATATTTTGTCGGTGCTTACTGCCAAATCACTGTTGAGGCCTCCGTGAGTGATTGAAACGGGGCTTTCTCACTGTTAGCGAGAGAAGGGCTACGTTGCATCAGATTTTCACAGAGAGGCAACCCCCCTAAGGCCGTTACCTTCAGTGAAACCAATTTCATCGGATTCCACAGTAAGTTGCCAAGTAACGTTAAAGCCATACACTATATATTGTGTTTTTGCGGCTGGACTTTAATTGTTTTTTTAGGTCTAGCCGGAATACCCTTAAACAATTACGAAAATAACCTAAAAATTGTGACTTCGATCAAGTGTTTTTCTTATTATTATTTATTTGTTAACCGCAATAACCCTCATAACTGTGCACTTTACTTAGTTATTTCTTAATTTAGACACTAAGAGAAATACTTGGTTTTCGCCCAGAGAGTACAACATATAGACAAGCAATTATCCGCTAGCACAAGATAATGCGGTTATAGGGCTATTGCAAGTGATTTTTCGGTGGGTTTTCTGTGGGTAAAATGTGAATAGTCTGTTGTTGTTTCAGGAAAAATCGATTTTGGTCCAATATTATGAACAAAGGGAGTTTCTGCTCAAAATTTCATCAAGATATGATCAAAAATTAAGCGTCGAAAGAGTCAAAAAACCGTCACTTTCCGAACACTATATATTGTGGTTCGAAATACAGTAAAACATCTCTCACATAAATGGGCCATAGTGACAAAAAAGTAACAAAAACTGAATAGATTTCCAGCGGTTTACTGGGTCTTAGTTAAGTAAGTACTCAAGTAAGGCTTTTTGCGAGTGCATGCGGTTTTCGGCCTCGTCCCAGACAACAGAAGCATCTCGATCCAATAATTCTGCAGTTACTTCTTCACCTCTATGAGCTGGCAGGCAATGCATAAAAAGAGCATCCGCTTTCGCTAGTGACATCAATTCACGGCTCACTTCGAAATCAGCGAAGGCGATGAGACGCTTAGCTTTTTCAGATTCCTGCCCCATGGATGCCCAGACATCTGTAACCACAAGATCCACGTCAGACACTGCTTGACGCGGGCTCGTAAATAGAGAAACTCGATCGCGATTAGCTGCGAGCAAGTCGGAATCAGGAGCAAACTCAGCCGGGCTGGCTATATTAAGTTCGAAATCAAACACAGACGCCGCATTGATATATGACTGACACATGTTGTTACCATCTCCTACCCAAGCTACGCGTTTACCACTAATGCTGCCTCGATGTTCGATAAAAGTTTGCATATCAGCCAAGAGCTGACAGGGATGGTAATCATTGCTTAGTGCATTGATAACAGGCACACGCGAACACGCTGCAAAACGTTCTATGTCATTATGAGCAAAGGTACGTATAGCCACGCAATCGACCATGCGAGATAAGACGCGTGAGGCATCTTCGATAGGCTCGCCGCGGCCAAGTTGTGAATTGCCCGATGTTAGGAACAGGGAAGCACCATTCATCTGTGTCATCGCCACTTCAAACGCAACCCGGGTACGGGTGGAAGATTTCTCGAAGATAAGCCCCAGAGTTTTACGTGATTGATTATTCACGGCCGCTGGATTGGTTTTGAGTTCGATAGCCCGAGAAACGATTTCCAATACATCCGAGGAAGGCAGGTCCAGTAACGTTAAAAAGTGTGGAACACTCATAGTTTTGATTTGGGGATCTTAGATTTGAAAATTAGGTCGAAAATAAAAAGGATAGCTCGCACTACCTTGAGACTCGGTTAATATTAACTAGTTCGCCAGCTTCGATCAATGCATCCCGTACATTGCCATTGGTAGCACCTTTCGTTAGTCTGATATCCACTATGACGATTATGAATTCTATTGAGCTAAATCTATTTTCCAGTCGTGTCGCGGCTATTTGCGATGAAATGGGCTTGGTCCTAAGGCGTGCCGCCTTCTCCCCTAATATTAAGGATCGTCTTGATTTTTCCTGTGCCTTATTCGGCAGCAATGGTGAATTATTTGCGCAAGCAGATCATATGCCTGTGCACTTAGGGAGCATGGCTTTTGCGATGGGTTCAGTTGTAAAAAAACGACGTTGGCAACAGGGAGATATGTTGGTTTTAAACGATCCTTTTCTTGGCGGAACGCATTTACCGGATGTGACATTAATAGCGCCAGTGTTCGTTGCTGAGGCTGGGTTGGTTGGCTTCGTGGCTAATCGAGCTCATCACGCTAATATCGGATGTGAGACACCTGGCTCTATGCCGATATCCATGAGTCTAGAGGAAGAGGGGATAGTAATTTCACCTACTTGGCTGCTTAAACAAGGAAAACTGCAAAAGAAAGTGGCACATCTACCAGGTGTAATGAACGGAGAGTTGACCGGAGATTTTGCAGCGCAAGCAGGTGCCAACCAAGTTGGTGTTCAGCGCTTAGAAGCATTAGTGACAAGCTTGGGTGTTGAGTCTTACTTAAAAGGTATGGTTCAACTTAATGACTACGCCGACAGCATTGCCGCCCATACTATTGCAAAATTGCAGTCAGGAAGCTTTTGCTTCAAAGATTACTTAGATGATGATGGATATGGTACCACTAAAATAGTATTAGCGATCGATCTGACAATCAATAAAGAAGGTGTTGAGCTGGACTTCGGAGACTCTTCTGCAATGGTCGCAGGAAACTTAAATTGTCCAGAGTCGGTAGTAGCTGCTGCCAGTTATTTCTGTTTTCGCTGTCTGATGCCAGCAGAATCGCCAGCTTGTGAAGGCCTTTTTAGGCGGATAAAAATTAGCACCAAGCCAGGGTCAATTGTAAATGCTGCACGACCCGCCGCAGTCGCTGCCGGCAATGTGGAGACTTCGACTCGCTTAGTGGATTTGGTATTTGGTGCTTTGGCGAAAGCAATGCCAAATAATATAGCCGCGGCAAGTCAGGGTACGATGAATAATGTAGCCATGGGTTACATTGATGACGTAAATAACAGCCGCTGGGATTACTATGAAACTGTTGCAGGCGGAATGGGGGCTGGACCGAACTACCCTGGGTTGGACGCCGTGCATACCCACATGACTAATACCTTAAATACACCTGTCGAAAGTCTTGAGATGCATTACCCATTAAGAGTCCGTCGCTATGAGGTTAGGACTGGCTCAGGTGGCGCCGGTGTGAATAAAGGTGGTGACGGGATCGTGCGCGAATATGAATTCTTAGACTCAGCTCAACTCAGCATCTTAAGTGAGCGTCGTCATTTCAGCCCCTGGGGTTTACACGGTGCGAGTAACGGAAAGAAAGGACGAAATTTGTTAAACGGGAAAGATCTGCCGGGCAAATGTTCATTAGCAGTCGAGCCGGGCGATCGACTCACTGTCATGAGTCCTGGAGGAGGCGGATGGAATCCGCCAGAATAGAATTTCCACATTATCAGTACTAGTTGGTACTGACAAATACCTTGTCTTCATTTAAACTTGCTCGTGTAATTATTGAACTGAAATTCGCTGAGGGCGTGTTATGAGCATTGAAGAAACTATTAAAGAGCAAATCGATAGTAATACAATATTGCTCTATATGAAGGGTAATCCCGAGCAGCCTCAGTGCGGATTCTCTGCTCAAGTGACGCAGCTTTTAATGTCTTGTGGTCAACGCTTTGCTTACGTGGATGTGTTAGGTAACCCTGATATACGTGCAAGTCTTCCAGGTGTCTCGAATTGGCCAACCTTCCCGCAGCTTTTTATCGCTGGAGAATTGGTTGGTGGTTGCGACATTATTACTGAATTGCATGAAAAAGGTGAGCTTCAGACCATGGTTGATTCTGTAGCCCCAGAAAGCTCTGGTGAGGATGAGGAAAAATAATTTAAAGAATAGTCAGCAATCGTCAAGAAAAGCGCCATCTATCTCTTTTATAGATTTTTGCTAAACCTTCCTGAAATTAAGAGCTGAGTGGCCAGCCACCCAATTCTTTCCATTTGTTTACGATTCCACAAAATAATTCTGCAGTTTTCTCGGCATCATAGCGAGCAGAGTGAGCTTCTTTGTCGTCGAATTCGATACCGGCTGCTGCGCATGCCCTTGAAAGTACGGTTTGACCATAGGCTAACCCGCTAAGGCTGGCCGTATCGAATGACGAGAAGGGATGGAAAGGGTTTCGTTTGAGATTGGACCGTTCGCTAGCCGCGTTAATAAAGCCATGATCGAAATGAGCGTTATGCCCTACTAGAATGGCACGTTTGCAATTACTGGCTTTCATTGCATCCCGTATTATTTTGAACATGGTTTGAAAGACTTCTTTTTCAGATCGGGCAACCCGTAAAGGATGAAATGGGTCAATACCAGTGAATTTCAATGCGGCTGCTTCTATATTGGCGCCTTCGAAAGGAATTACGCGATGGAAGTAGGATTGCTCAATTCCAAGAATGCCTTTATTGTCCATGGCAAGGATATAGGCAGCTATTTCTAATATTGCATCAGTTTTGGCATTGAAACCTCCAGTTTCTATATCAACCACGACAGGTAGGTAAGTCCGAAAGCGGTCAGCCAACAAAGAATTTGGCAAAGATTCTGAATCGATCAGGTCCATTATGTTTGTTAATCCTTATTAATCTGCCACGCGATAGTTTGTCCCGCTCGAATGGGTACGACAACGCTATCATCTAGCATAAAATCCTCAGGCATGGTCCAGGTTGATTTGATCAAGGATACCTTGTCTTCATTACGTGGCAGTTGATAGAAATCAGCACCATAAAAACTAGCAAATCCTTCCAATTTATCAAGGGCACCATGGTTGTCAAAAAATTCAGTATAGAGCTCTATGGCAGCTGGCGCCGAGTAAATGCCTGCACAACCACAATCGATTTCCTTGGTTGATTTGCTGTGAGGCGCTGAATCAGTTCCTAGGAAAAACTTCGGACTGCCACTAAGGGCTGCGCCAATTAGAGCTTGTTGATGAATTTTTCGTTTTAAAATAGGCAAACAATAAAAATGTGGCCTGACCCCTCCGAGCTAAAAAGTCATTTCTGTTGTATAGTAAATGATGAATTGTGATAGTTGCAGCGACATTGTCTGATTGGCTTTTTATAAATTCGACGGCGTCTTGAGTTGTAATATGTTCCAATACGATCTTAAGCGCAGGATATTTACCCAATAACGGTTCGAGAATGGAGTCTATAAAGACCCGTTCTCGATCGAAGATATCAACTTTTGTGTCAGTAACTTCCCCGTGGATTAAAAGAGGTATGCCCAATTCTTCCATTTTTTCGATGATTGGATAAACGTTTTCTATGTTTGTAACACCGTTGTCAGAATTAGTTGTAGCTCCGGCAGGGTAGTACTTCACAGCCAAGATGCTATCTTCGTTTTCAATTTTAGTAATTTCTTTAACTAACAGAGTGTCCGTCAGGTAGAGCGTCATAAGAGGCTTGAAGGCGCATCCCTCTGGGACGGCGAGGAGTATTCGCTCACGATATCTAAGTGCTTCTGCAGCGGAAGTAACAGGAGGGTTTAAGTTTGGCATAACAATGGCGCGGCCAAATACTCTCGCGGCATGGGGGTACCGTAGTTTGTAAGGCAGTCGCATCGCGCAGATGAATATGCCAATCATCTGGGCGAGTGATGCTTATAGAATCAGAGCTCATGAGTGAAATGCTGTAAGTCGAATTTATTCTATTGTAGCTGAATAAAGTAGTGAGCTGAAATTCCGATTTAACTTATCTCGGAAATCCTATTTTCCCTTTTTATTGGAGTTGAGTAGGAGCAGTAGTAAGGGCAACGATAGAAGCGGCTTTACGGAAGTGATTAAAAGAAGCGAATTCAGATTGATAATCTATGAAGGTTTTAAAAGTGAGCATCATCCTTTTCTTCGGCTAATCGTCACAGGTCCCTTATTTCATTAGCGTATTATCGACTTCCCTAGCTGTGATGCTAAAATACGTCTCCTTTTTTGCCAGAGTCAACCTTGTAACTGATTGATTTTTAATGAATCTGTGGCGACCGGTCTCTTATTCGGAGTTTGGAGTTAACCTATGTCTGGAAGATTTAAAGAGATAAACAAAGTTGTGCTCGCGTATTCTGGCGGGCTTGACACTTCTGTCATTGCGAAATGGCTACAGCAAACCTACGACTGTGAGGTAGTGACGTTTACTGCTGATATCGGCCAAGGCGAAGAGGTTGAGCCAGCGCGCAGTAAAGCGAAAGCTATGGGGATAAAAGAAATCTTCATTGAAGATCTTTGCGAAGAGTTCGTTCGCGATTATGTTAACCCTATGTTCAGAGCGAATGCTTTGTACGAAGGGGGAATATTTACTTGGTACTTCCATAGCTCGCCCCTTAATAGCTAAGCGGCTGGTGGAAATCGCTTCAGAAACTGGAGCCGATGCAATAGCCCATGGTGCTACCGGGAAAGGTAATGATCAAGTCCGATTTGAATTAGGAGCCTATGCACTTAGCCCTTCGATCCAGGTCATAGCTCCATGGAGAGAATGGGACTTAAATTCCCGTGATCGATTACTTGCTTATTGTGATAACCATGGAATCCCGGTCGAGAAGAGGCTCGGTAGCAAATCGCCTTATTCAATGGACGCTAATCTTTTACACATTTCTTATGAGGGTGACGTGCTGGAAAATCCCGCTGATGAGCCAGAAGAGTCGATGTGGTTGTGGACGGTCTCTCCAGAAGCAGCTCCTGATATCGCCACATACCTTGAGCTGGATTATGAAAAGGGCGATATCGTCGGCATCGATGGACATGCAATGTCGCCGGCGACTGTGCTCAAGCACCTTAATAAAGTAGCAGGCGCTAATGGCATTGGTCGCGCTGACATTGTCGAGAACCGATATGTAGGAATGAAGTCTCGCGGTTGTTATGAAACCCCCGGAGGCACGGTCATGTTGAGAGCCCATCGCGCCATAGAATCTGTGACCTTAGATCGAGAATTAGCCCATCTTAAAGATGACCTTATGCCTCGTTATGCATCCTTGGTTTATAACGGTTATTGGTGGTCTCCTGAACGTGAGGCGATTCAATCATTGGTCGATAATTCGCAGCAATACGTTAATGGTAAAGTGCGACTTAAGCTCTATAAAGGCAATGTTATTGTGGTTGGTCGAGAGTCTAATGATTCTCTGTTTGACGAAGATGTCGCCACTTTCGAAGACGACACTGGAGCCTATGACCAAACTGATGCGACAGGGTTTATTAAGCTGAATGCACTGCGTTTGCGAATTGCTGCGCAGAAGGGTCGCAAGTAGATTGCTAAGCCATTTTCAGGTTCAAGGATTCATGGGGGCATGGGATACGATTTTCGGTGTTTTTGGTCCAGGTTCTTTATGGTGCTCATCAATGGTTTTAGTGTTTAGTCCTT
>CAXYEH010000045.1:0-104141 GCA_964275945.1 uncultured Pseudomonadales bacterium
GGATTGGTTCGGTGCAGAATTTATGACCCTGGAGGGTGATGGTGCGGTAAAAATCTCCGACTATTACGATCCAACCCATACAGTTCATTCTAATTTGAACGAAGCGCATAGCGCTGCTCTGCCGAAGTACGCCAAATCGGGATTGCATCCAAAGCAACTACTAAAGTACTCAGAAAAACTCACAAGATTAATGGAGCAAGAGAAAGTGTTTTTAACAGGCTGGATTGACCCTGCCTAAATTAGCAAGAATGGTGAATTGTTCAGTCAATCACTTGTCTCAGGCTGTTAACGCTGGGTTTGGTATAAGTTTTTTTGATTTCTTAAATAGCTACCGTATCGGTGAAGCGAAAGTCTTACTTAGCCAGCCAGAGCTGCAATCAAATGCAATTCTAGATGTGTCATTCGCCGTTGGTTTTAATTCTAACTCGGCCTTTTATTCAGCCTTCAAGAAGATGACAGGATGCACTCCTGCTCGGTTTCGTCAAGATGCCCTGGCTCGATCATAAAAGACCACCGAGCTTCCGTTTACGGGTTTCTGGTAGTTTCCCTGGCTTAGTAACTAATTATCAACAGGATTCTCGTTGCCGATAGGATAAGATGTGTTGAGAATCAATTCAGTCGTATGGTAAATAGTTGATTTCGCTGCCATCAATAGTTGGTAGGATTAAAAGAAATCGCGTTGCAGTAAGCAATGTTCATCAAGAAAATTTAAAGAAGAGAAAAATCTCTCAATGATACAAACTCCGCAACCACACACTGGTTCCTACTACGCTGCAACTGCGAATCGGTCAACCGAATACTCTTCACTTAAAGGTGAGCGAACTGCTGACGTTTGTATCATAGGTGCTGGATTTACTGGTATCTCTACAGCGCTTTTTCTGGCTGAGCGTGGATATAAAGTTGCAGTCGTAGAAGCCAACAAGATCGGCTGGGGGGCATCAGGGCGTAATGGCGGACAAATGATTGGCGGTATATCTGGCGAAGCGAAATTGGCGAAGTCAATCGGCAGAGAGGGGGAAAAAATTCTCTGGGAAATGAGTTGGGCAGGTCACGATATCATCCGCGAGAGAGTAAAAACTTATAACATAGACTGCGATTTGAAATCTGGTTATGTGGATGTCGCTATAAAACCTCGGCATGTCGCTGACTTGCAAGCGTGGAGAGATCAGTTGGAGAGACTCGATTTTCCTCATGAGTTCAAGTTGCTGTCGAAACAAGAGACGGAAGAGTCATTAGGAACAAAAGCTTATATTGGAGCACTCCAGAATCAGGGTAACGGGCATCTACATCCGCTCAATCTTTGCCTAGGAGAGGCTCAAGCGGCTGCTTTATTAGGGGCGCATATATTCGAGCAGTCACCTGTTATTGATATTGAGAAGGGTCTCAAGCCCAGAGTTCTCACTTCAAAAGGTTCGATAACGGCTGACTTTGTAGTGCTAGCGGGAAACGCCTACCATTTTTTAGATGCCAAACTTCGCGGCATCATGTTTCCGGTTAATAGTTTTATAACGGCGACAGAGCCTCTTTCCAAAGAGCTAGAACTGTCAGTTAATCCAAATGATTGGGCTGTGTGTGACCCAAATTATATATTAGAATATTACCGATTAAGTGCAGACAAGCGATTACTTTTTGGGGGCAGGTGTAATTATTTTGGAGATGACCCTAATGAGATAAAGAGGCGGCTCAGACCGCGACTTCTAAAAACTTATCCTCAACTTAAAGATACTAACTTAGAGTTTGCATGGGGTGGAACGATCGGTGTCCCTATTAATAGAGTTCCACAAATGGGCAGGCTTTCAGAAAATATATTTTATTCACAAGGATATTCTGGCCACGGTGTAAATGTGACCCATTTGGCAGGGCAGATAATGGCTGATGTAGTAGCGGGAACTTTTGAGCGTTTTGATATGTTTGCGAAGATGGAAACGCTGAAACTGCCAGGTCAGCATACCTTTGCTCGACAGATGGTGGCGCTAGGAATGATGTACTACAAGATAAAAGATAGTCTGTAATTGTTATAACTAACCTAAAGGGCAAAGCCTGGAGAACGGACCTAAATTAGATGGCAACGAGTAAATTGAGGTTATTGCAAGCACCAATTCTAAACGGCTGGAAACTATTTCTATTGGTAACAATGCCTGTGTCGCTGGTTGTAATAGTGCAAATGTTTGGGACTAACTATGCTACTGCTGCAGGCGTATCTACTCTTATTCAATTGTCTGTGCGCTTTGCGGTACCTTTGCTATATCTTACTTTTGCCGCTTCATCTTTATATATTTTAATACCTAATGATTTTAGTCGCTGGTTACTTCGAAATAGGAAATATTTCGGCTTGTGTTTTGCCTCGGCCATGGCTTGGCAAGGATTTTTTATACTTTGGCTGGTAGGAATCCATACCGACTATTACGTTGGTCAGGTTTATGTATTAAGCGATGCAATAGAAGGAGTGGCTGGCTATACAGTTCTTCTACTGATGACTATTACGTCTTTTAAATTTGGTCGTAAGCATTTAACAGGAAAGCAATGGCGTTATCTTCATAAGTTTGGGATCTATTACGTCTGGGCTTATGCATGGAGCTCATATTGGTTTGCTGTGTACTATTACAGCTCGCCCAATAGCGTTGATTTTTTGTATTATTGGACCGGACTTCTGGCATGGGGATTAAGAGCGGCAGCCTGGAGCAAACAGCAGGCAGAAAACCAGTTAAAACAAAATGAAAAACTAAAAACCATTTAGCAATGGAATATTGTCATGAGTAAATTGATGAGAATTACGCTAAATTTTGTTGGAGTAATAGCTGTTTTGGCAGGAATTTACGCATCAATTTTTGGCCGTGGCTGGAGTGAATGGGTGTATGCTGCCTATGATGGAGTGGCGATAATTGAATCTATTGAATCTATAGTGCCTTATTTTCCTTTCGTGCCTTTTTGGCCGTTGGGACTAGTCTTGGTAGGTGCTTTATTTATTATTACCGATAACAAATAGCCGCTTTTATTCTAATCTTTATTCCTTATTTGATTTGTCCTACTGCTCCGATAATGGTTTTTAATTCTAGATAGTCTTCAAATCCATATTCTGCAAATTCCCTACCGTTGCCTGATTGTTTGAAGCCGCCGAAGGGGAGATCAAAGTTGCCTTCCCCGCCATTTAGATAAACCGACCCTGCACGTACGTGAGAAGCAATCAATCTGGCCCGGTTTGGGCTGCCAGAAACATATGCGCACAAACCATAAGGTGTGTCGTTAGCAATTCGGATAGCGTCTTGCTCATCTTGATAAGGGATTATCACCAGAACAGGCCCGAATATTTCTTCTCTGGCAATTCTGGCTTCATTTTTTACATTGCAAAATATTGTAGGCCGGACGAAATAACCTTGTTTCAATCCCTCTGGAAGTCCAAGGCCACCGCACGCGAGTTCGCAGCCTTCTGTTATCCCAATTTGAATGAGTCTTTGAATTTTTTCAAATTGTTGTTGACTCACTACCGGCCCTAGATCCGTAGTTGGCTGACTAGGATCCCCAACTACTAATTTTTTGGCCGCAGCTATAGCTATCTCTCTCGCTTTGTCATGTAAGGATTCTGGAATTAGAAGACGAGTAGGCGCATCGCATGATTGACCACTATTTGAAAAACAAGATCGGACACCTGTGCTTATTGCCGTTTCTAAATCAGCATCATCAAGAATAATGTTGGGCGATTTTCCTCCTAGCTCCTGTGTGACGCGTTTTACTGATATTGCTGCTGTTTGGGCAACCTCAATACCTGCTCTTGTGGAGCCAGTAAAAGAAACCATATCAACATCAGGGTGCGCTGCTAAAGCGGTTCCAACTGTTGCCCCATCGCCGTTTACAAGATTGAAGACTCCTGCCGGCACGCCTGCTTTGTGTAGAACTTCTGCAAATAAGTATGCAGAAAAAGGAGCTATTTCACTTGGTTTCAGAACCATAGTACAACCCATAGCTAAGGCCGGCGCTACTTTGCAAACTATTTGATTTATGGGCCAATTCCATGGAGTAATAAGTGCGCATACTCCAATGGGTTCCTTGTAAATCTGCGCATTTTGTTTTTTCTCGAGGAATTTAAAGTTCGCCAATGCTGCAATAGTGGCTTCTAAGTGCCCATTTCCACAGGCAGCTTGTTCTTGAGAGGCAAATAGATTAGGCGATCCCATTTCTTCAGTGATAGCGTTGGCGATTTCATCGTAACGACACAAAAATTCAGCGAGGATATTCTCGAGTAGTTCTAATCTTTCTTGGGGCTGCGAAACTGAGAATTTTGGGAAAGCACTCTTTGCTGCCGTAACAGCGTTGTCCACGTCTACGGCGGAACCCAAGGAAATAATTCCGGCGATTGACTCATTGGACGGATTTATGACTTCCAATTCATCTGGTTTGTTGGGTTCCACCCACTGCCCATTGATATAAAAATTTTTGTAATGGCGCATCTAATTGGTCTCTGGGATTATTGTTGAGAAGATCCGGCTTCTTTCGGCTGAGTTAATCTGTCAGAGCTTGAGAACTTAATACATCACTAGCCACAATTCTTTCTGGTGTATTGTTTACAAAGAAAGTAACAGCGAGTAAAAAAGTTAAAAATTCTGCTATGGGTACTGATATGAATATACCTATATCTCCAAAAAGTTGTGGCAACGTAAAGAGAAACAGAAGGGGGAGTAATAGGCTTCGGGATAGGGCGATTGACGCTGACTGCAGTGGTCTATGGCAAGCAGTAAAATAGGCAGTTAGGCAAATATTGATTCCACTGAACACAAAAGCCGGCCAAAAAAAGCTAACAAATCTAATGGCAATCTCTGTTGTAACTTCTTCTCCCGGTTTTAGAAAAATATTGATTAGTAGCTCAGTCGATACCAGCAAGATACCACATACACACAAAGCAATGATCAATGTGGAAAGCAGGGCAGTGCTAATGTAAGCAGATATCTTGCGGGCTTGTCTTGCGCCGAAATTTTTACTCACCAGCGGTTCAATGGATTCACCTATACCGTAATAAATCATAATTCCACTAAAAAACAGGTAATTAACAATTGTATATGCAGCTACACCCTCAACCCCCAGCCTAGAAATCATTATCCAATTAACCAATAGAGTTGTAAGCCCTGCAGAAATTTCGTTAACGAATTCTGAAAAACCATTAATAACTGCCTTGAAAATTTCACGCCAGTTTCCTCTAAGGCTAGTTGGTTTGAGCTTGGTGTCAGCTCTTAAAAAATAAGGTACCAAAACAAAGAATACAATTGAATGAGCGATCCCGGTTGCGTAAGCGGCCCCCTGAATGCCCAACTCCAGCACAACAATAAAACACCAATCGAGAACTACGTTTAGCAGTGCACTAATTAATAGTGCCGAAGAAGCCAATAATGGGTTGTTATCAACTCGAACGAAATAGTACAAACAGAAACCAAGTAGAAATGCGGGTGCACAACGAAAAATAACAGTAAGGTAGCTAGAAGCTAGAGGAGCTAATTGTTCATTGGCACCAAGGGCGCGAACGATCGGATCAAGAAAGAGTATCCCAAGAATGGCGCTGGCTAAAGAAAAGATTAGCGTGCATGTGAGAGCTTTTGTAAAGATAGATTTTGCAGCTGCAAGGTTATTTTGTCCCAGATATTTGCCAGCAATCACAGAACTTCCAACAGAGAGCATGGTGACAACGGAAAATAAGCCAGACCAAACTGGCGCAGCGATATTGACTGCTGCCAGTGCCTGCGAGCCGACATAGTTACCAAGAAAAATGCCATCAATCATGAATGCGGATGACATCGCAAGTAATCCAAACACTGCTGGAACAGCATAGTGGAAGAATACCCGGAGCACGTTGCCGTGAATTGGGTCGTACTTGGACATTGACGACTCTATAGTTGGTCTTGCTACAATTTTGCGGATGCCCATTATGGGCTTCAAATTAGATTTGCTGCTAGGGCTATTTCATTGTAGGCATGGCGAAATCGCTTCCTTGGCGTATTCCTGCTGGCCATCTTGCTGTCATTGTTTTCATCCGTGTGTTGAAACGCACACCATCAGGGCCATGAACATGAAGTGGTCCAAATAGCGATCTTTTCCAGCCTCCAAAGCTATGAAATGCCATAGGAACGGGAATTGGAACATTTACCCCTACCATTCCAACTTGAATACTGTGTGTAAACTGTCGTGCGCTGTCCCCATCTCGAGTAAAAATTGTAGTTCCATTACCATATTCATGATTATTAATGAGTCGACAACCATCATTAAAATTTTCAACTCTTACTATGCACAGTACTGGCCCAAAAATTTCTTCTTTGTAGATCCGCATTGATTCTGTAACCTGATCAAATAAACATCCTCCTAAGAAGTAGCCAGCTTCGGGGCCTTCATGTATAAAATCTCTACCATCTACAATTAACGTTGCGCCTTCTTCAATACCAAGATCGATATAACTTTTTACTTTGTCTAAATGTTGCTTGCTGACCAGAGGCCCCATTTCGGCATCAATATCTGTGCCAGGTTTAACTTTTAAATTTTCGACTCTCGGTTTCAACTTTTTCAATAGCGTGTCCGCGGCTTCGTCCCCCACACAAACTACTACTGAGATCGCCATGCATCTTTCGCCGGCAGACCCATAAGCGGCGCCTATTAGCGCATCTACAGCTTGATCCATGTCCGCATCTGGCATGATGAGCATGTGGTTCTTAGCGCCACCCAATGCTTGAACTCTTTTTCCATTCTCACTCGCTCTAGCATATATGTATTGAGCTATTGGTGTGGAGCCTACAAAACTGACTGCTTCAACAGAATTATGTGACAATAATGCGTCGACGGCTTCTTTATCACCATGCACCACATTAAATACACCGTCAGGTAAGCCGGCTTGTTTAAGTAATTCGGCAATAAAAATTGCCGGAGAAGGATCTTTCTCTGAAGGTTTCAATATAAACGTATTTCCACAGGCAATGGCGATAGGAAACATCCACATCGGAACCATCACTGGAAAGTTAAATGGCGTAATTCCTGCAACTACCCCTAATGGTTGCATTTCTGACCAGGAATCCACTCCTCGCCCTACGTTGACAGAATGTTCCCCTTTTAGTAAGTGTGGAATTCCGCAAGCAAACTCAACAACCTCAAGCCCCCGAGTTACTTCACCAGCGGCATCATTTAATACCTTCCCATGTTCGGCCGTTATCATTTCGGCGAGCTTTCCCTGATTAGCTTCAACCAGCTCCTTAAATTTAAAAAGTATCCGAGCGCGATTTAATGGTGTCGTTTCTGACCATGCAGGAAAGGCAGTTTTGGCGGCAGCTACAGCGGTGTTAACATCATTAGCATCTGCAAGAGAGACGTTTGCAGATTCGGTTCCTGTTGCTGGATTAAATACCATTGAATCCCTGCCACTAGTCCCAGTAAAGAGTGCTCCGCCAATAAAGTGTTCTATTTTCTTAATCATCATTATCCTTTAGAGAGCTGGATTAGTTTGTAGTCCAACACTGCTGCTTAATTTATTGTCTTAATTACTCTTGTTAGAATATCAAAAATTCTATCAATTTGATTTTTTTGAATTATCAAGGGTGGACTTAAGGCGATAATGTCACCTGTGGTTCTTATCAATAAATCTTCCTCAAAAAAGCATTGATTGAAGACGTCATAGGCACGAGTTCCCGGCTCGCCTTTGCGGCTTGACAGCTCAATTCCAGCAATCAATCCATAATTGCGAATATCTATAACATTTCCTACTCCCTTTAATGAATGAGCTGCGTCTTCCCAGTAGGATTCGAGCTCAATGGCTTTCTCGAATAGATTTTCTTTGTCGTAAACGTCCATTGTTGCAAGAGCGGCTGCGGCAGCGACAGGGTGGCCAGAGAAAGTAAACCCGTGAAAGAATTCAATGGTGTGTTCAGGCCCTTGCATAAAAGTATTATAGATAAAATCTTTCGCGAAAGTAGCACCCATAGGAATGGCGCCATTGGTGATTCCTTTCGCAGTAGCCATTATGTCAGGAATCACATCATAACGTTGTGAAGCAAATGCTTTTCCAACACGACCATAACCAGTGATCACCTCATCAAATATCAAAAGGATTCCATGGCGGTCACAGATTTCGCGTAATCGTTTCAGGTACCCTTGCGGTGGAATTATGACTCCAACCGATCCTGCGATTGGCTCGACAATGACAGCAGCAATAGTTGAGGGGTCGTGAAGTTGGCAAAGTCTTTCTAAATCATCGGCGAATTCAACCCCATACTGTGTTAAGCCTCTGCTAAATGCGTTCCTCTCCAAATCTAGCGTATGCCGCAGGTGATCCACTCCGGGTAATTGAGGGATGAATGCTTTTCGATTATTTGAGATGCCACCGACTGAAATTCCACCAAATCCAACACCGTGATAACCTTTTTCACGACCAATCAGGCGTGTGCGATTGTGGTCTCCATTGGCCTGGTGATAGGCAAGTGCAATTTTTAAAGCAGTGTCTACTGCTTCTGAGCCTGAATTGGTGAAGAAGACTTTGTTCAAGTCTGCAGGAGCTAAGCTGCTGAGCCGCTCGGCGAGCTGAAAAGCCAAGGGGTGTCCGAGCTGAAAAGTTGGTGCGTAGTCCAATTGGGCAATTTGTTGAGTTACTGCAGCGGTAATCTCACAGCGGCTATGCCCCGCGTTGCAACACCACAAACCCGCAGTACCATCTAGAATTTTCCGACCGTCATCCGATTGGTAGTACATACCTTCGGCCGATACCAGAACTTTTGGTTTTGCTTTATATTGCCTATTAGCAGTGAAAGGCATCCAAAAATTATCTAAATTTTCAATGACTTCATTGCTGAAAAATTGTCCAGGTAGTGATTCCGGTGCATTCATGGTTAGATATTCCCGTGTTTTGAGAGCAATCGGAATGTTAAATATAATTTAAATAAATGTCCAAATATGCGGTGTATTTGTTTAATATATTTTAGATTATGTGGGAAAGGGGCTTTTATGAGTAATGAACTCGGTGCTCGCTTACAGGCGGTGCGTAAAAATTTCCAATTAACGCAACGAGAATTGGCTAAACGTTCAGGTTTGACCAACGCTACGATTTCATTGATTGAATCGAATAAAGTTAGCCCTTCTGTAAGCTCTTTAAAAAAAGTACTAGATGGGATTCCGATGTCTCTTGCCGATTTTTTTACCTATCAAGCAGATAGCATTACCGATCAAGTGTTTTATTCATGCGCGGACCAACCTGATGTGGGCAGCGGGGATATTCATTTTCATGTAATTGGTGCAGGAAGGGATAAGAGAAAGATGTGTGTGCTTCGAGAAGTATTGCTACCTGGAGCTGATACTGGCGAGGACATGCTCGAGCATGAAGGAGAAGAATCTGGAGTGATAATTCAAGGAAAAATAGAGCTAACAGTGGGAGAAGAGTCCAAAACCCTAACGCAAGGAGAGGGGTACTATTTTGACAGTCAGACTCCTCATCGATTTCGCAATGTTGGAGAAGAAGAAGCCATAATTATCAGTGCAAACACACCAGCAAGCTTTTAAAAAAAACATCTAAGATACAAGGAATAGTATTAAAGTATTTTACTGTATTTAAAGTACTACACGTAAGCCAAATACACCGCTAAATAGAGATACAAATATGAATAGCAAGCAGCAAATGGACATCAATGAATTACAAAAACTTGATTCTCAACATCATTTGCATCCATTTACTGATGCAAAAGAACTCAATGAGCAAGGGACTCGAATCATTGTCAAAGCTGATGGTGTTTATATATGGGATGCGCAAGACAATAAACTGTTAGATGGCATGGCAGGACTTTGGTGCGTTAATGCGGGCTATGGGCGCAAAGAAATAGCAGAAGCGGCCTATGAGCAGCTCCAACAACTGCCTTACTACAATAGTTTTTTCCAATGTACGACTCCGCCGGCAATTGAGCTTTCCACTTTGCTTGCTGAACTTGCGCCAGCGCATATAAATCATGTTTTTTTTACTGGGTCAGGGTCGGAAAGCAATGACACGGTGGTACGGATGGTCCGTCGTTTCTGGGATCTAAAGGGTGAGCCGCAAAAGTCGGTAATCATAAGCCGCAAGAATGCCTACCATGGATCAACTATGGCCGGCGCGAGCTTGGGTGGAATGAGGTTCATGCATGAGCAGGGTGGACTGCCGTTACCGGGCATCGTGCATATCGATCAACCCTACTGGTTCGGCGAAGCTGGTGACCTTGATAAACAAGAGTTCGGGTTGAAAGTTGCGCGACAACTTGAAGAAAAAATTCTTCAACTAGGACTTGATCGGGTGGCTGCCTTCATTGCTGAACCTATTCAAGGTGCAGGAGGAGTGATCATACCCCCTGATAGCTATTGGCCGGAGATTCAAAGAATTTGTGATAAGTACGGTATTTTGTTAATCGTGGATGAAGTAATTTGCGGTTTTGGTCGGACAGGAAAATGGTTCGGTTCAGATTATTACAATATAACGCCAGACTTCATGTCCATAGCGAAAGGTTTAACATCGGGATACTTGCCCATGGGCGGTGTAATGGTGAGCGATCGTGTTGCTGACGAGCTGATTAGTAAAGGGGGTGAATTAGCTCATGGTTATACTTATTCTGGTCATCCAGTCGCAGCCGCAGTAGCGTTAGCTAATGTAAAAATCCTGCGAGATGAAGGAATTATTGAAACTGTAGATACGGACACAGGGCCTTATTTACAGAGACGCTGGCAAGAGCTTGGAGAACATCCGCTGGTTGGTGAGTCACGCGGCGTTGGGTTTCTCGGTGCACTTGAATTAGTTAGCGACAAGCTAGTAAGGTCCCGCTATCCCAATACCGGTAAAGTAGGTGGTTTGTGTCGCGATATCAGCATTAAGAATGGACTCGTGATGCGCGCAGTCGGAGATACTATGATTATATCTCCGCCGCTAGTTGCAAGCCGGGAGAATATTGATGAGTTAGTAGACAAGGCTAAGCTTACATTGGATCAAACTCTAGAGCGCATACCTTCGATAAAATTTGATGAATGATCGAAGTGCTTAGCGTTGAACTAACTGCATGAAGGCGTATATTTCAGTTTAGTTATTTTCAGGATGGGTAGTGAGATGGATATAGGTATTCCACTAAAAGAATTAGGAGAAATTGACACTTCAGCACTAAAAGAAGTGATTTTTCGCGCAGAAGAAAAAGACTGGCTGGATAATAGCTATCGACAGCAGGTTTACGATGTGCACACTCAAACTCACTCCTTGGTCATGTTATTTACAACAGGAGAGGGATGGCCAGATATAGAAGTGCGCAAGGAATCAGCTTGGGATCTTTTGGCGGATGCAGCAGTACCTTTGATGGAGTCACTATTAAAACAGCATTATTCGTTAGGTGGCACGATAGTTCGTGCAATGGCGGCTAAGTTATTAGCAGGAGGGATAATTAAACCCCATTTAGATGGGCACCCTTCCTTCCACGCTGGTCATCGTATTCATGTACCTATCACCACTAATTCCAGAGTTCGCTTTATGATTGACGGCCAACCCTATAAGTTTGAGGTAGGTAAAGCATATGAAATTAATAATCAAAAAATACACAGCGTAATGAATAAAGGTAAAGAAGACCGTATTACTTTTATTTTTGATTACATTCCCGAAAAGAAATTACCATTGATGCAATAAGCTCGAAGAATGCAGGAATTTAATTTATAGCGAATGCTGCAAGTTTCGCAATACTGGGCGGGTCAAACAGGTAGGGCCTCCACAACCTTTCAAGCTTATTTCTTCCCCTTTATAGACAGACACTTCGGCGCCCGCATCTTCTAATCGTTTTCTTGTTATAGGGTTTCCCTCAAGCATGATGCACTGTCTAGGTGCAACCGCTAATACATTGCAAGCCATGGAATTAAACTCTTCTGTCGGAACCTCGACCAGGCTAAAGCCTAAATCTAAAAGGCGATTCCGAAAAGGAACCGTTAACAGGGGTGAGTAAACTAGGCAAAGATCTTCATCTATTGGACTCAAGCAGGACATTAAATGAAAAACATCTCCAGCTCCTTGCCAGTGAGGAAGAGGTGCAACAACTAGCTCATCTACGCAGTCGCCTAGATAGTCTCGTAGTTGAACGATCCCTGATGCATTAGTTCGATAGCCTTCCGCAATTGCCAAAGTCCGTTCATTGAGCCATGCAACATCACCGCCTTCTACTTGACCATCTCCTTCGATCGCACCAAGAATGGGTACATCCATCGTTGCGAAGACAGCTGAGTTGGCTTGCGGTTCAGCTTGCCTTGCTTTTTTGCCCATATTGCACAAGATCGCTCCTTTGTCGCAAATTAGAGAAGTATCACGTACGTAAATTGAGTCCAAGCCTGCGGCTTGATTAGGAGAAGAGTAGAAAATTTCGATATCGAATTGAGAAAGTAACTCGACAAATATTTCGTATTCAGCTGCTGCTTTGGCAAAATTGGGCTTATCAATGTAGTTAAGAGCTTGCCACTGTTGGTCTATAGAATCTTGATCTTCAAAAGCATCATGTACCCCTTTTAATATTAAAGATCTAATCTTACCGACCTCGGATTGCATACCTGTTTTCATAGACTCTTCTCTATATTTTTAATTTTTTGACTTAATGATTAATACGTACACTGGAATCCCTGCTAATAGAAGTAAAATTCCCCAAATGATAGTCTCTGAACCGGTGCCAATTATTGCCCAGAAAGCAAATAACATAGCAATCACGGCAATGGTCTTTTCTATAAAAGAGAGGGGTTGTTGTGAGCGCAGAGAAATAACAATGCGCGCCATTGCACAAATCAAATAAGGGAGGAGAGCTGCCAAAGTTGCCAGTAGAATGACAAACGTAAATTGATCTACGAGACTTTCAGTTGCATTCATTAACACTAAGACAGTTACAAGCAAAGAGGAAATAATGATTCCTTTTGCCGGAGTCCCAAACCTCGACCGTTCGGCAAATATCTCGGGAAATAATCCGTCATTGGCTGCAGCCATAGGTATTTGTCCAGAACACAAGGTCCAGCCATTCAGTGCGCCAAAACATGAGACAATTGCTCCTATGCCGATCAATTGGTAACCGGTTTGACCCCAGAGAATTTCAGCGGCATCGGCAAATGGGGCATTGGAGAGCGCGAGTTGTTCTGGAGCAATTAAACCGATAACGGCGATTGTGCCGGGTATATAGACAGCAGCAGCCAACAATGTTCCGGCAATGGCTGCGCGAGACACGTTGCGCTCAGCATTTCTGACTTCGCCAGCCGGAATGTTTGCACTTTCCATTCCTAAAAATGCCCACATAGTTAACGCAGCGGTAGCAGTAAGGGCGCCGAAATTTGACTGTTCGCTTAAATTCAGTGGCGTGAAATGATCTGGGTTAAGTGCAAACAATCCAAACATAGCGATCGCTAAAAGTGGGAAAATTTTAAAGATTGTTGTTGCAAGCTGCAGCTTTCCCGCTTGCTTGATTCCACGCACATTCACAGCTACAAGCAGCCATACGATAAGTAGCGTGGTGGTTGAGCTCAGTATTGGCTGGTGGACAAGCTCTGACCAGAACACTGAAAGATAGCTTACAAGGGCGATTGCTATAGCCGCGTTAGTTGCAATTATCGAAACCCAGTAGCCCCAAGCGACTAAAAATCCCGGGAGATCACCAAATCCTGCCCTAGTGTAGAGATAAGGACCTCCAGAACCGCGCACTTGTCTCGCTAGTCCCGCGAAAACAAGAGCGATACAGATTGAGCCACACGCGGAAACTACCCAGCCCAATACGCTTATGCCACCGAAAGCTGCCAAGGAGGCTGGCAAAAGAAAGATTCCAGAGCCGATCATGTTTCCGGTGACCATGGCAGTCGCCGTCCAGAATCCTAATGGCTTGTTTTCGTCCGTTATTTCGTTATTGTTTTGGGCTTGTTGTGTTGCCAAATTCTACTCCACTATGTCTTTATACTGGCAACTGACAAATTTTGCACATCAATCAGGATTATTGGAAATAAGAGAATTAATCTAGCAAGCCACTAACATATTGCCATGCAGCATTTCGGGCAGCTTTAACAGTAGAGCGTCGTGGTGAAAGCAGAATGTCTAGCCATAGTCCATCCGTCAATGCAGAATAGGCGCTAGTAATTAATTCAAAATCATTTTCCCGTTTAGTATTTTCCGACAACAAAGAAGAGAATAGTTTGCAAATTTCATGATTTATCTCATCGTCATGTTGAGCACAAATTCTTTGATAGATGGGTCGTGCCTTTACTTCCCCAAGAAACGCGAACCATACAGCCAATTTGTTTCTATTAATGATCCTTGGACTGAAATCATAATCAATAATAGCTTTGAGTTTTTCCAAGTCTTGCATGCTTTTACTGGTAAAAATTTGATCAAAACCTTCTTTATATTCATCTGCAATAAAGCGTAAGGTTTCAATTAGCAGTAACTCTTTAGTTTTAAAATGTAGATTAACAATGCCAACACTTAAATCAGCTTCATTAGTAATGTCGGCCATGGTCGTGGCTGCCAGGCCTTTTTTTGCAATACATTTTATTGTTGCCTTGATAAGCTGATTACGTCTTTCCGCTTTTGGCAGTGCGCGACGCTTACGAGTGGTATTTTGAGAGTGCTTCGGCATTATAGTGGCGCCTTTATTCTACAGGGGTGACTATCCTGTCTGACAGAGATGTCAACGATTGCAGTTACACTTTAACCGATTGATTGAATTTTAACAAATGAATGATCATTCATTCATTATGTAGACATAATAGATAAGTTCTGGCACGATATACTTCTCAACAGTATGCATTTAATTATGAGTTCAGCAGCAGGCCATAGCAGTGGTTTGATGTTGCCTTAACGCTGATCAGAAACAATACTTTAATAAGCAATGAGCGATATTTGGTATGAATAAACGCTACGATGCAATAGTTATCGGTGCTGGGCATAACGGCTTGACGAATGCCGCTTATCTGGCTAAATCCGGGCTCGATGTTCTGGTTTTGGAAAAAAATGCCTACATAGGTGGGGCCACAGTAAGCCGTGAATTACATCAAGATTGGCTCTACTCCAATTGTTCTTATGTATGCAGTCTACTTCGCCCAGAGATTACTCGAGATTTAGAGCTTCCCCGTCATGGCTTGCAAGTCGTGCCTTACGGCGGCAGTGTTAGCTTTTGTAGTAATGGCGATTATTTCGGGGACTATCCAGATCATGAGCGGCAGTACCGAGAAATTGCTCGACACTCGATCAGGGATGCTAACGCTTACGAACGCTATGAAGCTGACGTAATGAAACAAACGCGCCTGATCCGGCCCTTCTTGTTGAGAACGCCCCCAGATCCTACGTCGCTAAAGCCCCGCGATCTGAAGGAAATGAAATATCTCATGGATGCCTTTGCTGATCTTGGTGAAGAAGGTTTAGCGGATACGTTGCGCTTTTGGACCATGAGTATAGCTGATTACTTGAATGAGTATTTCGAGACCGATGTTATCAAAGCTCATTTGGCTGGAAGTGGAATTATTGGTACAGCCTTGGGTGTGTATTCTCCGGGGACTGCATACGTTTTGTTGCATCATTATATGGGTGATGTAGACGGCACAGTGGGCGCATGGGGTTTCGCTCGAGGTGGCATGGGTGCAGTTTCTGATGCACTGGCTTCATCGTTCCGATCCTTTGGCGGGGAGATTCGAGTTGACTCGGAAGTAGACCAGATTATCGTTAAGGGAAATAAAGCGGTAGGAGTGGCGTTAAGCAGCGGAGAAGAAATTGCAGCAAACATAGTAGTTTCGAATCTCGATCCAAAACGTACATTTCTCAATATTATGGATGAAAAAGACTTGCCATCTGATGTTGTAACTAAGGCTAGAAATTTTAAGATTCGTGGTTCTTCAGGAAAATTGAATATTGCTTTAGACGGATTACCAACTTTCAACGGCATTCCCAAAAATAGTCCTTTAATGCAGACTGATATGCATATGCTTGATTCTCTCGAGCGTATGGAGCGCGCGTATGATGATTGGAAAGATGGAAGATGGTCGGCAGACCCTTATGTCGATATGTTAATTCCAAGCCAGGTCGACCCAACCATGGCTCCGCCAGGTAAGCATATGATGACAGTCTTTGTGCAATATGCTCCGCCACAAATTAATGGTAGAGATTGGACAGATGAGGACCGTGATGCATTTGGAAAAACTGTGATCGATCAAATCGCTAATTATAGCCCTGATTTTAAAGATTTGATTTTGCATTGCGAAGTGCGCACTCCGAGAGAAATTGAAAACGAAGTGGGTTTAACCGAGGGCAATATCTTCATGGGAGAACTGACCTTTGATCAGCTTCTGTTTAACCGGCCATTTCCCGGTTATGCACAATATCGAGGCCCAATAAGTGGAATGTATATGTGCAGCTCGGGCACACACCCAGGAGGCGGCGTAATGGCTGCCCCAGGTGCGAATGCCGCACGAGAAATATTGGCGGATTTGAAAAGACCAAACTTGGTGCCGGAGGCTTATGCCGATGACTAATGCTCGTTATGACATAGTTATAGTTGGGGCTGGGCACAATGGCTTGATATGTGCGGCCTACCTTGCCAAGGCTGGACGAAAAGTCTTGGTGTTAGAACGAAATGAGCAAGTGGGAGGCGCAGCAGTAACGCACGAATTCTTTGATGGATTTAGAGTATCGGGTTGTGCGCAATGGCTATATCAATTTAACCCCAATATTCGAGCTGAACTTAAGCTTGATCAGTACGGGTACGAATTAGCAGCAGAAAATTTAAATACAATTGCCCTGTCTGCAGATAGCAATCATCTGACATTGTCCAGTGCAGAGCTTAATGGAGCGAGTGTTACTGAGTCTGATAAAAAAGCTTACCAACTTTTTATAAAACAGATGTTCAAATTCAGTGGCATATTAGCTAAGGCTAGTGAGCGTCGCATACCAAAACTGTTGGAAGCGAATTGGGGGGATCGGTTTGCGCTCTTTAAACTTGGCTTGGAGATGAAGCTCCTTGGCAAAGAGGATATGCAAGATCTTTTAAGAATCGCTCTTATTAATATTTATGATGTTCTGCAGGAAAACTTTGATAATGATTTGCTGAAAGCGGCTTTAAGTTTAGATGCTACGCTCGGAACTCATATGGGTCCTCGCTCTCCGAACACGGTGTTTAGTTTTCTGCATCGCAGACTTGGAGAAGTATTTGGATTTAATGGAGTGTCAGTAGTTAAAGGAGGCATGAGCACTCTCTCTCAAGCTCTCGCCAGCGCAGCAACGGCCAATGGTGTTGAAATAAGAATTGCTATGCCGGTTAGCCGAATCAATTCAACAGCGGATGAAGTTACAGGTGTAACTCTAGCTAACGGTGAGGTTATTGAAGCTTCAACGGTGGTTTCAAATGCTGACCCCAAAACAACTTTTAAAAGCCTGCTTGGTTATCCGAAATTGGAAACGGGTATTATCCGGCGTGTCAGCAATATTCGCATGCAAGGCAATGTCGCAAAACTTCACCTTGCATTGGACTCTTTGCCACAGTTTGACGGACTTGATGAAAACCAAAGTGGCCAAAGATTAATTATCGTTTCCACCATGGATGCAATGGAGCGCGCATTTAATTCAGCTAAATATGGTGAGTATTCACCGCAGCCAGTAATGGATATTTCTATTCCTACTTTGCATGACAAAACTTTGGCTCCTGAAGGGAAACATGTACTTTCGGCTCTTGTGCAATACGCGCCCTATAAGCTAACTCAGGATTGGAGATCAGTTAAAGAGAATTACGCACAATTATTAGTTGAGAGGATCGCCGAATTTGCGCCTGGTATAGAAGACCAGATTCTTAGCCGGGAGTTACTTACGCCGGTAGATTTGGAGCGAGAGTTCCATTTAACGGGTGGCCATTGGCATCATGGAGAAATAAGTTTAGACCAAATTATGATGACGCGACCTTTCCCGGGGGCAACTCAATACGCGATGCCTTTAACGGGGTTGTATCTTTGCGGAGCTGGCGCCCATCCTGGTGGTGGGGTGATGGGATTGGCAGGGAAAAATTCAGCCCAAGAAATACTAAGAAGCAATAGAAGCAAAACAAATCTCGCTGGGGAAAAAGGAGAATGTTGCATGAGATCTCATGACGAAACCATGATGCTGCAAACACCTTTTCACTCAAGAGTGGCAAAGGCTTGTGAACTAAATCAATGGGATGAATGGAAAGGCTATACCACACCGGCAGCTTATACGGAAGTTGAACAGGAGTACTTTGCGGTTCGAAACAGCGCCGGTGTCTTTGATCTATCTCCGATGACAAAGTACCGTATTACCGGATCAGACGCAGAACTTTATCTAAACAAAGTAATGACGCGAGATGTACGTAAACTAAATCCCGATAGAGTGGGTTATACAATATGGTGTAATGATGCTGGTCAAGTAATGGATGACGGCACTCTATTTAATTTTGGTGAGAATAATTATCGGCTTTGCAGTTATACGCGAGTGATGGATTGGTTGCAGTGGTCTGCAATGGGCTTTGATGTTGAAATAATAGATGAAACGGCAGACTTTGGTGCTTTAGCTGTTCAAGGTCCTACTTCTTGTGCTGTTTTAAAAGCGATGGGATTTAAAGGAATAGAAAAACTTAAACCCTTTGGTATGAGTCATTTTCCATTCGAAGACGCGGAGGTGATGATTAGCCGTACAGGGTTTACCGGCGATTTGGGATATGAGTTATGGGTTGAGCCCGCAAAAGCCATAACCCTTTGGGATCGACTCTTTGACGCCGGTAGTAATCTCGGTATTCGCGCAATAGGCGGTAATGCTTTAGAAATGGTGAGGATAGAAGCTGGTTTTTTGCAAGCAGGAGTGGATTTCGTGCCAGCAGAAGAGACGGTCCGGATTGGCAGGTCTCGTTCTCCTTTTGAATTGGGATTGGGTTGGTTGGTTGATTTTGACAAGGGGGTTTTCAATGGGAGACAAGCCTTACTAAAAGAAAAACGTGAAGGTTCGCGTTATGCCTTTGTTTTCTTAGATGTTGAGGGAAATAAACCAGCAGAACATTCATTTATTCTAAAGGGAAATAAGGAAATTGGGACAGTGACTTCTGCTGCCTGGTGTCCAACCGCGAAATCGAACATAGCTTTCGCCCAAGTTGAATCTAAATATGCAAATAGTGGAGAAAACTTGACTGCCGAGATTTACTATCAAACGGAGCTTAAATGGACCCGTCTCTTAGCAAAGTGTCGCGTGATTGATTCGCCAGTATTTTCGTCACCTAAACGTAGGCAAACGCCAGCGCCAGACTTCTAAAGTTTAGTTGCGATTCGCTAGGAGTAATTGATTCGAATCTGCCGAGCTGCAATTGACAGCACAGGAAGTAAACGTTAGGTAGATGGTTGATGACTATTCACTAAGACAGGTAAAACGAAAAGGTAGCATGTCATGACATTTGCCAAGCTAGATGAGCTCAATGCATTTCTGGATAAACATCCTGATGCCACGATGATGGAAATACTAATTCCTGATGTCAATGGTATATTGCGTGGCAAGCGGATACCGCCGGTAGAATTTGAAACCTTTTTTACAAAAGGAGTGAAAAGTCCTGCTTCACTCAGCTTTTGTAACTGCCGAGGTGATTTCGCAGATGAATTGGACTTGGAAATATTTCGTGGAGATGCTGATCAATTGCTCTTCCCAGTTGCTAATACGCTTTCATCAATTGGTTGGTTGAAATCCGATACCATACAAGTGCTGGCTAGTTTTACGGAATTAGATCGCACTCCAGCGTTTTTCGATCCTCGTACAGTATTAAAAAATGCACTCCAGCCACTCTATGATTTGGGCTACTCCGCTGTTGTTGCGACTGAGATGGAGTTCTATTTAATTGAAGAGGGTGATGATGCTCTTCCAAAATTAAAACTAAGTAACGTGCCGGGCACTAACCAGCCTCAATCTGGAATTCAATATGCAATGCCGGAAGAGCTGTGGGATAACGAAAATTTTTTGGAGGATGTGAGGGTCACCTGTATTGAGCAAAATATTCCAATGACTACTGTTCATTCGGAATTTTCTCCGGGACAGTTCGAATTGAATCTGCATCATGTTGCTGACCCTGTAATAGCGTGTGATCACGCAGTACTTTTTAAGCGCGTCATTAAGGGAGTTGCACGGAACCATGGCTCATCAGCTAGTTTTATGGCCAAACCTTTTGATGATATAGCGGGTTGTGGCCTGCATATCCACTTTAGCTTGTATGACGCCGATGGTAACAACGTTTTCTCAACCGATAGTGAAAATGTGCCGGCACTTAGTGATCAAGCTAAATATGCAGTTGGAGGGTTGGCTGAAACAATGGATAGTGCTATGGCTATATTTGCGCCTAATGCGAACTCATATCGTAGACTAGTGCCTGGTAACTATGCGCCACTGACTCCAAACTGGGGCTATAACCATCGTGATGTTGCATTGAGAGTGCCTGTATCAGAAGATAATGATCGCCGTATCGAACATCGAGTCGCTGGTGCTGATGCGAACCCATACTTAGTTATGGCTTCCATAGCTGCTGGTATTCACTATGGTATCACTAACAAATGTATGCCAGATGCTATGGTGGCTGAGTATCAAGAGATTGAAAAAGAGATCATCACACTGCCGCGACAATGGTCTATTGCATTGGACAAGTTTCAAGCGGATACCATTTTAAAAGATTACTTGGGCACGGAATTTTGTGACTTATTCGTCGAAATAAGACGCAGCGAATGGGAGGAGTTTTCGAGGCGAGTTTCGAATATTGATTACGAGTGGTATCTGCGCTCGGTTTAATGCTTTCTGATTATAGGTTTTTTCTATTGCGGAACTTCGTCACTTGGATAATTTACATAGGTCTCGCTTCAAGTTTTAATTACTCTTTAACCCCCTTTTTTTATAGTTGCTACAGCACATAGAGAGTTTTCAGCTTCGATGCTTTTGGTAGCGCCGTTTCCGGGATGGAAATTACCTTTTCTTTAAAGAGTGTATTTGGTTGGGCTCTCTAATCTAACGGGCGCATTTGCTTATTCCCAGGCTTTTTAGCGTTTCTACTTTTTTTGAAACTATCGCGAAATTACTAACAGCACACATATATTGAATATCTATTTAATAGATTATATGATCATTTAATAGACAGTTTCACCCCTAAACCATTGATTTTGGAAGCAGAACACCATGAAATTTATCGCCACCAATGTTGATGACTCATACCGGTTACTCGGAGAGAGGATTTCGGCCCAGCAAGAGCGTTCAGGTTTTGCATTAGATTCCTATTTTTATCGCTCTCATCTCACCTATCAAAGAGAGCTGGAGAGAATCCTTTATAAGAGCTGGCTTTATGCTGGTCACATCAGTCAAATCCCAAACCCTGGAGACTATTTCTTATTTGACTTAGGTGAGGATTCCATAATTATTAACCGAGACGTGTCGGGTGAAGTGCATGCTATGCATAATATTTGTCGGCATCGCGGTGCGCGTGTGTGTGAGGACTCGAAAGGTAATCGCACCAGTTTCGTTTGTCCCTACCATGGCTGGGTATATAACGATGATGGCAGTCTTAAAGTTGCTCGTGATATGAATTTGCTAGAGGGATTTAATGATGCAGATTTTGGGTTAAAGGCAGTCAACTATAAAGTTTTTGAGGGCTTAATTTTTATCAATTGCGACACAGAAGCGCCGGACTGGAGTTCAGAACTTGAAAAGTTAAGTAAGCCAATTCAGGGATACGATTTAGCCAATGCCAAAATTGCAGAGAGTAGGCTGTATAAAGTCGATGCTAATTGGAAGTTGTGCCTCGAAAATTATCTTGAGTGTTATCACTGCGCCACATCGCACAGAGCCTATGCCAAGTCTCATAGTTTGAAAGCATTAGCTTACCAAGCTCAGCCATTAAACGATGCGATGATGGCAAGGGCCGAAGAAGCAACAGCAATTGCAGGAATCACCGATGAGATAGTCGAATACTACAGTTTGGCGAAACAATTTGGTGGCTGCGTGTGCCATAGTCGTTATGCACTTTATGATGGCTACGTAACAGGAAGTGATGACGGAAAACCTGTCGCTCCATTAATGGGTGGATTTAAAGGTTATGATGGCGGAGCTTCAGATTTTCACTTAGGTCCATTAACGTTTATGCTCAATTATCCGGACCATTGTGTGCTTTATCGCTTTATTCCCCGCAGTCTCACCCAAACCGATATGCAATTAGTGTGGTTCGTAAGGGGTGATGCAGAGGAGGGTGTTGATTATACCAAAGAGCGGGTTAGTTGGCTGTGGGATCACACGACGCAGGAAGATGAATTTATCATTACTCGAAATAGTGAGGGAGTCAACTCACACTTTTTTGAGCCGGGTCCCTTCCATCCTGAGTTTGAAGAACTTTCAATGATGTTTGTGAATTGGTACCTGAAAGCCTTGGGGTCGGTTTCTGACAAGGATTAAATCTGTGTTATTGAAAAAAACCCAAGACAACAGCGAGCATGCGAAGTCCTATTATGCTGCTTCATCAAATTTTGAAACAAGCTATCCTATGTTGAAAGGCGATCACTCGGTGGATGTGGTCATAGTTGGTGGAGGCTTTAGTGGGGTTTCCACCGCGGTTGAGCTTTGTGAAAAGGGTTGTTCAGTGGCACTAGTGGAAGCGAATCGAATTAGCTGGGGAGCTAGTGGTCGTAACGGTGGTCAGCTAATCGGCGGACTTGGTCATGATCCTGCCGCTTTTCGGCGCACCATTGGAGATGCCGGCGTGAATGAAATTTACGCCATGGGCGCAGAGTGTGTCGACATCGTTACTGAGCGAATTAGAAAATACAATATCGAGTGCGACCTAAAATGGGGCTATGTAGAAGTGGCGCTAAAACCACGTCATCTTCGCGACTATGAGGAATGGGCGAAAGATGACGAAAAATTAGTATTGCTAGATAAAAGTGCACTACAAGCTTATGTTAATTCAGATATTTATCTAGGGGGATATTACAAACCTGATTGGGGGCACCTCCATCCGCTAAACCTTTGTATTGGTGAGGCAAAGGTCGCGGAAGAAATGGGTGCCAAGATATTTGAGCAATCTCCTGTCGAGAGGATCACCTATGGGAATTCACCCGTTATTCATACATCGAGCGGGTCTATAACTGCAGGACACGTGATTATTTGTGGCAATGCTTATCTCGGAAGCTTAGTAAAGCACCTCGATGATCGAATACTCCCAGCCACTAGTTGCATTATCGCCACTGAGCAATTAACGGAGGAGCAAATCGCAGCAAGTTTGCCAGGTGACGTGGCCGTCTGTGACACACGGACAGCTCTAGACTATTACCGGTTGTCCGCTGATAAGCGGCTGCTTTTTGGGGGTCTCTCCAATTATTCTGGCCTAGAGCCCCGTAATGTCGAAGACATTATGCGTCAAAAAATGAATCACGTATTTCCCGCGCTGGAACAAGTTAAACTTGATTATATTTGGAGTGGGCAGATGGGGATCAGTTTTAGACGTATGCCTCAAATGGGGCGGCTTAAGGGAAATGTACTCTATGTTGGAGGGTACTCTGGGCATGGAATAGCACCAACGCATGTTCTGGGCAAGACTTTAGCTGAAGCAGTTGCTGGAAATACGAAGAGATTCGATTACTTGGCGAGCATTAATCATTGGAAATGGCCTGGTGGGAAATTATTGCGCCGTCCTGGAATGGCTTTGGGAATGATGTTCTATAAGCTCGCTGATATGGTGTAGTCAATGGTCTTGATTTTCATGCATATGGACGATAATTCTCCTGGCTATATCGCAGATTACTTAGTTCGGAAATCAATCCCTTTCAAAATAGTTCGGGCTTATGCCGGTGATATGGTCCCTAGTTGCAATGAAAGCATAGATGGTTTGGTGTTCATGGGTGGAATTATGAGCGTTAATGATGGGCTGCCTTGGATCAAAGAAGAAATTAGTCTTATCAAAGAGGCGCTAGATAAAGAAATTCCAGTACTTGGTCATTGTTTGGGTGGGCAACTTATCAGTAAAGCCCTTGATCAAGATGTTAGTCTGAATCCGGTAAATGAAGTCGGTTGGCATAACTGCCGCCGCACAGCAGAGGCTAAGACAAGCAGCTTGGCAGCGCAGTGGTTAGGAGATACTGGTGATCCTTTTATCATGTTTCATTGGCACAGCGAAACCTTCTCGCTACCTGCTGGAGCCCATCAATTATTTTCTTCAGAGTTCTGTGACAATCAAGCGTATGTTTTTAACAATAATGTTTTAGCCATGCAGTGTCATGTCGAAATGACATTACCCCTCCTTAAGCATTGGATTACTGAATGGCAAGACGATTTACAGAATGTATCACCGAGCGAGCAAAGCTTCTCACAAATTAGTAAAAACTTAGAGCAACGTGTGAACAGACTTAATCGGGTCGCAGAGAATTTGTACGAACGCTGGGTGAGTAAAATTGTTAGCCGATCATGCGAAATTATCGCTTAATAATAGCTTAAAATTAACAGGACACTTCGTATGACAAGTGAGTACTTTCGCCGGGGATACAATAAACATTTACTGCATCCATGGGCCAATTTTAATGAATTAGGGGCTGATGAGACTAAAACTGTAATTACTCGTGGCGAGGGTATTTACATTTATGATGCTGATGGAAACCGCTTGCTGGATGGGCCAGCGGGCATGTGGTGCATGCAGCTAGGCTATGGCCGTAGTGAAATTGCAGAAGCTGTTTCGCAGCAGATGACCCAGCTTGCATATTCTTCGCCGTTCAATGTCGTCAACGATAAGGAAATCGAGTTAGCAGGTCGCATTGCTAGTAAAACTCCCGGGGATTTAAACCGCATATTCTTTACGACTTGCGGTTCAACTGCCGTTGATGCGGCGTTACGGTTATGTCAGCTTGCCAGTAATATTAAAGATCAACCGAATTGTAAGCACATTCTTAGCCGCGAGAGTGGGTATCACGGAAGTAGCTTTTTATCAGCATCGATAACAGGAAAAGAAAGAGACAAATCAGCTATGGATGTATTGACTGATAAAATACACTTTATTAGTGAGCCGTGTTTTTATCATCATCCAAATTTTGCGAGTGAAGAGGAATTCTGTGACTTCTTAATTGATGAATTGGAAGATAAAATTAAAGAGTTGGGTGCTGAAAACATTATGTGTTTTATTGCTGAACCGATACTTGCAAGTGGTGGAGTAATAGTGCCGCCCAAAAACTATAACTATCGTTGCTGGGAAACAGTAAAAAAACATGGAATTACTTACATCGCCGATGAAGTTGTTACGGGTTTTGGGCGTTTAGGTCATTGGTTTGTCTCCGAAGAAGTAATGGGTATAGTCCCGGACATCATAATTTTTGCCAAAGGAATTACGGCTGGTCATATCCCTTTAGGAGGGTATGCAGTTTCAGAGAGATATCTTCAAGAATTAAGCGATGACAAGGATGGATTTTTATATGCCAATGGCTTTACTTGGTCTGGCAATCCAGTAGCTTGTGCAGCAGCGTTGGCAAGTTGGGATATTTTTGAAAAAGAGAATGTGTTTGGTCATGTTAAAGAAATCTCTATATATTTTCAGCAGCAGTTGAAGACTTTAGAGCAAATTCCGCTCGTTGGGGAAGTCAGAGGCGTTGGATTAATGGCCGCTATAGAGACATCAGTGCAATCATCAAATGAAAATGATCGACTAGAAAAAGATTACGCTGTTGGTGAACTGGTTGATAGGCACTGTCAGCAGCTTGGTTTATTGGTTCGCCCATTTATTAATTTATGTATCATTTCTCCGCCGCTGGTAATAGTTGAAGCGCAGGTAGACGAGCTGGTTTCAATTCTGAAGAAAGGGCTAGAGCTAACTCTTGCTGATTTGAGGGAACAAGGTATTTGGCAAGATGATTCACGTTCGCAGGATACAGCATTAAACTCATAGGTAAGCAGTTAAGTAACACATAGGCTGCTTATCCCCTTCTTTTAAAAGTTCGCTGAAGTTGCATAAGCATAAGAGGAGAACAAATATGTCAGATGATGAGTCGACTAAATATTTCACCCAGGATAGTGATCCGTTCGACACTGAATCCATGTTTGCGAACGCCTATAGTTTTCTTGGTATTCCTTTTTCGCGGCGAGTGGAGAAAACGGATCTAGCAATTTTAGGGATTCCCTACGATCTCGCTACGACTGGTCGCGCGGGAACTCGTCACGGTCCGCAGGCAGTAAGAATTGCTTCTGCGAATTTGCGTTGGGAGGAGAAGCGTTGGCCATGGAATTTTGATGTGAGGAAGCGTATCAATGCTATTGATTATGGTGATTTGGAATTTGGGCCTGGTGAATCGGAAGAAATGATTGAAGGTGTGATTCGACATACAGGCCAATTTTACCAAGAAGGTGCGAAAACTCTTGCCATCGGTGGAGACCATTTCATTACCTTGCCATTGCTGCGCTCAGTTCATCAGCACTATGGCACAGTTGCCTTAATCCATTTCGATGCACATACCGATACTTATACGGTGGGTGCGAAGTATGACCATGGGTCTATGTTTTATCATGCGCCAAGGGAAGGGCTCGTGGACCCAGCACATTCCATTCAACTTGGTATACGCACGGAGTACGATCCAGACGACCATGAATTCATGGTATTAAGCGGCGCAGAACTTAATGATCAACCGGCCATTAATATCATCGACGTAATCAAGCAGCGAGTTGGAAGTCTGCCTGTGTATCTTACTTTTGATATTGATTGCCTGGATCCAGCCTATGCTCCAGGTACTGGAACGCCGGTCGTTGGGGGGATCAGTACAGACAAAGCCTTAAAAATTATTCGCGGATTGAGTGGGATTAATATTGTTGCTGCTGATGTAGTGGAAGTGGCTCCCAGCTACGATCATGCTGAAATAACTGCGCTGGCTGGTGCGACACTTTTGTTGGAGCTTATGTATTTGATTGGATCAAAAACTCTTCCCAAGGAGTGATTGGGCCGCCTATTGGTCAATAGCACGATTTGAGCTTTTAATGGCCTCTTTGAATTGAGAGGGCTCGAAAAATAATAATTCAATGTGGATTTGGTTTTCTTCTTTTAGATCAAACCCCAGCATAAGCACATTGAGTTGCTGCTGAATTTCTAGTGCTGCCGGTATGCTTACTAGGAAGCGTTGGCCTGCAGCTTCTTCTCGAATGGGAAGAGTTTGATTGATTGTTTGTGTATTTCTGAGCAAGTCCAATAAATGTGAAGTGAATTGCTGGAATGCTTCAAAATTTAGTATTCCAACAAATTCAATTTGGTTTAATGATAATAAAACTTCAATGTGTTTGTCATCATCTCGAGGCGTAGATGCAACTGATTGTATTTCTCCGGTTTTTAATTTGTCGAAACGTTGCAGATTTATTTTAGGCTCTCGGCCGAGCAAATAATCGTAAAGAAGCTTAACGACATTATTTATAAGGTCTTCAATGCCTACAGTGACGCTGTATTGTTCCGTGCTTTGCATGTAATTAAATTTTTCGATATCGATTCTTCTAATGGTCGTCTAATAGAAGTGAGTATTTAAAAAACTCTACCTCTTTTTCATAGCCAAGAGCTTCATAAAGTGCCTGTGCATTAGTATTGTCGACCGCCGTTTCCAGATCAATGCGGGAAGCGCCATTACTTTTTGCTAACTTCCTCGCTTGGTTCATTAATAGCTTGCCGACACCCTGTCGCCTGACGGAAGGTTCAACATAAAGATCATACAGAATCCAGATAGGTGTCGCTGCTACACTGCAGAATAGAGGATACAGCTGCATGAAACCTATCGCCCTCTTGTCAGAATCTACAGCAAGATAGATTGCAGAGCTTTTTTCCTGTATTCGTTTTTGGAGAAAATTTTTTGCAAGTTTTAAATCAGTCCTCTCTTCATAAAACTGACGATAAAGATCGAATAATTTAGCTGCTGCATTAAGATTTTCGTCATTCGCTTTGATAATACTAATAGCCCCTACACTGACAGCCGTATTTTCAACTGCCTCGATTGGCATATCAAAACCCCAAGGAAAAACGCTGGCAAGAAAGCTCATGCACATTTGTTTGGCATCTTCGCGGTCATAACCTTCACCTTCGAATAATATCTCTTTCCATAATTCATCTGTTAAGCCAGTTACGGCATTGGCTATAGCTCGTGCGTTTATCTCTTCTCCCTTGTTGCCCTCTGTGATGATCTGTTCGCAAAGGTTGAGCAAGAGATTAAAGTTCTTCCTGTCTCGGTTGCCGCATATTGATTGGTAATCTTTTCTAGTATGACTTTCAGAATCAAATGCATGCCAGACAGCAACTTTGCGATGTTCAGTAATTTCCGGATCGAACGAAGCATTGATAATACCTTCTAACCTTTTGGCAGCATCCGCTCCGCTTTTTTTAAGAGCAGAGGCTAGAGTTTGGTCGAATTCTTCAGAAACAAAATTTAGTGTTTCCAATAGCAGTGCTTCTTTGCTATCGAAATGAAAATTTACCGTTCCTGCAGTCAATCCTGCAATGCTGCTGATCTTCGCCAGAGTTAGTTGAGAAAGCCCAAACTCGGCGATAGCCGTTATGGTGGCATCGATCAATAGGCTGCGACTTTGCTGTTGTATGTCTTGTTTAGCGCTCGCCATGTTGGGTTATTTCTCTATAAGTGAAGTATTTATATATCTGTTTAATGAGCTATATAGACGTATAATGACGTTGAATTCGAACCATAGCAAGCGGCTCAGAATAACAAACAGGTGTTTCGAAATTACTAGATTGCCAATAAATTCTTAGTAGTCTCATTTGCAAACCGCGATTAACACATGACAAGTTTTATAAAAGCCAATGACAGCAGCGCTAATGAAGCTTTAGCTCATTGCGAGTCCTATTACACAGCAACTGTAAATCAGAAGATACGTTTTCCTCGATTGCAGGGTGAGCAGCGAGCTGATGTTTGTGTCATTGGCGGAGGCTTTACTGGAATATCAACAGCACTTACATTAGCTGAGCGCGGGTACTCTGTTGCTTTGTTGGAACAACATCGAATCGGATGGGGTGCATCTGGCCGCAATGGTGGGCAGCTGATTGCCGGTTATACCGGCAGAGCCAGACTGGAAAGGCTTCATGGCGGAGCAGCAGGGAAAATACTCAATGACATGGCCTATCGCGGGCATGAAATTATCGAAGAGCGTATTAAAAAATATAGTATCGATTGTGATCTTAAGTATGGCTACATAGATGTTGCGTTTAAGAAACGCCAGCTTAGGGAACTGAAGGAATCGTTTGAAAAACTAGCGAATAGTGATCTTGCAGAAAAATATCGAATGGTTGAGGGGGACGAAATCAATGAGGTAATGGGAACAGAGGCATATGTAGGTGGGCTCATTAATAATCGCAATGGCCATTTGCATCCACTAAACCTATGTTTAGGAGAGGCGCAAGCTGCTTCCGAAATTGGTGTTAGCATATTCGAGAATTCTGCAGTCATTTCGATTGAACATGGCGAAAAGCCTCGGGTCAAAACACAAACAGGTCAGGTGATGGCCGATTTTGTCATCTTGGCTGGGAATGCCTATAACGAATTAGAACAAAAGAAGCTCAATAAACTTTTGTTTCCAGCAACTACTTTTATCATAGCAACCGAGCCTCTTGACGAAGATGAGGTGAGCCGAATTAATCCATTAGATCTCGCAGTATGCGACATGAATGAGATTACAGACTATTACAGACTGTCAGCGGACAAGCGTATGTTGTTTGGCGGGCTCTGTAATTACACGGGCAGAGAGCCTCTAAGCATAAAAGCTACGCTGTTACCGCGGATGTTGAAACTCTACCCAGAACTTGTGGGCAAAAGTATTGAATATGAATGGGGTGGTAAAATTGGAATGGTCGTAAGCCGTGTTCCATTAATTGGTCGTGCAAGTAAGAATGTATTTTATTCTTTAGGGTATTGTGGGCACGGAGTCAACGTGACTCATATGGCTAGCGAGATAATGGCTGAAGCGGTGGCAGGGACCTTCGAGCGAATGGACCTTTTTGAGCGAATGAGGCACGTACCGATTCCGTTAGGCAATAAGCTCGGCAATTACTTAGTTGCTCTCGGCATGATGTATTACCGTCTATTGGACCTGAGGTAGGAATCACTTACAAATCTTAGGATGAAATTTAGTTAGAGGTAACAGGGATAATGGATAATCAAGAAAAAATCGTAAGGCTGGTAACTTCTTGCCCGGATCAAGTTGGGATTGTTGCTGCGGTGAGCCAGTTTATTTCCGAGCAGCAAGGGTGGTTGCTGGAATCAAATTATTTTGCCGACTCTGAAACCAAACAATTTTTCATGCGTAATGAAATAAAGAAAGATTCACTGCATGTCAGTCTTGATGAGTTTCGAAAGGCATTTGCTATGGTTGCTGAAAAATACTCTATGCATTGGTATCTGCGGGATACGAGTCAATGTCAGAAAGTTGTATTACTAGCGAGCCATGCGTCTCATTGTCTTGCAGATATCCTGCACCGTTGGCATAGCGAAGAATTAGATTGTGAGATTAGTTGTGTGATTTCGAATCATGAAAATCTTCGTTCAATGGTGGAGTGGCACGAAATCCCATTTTATTTTGTGCCGGTTGAAAATTCAAATAAGCATCCAGCGTTTAATGAAATGGAGAATATTATTGACCAGCACGAAGCCGATACCATAGTGCTAGCGAGATTCATGCAAATTATTCCTAGCGATATGTGTGAAAAATATATGGGTAGAATGATCAATATTCACCACAGCTTTCTTCCATCTTTTATAGGAGCTAATCCTTATCAGAAAGCCTATGAGCGCGGCGTAAAGTTAATTGGCGCAACCAGCCACTATGTTACTGGTGATTTGGACGAAGGGCCTATAATTGAGCAGGACGTGATAAGAGTAGGCCATCGTCATCGTAAAGAAGACTTAGTGCGGCTCGGCAGAGATGTCGAGAAGGCCGTTCTAGCTCGCGCTTTGCGCAATCACCTTGAAGACCGGGTTCTAATTCATGGCCACAAAACTGTAGTATTTGATTAATAATGAAAACTAAAAAAACAGGTAATAAAACAAACTCGTTGTTGCAAACTGGTATGAAGTATTTTCGTGGGGGTTTGCGCTATCAAAAATTGAAAGCAAAAGCTGAATCAAGCAATCATCTCGTACCAATACAACTTGTTGTAAATAAGGCGGAAGGAGATTTTGTTTGGGATTTGGATGGAAATAAATACATCGACTTCCAAAATGGATGGGCAACAAACCCTTTAGGAAATTGTCATCCAGAGATAATTGACGCTGTTCATGCTGCGCATAAACGTTATGGTTACCATTGGGAGCATCCATTACGCTTTGAATTGGCCGAAAAACTCGCCGATATTATGCCCGGCAAACAACTGCCTCGGTTTTCTTTTGAAGTTTCCGGTACTGAGGCGGCAGAGGCGGCCGTCCACCTAGCATTGTGTTATAAGCAGCGTCGCCACATTATTAGTTTTACCTCCTCTTACCACGGGGAAGGCTTGGGAACCAAAGTCATTAGTGCCTATTCCAGTGACAATAATCTTTACATGGAAGCCTGGGCAGGCGGCGTGATAAAAGCACCATATCCGTACTCGGATGGTATTCCTGCAGGGATGACTGAAGATCAGTATGTTGACTATTGTCTTTGGTATTTAGAAACCCATATTCCTGAATTTCTAGTGCCTGCGGAAAATATCGCCGCCGTCTTAATCGAGCCCGGCCTTGCTGAAGGGGGTAACTGGATTCCGACTAAGGAGTTCATTAAAGGAATTCGAAGGATTTGTAACGAACATGATTGGTTGATGATCGCAGATGAGGTGCTAACAGGGCTAGGCAGAACTGGCCGTTTATGGGGTGTGGATCATTATGACTTGGAGCCGGACATTCTTGTGGTCGGCAAAAATTTGTCCGGGGGTATTGAGCCTTGCGCTGGCATAGCTGCACGTGACGAAATTCTTGGAGATAATCCTCGTGCGACAAGCGGCAGCACATTCGCAGGCACTCCTGGTGGCTGTGCGGCAGGTCTAAAGACTTTGGAGATCTATGAGCGTGACAACGTTGTTGAATGCGCGAATTCGTTGGCAAAGCTGGCGGAAGTGCGCATGGCTAATTGGGCATCGAAGTACGCTATCGTTAGTCAAGTTCGCAGTTTGGGCTTGTTAATAGGAGTCGCATTCTGTGGAATTGAGAATAATGGCGATGATAATGTAGACATCAGTATTGCTCGTACGGTACGCAATGAAATGCTTGCAAATGGAGTTTGGGCTATTTGTGACTCGGAGCCAACAGTACGGCTATATCCGGCACTAATAATGGATAAAGAAGTTTTCTTGCGCGGCTTGGATATAATGGAGGAAGCAATTCATAGTATTGAAAAGGCGGTGACTAACGGCGATCGCCTTGTAGGAAATTATCCGGCAATCCCAAGCGGCGTAGTAGGATTCTAAAAGTATTTGAAAGTCATCTAGATAGCGTGTTTGGCATAATCTTTTAGTTAAATCTCACAGCATTATGATTTAGTGGAGCCAGCATTTCATGAGTAAGAAAATAAAACTCAAACGGCGTGATTTCTTAAATGGTTTTGCAATCAGTATGGCTGCTGGAAGCAGTTTAACTCCTATAGAGTTGTTCGCCCAAGCAGCAAGTCGGGGGGAATACTATCCACCAGGACTCACTGGGATGCGTGGAAGTCACGCAGGTTCTTTCGAAGTAGCACATGCGGTGGCACGTTCAGGGCAGCAATTTCAGAGACCTACAGAACAGACTGGAGGAATCTATGATTTAGTTGTTGTAGGCGGAGGGCTCTCTGGACTGTCTGCTGCAAAATTTTTTCGTGATCGAAATGAAGGTGAAATTAACAGCAAGATATTAGTGTTAGATAATCATGATGACTTCGGTGGCCATGCAAAACGGAACGAATTTGATGTTGATGGTAAAAAACTGATTGGCTATGGTGGAAGTCAGAGTCTTGAAGAGCCAGGGAAATATTCACAAGTTGCTAAGCAATTATTGCAAGATGTTTCGATTCAAACTGAGCGATTCTATGACTACTATGATAGAAGCTATTTTGATCAACGCAAGTTACGTGCTGGAATTTATTTTGACAGCAAGACCTACGGCGAAGATAAATTAATTCTTAATCCTATGAGTGGGTTTCTCGCAGGTAGTGCAAGTCGAGAGGAGCGAGAGAGTGCTGTTCGTCAAATGCCTTTGGCAACCGCAGATCAAGAAGCGTTCCTTCACCTCCTCAACAGTAGCGAAGACTATTTGGAAGGCAGCTCTATTCAAGAAAAAACTCAGCTTTTGAACAATATGAGCTATCTGGATTTTTTGCGAGATCATGCGAATATGCCTGAGGCTGTGCTAGACATCTTGCGGGATACCTATTTAGTAATCACCGCGACTGGTTGGGAAGCGCAATCCGCATTATGGGCTGCCGAAGCTTGGTTTCCCGGAACTCGGTACCTAGGCCTCTATGATGATAGTGATGAGGATGAAGAAGAGCCTTACATTTTCCATTTTCCAGATGGAAACGCAGGTGTTGCTCGAGCATTAGTGAGGGATTTGATTCCACGTTCAGTTGCTGGCACAACAATGGAAGACTTAGTTCACGCCCGAGTCGATTATTCAGCTTTAGATCATCCTGATGCTAACGTGCAAATACGTTTAAATTCCACCGCTGTCGATGTACTGCATACTCCTCAAGGTGATCATGTCGATGTTACTTATTATCATAGAGGTAGAGGTTATCGAGTGAGGGCTAAGCACGTCGTGCTAGCTTGCTATAATGCTATAGTTCCGCATATCTGTAGCGAAATCCCTGAAGCTCAGGCAAAAGCGATTGCTAATGCCACTAAGATACCTTTGGTTATTGGCAATATTGCATTGCGCAATTGGCGTGCTTTGAATGAAGCTGGCTTCAACTCAATTTATTCGCCTGGTGAAGTTTGTTTTAAACATATTCCTCTCGATTTTCCAGTAAGTATGGGTGGCTATAATTATTCTACTGGGCCAGATGAGCCGGTGCTTTTGTCAGGCTGGCATGCGCCTACAACCAGAGGTTTGCCAGCCAAGGAGCAATATCGTGCGGGTAGACAGAAGCTGATGGAAATGAGCTATGATGATTTTGAAAATGATATATTTAGCCACCTAGATGGAATGTTAGGCTCTTATGGGTTTGATGCTGAGCGTGAAATAGCCGCTATTACCATAAATCGATGGCCTCATGGTTATGCTTATGAGTATGAAGGTATCGGGCAGCCATTAGGCTATGATCGAAATAATGGCCCTCATATTGCTGGACGTGCACAGCTGGGCAGGATCTCAATAGCTAACTCAGACTCCGAGGCTTATGCCTATGTGAATGGTGCAATTGACGCGGCAGATCGTGCTATTAATGAACAACTAAGTTAGGAACTTTTAGAAATGATTAGTAAATGGATTACGAAAATAGGTGCTTTCTTACTCCTTTTTTTTACGCAAATTGTGTTGGGTCAAACTGTGATTAACCCATTTGTAATGAGTAGCGATGACCTTGCGGGAGATTTATTTAAACATTCTGAGGCATTAACTCAAACACATGAAGACGGCAACGTCACGATTGATACAACCTCAATGCTTTCTAGTGATAGTAAATTCGCTTCCGGTGTTTATAGCTCAGGTAAAACCACATTTGATATTACTGATTCATATGGTGTGGATGAATTTATGTACTTTCTTTCGGGCAGTGTTACGTTGACTTCTGCTGATGGCTCTGTAGTAACAGTGGGGGCAGGGGACTCTGTCACGCTAGCAAAGGAGTGGACAGGAAGATGGAGTACGGAAGGTTATACAAAAATCTGGGTGATTTACTCTGCTGATGGTTCAGGATTAGAATAGTTTTTTAGTCTTATTGCGAAATTTATTCATTATTAATAAATCGAATAATCCATTGAGCTAGTATTTCGCTATGAAGTTCTATTTTGAGACTTGCGCAGCCCAGCTCATATATTAAGTCTCCGATAATGTCCTTGCGCGATTCTAGCAATGCTCTTGAATAGCCTTTGGTAAATTCTGGGTGCCCCTGAAAAGTAAGTATGTGTTTTCCGATTTGAAACATGGCATTTGGGCAGAATTCACTTGCAGCTAATCGTTCAGCATCACTAGGCAACTCTGCTACTTGATCTTGATGGCTCACTATTACAGAAAAGTAATCCAAAGGCGGATTCATGAATTTTTTCTTATTTGTGATGGTGCTTTGATGAACTCCAACCCCCCATCCACCTTTTGCTAGCTCTGTTTTTCCGCCGAGTGCGTCTGCTATTAATTGATGGCCGAAGCATATCCCTATTACTATTTTCTTCGCATCATTCAGCTCAACCAAGAATCCCCTAAACTTATGAATCCATGGCTCGTCATCATAAACGCTTTTTTTGCTACCTGTAATTATGTAGGCGTCACATTCGTTCAGTTTCTTAGGGAACTGACTTTGCATAATATTGTAGTGGGCAACTTCAATAGCAGAACCTAACACTTGTTTTCCAGCTGATTTCAGCATGTTTTCAAACATAGTCGGGTAGTTGCCATAATCGGCCTGAAATTCTTCCGATACCGTATCAGCTTGTAAGACGCCAATCTTCATTTCGTAGTTAATTTTTGGTCCCTTGGATTAGTCGAGTCATTGTAATGCTTATACTGAAATGCTCAAGAATAGTGTATTTTACGCAGCCGGAAGTTCAATTTTACCCTATAGGCCGAGAATGCAATTACTAAAGTTGCGGTTATGCTCAGCCAATAAAAAGGGGTAGCTAAAACATCGTTTATTGACAGGAATTACGTTAACGCTATGCACAAAACAGACATCGAAATCGCCCGCTCCACAGAACTGCAGAGTATCTCAATTGTTGGAGAAAAACTTGGAATACCGGAGTCTGCTTTGCACTCTTATGGGCATTACAAAGGAAAGATAGACTTACAGTTTTTGAGTTCGCTGGGTGCTAATAAACTTGGCAAATTAATTCTTGTGACTGCAATGTCACCAACCCCTGCTGGCGAAGGGAAGACTACTACCACAGTAGGATTGGGTGATGCGCTCAATAAAATTGATAAACAAGCGTTAATTTGTTTGCGCGAGCCAAGCCTCGGTCCTTGTTTTGGCATGAAAGGCGGTGCTGCTGGCGGCGGCTTTGCCCAGGTTGTCCCTATGGAAGATATCAATCTGCATTTTACTGGTGATATGCATGCAATTACTTCGGCACATAATTTACTTTCTGCGCTAATTGATAATCATATTCACTGGCACAATGAGCTGCGCTTCGATTCCCGGCGTGTGACATGGCGCCGAGTAGTAGATATGAATGATCGGGCATTACGACAGATCACCATAGGCTTAGGCGGGCCTGGAAATGGCATAGTGAGAGAAGGGGGGTTTGACATAACAGTTGCTTCGGAAGTCATGGCAATTTTTTGTTTGGCAAACGATCTGCAAGACTTAGAGCGACGGCTAGGTAATATTATTGTTGGCTATACTCGCGATAAGGCACCAATTACAGCAAGGGAATTGAAGGCGGATGGTCCCATGACGGTGCTCTTGAAAGACGCTTTCATGCCCAATCTTGTGCAGACGCTGGAACATAACCCAGCACTAATTCATGGAGGGCCATTTGCTAATATTGCACATGGCTGCAACTCAATAATTGCCACGAGAGCTGCCTTAAAGATGTCTGATTATGTTGTAACGGAAGCGGGTTTTGGTGCTGATCTGGGAGCTGAGAAATTTTTTAATATAAAGTGCCATAATGCTGAACTTGAACCAGACGCAGCTGTAGTTGTCGCAACCGTGCGTGCGTTAAAAATGCATGGTGGTATTGCAAAGGATAACCTCGTCGACCCTGATGTCAATGCAGTTACCAGGGGTTTCTCAAACCTGGAGCGCCATGTAAAAAATGTGCAGTCCTTTGGGGTTCCTGTCGTGGTGGCAATCAATCGTTTTCCCTCAGATACGGATGATGAAATTGTAAGTACAAAGACTTTGTGTCGGAGGTTGGGCATTGAAGCAATTGAATGTACCCATTGGTCTAATGGAGGTGCGGGAGCGGTGAATCTTGCCAATGCTGTTGTCAAGCTTGCAAATAGCAACCTCGTCGAAATATCAAAGCTTGTATGAAAACTCTCTCAGTCTTTGGGAAAAAATAGAAACTATCGCGAAATCTATATATGGTGCAGAAGAAATTATCGCGGATCAAAAAGTGAGAGACCAGATTCGTGAGTATCAACAGAATTATGGAAATTTTCGTATCTGCATGGCAAAAACCCAGTATAGCTTTTCCACTGACCCGAAATTGCTTGGTGCGCCAAATCAACATGTAGTTCCTATAAGAGAAGTTCGACTTGCTGCTGGAGCTGAATTTTTAGTCGTTGTTTGCGGGGATATAATGACTATGCCGGGGTTGCCAATGAATCCAAGCGCTCAGGAGATTCATCTTAATGAGCAAGGCGAAATCAATGGGCTATTTTAGGTATAACTATTCAAATTCTTTAATATATTACTAGAGTAGTTTTCGTGTCATGATTTTCGAAGCAATGAGGATTTTCAAAACCAATAATTTTTTGAAAGCTGCACTAGACTGGAATAACGAATAACTAGTGTGATGAATCTCTGGGATAATTGGTTAGAGTAATTTGGCATTGTACGATCTATAAACGCTAGGGGTTTATGTTATGAAGAGCAGTCGCGAAAGAAACCGAGACCTTCTAATAGTTTTGCTCTCTGTTTCTTTTTTTTCAATTACCGGCCTGTCTGATCTTATGGCTGCAACTAATCAGCAGTTTTTGCTGACATATCCAGATCTAGAAAACTCTGATGGGACAGTGGTAATGGAAAACCCATATGTGGTTTTGCAGAGATTAGTCGTTCCGGCTGGCAAATGGGAAGGAGTTCACAGCCACCCTGGCCACCAACTCTATGTGCATGTCAAAGGAGGGGAGTGGTCCGGCCGGTTAGGTGGTGAGTTGGAGTATGAAAATGATTTCAGTGCGGCGGGTACAGTAGGCTGGATGGATGCGATACCTTTAAGTGCAGGCCACAATTCAGGTAACACAGGAAATACCGACATTGATTTAATATACGTAACTCTGAAAGGTGATAACCCAATACGACCAGATTTCAACCACTCAAATCAAAGCTACCCCAATATTGCCCTATCTTTGCTATTTGAAAATGCGTTAATGATTGCGCAGCGAGGTGAGATAGACCCTGGTCAATGGACTGGAATTCATGATTCACCTGGTTATCAAATTCTAATACAAGTTAAAGCTGGGTACAGATCTGAGCGGCATAATGGAACGGAGTCCAAAAGCTTGGAGAATATAGAAGATGGTGCTGTAAGTTGGCTAGACGCTACGGAAGCTGGGCTCACCTATGAATTCGGCAATACAGGTGATACTTCGATCGACTTTGTTCTTATTACATTAAAATAACTCTTTCACTCAGTGAGCAGCTTGGTCCATAACTTAAAAATTTTGAAATATTAAAAATTAAAACCATAAAGGTGCTGCAATAGTCGTTAAGTCGCTATTGATTTGTATCCCCATTTCAAATTAATGGAGTTCAAAATGTCATTCAACAAGGACAAATCCATATTTCAAGCAGCGCTGATTGTGATGTGGGCACTATTTTTGCAAAGCCATTCCGTAGCCGCTCTAGAGGAAAAACCCAATATAGACCTGTTTCCTACGTTCTCAAGTTTTATAGACGCCGACCTTCCCAAAGATCGAATTATCGATGGTGTTGATCAATCAGAATTCTTTTTCGGTGAGTCGGAGAAATCGGCTCGAGAATCTGTCGTCATTTATATTGGGAATGAGCTCTTTGGCGCGAAATGGCGCAATTGGAAGATACTGCTTAAAGAAATCGATGAAAGCAGTTACACAATTAATAATATGGCGTATCCAACTTTTTATAATCTACTTGTAGATCCGAAAGAAGAAGTACCTGAGCTAAATTATCTTAACGACACCTGGGTTGATTTCCCCCTATTCCAGGTCATAGAAGATCACGAAGCATCGATTGAAGCGGATGCCGGTGCGCCGGGACCTTAGAAGAAAGAAGAAATTGGGAAGAGTCACCTGAGAAATTAGAAGTTCCGCCAACCGATTATTTGGAGCAATAATGCTGAAAATAGGATAACAATTTATCGTGCTGTTAAGTTGCGAGCATGATCACTACTCAAACTCAATCCATGTCGTCTTCAATTCCGTGTAGTCGTTAAAAGCATGCATGGATTTATCGCGCCCGTTACCGCTTTGTTTGAATCCGCCGAAAGGTACGGTGCTATCTCCACCAAAGTAATTATTGATACCCATGGTGCCGACACGCACTGCTGCGGCGACCTTGTGGGCGGTATTAATATCACGGCTCCATACGGCGCCAGCAAGACCATAGATCGAATCATTGGCGATATCTACGGCTTCCTCAGCGGTCTTGAAACTTAAAACCGATAGCACTGGGCCGAAGATTTCTTCCTGGGCAATACGCATATCATTACTCACGCCGGCAAAGATCGTTGGTTCGTGATAATGGCCGCCAGTTCCTTCCATCGTCTTGTTACCGCCGAACACCAGTTTCGCTCCCTCTGCTCGCCCGATTGCAACGTATTCGCATACGGTATTGCACTGAGCGGCGTCAATCATGGGGCCCATGACCGTAGCAGGATCCATGGGGTTACCGGGCATCCATACCTTGGATTCTTCGATCACTCTTGCCAGGAAGTCATCTAGTACCGATTCCTCGACGATTAGGCGTGTGCCAGCAGTGCAAGTCTGGCCGCCATTCCAGTAGACGGCGAGTGCCGCGCTGGACGCTGCCTTCTCCAGGTTAGCATCGGCGAACACGATGTTGGGACTCTTGCCGCCCAGTTCCAGAAATGTGCGCTTCAGGTTGGACTGTCCTGAGTATTCCATTAGCTGTTTGCCGACGGGCGTAGAACCTGTAAATGTCATACCGTCGATGTCCATGTGTGTGGCTAGATGCTGGCCGAGGCTGCCGCCGGACCCAGGGAGAACATTTAATACGCCATCAGGAAGTCCCGCCTCCGCGGCGAGGTCAGCAATACGTAGGGCAGACAATGGCGTGTTACTGGCGGGCTTCAGAATAACGGAGTTGCCTGTCGCTAGTGACGGAGCCAGTTTCCAGGCAGTGGTTGAAAGTGGGAAATTCCATGGAACAATCGCTGCCACTACTCCCAATGCTTCCCTAGTAACCAATGCTAGACAATCGGATGATGTAGGGGTTATCTCATCATAAATCTTGTCGATGGCTTCACCGCTCCAGCGGATTGTTCGCACTGCTGAGCCGACATCGACGTTGAGTGTATCTGAGATAGGTTTTCCTACATCTAGGGTCTCGAGTAAGGCGATTTCATCGCTATGCTTTTCGATGAGTTCTGCCCAGCGCACCAGGATCATCTTGCGATCTGTCGGCGCCATTCGTGACCATACGCCGCTTTCGAATGTGGCGCGGGAAGTGGCTATAGCAGTATTGGCATCTTCAGCATTGCAATAGGCGACATTTGTGAGGGTTTCGCCGTTAGCAGGGTTCAGAGTGGGGCGAGTATCACCAGATGAGCTAGAGCAGCGGCGACCATTAATGAAAGCCTGGCCATCAATTTTTAATGCCGTTGCAGCAACTTGCCAATCATTAAGTGTTTTTTCGGACATATCTGTCAGCCTTAGGGGTCTAGTAAACAGGTATCATACAAAGAATTCAGTCTAGGCAATCAATACTCCGCTGTCATGCGAGCAGCTATAGTTGAATAATAAAATATTTTCAGTTATTCCCAGGGTTTATCTTTAGGTTAGGGTGCGGAAAAACTAATGCTGATCAGAAAAGCGAAATATAAAATGGAACGAATATTCGGAAATATAAACATAACTTAGTCCAAATCTTCTACAGCGCGGTAGGCTTGTTCGATAGCAGCTTCGGTCATGGCATTGGAAGCAGCATCGGTCGAGGCGATGGATATGTTTCCGAAGCGGCGGCGACCCAATTCCCAGTTACGCTTTTCTACTGGCCATTTTTCAGGTTCATAAGCTAGCCGGTCACTTTCTGGATCATAACCATAGGCATAACCATGGGGCCAGCGGTTCACAGTAATGCCGGCTATGTCTCTTGCAGCATCGAAACCAGCTGAGCCGAACATATCCTGCAATTGACCGCGAATATTTCGCTCAAAGGTTTCGAATGACGTGGTGAGCAGGTCGCGCCGGCCGGCATCAATCTGCTCCTTAGCACCTTTACCACGATCTCCAGGAACACGAGTCAGGTGTAACACAACGGGATTATCGGGTGATTGTGAAAACTGATAAACACCCATACTTACCGGATAATCTATCGCCAGTGAATGGTGATAACAACCGGGGCAGTATGCTCGGCGAACGCCAAGCTCAGCGAGGCTGCGCCAGTTGCGGATAAGCACGTTGGTGTAAACCAGTGGGGCTCGAACACAATTAGCGAGAGCGTTCTTCTGAGCTTCGGGCATCTCTGGGCACAACCCTGGTACGAGTGCATTATATCCAGCCATGACCACTTGATTCGCGGTTACATTATAGGCCTCTTCGCCACGCACATAAGTGATGCTGACTGGGTTGGAGAGGTTGTCAGCGATATGTCGGGCGCGAACAACGGAACTGTTCAAGCGTATGCGCACGGCTGAACTAGACTGATCTAGCCGCCCATAGTCGAAGCGAGCTGTGACGATGTCTTCCACTGAGTCCCCAAAAGAAACACTGGGGATCAATTTTTTGACTAGTAATCTGGCAACAGTGGCATTGCCATCGGGAAAGTGAAAGATGTTAGGTTCTTCGGTTGCATTATCTGTTTCATGCGCTTCAACCGGCAAGTCTAGACCTCCAAAACCAGGGTAGCCAAAACTCCGGGCATTAGCGGCGGATATCACATCAATGTTTACCGCCCAGACAGAGCGTGCGTAAGGGAGCATTATTTTCAAGGCCTCATCATTAAGGCCGGCATGGTCCCTCAGATACTCTAAGTAGTTAATGTCCTGGAGGTAAGGTATGATTTTTTCCGCAGATATGCTGGGGAGATAATTTTTTTCGTTTTTGAATAGCTTGGCCATCTGATCGCGGGTGTCTGAGGATAATGGCGACTGGGAGAGCGATTCGGGATCTGTGGGGTCTGCGCTAGTCAGATGATCCGCACCAAAGGTGGCTTTATCTAAGAACCAGGTTTCTCTGAGACCATGGGTGTTATAAAAATCAAGGTCGAAATAGTCATAGAATCGTTCTGTTTCGATACCGAGTTCCTTTATTAGTTGTTTGGCGATGGCAGGAAAACTCCCTGGTGACGACAACAGCATAGTGCCGCCATAACCGATTAAGGTCTTGCCATCAATCTCAAACTCGTTACGTTTGGCATGTCCACCGAAGTCATCGTGATTATCCAGCACAAGGATACGGCTGCTCTCGCCATGGGTTTGCCGGTAAGCATAGGCAGCGGTTAATCCGCTTATTCCCCCGCCTACTACAACGAGATCGTAGTTTTCACTGGTATCGATTCCCTGAAAAGAATCACCGTCGCGCACTCGATGTCCAACTTCGAATGAACCGGGGTGTGATCCACGCATGCCGGTGAGGGCGGGTGGATAGTAATCCGGCAGACTCTGAGCTGGTGAATTTTGTGCGAGTAGTTGATGGGGCAGGAGTGAGCCGCCAACAGCTATACTAGCCCCATTTATAAAATCACGTCGTGTTATGTCTCGATCCATGCCGAGCTTACAATCTTTTTTTCTCATAGTTCGATTCGATAGTCTGCATTCCGAGTAATACTAAACAGTACCCTGATATAGTTGTTTGGTCTAATTCTTGTAAGTCTTTTTCTGAAATTTCAAAGATTACGCGAGCTGCGCTTTAGAGTAATCTCTAAGCACGTGCAGGCCAGCCTACTAATAAGGTGATCAGTACACCTTCATGATATCTTGTGCTGAATTACTGCGAAGATTTTAACGAAAACAACCTAACCGACACATAGAAGAGGGAAATACTCGAGTGACAGCAATTGCTGATAATGCACCTTCGCTTAATCGCCATGAAACGGTTTTCGATGGCTGGAGATCATTTGGTATCTCTCTCTATATGGCATTGGTGGGCTACAGTGTCATGGTTAGTATCCCTGTAATTAGCACAGCCTGGGTAAATCTACTTGGTTTTACCGAAGTCGAAGTTGGCCGCGTTGCCGGGGCTGATCTTGGCGGCTTATCCTTGGGAGCCCTAGTTACTGCTGCAATAATTACACGATTTAATCGACGTCATTTAATCTTGGTTTCTGCCAGTATTGCGATAATTGCTAATTCACTGTGCATCACTTTTGTAGAATATGAGCAAGTATTATGGTTGAGAGTGTTAGCAGGTTTTGGAAGTGGTATTTTTACGGCGGTATCAATTGCTGGTCTAGGTGCTACCTCTAGACCAGCACGCGCTTTTAACATTATGTTGTTCGCTTTTGCGTTTTCTCAAGCCGGTGAGCTTTACCTGTTGCCGATGCTATCAATGAATGGTATTTATTTTTTCCTGATCGCAAGTATTGCGATTTCTCTGCCTTTTATAAGTTGGGTACCCCCTCACGCCGTGGAACGGGGGTTGGATGTTGAAATTGAATTAGAAGAAGCAAATGATCTTAAACAGTTTGATCATTTGCCAGTTCCCCCTTATGTACCATGGCTGGTTTTAACAGCGATGTTGTTTACCTATATAAATATCGGAGCTTATTGGACATATATCGAATTAGCAGCGGCAGATAGTACAATTTCAGTGGCGGATTCGGATTGGGTTAGTAATATTTTAGTATGGGCTTCGCTTTCGAGTTTGCTAGGTTGTTTGATTGCGACAGTGTTGAGTAACCGATTTGGTTTAGCTAGACCGCTACTTGTAACTCTAATATTACAATCAGCCATAGTAATTATGCTTGCTGGAGGAATTAGCAACACGAACGTTACGATTAGTATTTTTATGTTTAATTGTTTGTGGATTTTTATCGATGTTTACCAAATGGCTACGATAGCCAACGTAGACCATTCGGGAAGGTTTGCGGCGCTGATGCCCGGTGCTCAAGGATTGGGTCAGATTATTGGGCCTAATGCCGCTGCTTCAATTTTAGGTTTTGGTTTTGGTTATTCAGGTGTCTTTATTATGTGTGCCTGTGCGTCTATGACTGGTATGGCAATTTATTTAGGTATGTACATGAAGTTGCGTAAAACCATTCCGGCATTGGCCGATGCTTCATAGGTGGAATATTCTCACTCTTATAGGATTAATGATTGCTTGAACTAAAATATTGAATTTTTTACTTTCTGTATTTATAGCAGCCGTGCCTTTGGTGGATTTTTTTGCGGCTGATTAACTGTCCAAATCCTCACATAGTTTGATACAATTTGTAGCACTATCACCCGCGTCAAATCTTGCTTGTGGCCCATAGAATGCTTATTCTGCCACTCCAGATCAATGGTGGGTCTGCCTTGGTGAAGATCCAATAAAATCAAGGAATCCGAGTTCGTCTTTGAAGTTGGGAGATTGGAAAATGTACATGATTTAAGCAGATCGCTAAGTTAGCGGTTCAAACAGAGACTCGTGGTACAGCACTAAAAAATATGAATTCTGGAGAGACCTTGATGATAAGAACACAACGATTGCTTTCGTCATTCACCCTGAGTGTCGGAGTCTTGGTCTGCGCGCCGCTGGCTATGAGTCAGACCGGCACCAGTGTAGACGCAGGTGATTGGCCTGGTTATCACGGCAATGAAGCTGCTCAGCGCTATTCCCCCCTTGATCAGATTAATGCTGAAAATGCGGCTGACCTTGAACTTGCCTGGAGTTTTTCCACTGGGAATTTTGGTCCAACAACCGACTTTAATAACCCATCTACCCCAATTGAGATAGATGGAGTTTTATATGCAAATATTGGCAGTACTCGAAACGTAGTTGCGCTTGATGCTACTTCGGGTCAAGTTTTGTGGCTATGGCGGCCCCAAGAAGGTGAACGTTTCGATGAGGCGCCGCGCAAAGGAGCGGGTCGTGGCGTTGCTTTCTGGAGTGATGGAGATAACAATCGAGTAATAGATGTCACACCGGGCTATCACTTAGTTTCTCTGAATGCGGAAACCGGTATTCCAGATCCAAGTTTTGGTGAAAATGGCACTGTTGATCTATTCGATGGTCTGCGCAATGCCGATGACCCGAGATTTCCTTTTCCAGATATTGGTCTCTCAGCAGCTCCGTTCGTCATGAATGACGTTATTGTAGTTGGTGCAGCGCATAGAGTAGGCATGCGGCCACGCTCAAAAGCTAATGTTAAAGGCGATATACGAGGGTTCGATGCTCGGACCGGACAACTGTTGTGGACTTTCCGCACAATTCCTGAGCGAGGTGAAGTTGGCTTTGAGTCTTGGCTTGATGGAGGGATCGAATTTACAGGTAATGCTGGAGTCTGGGCACCCTTGTCCGGTGATCCAGAGCTTGGCCATGTCTATTTGCCTGTGGAATCCGCGACTGGTGATCGTTATGGTGGAGACCGCCCTGGTGATAACTTGTTTTCTGACTCTATCGTTGCGGTCGACATCAAAACTGGTGAACGCCAATGGCACTATCAACTTACTCATCATGATATTTGGGACTGGGATATTCCATCAGCGCCGGTGCTTGCTGACTTGCCCAATGGTAATAAGATTCTAATGTCAGTAACTAAACAATCCTGGATCTATACGTTTGATCGCGAAACTGGGGAGCCAATCTGGCCGATTGAGGAACTTCCGGTTCCTGCTGGTGATGTCCCAGGCGAATGGTATGCTCCAACACAACCATTTCCCACCCGGCCAGCACCGTTTGATCGTCAAGGTTTTGATGAAAGCGATTTGATTGATTGGACTCCAGAAATACAAGCTTTAGCCCTAGAAGCGATTGAAGGTTTCCGTCTTAGCCCAAGTGTTTATTCGCCACCATCGCTAGTTGAGGCTGGTGATGGAACTCGAGGTACTTTGGGTTTACCTTCCGCAACTGGTGGGGCTAACTGGGAAGGAGCAGCGATTGACCCTGAAACAGGCATTATTTATGTTCCGTCGCGAACAGCGCTCGCGGTTCTTACTTTAGATAAAGATGAGAACTCCGACCTCGACTTTAGCCAATCCTATGGTGTCCGAGTACCGCGAGTTCAAGGATTAGAGATAGTCAAACCCCCTTATGGTCGCATTACAGCGATTGATATGAACTCAGGTGATCATGTTTGGATGATTGCCAATGCAGATACGCCAGAGCGCCTGACCAATCACAGTCTGTTAGAAGGTGTTGATCTGCCCCGAACTGGGGTGCCGACCCGGCCAGGAGTATTTGTGACTAAAACTTTGCTTTTTGTTGGTGAGGGAACAGGTGGTCCGGGAGCAAGCCCTATATTTCGAGCAGTCGATAAAGAAACGGGTGAGATTGTTGCCGAAATCGACTTACCTAATAATCAATCCGGCTTACCGTTTACTTATGAACATGACGGTAAGCAGTACGTTTCTATGTTTGTCAGTGGTGGTGGACAACCTGCCGAGCTTGTGGCCTACGCGCTGCCTTAATTTTATAAAGGAGTAATCAGTATCATGCGGACTTTTTTTAACCGAACCCTATTAGGGGTTGTAACACTTTTAATCGGTTTGCCTGCCTATTCTGCTAACTGGGACTTGGACCCAGGCATGTCTACGGTAGTATTTAAATACAACTATGGCAGTGATGAATATCAGGGCACTTTTAAAAATATCGATGCAACTTTCGACATCGATCCGATGCGGCCAGGCAGTTGTAAATTCGATGTAACTATAAATATTGAGAATATTGATGTGGATTCCCCTGAAGTTCTAGATTATCTGCTCGATTACGAATTGTTTGATGTCGATACTTGGCCAACAGCAACTTTTAAGGCGGAAAAATGCAGTTTAACTGGAGTTACTTCATTTGAGTCTGAAGGCACTTTGACTATCCGCGATCAAACCAATCCCATGACTTTTCCGTTTGATTTAAGCATCGAAACTTGTGATGGGCAGATTTGTTTCCACCTCACTAGTTCAGTTACCCTTTTACGCCTGGAATATGGTGTTGGTCAGGGTTACTGGGCAAATACAGCCGAAGTACCCAACGAAGTAGAAGTTGAAGTTGACGTCTACGCAACACAGCGATAGCGCTTCAAAGCCCCAAATAGGTTAAACCAATGTTACTAAATATATTCAAGAAACATGGCCGCATATCAATAATCCTGGTCTTCTCGCTTACTTTGTTTTCGTGCAACCGTATATTGACTCCTGATCAAACAGCCGAAGTAACTGAAGTCAGGGCTGGGCAATATGTATTGGACCCCAATCATGCTTCACTTACATGGAAGTTGAACCATTTGGGGTTCTCCACATTTGTTGGAAAATTCAATGAATTTGACGCTTCTTTGGATTTTGATCCTGAAGATATTGAGAATGCGGCACTTGAAGTCACAATTAATACTGCTTCTATTGACGTGAATATTGCTGAATTTGAGGAAGAACTTAGAGGCGATAACTGGTTTGATGTCGGGACCTACCCGCAGGCAATATTTCGCACAACTTCGTTTGTTGAGGCGCTTGATGCAGACTCATTTGTTTTTGAGGGAGACCTGACGCTGCTAGGGGAAACAGCGCCAGTTATGCTTGAAGTTAATTTTCATGGTGGTGGGCGTAATTTTTTAACTCGAAGTTATACAGTGGGTTTTTCAGGTAGCGCTACATTCAATCGGTCAGATTATGGTCTAGATAGATTCACTTCTTTTGGTGTTGGTGACCAGATTGATCTGGAAATTCATGTTGAATTTATGGATGCAGGGTCGAGCTAAAGCTCCCTAAATTAATTCATAAAACAACCCAGCCTTTATAAAATAGATTTTACACAATAAATTATTCGAGACCCGGTATTTGAGATTGAATAAATTCACGTGTGTCGTCTAGTAATTGTAACCTTGAAGGTTCGTTGACGTACATCATGTGGCCACCCTGGTAAAAAGCATACTGGATTCTGTCGGCACGAATATCATGGCGATTTAGAGTGAATTCTGCATCAAAAAAAGGTGTTGTTAAATCGAAGTAGCCAGAAGCTACAAATACTTTTAGAGAAGGATTGATCCGAAGTGCAACTGAAAGGTCGTGAGCCGTATTGACATAAGTTGGCTCCCAAAAAGTGCCATCTGGCACTGTTCTCCATCGCCAGTTTTTGCTGAGATCAGGGTCTGCTGGAGAAAGGTAGGCGCGGTCCCAATCCACATTAAGTTCGCTGCGAATATAAGACATTAGCGCAGCACGATAAGCACTTGAAATCCCATTACTCGCAGGATCTCGTGCTGCCTCTGCGCTGAGGTCATCAATTTCGTCTTGGGTATAGCGTGAGTCAGATCTGCCTATTGTTAGTCCTTGATCTCGTAAAAGTTCCTTAGAAAATCGATTGCCTTGAATTCTTAGATTCGCCCTGTCAATGTAGTCAATGCTTAAGCCGGTAAAATAGGCGAGGCGGTCGCGCACTGTACGATACTCTTCACGGTCAATCCTATTGCCTTTGAATAGCGCCGGTAAATACTCATTTACAGCGAAATCCCTGGCTTCTTGCAGAAAGACTTCCTGGCTTTCAGGCAGAGGTTGCACTTTGCCATGGTATAAAGCGGTTGCAGCCATTGTTGGTATATAAGTGATATAGGACACGATGTTGTCCCTGACATAGGGTGTAGAACCTTGGTAATCGAGCGCTTGAGAGACAAAGATAATCCCATTCAGGCTGATGGACATCTCTTCTTCCATTAGACGGGCAACAACCGCGGCGCGAGTGGTGCCGAAACTTTCACCTAAGAGAAATTTTGGTGAATTCCACCGATCATGCTGAGTAATCCAGGTGCGAATAAATAATGCCATGGAATCTGCATCTTCATTTAACCCCCAAAAGTCTTTACCTTCATATTCACCCAATGCCCGAGAAAATCCGGTGCCAACTGGGTCAATGAATACCAAATCAGTGATATCCAAAATAGTTTCCGGGGCGCCCAGAACTGGATAAGGCGGCAGACCAGCGGGTTGCCCATCTGACGGCACAACAATCCGCTTAGGTCCATAGCCACCCATATGCAGCCAAGTTGAAGAGGACCCTGGTCCGCCATTCCAAACAAAGGTAACAGGCCGTATTTCACCTTCGGCGAGATTGGTCTTTAGGTAGGCGAACGTGAATATTGAGGCTTTCGGTTTTCCTGAAAGGTCTTGGATATAAGTTTCGCCGGCTATGGCTTGATAGTCGATACGACTATTATTGAAGCGTTCGGAATGATCAGTGACAAACAGGGTGGGGTCGGGAATTTCTAACTGTGCGAACGTGGTGTCCGTTTCATTCTCTGCAGCAACGCTCAATACGGATAAACAGAGAGCTGTAAAAAATAAAAATGCTGTCATTCGTATCATGTTAAGTACCTATTTAATTCTTAAGCAAATGCTGCTTCATGGGGTAGATTGCCAAAGTGAGAAAATAAACTAATTGGCATCCGATATAGCTTGGCGAATTGCATCCGCTGTAAATTCAGAACGAAACTCTATCATTTGCTTTCCTAATTCGATCGTATCATTAAGCGGTGTTATAGCAACGCCATTAATAGACGCAAGACTGGTATCGACTCGCTGTTGATATCGCACTTGATTAGAATCGGTCACCATCATCATCGCCGTTACCCAAATATCATCGTGATAACCATCATGTTTGGATTCCGCTATGCCTAATTCACGTTCCGTAAATTTTTCTGTTTCTTCCCAGCCAGGGCTATAAAATTCTCTGACAAAGTGTGCTCGGGTTTTGGTTGTTTGCCATTGTTTATTTAGATTGCTTGCAACATTGTTCATTCCTTGTTGATTGCCACCGCTATCGCCTATGAAAACTATATCGGTAAAACCAGCTTGTTTGAGACTGTCAGCAATATCAGTAAGTAATGCCTCATAAGTGGCAGCTCTTAAACTAATGGTGCCAGGGAAAAGCATTGCGCCACTTGGCGGCTCAATATTTCCTTCAGGTACGAATTTGACCGTAGGGGCACAGAGAGCATTTCCAAGTTTTTCTGCGATTGCAGGGCATGTGGCTTCTAGAATTAGGTTATGTTTGCCGGTAGTAAGATAGGGGCCATTTTCTTCAATCCCGCCGGTAGGGATAATCACTGTAGTGGTGTCTGCTAAAATTAGGTCACGAATCTCCAGAAAAGTTAACTCTTCTAACCAATAGGATTGACCGGCAGCTATAGGCCGATCCATAGCTAGGAGTTCGGCGGATTCATTGCGTGTCTGGCCATAAATGCTTGCTGACGCCGGCAAGAGGCAAGCTGCGAACAAGATAAAGAGCCATCTTTTAAAATTGCTTATATTATCGGTGGAATTCAATTTTTAATCCCCAACATTAAAGTCTCGTGTTGCCTAAGCTTTTTCATCATCAAAAATATTTTAAAACTAGTTAGATGCTACCTTAAATTCGACTCTTAAGTATCGTAAAATTAGGTTTTTCTATCTGACAGAAAAACATTTATATTTCGTAATAAATGCGATGGAAGAGCATTGACAGTGAGGAATTGATAACGCTTAATCTCCAACCTGCTGCCCTATTCTAAGCAGTGATGCTGGTTGGTAATTTTTGAACGGGATTTAGTAACATAAATAACGATTTAGTACTTTAATAAATTGAAAATCTGAACTGACTCTTTCTATGCGAATCATTGTGATACTGGCTTTGGGGGTGCTAGCGATAGGCGCTGTATTCTTATTGTTTAGCCCTAATGTAATTCGAGGTAGTGGACCGATTGCTACAACGAATTTAAGCGAAAAGGAATTAATTGCTAGGGGTGAATATCTTGCAGTCGCGGGAAATTGCGCAAGCTGTCATACGACTTCCGATGGAGAGTTTATGGCCGGTGGTCTCTCTTTCGCTACTCCTTTTGGTACGCTTTATTCAACTAATATCACTCCAGACCCAGAAACTGGAATAGGAAATTGGAGCGACTGGGACTTTCTAAATTCAATGCGGCATGGTGTTCGGCCAAATGGTGAACACCTATACCCGGCGTTTCCCTATACATCATTTACCAAAGTTCCTAACGAAGATATCGCGGCGATGTTTGCCTATCTGCGTAGTATTCCACCAATAAAAAAAGATGCGCGCACCAACGAACTTTCTTTCCCCTTTAATATGAGAGCGCTTTTAGGTGCTTGGAAGGTATTTTACTTTGATCAAGGTGAATTCGAGTTCATTAAAGAAGAATCGGCTGAGTGGAACCGTGGCGCTTATCTTGTAGAAGGCCTAGCTCATTGCAGTGCCTGCCATACCCCGCGTAATTTTTTAGGTGCAGAATTGGCTAGGCAGCATATGAGTGGAGGTGAATATTTTGATCGGATTAGATCGGGAAGCTTTCGATCTTGGGCTGCGCCAAACTTAACTCCCTCAAAGCGTGGGCTTGGTTTGTGGCCACAATCCGCGCTTGAAGACTATTTAAAAACAGCGCGCAATGATTTTCTGGAATCTTTTGGACCCATGAATGAAGTTATTATGAATAGCACACGCTATTTAAGTGGCAACGATATAACAGCGATGGCGACCTATCTTAAATCTTTGCCAATAATTGATGAGCGTGAAGGTGTTATGCCTGATTCTGAGCTTATGGGTCGAGGGCGCACTATTTATAACCTCCATTGCGGAACATGTCATTTGCCGACGGGTGAGGGCGATCCGGAGATGGCACCAAGACTGAATGCTGGGAGTTTAGTTGTTCAGGCAGAAAATCCAGCGTCTATGATTAACGCAATACTGTATAGCCCTGAAACGCCGGGGCATCCGCTAACTCCAAGATGGCGAGAAGCGATGGAAGAATTTCAATATTTACTTGATGATGAAGAAGTAGCGGCAGTGACGAGTTATATCCGTAATTCCTGGAGCAACAGAGCAGGTTTAGTGTCTTCAGAGCAAGTAGCACTGCAGCGCTAGTGCTACTTGTTGAATGCCCTGCTAGTGTTTGTTATTCAATGCTCTGTAGAATTCACGCCGAGTGTCCGATAACATTCTCGGCTTCAAAAAATATTTTGCAATTAGCTATTGAGGCAAATTAACGTGTTGTATTCATTCGCAGTTCATTTCTCAAAAATGACAAGCGTTAGTGTGCTAACAGCGATGCTGCTCGTAAGTTGCAGCGAAAATGTTCCTCCATCAGCAGAGCCAGATCAGAGCGCCTCAGTATTGAGAACTCGATTGATGACTGGCGAACAATATGGAAATACGATCGCACAAATATTTGGCGAGGATATACGCAATAGTGTTTTACCTCCTATTCCTCCGATGGCAAGAACCGATGGTCTATTAGCGTCAGGCTCCGCTTTTGTTGGGGTTACGTCAGATCAAATTTCTCAAATCCAGCAAACAGCAGCTTTCATCGCGGCTAAAGTTGTTGATGAGGAACATCGCGATTTTCTTGTGCCCTGTCGGCCGGAATCTATTGAAGAGCCAGATCCTAACTGTGCTGGGTTGTTTTTGAGAGAGACGGGTCGACTTCTTCAGCGCCAGGCCGTGGATGATATTCGGTTATCTGAACTAGTTGATATTGCGGCTTATGCCGCAGAACAAACAGAGGATTTTTATGCAGGCCTGGCCTTAGCACTCGAATCAATGCTTATCAGTCCTGAGTTTATTTTCATTGTGGATCACAGCGAGGCAGATCCTAATCGAATTGGTCAAGAGCGGCTCACTGGGCATTCTTTAGCTTCGAGGCTCAGTTTTTTCTTGTGGAATGGCCCCCCGGATATTGCTTTACTTGAAGCTGCTGAAAGTGGAGAGCTTCATACAACGTCTGGGTTAAATTTAGCTGTTGAGCGGATGTTAGACAGTGTAAGACTCGAAGGAGGTATGCGCGCCTTTTTTGACGACATGCTCGGATTTGATGAGTTTAACAGTCTTGCCAAAGATCCTTTGGTATATCCAATGGTGACAGGCTCCACGCTGCGAGACGCAAGAGAGCAGACTTTACGCACAATCATAAATCACGTACTTCATGATAATCAGGACTATCGTGATTTATTTGTAACGCGAAAAACATTCATGTCTCCATCCCTTGCCGTGGTTTATGGTACGGCAAGCCATCAAGGGTGGGTGGCTCATACTTTCCCAGAGGAAAGCCCTCGCCAAGGATTGCTGACTCAGGTGAGTTTTCTTGCGGCAAATTCGCATGCTGTGCGTAGTTCGCCCACGTTGCGGGGTCAAGCCTTAAGAGAACGATTTCTGTGTCAGGTTGTGCCATCACCTCCCCCAAACGTTGATTTCTCGCTGTTGGAAGAGGCCGAGCACGCATCCACTGCTCGGGAGCGACTAGAGGTGCATAACACTAACCCTTCTTGTGCAGGCTGCCATCTAATCACTGATCCTATGGGACTTTCTTTAGAAAATTTTGATGGCGCTGGTCGTTTCCGGGAGACTGAATCTGGCGCACAATTAGACATAAGCGGAGAGTTGGATGGGGTGTTTTATGATGATATTGGTGGTTTGGCTGCAGCAATGCGCAATCATCCAAAACTCTCAAATTGTCTGGTCAATCGACTCTATGCCTATGGCACTGGAGGGCCCGTATCTCTTGGTAATGACCGAGATATACTGAACTGGTTTGAAAGCCGGTTTGTCGCAAATGGGTACAAGTTACCCGCTTTACTGCGGGATATAGCACTGAGTAGGGCATTTTCCTCCGTGAGATCAGAGAAAACTCAGGGTAAACTAGGTATAGTAGAGCCTGCACGCCCGTTTCGGCTAGCTGAGCCAGATTGGATAAATAACGCAGAGACTAACTGATGGGAAAGTTTAATAGACGTCGATTTTTGCAAGGTGCACTTAATGGTGGCGTAATCACTGTTGGGCTTCCGCTATTGGACGTTTTTCTGAACGACAACGGAACTGCTTTTGCCGATGGTTCCGAAATTCCTCTGCGGTTTGGTACTTGGTCTTGGGGGCTTGGAATGAGTGAGTCGATATTTGTGCCTAAAAAAACCGGCCCAAATTTCGATCTGCCAGAAGAGATAGCCGCACTAGCACCCATTCAAGAGCATATAAATCTGTTTACAAATTTTCATGTTTTTAAAGACGATGCACCTAACCTTTGTCACCACTCTGGCTGGGTAGTTTTGCGTTCAGGCATCGCTCCGATGACTTCGGAAAACCGACCCGGCGAAACAATTGACGTCTCTATTGCTAGGCAGTTAGGCAATGCCACGCGGTTTCGGAGTCTAAGCGCTACTGCCACTGGTGATGTGCGTGATAGCTTTAGCTATGAAGGAGGCAATTCTGTAAATGCTCCAGAATGGTCCCCTTTGAGATTTTATCAACGTTTGTTTGGTGAAGATTTTCAAAACCCGAATGCGGATTCATTTACACCAGATCCGAAGGTAATGGTGAGAAAGAGCGCTCTATCCGCGGTCCAGGATGAGGCAAAGAAGCTAGAAAGCTCTTTAGGGTCTGATGATCGCGCACGTCTTGATCAGTACTTTACCGGTTTAAGAGATCTTGAGCGCCGTTTTGATTTGCAGCTTTCTAAACCAGACCCTCGCGAAGCATGCATTGTCAGCGAGGCACCAGAAGACCTTCCTACCGGCCTGGATGCAGATCTCGTTTCGCTTAGACATCGAATGATGACAGATTTGATGCTGATGGCTGTAGCTTGTGATCAGACTCGGGTATTTAATATGTTTTATGCGTCGGCATTCTCTGCGACTACTCAGCCAGGGTATGACAAACCTCATCATACATCGACCCATGAAGAAGCGGTTGACAGAGAGCTTGGCTATCAACCGAATACCTCTTGGTATACGCGACGTGCTATGGAGGAGTGGGCATACTATGTTGGTGCGTTGGCAAACTTCAAAGAAGGGGATGGATCTTTACTGGATAATGCTTTTATCTATTCCACCACAGACCAATCTTTCGCCAAATTGCACGCTATTGATGGTATCCCTATGTTCAGCGCCGGGACTGCGGGCGGGCGCATAAAAACTGGTTTGCATATCGATGGCAATGGAACTCCAGGGTGTCGATTAGGCTATACTGCCCAGCGTCTAATGGGTCTCGACGTAGAGTCTTGGGGCGACAAGAGCAATACCACTTCGAGTGAGATTGGTGAAATTCTGGTTTAAAAAATCCTATTCTGTACATCTTAAAGATGTACGTGGCACTTGTTACCGCAGGTGTTTTTTTAAGTTCTCATGCAGCTGAAATTAATTCTTTCTACTGAAGCCTTCCTAGAGATACCTCGACCGGCAGAATTTCATGTCGAAATAACAGAGCGAGATGGTCCTGTTTTTGCCAACTCCAATGGCAAAACTCTCTACAAGTGGCCACTTCATAAATTGCGCAATGGTTATAGTGGAGAACCGCCAGGTACTCCGATGTGTTATGACGAGGTAGTGACAGTGACTGCTGGTTTTATGAGTCCTTATCCCCCGGGAATTAAATTACCTGAACCAGAAGAGCGATTAAGTTGCACTGAACTCTGGCCCCCAGTTGTAGCCAACGATAATGCGGAAGACATAGGGAAGTGGACTGTTGTTGAGCGTCGTGATGGCAGCAAGCAATGGGCTTATGACGAACAACCCTTATACACTTCTGTTCGTGATCACTTCGCAGGTGATGTGATCGGTGGAAGTACTAGGCGCTATGGTGGAGACTCACCGGCATACCGAGTCCCCATAGGTCCTCCATCTCAACTTCCTCCGGGTTTTGCAGTACGAACAACAACTGTTGGCCGTATGCTTACTAGTGATAAAAATGAATCAATTTATGAATTCGAGGGTGACACTGCCGCGATAATAAATTGTATTGATGCTTGCTTAAATAATTGGCGGCCTGTCGTTGCTCCTGATTTGGCGCGCGCTCAAGGTGAATGGGATTTACTGGAGCGCTCTCCTGGAGTTCGACAATGGGTTTATCGTGGAAAGCCTCTTTACACTCATATTTTAGATACAAAATCCTGGAGTCAACAAGGAAGTGACGTGCCGGGTTGGACAAATGTCTTCACTCAACGGGCACCTAATTTCCCTCGAAGTTTTACGGTTCAATCCTCAATAGCAGGAGACGTGTTGGCAGATATAAATGGAAGAACAATTTATGTTTATCGCTGTGGGGAAGATTCCATCGATCAACTTGCTTGTGATCATCCTGAAGATACGCAAACCTATCGACTCGCAATGTGCGGTGCCGGTAATCCAGCTAAATGCCTCCAACACTGGCCCTACCTAATTGCAGGAGCGAATGAAACTAGTATAAATCGAAGTTGGCGCATTATAACAATTGATCCAAAGACTGGTCGATTGGCAAGTAATGAGGGAGAGGGTAACTTACGAGTTTGGTCTTATCGCGATAGACCAGTGTATTTATTCGGTGGTGATAGTCGTCCTGGTGATGTGAACGGAGGAGGGACAGGTGAATGGCGAGGTCAGCGAAATGGTCTGAAAGCTTTTTGGCTGAGAGATGATTTTATGAATGGGATTTTGTGATGAGCCGATTAGCATATTTAACTATTAGCATGGTCCTTACCTTTTCGAGCTCTGGTATCAGTGTGATTGCTGATGAGAGTATTTTGCGTGACGGCAAAATTGGTTACGTGATGACTGATCTATTTTGGTCCGTGTATCAAACTTCTGAAGGTAGTCAAGAATGCCCGCGGGGATACAATGATGGCCCTCGTGAACAATTCGAGAAATTGTTTCCAGCGCATGAGTACCTGACAGTTGAAGAAACACAACTCAAACAAGAAATAGCTACATGGCATCCAAATGCTGACCCGGAAGAATTTGATTTTTTTGAAGTTGAAGGTGAGTTGTCCTGGGGTCTAAATTTGGATGGCGAAGTTGGTCCGAATGACTTTGTTCATCCGGATGGTTCCGTAGGTATTGATAACGAGGTCTACCGTGCAGTGGGCTGTATCATCGGCTTCCGGGGCCCCGACGGCGTTGAATATATATTTCAAAATAAAGCAATTATTGATCGAGTCTACAACAGGATGATGATTCAACTTGCTGATGTTGATAGTTTAGAGAATGATAACAGTGTCACTGTAAATTGGTTTCGAGGTATGGATCGACTGCTAACTGATGCGACTGGCCAAAAAGCTATGTCTGGTGGGACTCAAAGAATTGATAGACGCTGGGGGGAAAGCCTCATTCGTCAATCCACTGGAAAAATAGAGAATGGCATCCTAACGACCGATCCGATTGATGAGCTAGTGGTACCTTGGATGAACCTAAGTGTTCCTTCTATACATATTTTTCGCGATGCGCGTTTGCAACTGAATCTCAGTTCTGAGCAAGCGACGGGACTGCTGGCCGGTTATGCCGATGTTGATACATGGTACTATCAATTAATCCGCAATGATTCAACTCACCATCTTAGCAACGGACAGATTTCGGGAATTTCACTTTATAAATCTTTGCGACGACTAGCGGATGCTTATCCCGATGCAGATTTAGGTCATAACACTGCCATTTCGACTGCCTTGGATATTAAGATGACACAGGTGTATGTCGTTGACCCGCTTGAGGAAAACTCTGAGTAATAGCTCTCGTCACTTCAACTGATGACACTTATAGTTCCATTCTTTAGTAAAAAAAACTCACACAACCAGCAATTCAGCAGTATGCGATTTAGGAGAAAAAATGAACAAATTACTTGTTTCTATTATTGCTGTGCTAACTATTTCTTTGATTCCAATGCTTACTCTTGGACAGGATGATTATCCTCGCACTGCCTCTGGGAAACCCGATTTTAATGGTCATTATGATATTTCGACCTTGACTCCTTTCGAGCGACCTACTTCATATGGAGATCGGTTATTCCTCAACGAAGAGGAAGTTCAGGCGCTTCGGGATCGCGAGCTAAATATTCGAGCGCAAGACGCTGCTTTGAGTGACCCTGACCGGGAGGCTCCAGAGGAAGGGGGTAATATCGGCTCCTATAATGATTTCTGGTTTGATCGTGGCAACGATGGTTTTGTGATTGATGGCCAGTACCGTACTTCCATTCTTACCTATCCTGAAAATGGACGGATGCCAGCTCGGACAGCAGAAGGTCAGACGAAGGCTGATGCTGCGCCTAAATTTGCCTGGCCTGAAAGGGATGGAGCGTGGTGGTTAGAAACTGGCGATAAACCTTACGATGGTCCTGAGAATCAAACATTAGCAGTACGTTGTATTTACCACCAGCCGGCAACAATTCCAATTACACCTCGGGTTTATAACAATCTGAAGACTATCGTGCAGACAGATGAGTATTTAATGTTATACATCGAATGGATGCATTGGGCCCGCATAATTCGTATTGGTGATGCAGAACATAATACCGAAACTCTCGCCACTTTTGATGGTGACTCAATCGGTTGGTGGGACGGAGATACACTGGTAGTGGAAACAGTTAATTTTATGGATCAACCTCGTCAGCTAGCCGACCGTAAAGTAATTGAGCGATTCCGTCCTGATGTTAATGGTGGGTTAATCTATAGTTTTAATGTCGAGGACGCAGATTACTCTGACGCTTACAGCGGCGAAATGGTATGGCCTCGATCGAATCAGGTGCCTTATGAATACGCTTGTCATGAAGGTAATTATGCGATGTCTGCAACTCTCATGGGCGCCCGAGTGAGGGAAAAGGAATATCGTGAAGAGAATGGGTCGGAAGATTAGAGTTTAACTACAAATTAATTAATCAAATCTAAATCAATCAATGCAGAGTCATAGATTATTTAAATAAAAACAAAGACCAAAAAGGACTCATGGTATGAAAGTTTCTTCATTGTTATTTGCAATGAGCGCTATATTTTTATTATCGATTTCAATGGGCGTTAGTGGACAAAGCAACCCCTATCGAAATGTGAATTGGGCGACTCTGCCGGATGGGCGCACATGGGGCGCGGTGGGCGATTTGGATGTTGCGCCAGATGGGGAGCATATTTGGGCGGTGGTCCGCTGTGATGCAACTGCCTTAGATCGATTTGGAAATGAATGCTTGGATTCAGATTTGGATTCAATTTTAAAATTTAACAAGGATGGAGAAGTCGTCGAAAGTTTTGGTGGCGGCATGTTTATTTGGCCGCATGGCATTGATGTTGATAGAGATGGCAACATATACGTAACGGATGCGGTTAGTGATGGAGCAATTCCAGATGGAGATACTCGCGGGCATCAAGTAACTAAATTTAGCCCCACAGGCGATGTGCTATTAGTTTTAGGTACGCCTGGGGTTCAAGGAAGTGGGAGTAACCAATTTACATCACCTGCCGACGTCGTAGTAGCCGACAACGGCGATATTTTTATTGCCGATGGCCATAACAATAACGGCAATAATCGAGTAATGAAATTTGATCAAAACGGTCAATTTCTGATGTCTTGGGGGCAAACAGGTTATGGGCCAAGCGAGTTTCGTGCCCTGCATACAATAGCAATGGATCAGCGAGGTAGAATTTTTGTCGGTGACCGTTCAAACAATAGGCTGCAGTTATTCGAGCAAGATGGTACCTATATAAATCAATGGACTCAATTTGGTCGACCGAGTGGTATCTTTTTTGACGAGTATGACAACATTTATGTGGCTGACTCTGAATCAGACGTAGAACAGAATCCCGGATGGGAAATGGGTATAAGGATTGGGGACGCCAATATAGGTTGGGTAGATGAATTTGTCTTGTATGCACCAGGAGATCCATTCGTCATTAGGGGGACTGGTGCTGAATTTGTCGCGGTGGATGCAGCTGGAAACATGTTCGGGGGCGAACCGGTACCTAGAAACCTTCAAAAATATGTGAAAGTACGACCCTAGCAAGCCGCTTTGATTTGGAAAAGGGCAGTAGAATGTATTTCTAGTGCCCTTTTTTATCGGGCACTGAATTTTTAGAGCGCAAATCTTCAAGTGTTGAGTAGGTTTTAATTGCCTTTCGCAGCCAGACGTTCTTGTTCTCGTGCCCCGCTCAAAATATTAGTCATCGAGTAGTTACCTTCGTGACACGCATATTCATATATTGGGTCGGGTGTATAATCTAGGATAAATTCTCGCGTGTACGGTGTAGAGTAGGTGTCAGGCTGATCTACAGTAATTTGGTAGAGTAATTGAAATTCATTTAATCGAGTAAATCTTTCAATATTTTTCCTGGACCTGTTGTGACCGAATGAGCTCTTATTTGTAAAATTTGTGGTTTCAATCACTAGACTTTCACCCTCGAAAAATCCACGCGAATCGCCATGCCATAATTTTATCTTGTTGTTTGCATGAGGTTGATCAGTAAGGGGTATGACCCTAGCGTCATGCATCATTTCTTGCACAATTACCACATGGTCTTTTGATTGGACAATCTGCCAATAACTATTGTAACCAGTATTTAAGTATGGTGCGCCATAACTTATGCAGCGATCATCAACGGTAAGGTCTAACCAGGAAGCTGGATTTGTATTACCCCTTTGGGGGCGATTAAAAGTAAGCCCTGTAGCTTCTTTTGACGGGGCTGGAAATTTTCCATTTGGAGGATCAGTTATCTGAGACGTTCGATTATGAACCTGGCGTTCAACTAACCAGGCTTGATCATAGTTGCCGGTAGAGGGGTCATAGGATTTAATTTCACCAGAGAGCGCGGCTTCGAACACGCCATCTCCAAAAAGTGCATCCCCATCCTCTTCTGTAATTTCGCGCATCCTACGCTCTAGTAAAGTTTGTTCTTCTTGAGTAAGAAACAGGCGTTCACCAAACCTTTCTGGTCGCTCAACAGGCGTAATTGTGTTATTTCCCCATACACCTTGTAGGTTGGGTTGACCGGAAGCAGTAAGTGGAGTTTTCCATTCATCAATTTGAGCAATACTTGCATTCGAAGTAATGGTTATGATTGCTGCAGCAAAAACAAAGCTTTGAATTTTCATGCTCTAATTTATCTCAGTATTCATTTTACGAGTAAAGATTATCTGATTGTGCGCCTTGATGGAATTAATAATGAGCGGATGTTAAGGATTCTTATTTTAAAGTTAATTATTCTAGCTGCATGCAGCTAGCTCGGTATTACGATACTTTTCATTAAGCGCATACAGAATCGCCAACGTTTCTTTGTCCAGTAATCCATTGTAATTAGATGGTCTGTAATGAAGCTGAAAGGCCCTGAAAGCGAATTGGCTCTGCAGGTCATGGGTTCCTGAAATTATAATTGGGTATCCGTAAATAGAGAGTGCACATTGTGCGTCTTGAATCGAAGGTTGGAGACCGGCGAATTCCATTGAATACTTATTTACTGTTGCTGTATCGTACCAAGGCCCTATTCCTGCCTCATAGAGTTCTCGCCATGGAAATTTAGGCCCTGGATCTGATTTGCGAGAGGGAGCTATGTCGGCGTGCGCAACAATATCTATTGGATCGATCGCAGGATGCCGGTCCAATATTTGTTTTATCAGTGAAACCAAACTTTCTATTTGAGGGACAGGGTAGGACGGAAAGGTGCATTCTAGTCCAATGCTGGTTCTTCTTCTGGTTTGATGTTTAGATCACGGCAATCAAAATCATTAACAATTTCGATACCAATAGATCGATTATTTAAGGAGGATTCATTTCCCCACTGGCTAATTCCTGCATGCCATGCTCTACGATCTTCGTCCACAAGTCGATAAATACTAAGACGATTGGGGGAATAAGTTGGATCATCTAAATAAGGTATAAGATAGTGGGCACTTACTGGGTTAGGATTTCTAGTGCTTAGTAATCTAAGAGATTCGGCAAAGTTTCCTGAAGTCGCGTGTATCACCAGAAAATTTACTCTACTGTTCTGGTTAGTAGAAGTGACATCGATATAACGCGCGCTAGAGCATGCTGTTAACAACAAGCTGCTAGCAAGGAGTAATAGTTTTTGTAGTTTTATCATTGGTCGGTTAATTCGTGTCTGTCTTTAAATTCTGCCAACGACTCAGGGTTTGCTATAGACTCGGTATTTATCAGGGGCCGCTTGTTTACCACATCTCTAACAGCCAACTCAGTTATTTTTCCACTACGTGTTCTCGGGATATCTCTCACCTGTAGTATTATTGCTGGAATATGGCGAGGGCTAGCATTTTCCCTTATGGTTTCGCGAATTTCACTTCGAAGCGCATCAGTCAGCTGCTCCCCTTCTCGCAAGATGACAAATAAGATAATACGTGCATCTCCTTCCCAGTTTTGACTAATAGCGATGGACTCAATAACTGTGGGCACCCTTTCTACTTGACGGTAAATTTCAGCGGTCCCTATCCGAACACCGCCCGGGTTAAGCACAGCGTCGCTGCGTCCTGTAATTATAAGCCCCTCATTGTCAGTAATCTCGGCCCAATCACCATGGCACCAGACATTATTGAAGCGATTAAAGTATGCGTTATGATAACGTGTACCTTCGGGGTCGTTCCAAAATCCTATTGGTTTCGAAGGGAAAGGCTTGGTGCAGACTAATTCCCCTGGTTCATTTTTTATTGGATGGCCATCTTGATTCCATACATCCACTGCCATGCCTAAGCCGCGACATTGCAGCTCGCCTCTATAGACCGGCAAAATTGGACAACCCAATACAAAACAAGACACGATATCTGTCCCGCCAGAAATTGAGCTTAACTGAACCGTTGGTTTAACCTGTTGATAGACATAATCAAAAGACTCTGGAGCCAAAGGAGATCCAGTAGAGAGAATCGTCTTTAGTTTTGTTAGTTTGTAATGCTCAACTGGGCTTATACCTTCTTTTGCTAAAGCAGAAATGTATTTCGCGGAAGTACCAAATATAGTGATCTCTTCTTCTTCTGCTATTTGCATTAATATATCGGCATTAGGATAAAACGGATTGCCATCAAAGAGGATCAGAGTGCAGCCTGAAGCTAGCCCTGAAACCAACCAATTCCACATCATCCAACCGCATGTCGTGAAATAAAACAAAATATCTTTGCGATTTATATCCGTATGTAATTTGTGTTCTTTTAGATGTTGGAGGAGGGTGCCACCTGCCCCATGTACTATGCATTTTGGCTTGCCAGTTGTTCCTGATGAAAACAGAATGTAGAGTGGATCGTCAAATGCCAGCTGCTCGAAAGGTGGAGTGATGTCTGAGCTTGCCAAGTCGCTCCAACAAATTGCAGCTGAGACTTCACCGCACCGTTGCCATTTCAGTAATATGCAATCACATGCGAGTTTTTGTTTTATTGATTCAACTTTTTCACAAATTGAAAATGTTTTGCCTTTAAATTGATACCCGTCAACCGCTACTAACAATTTTGGTTGAATCTGTTCGAATCTTTCGAGAATGCCATCAGTACCAAAATCAGGCGAACAGCTGGACCAGATAGCTCCAAGCCAACTTGTTGCAAGCATCGCTATCACTGTTTCTGGACGGTTTGGCATTATGGCCGCAATACGATCACCCTTCTTTACTCCAAGGCGCTTAAATTCGTTTGCAACGCTAGCTGTTTGTTCATATAAACTTTTATAGCTTAGGGTTTCACGGCTACCGTTTTCGCCACGAAAAATAATGGCGAAGCTTTCATCTCTAAAACGAAGAAGATTCTCAGCAAAATTAAGCTTAGCTCCAGGGAACCACGCATCTTTTTCGAATGAGTTTGTCTTCCGCAGTATGTTGGTAGGTTGATGACTAACAATTAGATTAGCTTGCTGCCACCAATACGCCCAGAATTGTTCAATATCATCCACCGACCATCGCCATAGCTCGTGATAATTGGACAGCTGAAGACCAAAATGTGAATTAACATCGTTAAGAAATGTCTTCAGAGCTGAATCTTGTTCTGAGCGGGGGGTCCATAGAGGGTTAATAAGATCCATATTTTTAATTCAAGTAGCGTCTGACTGGTTCTGTAAAATTATTTCTTAATGAGACGCAAGAAAATGATCTAAACCAGCCTGGGATACCTCCATATCTTGTTGTGGAGAGCCTGAACTAGCGCCAATGCCTCCGACACAATCCCCCTCAATGACTACTGGAAGGCCACCACCGACAGTGCTGATGTGCCCGCCAGCTTCCGTATGAATTCCAAAGGCTAAATTCCCTGGCGTATTAACGGCATTGTATTCATGAGTTGCTTTACGCGCAGCACCTGCAGTAAAAGCTTTGTCTTGTGCAACTTCAATGCTATGAGCCTTGCCTCCATCCATGCGCTCGAAGGCAATAAGGTTGCCTGAATCATCTGTCACTGCGATACACATTGGCACACCTATTTCCTGAGCCTTTTCCCGAGCCCCATCGATTAAAATTCGCGCATCCTCTATGCTCAATCGCTTCACTGAGATCATTTCTAAATTATCCTTGTGGTTAGAAAGTGACACAGTGTACTCAATTCAAAATAGCTGTGACAGTTGAATTATTTCTAGTTAAAAATATGGTTATGCTAGACTCTGGGAAGCTTAATCAGCTATCAGGCGTCAATATCATGCACCGCCAAAAACAGAGTTAGGCTAAGACTGGGTACTTCTCGGCCACCTTCCCTTCCTAAAGGAGGAAATAATGAACATCATCGCTAGATCCTTGGTTTCAGCTATCTTTCTATGTTTGGCTCCGCAGTTTGGCTTGGCACAAGACGAATTTCCACGCACGGCCTCTGGAAAGCCAGATTTTAACGGGAATTACGATATTTCGAGTCTTACGCCGTTTCAGCGGCCGGCGGTTTATGGTGATCGACTCTTTCTCAACGAGGAAGAAGTGCAGGCTTTGCGTGATAGAGAAATGGGTATCAGGGCGGAAGATGAAGAATTAAGTGATCCAGAGCGCGGCGCGCCTGAAGCCGGAGGCAATATTGGTTCCTACAACGATTTTTGGTTCGATCGCGGAAATGATGGTTTCACAATTAATGGGCAATACCCTACTTCTATTCTGACTTATCCTGAAGATGGGCGGATGCCAGCTCGAACGCCAACAGGGCGGGTCAAAGCGGCAGCGGCACCGAAGTTTGCTTGGCCAGAACGAGACGGCGCTTGGTGGTTAGAAACGGGCGACCAGCCTTACGATGGGCCGGAAAACCAAACATTAGGAGTGCGTTGCATATATCAAGGGGCAGCATCGATACCAATTCGACCGCTGGTCTACAACAACCTGAAAACAATAGTTCAAACAGATGATTACTTAATGATCTATGTAGAGTGGATGCATTGGGCGCGTATTATTCGAATTAACGATGAAGTCCATAAACCGGAAGATATGGCTACCTATGACGGCGATTCAATTGCATGGTGGGAAGGTGACACTTTGGTTGTGGAGACAAAAAACTTTCTTGATCAACCTTTGCAACCGGCGGATCGCGTAGTTGTCGAACGATTTAGCCCAATAAATGCAGGAGGACTACTTTATAGTTTTACTGTCGAAGACGCTGACTATACGGATCGTTACAGCGGAGAGTTAGTATGGCCAAGGTCTGACCAGGTTCCTTATGAATATGCCTGCCACGAAGGTAATTATGCCATGAGTGCTACTCTCATGGGCGCAAGGATTCGCGAAAAGGAATACCGGGAAGAACAGGGCTTGGGTAACGATTAGCAATTCGTGAATGTGTATTTCTGATTCAAGATGAGCTCAGCCGGTGCGAAAAACCAATGTACGATCTTGCTAAAGCAATACTTTTCGCAGTCGTTTGGATGAAGAGCTGTGTTTCGATTCATATATGATCAGAATTATCCTGAGTCGACTAAAAGCCCGCCTGAGAAAATATAAGTAGCGCCACCCCGTTATTTGGGAAAAAGTAATGAAAAGTATAATACTAATCTTTGTCCTAGCAGTTATTTTTTATTTCGTAGTTTCGCCTTATCAGAATTGCCGACGCGGTTATACTTCTGGTAGTACCGATGTAGCAACCCTTAGATGCGCGCGCGAAACAAGCTGGTAAGTGATAATACTGTATGGTTAGTTTGACGAAGATTAGAAATAAGGTCGTTTTATTTATATTAAAGTATGTCACATGGCATATATTACTAAAATATTGTGAAGTGATTGTTGAAAAATAAAAAATATATTTGCTTTAAGAAAACCGTGGATCAGGAACAAGCTCGCTCTTAAAGCGTTTAGCGCGTTTCACGTAATGGTCAGCACTTTGTACTAACCCTCTCTGTTGTTCTTTGGTCAATTCCTTGATAATTTTTGCTGGTGCGCCCATCACTAAAGAGCCATCTGGAATTTCTTTATTCTCTGTTACCAAGCTGTTTGCACCTATAAGGCAATTCTTACCTATTTTTGCGCCGTTTAGGATCACTGCGTTAATGCCAATAAGCGAATTATCACCAATATTGCAGCCGTGAAGCATTGCTTGATGACCTACGGTAACATTGCTACCTACTGTGCATGGCATTCCCGGATCAGTATGCAGTACAGCGCACTCCTGGATGTTGCTGTTCTCACCAATGATAATCCATTCGTTATCACCTCGGAGTACGGCACCAAACCAGATGCTAGCATTTTTTTCTAATTTAACTTTGCCTAGCACTGTGGCACTGTCGGCGACGAAAAAGTCATCGCCGCTGACTTGAACCTCATGCTCACCTAATTTGTAAATCATCGAATTAAACTCACCTATGATTTATATTCGCTGTATTTTTTCTAGGGCAATCGAAACACAAATAGCATATTGCCACCACTGCGCTGGCGAATTTCTGGAGTCAATGTCCTGTGATTCACTCCACCGCCTGCGGCGATCGCAAGGTATTGTATGCCATCGACGCTAAAGGTGGTTGGAAAGCCACCAGCCGAAGAATTTAGAATTTGCTCCCAGAGAATTTCGCCTGTGTCCACATCGAATGCTCGAAATTTTCGAGCATCGTCAGTAACGAATGCTAACCCTCCGCCCGTAGTTAAAACTGAACCGGTAATTGCAGCTCGCTGTTGGTATGTCCATAACGCTTCACCTGTCGCCACGTCGACTGCCGTAAAGATTCCGATCTGACCATCGCCTTCAGGAACAGGGATTTTTAATGAAACAGCAGAACTGTGGTAACCACCGACTGTTGGGTTAACTGGATTTAAGTAGTAATCCATGCAGGTGTTGTTAGTTGGAGCGTATAGAGCATTGGTTTGTGGGCTGTAGCCGACGGAATTCCAGTTAATTCCTCCGGTGGTTGTCGGACAAACTAATTTGCGTTGTCGAATTTCGGTAATATCGATTTCTGGATTAGTAATACCTTTTTGATTTTCAATATCGACACCTACAATGACATTTTGGTAGTTAGTTTCTTTGGCCCATAGAAACTCTCCAGTCGCCGCGTCCATTGTCCAAATGATTCCGGGTTTGCCAGGTATCCCCGTTATCACTTTGCGCCGTTCGGAAGACAAGATGTTAGGGTTTATCCAAGAAACTTGGTCAGCTTTAGGTGTAACTTCAGTTTCAACAACAATGCGCTCGAATGGGTGATCCTGATCCCAATTCCCTCCAGGGATATGCTGGAAGTACCATTCAATTTCGCCTGTGTCTGCATTCATGGCTATAGTAGAGTTTGTATAGAGCACATCACCGCCACGCGTATCTCGCTGAATTGACCCCCAGGGAATTGGTACGGCAACTCCTTGGTAAATAAGATCTAGTTCAGAATCGTAGCTTGCAGGCATCCATGCAGAGCCGCCCCGGCGTTCCTCATTAGGAACGTCCCCCCAGGTCTCTCCACCAGGCTCACCAATTTTTGGTACTGTATTAGTTCTCCAAATTTCCTCGCCGGTATCTGGATCGTGAGCAGTAATCCAGCATCCAGTGTTAATGTAGTAGCAGCCAGACATGCCAGCTATAATTTTACCGTCTAGAACTTGAGGGCCACCGGAATAATGCTGGCCTATAGTCCAATCACCAATTTGTCGCTCCCAGGTTACTTCGCCGGTCAGTGCGTTGAGAGAGACAAGATAGGCATCTCGTGTAGTAATTATAAGTTGGTCTTTATAGAGAGTGGCGTTTCGGTTGGCACAAGAAAGCGAGGCAATATGATCAACTTGCTCTCTGCGATATTCCCACAATAAAGTTCCGTCTCTGGCATCCACGGCTTCTATAAAATCACAGGCCTGAGGAAGAAACATTACGCCGTTTCTCACCAGTGGAGTGGTTTCTTGAAGCCCTGGCTCCATTGTCCACGCCCAGGCTAAACGAAGAGAAGAGACATTATTTTTATTGATCTGATTTAATGGGCTGTAGCCCCAATGATTAGCGGTACGTCGCCACATTAACCAATCTTCAGCTGGAGGATTTGCCAATTCTTCTAAGCTGATATTTTCAAAGTTATCCAGTGCAGTCTGTGCTCGGGAAAATCCAGTGACTAGAAAGGCGCAGAGTAAGCAGCAGGATATTCGAAAGTAAAATGGGCATAGCTTTATCATTAGTTTTCCATGTTCTTGCTCGACTCGGCTAAAAATAAGAGTAGGCTTTGAGCAATCTCGTTAAAACCATTATTCTACAGAGTCCGCTGGCAGATCAAAGGGCTGATCTGGTTTGGTTAATTAGGTTAATCTGATATTAATTAATCTGTCTCTATAGATCTTATAGCGATTACAGATACTCCATTTTTCACTTTTTTCCATCTAATATTCAGATCGTAAAGAGCCAAGCCATATTGCTTTTGATCAGTGTCTTTTGCGCGCCACGCCGGCCTAGGATCCTGGCAGAGGATTTGCATAATAAATTCTCTAAGATCTGGATAGGTAAACTTTAATGCAAGTAATTGATCCTCTGCCTCCTGAGTGAAATTGATAAGTATATCCCCTCCAGGTGGGTCGTCAGCATAACCTCCTCGGGCATCATTTATCGAGTCGGCGTAAGGAATGTAGGGTTTGATATCAATTACTGGCGTTTTGTCAAGAATATCAATACCTTGTACTTCAATGGTTGTTTTCCCCGTCAGCAGATTTATGGCCGATATATTCCAGGACCGATATTCCTAGAGGGTTTGGGGCGAAAAGGCGAGCGACTGGCAAATACCCCAACTTTTTTCTGACCCCCAAGTCTCGGAGGCTGCACAGTTGGTGACCATCCTTTGTCAGCAGTTTGCATGGAAAAAAAATAAGATCCATAAATGGGAAAACTGATCGATTTCCCTTAAACAATTTAAGTCTGCAAAACTGCTAAAGAGTTCGATGGTGCCTTTACCTGCAGGTACCAGGTTTGGTTGTCGCGGAATTGCAAATTTTTGTTTATAGGGGCTATGGACAACACCGATTGGTTTTAGATTAATTTCTTGCATACTTTTACAAACTGGAAGAATTCCTTAATATTAGTCGTGCAGGTTCAGAGGCTCTCTATTATGGATGATTTTAACTGGGATAGAACAAATCCTTTTATCATTGATGTCACTGTATGTGGTGATCGTATCGATGGTTATGGCCATGTATCAAATCATTTCTATATATCCTGGATGACCGATTGCATGTTTGCTCATTCAGCGGCAGTAGGCCTGTCTGATGAAATATGTGTGGGATTGCAAAGAGGCATGGCGGTGAAAGATATAAAAGCCGAGTTATTGGGCTCTGCCTACGAAAGCGATAATTTAAAAATCGCAAACTGGATAATATTCAATGATGGGAGGCTGAGAGCCGTCTCGAGCATTTCAAATTATTAATAGTGATACAACTAAAACACTAGTGCGAGCTGAAATGGAGTTTGTTTGTACTAACCTGGCTAGCGGGAAACCTGTAAAAATGCCTGAAATATTTAAAGCAAAATATTGTGTGGAAAGTGAAAAGACAAAAAGCTAGGGTGCTAAGATTTTTTTGGCGGTATGGAATAGGTCCCTACGGCGTGAGCTACAGGCTCTTCTGAGCCAGCGGAATAAATCGATACTTCTCCTATTGCTAGTGACTTGCCTAATTTAAGCAAATGGCAGCGTGCAAAAATATCTTTGCCTGCTTGTGGCTTTTTGAGGAAATTAATATTGAAGTTTGTGGTTACCGCGAGAGCAACGAGCCCAATCCTGCGCAATACAGCGACATAGATCGCACAGTCCGCAAGCGCCATCATAGTAGGACCAGAAATAGTGCCGCCAGGCCGCAAATTAGAATCATCAGTCTGTTGTCTGATGGTAATTGTTTCTTTATCGAAATCCACTATTTCAAGTGAAGTTTGCGGAAATTCTGCCGCGAAAAAAGTTTCCATTTCTTCCTTTGTTACCACTGCCACCGCACTGTCACTCCTCAGCCTGTTCAAAAGAGGCGATATTTTGCCTGATTCAAAAACTAAAAACACGATAAAAGACCCCTTTTAGCGCAATGGAGCGTGTGTAGCTGTATTTTTGGATCAAGCCCAATTATGCTTATTCGAACCTAACAATAAGGAGAGTGAGGAGTGGACATGTTATCGAAGAAAGTGATTCTGGCCCTATTAGGGCCAGCCCTGATTTCAGGAGCAGTTTCTGCCCAGACAGGCAATGCAATATCCGGTACGGGTTTGCCTAATCCAAATCCTGTCGTTACCCAAAATTGGGGCGATTTACCTGCAGGTCGCGAGTGGGGGTCCACCGCAGGTGTCGATATAGACCCGACTGATGGCCACGTTTGGGCCTATGAGAGGTGTGGAGCCAGCAGTTTTGGAGGAGGGGTGCCAATTAATTGCGACACTAATCCTGTAGATCCAATTTTCAAGTTCGACCGCAATACAGGCGAAGTGCTCGCTAATTTTGGTGGAGGCTTGATGCAGACCCCTCATGGCATTCATGCTGATGCTGAAGGAAATGTGTGGGTGACAGATTTCGCTGCAAATGCTGACGGAACCAAAGGTCATCAAGTGCATAAATTCAGTGCAAATGGCGACTTATTAATGAGCTTGGGCACCCCAGGACAAGCCGGCAGTGGTCCAGGTGTTTTTAATCAGCCCAACGATGTTATTGTCGGCCCGGATGGAAGTATTTATGTCTCAGATGGTCACAATGGCCAAGGCATGACTAGCAATGCAGCTATGGACGAAGGACGCGCAGCAGGAGACACCGCGCGGATATTAAAATTTGCCCCAGATGGTACTTTTGTTAAGCAGTGGGGAGAAATTGGTGTGCGCCATGGTGAGTTTCGAACCCCGCATGCCATGGAATTTGATTCAAAAGGTCGTTTATGGGTTGCAGATCGTGGCAATCACCGCCTAGAACTATTTGATCAAGACGGCAATTACCTTGAATCGCGCTATGCCTATGGGCGAATTAGTGGCATTTTCATAACTGACAATGACTTGGTCTATGCGATTGATTCTGAGTCGGGTCCGACAAATCATGTTGGCTGGCGTAATGGCGTTCGCATAGGGCATATCGATGAAGACAGAATTTCTGGCTTCATTCCTCCATTTGAAAGGCCTGATCGAGTGTATCAGGGTACGGCAGGTGAAGGGGTTGCGGTTGATGCGAGTGGCAATGTGTTTGCAGCCGAGGGACCTAACTCTCTCAGTTGGGCAGGCGGCGCTTTCACTAAGTACTCAACTCGCTAGTAAGATAGATAAGAATCAAAATGAAGTAATGCTGCTATTGGCAGTATTGCTTCATTTTTTTTGCCCACTGAAATGTGCGAGAGGTTAACGATGGGAAATAAAATTCAATCAATCAACTGGGACGAGATTGAGATGGAAACCGTCAATGCAAGTATGCGCCGGAGAATTGTCACCGGAGAAAAAATGACCGTTGCAAAGATCTATTTTGATGATGGCTTCGTGGTGCCCTTGCACCGTCATCACAATGAACAGATTACCCAGGTAATTAAAGGTCAAATGCAGTTCGTCTTTGGTGAGGATGATCCTGAAGAGCTGCTGCTAAATCCCGGTGATGTTGTTGTTATACCGCCGAACGTTCTGCATCAGGCAACTTGTATCGGGGAAGTAGAAGAGATTGATATGTGGGCGCCACGGAGGGAAGACTGGTTAGATAAAACTGACGATTATTTACGAGGGTGATTCATTCCTGACTAAAAAAAGGCCAACATACGTGATTCCATGCTTTCGCGCGGTTGAGCATCTTCCGGTGCTAACAGATTTTTAAAAGCGGTATGAATAGAGCGGATTGCGCGTCCATCATTGATTGAGTCAAAAGTTTTTATTAAGAGCACTTCATTGTTTTTCATTTCTGGGAAGTAAAACCATTTATGCTCCGCGTTATAACTAACTAGTTCAAGTTCTCCAATACGATCCTTCGCTCGCCGCTCGCTGGCGAGTACGTTTTCTTCACTAACAGATTGAGCGTCACAGCAAGTTAGCGGGGATTTTATAGCGGGGCCAGCTATTGAGCGCCATACATTGATGATGGCAAACCTGTTTTTGAATTTCTCCTCTGCCGCGGGATCGCCCAATAAATCTCTCACTCGTTTGTGGGCTGAGGTAATCGTATAGTCATTGTGAACGATGGCGGCGGCTTCGCGAGTTTTATGCGTCGCTCTGATTTCTGCGGAATCTGATCTGAGAGTATGATCGAAAACATGAATCGCTTTGCTGCCTAGAATCGGCAGGACCAATTCCTCTAGTTCTCTTTCATAAGCAGTCTTTTGATTTTCTATGTCATAGAAGTTAGCGATTGAGCTATCGTGTTCGTGGAGTTCGAATCCTTCTCTATCTAAACTAGCGGATGTTTCTAGAACGCGAGCGTCATAGATAGGCACTTCTACATCCTTAAATTCAGCATTAACGCTAAGTTGAGCGTCGGCGCCACCCTGGGAGGCAAAATATACGGGTTTGTCATCTCCAGGGACAAGGTAGCGAATGTAAGCTCGAGTTGACTGATCGGTTGTAATTGTCATTAGCAAGAAAGAATGTTGCGGTTAGTTAGCGCTGGATTTGAGTATGAGTCTAATGGTTCTTTCGAGCTGAATCATCAATAAATACATGAAAGAGTTACAGAATCACTTGACTGTTGAGTAGGATCGTTAATACCCTTTTAGTACCGGAAAATAAAAAAACTCAAAAGCAATTCTCGGCACTGTTCGAAAGCTGTAATTAGCACAGATTGTCGATAACAAGCAGGAGGTTGCCCGATGTCAATTTATAAGAAAGTCTCTGTTTTTATGTGCGCGGCATTTACGTTAGCACTCACCCCGTCAGCCCTGGCACAACAAGCCTCTGCTCCCACATTTGCTGAGCATGTTGCACCGATCATTTATGATAACTGCGTTGAATGTCATCGGCCTGGATCGATTGCGCCCATGACACTCATTGATTATGAGACTGTGCGCGCTTGGGGTCCGGTTATCAAAGATCGGGTAGAGCAGCGCAAGATGCCACCTTACTTTGTTGACAAAACAGTGGGTGTGCAGTCTTTCGAAGATGATCGTTCTCTGACTGACGTTGAAATTGCGACAATCTCTGCCTGGGTGGATGGAGGCGCTCCTCAAGGGGATATGAACAATATGCCTGCAGTTCCTCAATTTCAGGATAACGTAGCTTGGACGCTCGCAGACGAGATGGGTCGGGCTCCTGACTTGATCATACCGATTCCAGAGCCATTCACTGTGCCTGCCGATGGCCCGAATTGGTGGATGACGTTTTACAGTGAGACTGGTCTCACTGAGGATCGCTGGATAAAAGCTTTTGAAACTAAACCTTCGGCTGAAGGCTTTCCGGTGGTGCACCATGCCGTAACTTCTATGGAGTTTCCTGAGGGTGGAGGTGGCTTTCTAAGCGAGTATGCCCTAGGTAAGACTGCTGATATTAATCCGCCTGGGACCGGGCAGTTAATTAAAGCCGGTACTCGATTGAATTGGAACGTGCATTATGCTGCCAGTCCCGATGGTCTCGACCGCACTGACCGCACTCGACTCGGTCTTTGGTTTTTGCCAGAAGGGGAAGATCCAGAGCATGAATTGATTCGTTCTCATATGGCAGACAATGAAGATCTTGATCTTCCAGGTGGTCAGGAGGTGATTCGCACCGATGGATATGAGTTCCTCGATAAAAATATCCGAATAACAGCATTTCAACCGCACTTACATAATTTGGGAACACGGCAGTGCCTTGAAGTGATCTACCAGGACAACCGACGCCAAACTTTGAGTTGTGCGGATTGGGATTTTGGTTGGCATATCGCCTATAACTATACTGAGGACGTGCAGCCTTTGATTCCAAAAGGTTCGATGATGCATGTCACAAGTTGGTTCAATAATTCTGCCAGTAATCCATGGGCTGGGGATTCCAGAAATTGGGTTGGATTCGGTCAGAGATCTACCGATGACATGTCATTCTCCTGGATAAGTTATTATGAGCTCACAGATGAGGAATATGAATCAGCTGTTACTGATCGCCATCGTAAGTTAGCAGCCGGGAGCGATTAATAACGCCTAATATAAAAATAATAAGAAGGAGGCGTCGAACGATGTTGGTTCGAATTCTAATGTTAAAAATTCGATTAATTAGCAGCGTCTCTCTGGCGCTTCTTCTTCTAATCAATACACCCGATGTTACAGCGCAAACTTTGCATCGGTTTGGTCAGAGCATTCAGCCGATTTTTGAAGGGTTTGAGCGAAATACCGATGGCACCTTTACTATGTGGTTCGGTTATCTCAACAGAAACTATGATGAAACCCCTACCGTTGTTGTCGGAGACTTAAATGGCTTCTCTGCTGCCGATGGTGTAAATACTGCCGGCCCTGTTGATCAGAATTTGCTACTAAATGACCCTGGTCCTCAAGACAGAGGACAGCCAACTTATTTCTACCCGCGCCGACAACAGTTCGTGTTTGAGGTAGTCCTGCCTGCAGATTTTGTAGGCAATGAATTAGTTTGGTCAATTACACATAATGGCGAAACACGGACCGCGGTTGGGACTCTCGAAAGAGAGAATATTTGGGCTGTGGATGAGGGAGTCTGGAGTGCTAATAGAGGCAGAGGTACTGGCGGTCGAACTGAAATTGAATATGCAAATGACCCCCCTGCCATACGCTTAGTGGGTATCGAAGGACAAATATCTGCTGCTGTTGGCAGGCCAGTTAATCTCCGCGCATTTGCCTCTGATGATGGTGTGCCTGGCCCGTATGAACGTGACCGTAGAGGAAGAATGGACCCGTTGCCAAACAATCTACCAGAAGTGGGAGGTGGTATTGGTCGTAACTCGCCGAAGGAGCAAGGAGTAGTAAATTATATTGCTGCGGATGAAACTGGATTGGCACTTACTTGGATAAAGTACCGAGGCCCCGGTCAAGTATTTTTCGACAATGCAATTAGTTCGCTCAATCCATCCGGCGAGGAAGTTGTCAGCTCGGCAACTTTTACACAGAGTGGCACTTATGTGTTACGTGCCTACGCGGATGATTCTACCTACACAACTTATTCAGAGTTGAATGTCATAGTTCAATAAGAGACCAGAAAGACAATAATTCTATTAAACGCATTATAATATTTTTGTTAGTTGATTTATTGCCAGTAATTAAGGGTCTGGCACAGCATCTTCAACCGTTAATGGGTTTAAATAAGCACCATCGGTAATTCCAGTTTTTCTCATGGCGATTCCAGTTAAGCATTCTTGTACGGCGCGATTAGCATTCATAACCGTCGTGTAGCCAGGATCAACTAGTGGGTTTACTTCTACCAATTCGAAGCCTACTAAATTGTTCTCAGTACATAGCCCACGTATCAAAGGAAACAACTCTCTTGTTGTCAGTCCTCCGGGTTCTGGTGTGCCTGTGCCTGCGGCATAAGCTGGGTCAAGAACGTCGATGTCAAGAGAAATGTATAAGTGTTCGGGTCCATCATTAGCTTCAGCAAGAATCCTTTCCGTGACTACATCCCAGCCATCGCGCTCAATCTCTACCATGGTGTGATAGCGGAAATTATTTTCTCGCATCCATTCAAAGCCTTCTTCACCAGGCCAGTATCCTCTTAATCCGACTTGGATGTAGTTCTGGCCTAGTACATGCCCTTCTTCAATTAATCGAAAGACAGGTTGAGCGTGGGAAATTAAATGCCCGCTGTATCCTTCTGTCGCAGCGTCGTAATGTGCGTCAAAATGAATGACACCGACGTTTTCCTTGCCGTAAATGTCAGCCACTCCAGCAACATCTGGATATTCAAGAGAATGATCACCGCCAATCACAATTGGAATGGCCCCGGTTGATGCTATCTCTCTAACCAGTTCTCGAACTGGTGGCATACTGCGTTCTACACTGAAGCGATCGATCGGCGAGTTGCCATAGTCCACAGCTTTGAGCTCGCGTTTCCAGGAAACCCCTGTGTGCATGTGGGGTAGGCCTCCGCCTCCGCCCACACCCAAACTTTCACGGATGGCCCCGGGCCCGAAGGCCGCGCCGCGCATACCTACGCCCATGTCGAGAGGCGCACCTAATATTGCGACGTCGACTTCACCTGCGGTTAAATCTTCAGGGTTAATTGCAATTGGTAGCCCGAAAAATGTTTGTACGCCTGAATTGCGGAGTCTACCGGGATAGAAAGGGCCTGGCTCTCTATCTGGGTCGTTGGCAGGGTCCCGCAATTGGCTCCAAACATCATAGGTTGGATCATTGGAGTTCAGCGGAATGGTCCCGTTATTACGATCAAATACACTGGGAGTGAAATCTTGCCCAATGACTATCCAGATCGGTATTAAGGCGCAAAGTAGAACAAAAAGTTTTTTGCTTGAAGTCATTGAATTTTTCAGCCCGTTGCGTGCCTGCAGGGTAAATTTTGACTAAGTGTAGTACGGGTAATTGGGCGGGGTCCAGAGAAGCTTTAGTGCGCTTGAGAGATAGACGCATGGGATGGAAATAATTATCTGTGAATATTTCATTTCAATGTGGCACTTATATCTTAAGTTTGCGTATTAACACTCCACAATTCTGTTGGTATGAGTAGAATGCAGGATCTCAGTATTTGTAAAAAGAGTAGCTATCAGGAGAGCAAGCTATGAGGTTCAGTTACACCAAAATTGCATCATTGTTGTTATTGGCATTATCAGGGGTAATGTCAGTTCAGAGCCTGGCCCAAGTGCCAATTATTCAGCCAGGGGCACCGGGGCAGCCAGGGCGAGTAATTACCGCCGAAGAAGCTGCAGACTTGGCTGCAATTCAATATTCAGCCGGTGATGTTATGTTTTTACAGGGCATGATTTCTCATCATGCGCAAGCAATGGAAATGTCGGCCCTGGTTGACTCGCGCACAAATCGTGAGCCCATGCAGTTGTTGGCTCAGCGTATTTCACTTTCACAAGAAGATGAAATTTCTATGATGCAAGATTGGCTGGAAGAACGAGGGCTCGATTTTCCCACCACAGACGCCCATCATTCAGATGATTTCAACTTAATGCCCGGCATGCTTAGTACCGAAGACATGACTTCGTTGGAAAGGTCAGATGGGAATGAATTTGATAGATTGTTTCTCGAATTCATGATCGAGCATCATGAGGGCGCCTTGGAAATGGTCGATAATCTGTTGGATCAGCAGGGTGCAGCCCAGGAGCCAATTCTTTATGCGTTCACTTCTGATGTAACTTCTGATCAGAGTGCTGAAATAGACAGAATGGATTTAATGCTTGCAGGATTTTCGCCCGATCCTCGAGTTAATCTTTCCCCAGGATTTCGCGATGCTGGTGAAGCGGCATTAAACATGCAGTTAGTAGCCTCTCTTCCTAAGCCTGATGGGTTTTTCGACCCTGATAATCCCTCAGGGTTACCTAATAGGGCTGAATCTGAAGACGCCTTGCAGCCAGACGAAGAGCAAGAAGATTCTGCAGAGGAAGAGGTGAGTTCCGAAGATGCGGCAAGTGCGCTAGCGGAGACGCCTGCGGATGAAGAAGAGGAAGACGATGAAAATGCGGACCCTCGTCCTTCTTTGTTGGAGTTTTCTAATACCGATTTGTTGTTTAGCGGCACTAACTTGGTTGTAGGAAACTATCATGGATTTAACACTTATGACCTCAGCAATCCCCGCACACCGCGGCTTTTAAGTTCTGTTGTTTGTCCTGGTGGCCAGGGTGATGTGTCTCTGATTGGTCACCTATTAATAATGTCAGTACAAGAAACTCGTGGCCGGCTAGATTGTGGTCTGGAAGGTGTTCCCGAGCCGACTAGTCAGGATCGTATCCAGGGTATTCGAATATTCGACGTAAGCGATTTCAGCATGCCGCTTCAGGTAGGTGCAGTCCAAACTTGCCGAGGATCACATACTCATACGGTAGTGGGTCAGCCAGATGGAAGTAATAATGCCTATGTATACGTTTCGGGTACTTCCAGAGTTCGAGATGATGACGAGCTAGCAGGGTGTTCTGATGATTCACCCTTCGAAAATCCAGATTCAGCTTTATTTCGCATCGAGGTAATTGAAATCCCAATGGATCGCCCACAAGATGCGAGCATTGTTAATCGACCTTTTATTTTCTCTGACCCAAATAGCGGTGTATTAGCAGGACTTTGGGAGGGCGGTGATCATGGCCCTGAAACGCAGCGCACCAGCGAAACGAATCAATGTCATGATATTACTACTTTTCCTGGCATTGGCTTAGCGGCTGGGGCTTGCTCTGGTAACGGCATATTATTAGATATTTCTGATCCTTCGAATCCGGAGAGATTAGATCAGGTGATCGATCCAGGATTTGCGTATTGGCATTCAGCGACCTTTAATAATGATGGCACCAAGGTAATCTTCACCGATGAATGGGGCGGCGGGGGCAGGCCTCGCTGTCGTGCGTTGGACCCATTAGATTGGGGTGCCGATGCTTTTTACGACATAGTTGATGGCAAACTCGAATTCAGGTCACATTACAAAATGTCAGCACCTCAAACGGATACTGAAAACTGCGTTGCTCACAATGGCTCCCTGATACCGGTTCCAGGCAGGGATATTTTTGTTCAAGCCTGGTATCAAGGTGGTGTGTCGGTGGTGGATTTTACTGATTCTACGAATCCTGTAGAGATAGCTTTTTTTGACCGAGGCCCTCTAGATGAAGATGAGTTAATCACTGCAGGTTATTGGTCTACATATTGGTATGGTGGTTACATTTACGGTACTGAGATCGCAAGGGGTTTAGACGTTTTTGCCTTGAACCCTAGTGACTACTTAACCGCAAATGAAATCGCTGCAGCTTCCCTGCAAGAGGCTAATTTAACGGTAAATGCACAGACTCAGGTGCAAGTGGTTTGGCCAGCGGTGCCTGTGGTGGCTCGTGCTTATATCGACCAATTGCAGCGTAGTAATGTAATCACTAATGCTCAAGTACAACAATTGGACTCTGTCTTGGTTGAGGTTGAAAGAGCATTTTCAAGTAACTCTTCTGAAAGATCTCTCGCTAGCCAACTAAACGAACTAGCGGAAAGTCTAGAAGAGCAGGGGAATGACATAAGTGGAAGAAGTAGAGCCAGGTATCTTTTATTAAGTCAAAACCTTGAGGAAATGGCTAGGCAGTTGCGTTAGCGACTTCTTGATAGAAATTTAAACGCCAGCTGATGATATTGGCCAGTTGGGTGGGCGGTCATAGAGAAATGTGTGTGAATAGTTATCAGGAGATAGAATTCTTATGAACCTTGAAGACAGGGTAGCTATCATAACGGGGGCAACTGGAGATATTGGGGTCAGCACTGCTAGAAAATTTCTAGATGAAGGCGCCAAGGTCATGTTGGCCGGCCGGTCAGAAGACAAACTTAAGGCTCTTGTCGCCGAGCTAAATAAAAATGAAAAAGTTCAATATTTTGCTGGAGATATAAGTTGTGAGTTGGATGTAAAGGCTTTGGTAGATGCAACTCTTAGTAGGTTTGATCGTGTAGATGTAATGTTTGCAAATGCCGGAGCGGAAGGCACTACTACGCCTCTGGAAGAGCAGACATTAGATGAGTTTAACTCAGTATTGAATGTCAATGTTCTAGGGGTATGGTTGTGTATAAAGTATGCGATCAAGGCTATGAGAAAGAATAAAGGAGATTCATCAATCATAGTAACTTCGTCAGGCGCAGGAATATTAGGATATGAAGGGGGAGGTCCTTACATAGCATCAAAACATGCAGTAAACGGTTTGGTAAAGACCGGAGCTGCCGAATTAGCGAATTCTGGAATTCGAATCAACGCTGCAGCGCCTGGTCCCATAGACAATCGAATGATGAATGATCTAGCCGCGGCGATGAACCCGGAGGACCCAAGTATAGTAAGAGCCGCTTTTGAGCAGAATATTCCAATGCGCCGTTGGGGTAAAAATGAGGAAGTCGCAAATCTGGTTGCTTTTCTTGCTTCTGATGAAGCCACTTTCTGTACTGGCGGTATATATATGGCAGATGGCGGCATGACAGCCACACTTTAGGCTAGCTAATTTTTGATTGGTTAATTAATTTTGTGGATCAGCATAAAAAGCTATTAGTTCAAAACTTATGAAATAGGCATTAATAAGTACCTGGTACAGTGGCGCGGAAACTATTCCCACTCAATAGTGACGATTTCATAAACACTCGAGTTTTGTCTAAGCTGCACATTAACTAGGCATAAAAAAAGGGCCGCTTACGTGACCCTTTCTAATGCAAGGTAACCTTAGTTTTGGGCCGCTGCTTCTGCAGCCATATTTTCCTCAGCCCGGTGTCCTGAAAGAATGTAAGTCATTCCATAATTACCTTCATGGCAAGCATACTCGTAGATTTTATCGGGTGTTTTATCGAAGATAATTTCTCTGGTATACGGAGCCGTGTAATTGCCTGGGTCTTTAGATGTAATCTGATACTGCAAAGCATTGTCGCCAACTCGTGTAAGTCTTTCCACGTTGACTTTTTCAACTGTGCGAGGGCTAGTGCTACTTCTTTCTAAATAGTTAGTAGTTTCTACGACCAGAGTGTCTCCTTCCCACCACCCTCTGGAATCGCCGTGCCATAGTTTTACACCAGCATCGACATGAGGGTTATCTATTAATGGGACGATACGAACGTCATGAGCCATTTCCTGGATAATCGCTACAGTTTCTTTGGTTTGCACAATTTGCCAATAACTGTTGTAACCAGCTGATAGCCGTGGCGCACCAAAAGAAACGCAACGTTCACCTAAAGGTCGATCTTCCCAAGTATCTGCCGGATGCAAACGACGGTGTTCTGCTAAGTCTCTAGCGGCAGCAATCGCCTCTTCAGTCCTAGGAGGGAATTGACCATTGGGCGGATCGATAATTTGGGAAGTGCGACGATGTATGGTCCGAGCCGCCATCCACTGCGAATCATAATTTCCAGTCGTTGGATCATACGAGGTAATTTCATTAGCAAAGATAGCCTGCAGGACGCCTTCGCCGAAGAGCGCATCTTCTCCCGCGGTTTCAATCTCAGTAAGGCGAGTCTGCAAAAAATTAACATCTTCGTCGGTCAAATATTCTTTGTCGCCGAAGACCTCCGGCCTTTCAACAGGAGTGATAGTATTGTTCTCCCAAACGCCTTGTAAGTCCGGATGACCGTCTATAGTTCGTGGCATGGAATAGTTACTTGAATCTTGGGCCAAGGCTGCTACTGCCAGTAGGGATGTGACAATAAAGGCGCTGCAAATTTTTACTGTATTTTTCATGAAGCGTTACCTTTTTGATAGGGGTTCTGTTGATAGACTAATAGACGTAATGCTCAACTAAAAGCCTACGTTAATCAAGATATCAAAAGCTTCTTTTCATACAATTCCGGTTCATTTCAATCATTTTGTCTATTACATCGATTCGCCGGGTTTACATTTATTTTTGCTTCTACTCGTTGTGTAATACACTGTTGATCCTCAATTTTTAGCGATGAATTTATTTACTAATAAAAACAAAGGCTTAGTTTCCATGAATAGACTTATTAAGCGAGTTTTATCCAACCTTGGTGCAGTAATTTTCTTCATAGTTGCCAATTCGGCATTAGCTGCCGACAAATGGCCGACAGAACCTCCGGCTGAAGCACCAGCAGATTGGGGGCCAGTTTCTGCGAATTTTGAGGAAATAGATTATCCATTTACTGTTAATTTTCTGAAATTGCGTCGCTTCGAGCAGGATATGAACATGGCCTATATGGATGTGCCACCCTCCGGCCCAGCTAACGGTCAGACCATTTTTTGGCAGCACGGCATGAATTTCTATTCAGAAGCCTATACGCCAACAATTGAAGCTTTGACATCAGAAGGATTTAGGGTTGTCGCTGTGGATCGAATTGGTTACGGGAAATCCTCTAAGCCGGTAATTCCTTACAATTTCAACTTTGTTGCTGCCAATATGAAAGCATTATTGGACGAGCTTGGTATAGAGGAAGTTGCCATAGTAGGTCATTCAATGGGTGGGATGGTGGTAAGCCGCTTCGCGATGCTTTACCCAGATATGACAAGTCATGTCGTAATGGTTAATCAAATTGGCTTAACGGATCAGCGGCAAGGAAGACCTTGGAATGATCCTTATGGTGCTGAACTTGCTCCTGCCTCTTATCGAGGTATTCTGGCTGGACATAGACGCTATTTTCCCGAAGATTGGCCGCCAGCCCATTTAGAGTTTGTGCGAAGGCAGTATGGTCAAACGCTAAGTGGGGAATGGCCGCGCCTAACAATGGTTCGCCGGCTGCAGGGGGGTATGCTCTATAACGATCCAGTGGTCTATGATTGGCAACATATTGAATCAAAAGCTTTGGTTCTTGGTGGGGAAGAAGACGGTTTGGTAGCTGATTTTCCAACCCTTGCTCATAATGTAGCAGACCAATTACAAAATTCAGCTATTCTGCTTTATCCGGGTATTGGCCATGCGCCTCAGATTGAAATTCCTGATCAGTTTCACACGGATCTGGTCCGATTTTTAACTTCTGATCCTGATGTGCCGGCCAGTGAATGGAAGTAGTTCTAATAACTTTCTAAGAATAAACCACCTCTTAAGAGGATGAAAAAATGAATTTTAAGCACAGCCTATCGATTTTTAAGGTTGGATTGGGCGTTAGCATGGTGGTTTTCTGCGCTACATTGCGTGCTCAAGTAACCCTAGGTACAGAAAATGGTGAATGGCGTTATATTGGGGGGACTATCGGTCACGCTCGATACTCGCCGCTGGACCAGATTAATGCTTCAAACTTTAATGAGTTGGAACAAGCTTGGATTTGGAGAACTGATAACTATGGCCCCAATGTTGATTATTTTTCGCGTTCAACTCCAATTTATGTGGATGGTATTTTATATACGGTGGCGTCTCCAAGGCGTCAGGTAATTGCAATGGACCCCGCTACAGGGGAAACATTGTGGACGTTTAGAGAGCCTGAAACAATTCGGCATCAACGATCTCCGCGTCAAGCATATGGCAAGGGAGTTACTTACGGTGAGATCGATGGACGAGGTGTCATTTATATTACGACCCCTGGATTCTTTTTGTGGGCGCTAGATGCAAAAACGGGTAGACCGCTTGAGAATTGGGGTGGTGCATTTCCAGTGGGCGGCTTTCCGGAGACGGGTGTAATAGACCTCATTCCTTATTTGGTTGATGACTGGGGGCCTTGGCAAGATTATTTAGTTGCTGGGGGTGAGTATGATCCTGATTACGGGATCCCGCGCGAGTTAGGTATGGTTACCGCATCAGCCCCTCCGATTATAGTTAATGGTGTGCTTGTTGCTTTGGTTGGGCATCAACCTAGTTATGGACAAACCCGCATAGAGAATGTCCCCGGGGATATCATGGGATTTGATATGGCGACTGGGGAGAGGCTCTGGAAGTTTCATGTTGTCCCGCGTCCAGGTGAAGTTGGTCATGAGACATGGCACAACGATGCCTGGCGTTTTTCTGGTGATATGTCTACGTGGGCACCTGCATCTGCCGACCCAGAATTAGGGTTAGTGTACTTGGTTACGAATGCCTCGACGGTCCAGTCTTATGCAGGGCATCGACCGGGAGATAATTTATTTGGTGGCAGTTTATTGGCCATCGACGTTGAAACCGGTGAACGACGTTGGCATTTCCAGATTCATCGCAGTGATCAATGGAACTATGATTTACCGACGCCTCCGCTTCTTATGGACCTTACTGTAGATGGCCAGCAGATACCGGCGGCAGTTCAGAATACAAAACAGGGATTAGTATTCGCATTTAATCGAGAAACGGGCGAACCCATTTGGCCAATAGAAGATAGACCGGTTATTCAAACCGAGGTGCCGGGTAATTACACGGCAGCAACCCAACCCTATCCAACCTGGCCAGAACCGGTTGATCGTATTACTTTCGACGGAATAACAGATGAATTTGTGGTTGATTTCACGCCGGAGTTAAAGGAACAGGCTTTAACAATCCTTAATGGATACAGGGTGGGAGGATTATACGTCCCTGCCTTGCCAAACACCTATGAAGGTGAGTATGTCAATAATGTGGGTTGTCTAGGGGGTGGTAACATTATTAATCATCCACCTGCAGCGGATCCAACGAATGGGATGATGTTCAATTCCCATCGACGTAATTGTTTTGCCCCAGGATTTATGAGGCCAACCAACGGAGTCGATCGAGATAATCCTAATTACCCAGAACCTGGTGCCGGGGGTGCAACGCCAAATAGCACGCCAACTACTGGCGTGACACCGGTTGGCTGGCTGCCTGGAGGAGGAGGTGGTCTTCCGACCATTGATGGCCTTCCCATATATAAACGTATGAATAACCAACTGACTGCCTACCAGATGAATTCTGGAGAAAAGGCTTGGTCACTGCCTATAGGACAAACACCGGCTGAATATGAGGACCATCCCCTATTACAAAATATAGAGGTTCCAAATGTGGGCGGGTCAGGTTGGTCTGTTCAGATGGTTTCTGGTGATTTGTTAGTGCAAACCAGAGCGTTGAGTGAAGGCATGGCACAAATAGAGCCAGATGCCCCGCTTACTCTTAATGCCCGCGATAAAATGACAGGAGAGATTGTGGGGTCGGTACCTATGCCCGCTCCAGGGCAATATGGGATGATGACGTATATGCACAGAGGGAAACAATATATTGTGGTACAGATTGGTAGCTCGAGAACAGATTATCCTGGTGCGCTTGTTGCTTATCGTCTGCCAAACTAAATAATTATTTGTAAAAAGGCGAGTTGTATACTCGCCTTTTTGTCTAACCTCGCCGCAGACTAACGAGGAACATAAGGTCTTCTAACAATGTGTTCTGGGTCTGCATCTGACCGTGGCTCTAGCTTTTGAGGTCGGCCAGCTTGGTTGTCTGTGCCATATAGATTCCCATCCTCGTCAACAGATAGAGAGTGCATTTCAATCCAAAAATCTGGCCCTTCAGTAGGGAGGGGCCATGTGTACTCTCTAGAGCCGTCTAGATTAAATTGCACAATTTTAGGAGGGTTCAAATCTGTTACCCAAGCACTAGTTTCTCCAACAGTAATATCTAATGGCATGCCTAGATCACCCCATGTCGACACATACTCGTACGTAGGATAGTTTTCAGAGTTCCTGCGAGCGATCTGTTGAAATACCTTTACATTGCGATGGTCTCTATCCAGCGCATAAAGATGCTCGTCAGGACCCATAGCTAAACTATGAACGCTGGCGAATTGATCAATTTCGTCGCCTGCTTCGCCAAATTCAGAATGATAGCTACCATCGGGATTGCGAACCACAATACGCTTATTATCGCCTAGACCATCTGCAATTAAGAATTTTCCATCTGGAAGAAAAGCAACATCTTGAGGTTGGTGATAATGACTTTCATCATTGCCAGCAACATTTTTCTCTCCTAGAGTCATTAACAGCTGTTCGCCGTCATTTGAGAAAACGTAAATAATGTGTCCAGTTTCATCAATAACCCAAACTCGTTTTTCATCATCATAAGGGCTTTGGCGAATACGATGTGGGCCGGGCCCATCGGTGCCCACAAACAGATGGTCCCACTGGTCCCACACTTCCAAGACATTGCCATCACTATCAATAATATAGATGCAGTTGCGCCAGATTCGACCACGTCCCCTTAATACATTCCAACCTAAAGAACCTGCAAAAGTAGTGTATTCATTGGGAAGAGGGTCAGGTAGTTCAGTTTCACCTCGTTGTAGAAAGAAAATTCTATCTTTGGATTCTACCAACACCCCAGAATTGCCGCCCCACGTAAATCCGTCCTGAGCAAAGGGCTGCATCCAGGATTCTGTAGTGAAGTTGTAGGGGCTCGGGCCAATTACACCTGTGTCTTGTGCATTGACGGTACTCATTAATATCAAAAATAGCAGTGCAGCAGCGCGTACTTTTAAATGAATCATTTTCGTTTCTCCACCGAAGGTCTCAGGTGATATTTGTTTACGTTGGAAGAATCTAGCAAATCAAACTGTTGAATAGAAGAAATAATTATCCAAGAGATTGAGTTAACACAAAATATTACAGAGTTTGATCTTTGAAAGTTTGTATCTTTTTGTCAAAAACTTCGGATTTTAGGGTAACGGCATCTCATCGCTATCTTCTGCTCTAGCGCGTGTAAAAGCTAGATTTGGTGTTTGGCTTCTAACTTGTTCGATCCAGAAAACTCCGTCATAAGGGTAGCTGTTTCCTCGCGTCCCAACAAAATCCATATCACCATCACCATCTATGTCACGAGCGATGAACTTATCAAACATACCTCTTTTTCGGCGTGATATATCATGGCGGACCCAGGTCTCCTTAGCGTTCCCAGGATTTTCAAACCATCCGATTCGACCCAGTGCATCATTGACATCTACATCACCGTCTCCAGTTCGAGGACCACGGCTGTAGCTGCCAACAATAAAGTCTATATCGCCATCTTGGTCTATGTCGGCGTGTTCCATGCCTGTGATACTGTCAGGTTCAAACGTCCCAATTTGATATGCATTCCAGGCATCGTCTATGTTTTCAGGTTGCTCAATCCATGAAAATCCTTGGTCACTGGCCCCAATAATATCCAAGCGCCCGTCTCGGTTTAGATCGACATACTCTAGATTAAAACCTGCCATTCGGGCGCCGTTAATTCCAATGGCGTGCTCGCGAAAATTTAGATTTCCTACCCCAAGGTTCTCAAAGAAAGCAAGCCTATTCTCTCCTCTGGTTCCTATTACGATATCGAGATTACCGTCATTATTAAGGTCAATGGGTTCGGCGTTTTGGGGGATACTGTAGTGACCTAATTCTGTTCTAGTCCAGCTGTCGCCCTTCAGAGGGTCGCCGTCCAAGGAAAATAATTCTACCGGTGTCGATCTTGCATAGTCACTTGGACCAGGTCGTTGCGCGCCCTTATTAGGCGCAGTGAGTTCTGCGACACCATCGCCGTCAAAATCTCCTGCAAAGACCCTAATATAAGAACCTCGTCCTTGAGTCATTGGCAGGATGAGTCGCTGCCATTCAGCCTCGCGGGCACTACTGCCCGGATTTTGTAAATAGATTAAGTGGGAGAGTTCTGCGGCGACGACTACATCGGGATATCCGTCAAGATTAATATCGACGACGACTACATCTTCCGGAGCGGGGGAGTCCTCCGCCTCTGCTATAGTGATGTTAGTCCAGCTATCTGGGTTCGCAGAGGCGAAAGCAATTCTTACGTGCCCAGCGGGGGGAGGTGTAAAATTGGGCAATTCCGCGGTTGAATCGTACTCGGCATCGGATTCATGCACGGATACAACATCTTCGAACCCATCTAAATCGATATCACCCATAACCAGGCCATCGCTACCTGAAAGCGGAAGGCCGGCACTTATTGACTCATCGATTAGGTGTTCTTTCCAGCTAATATAAGCTCCATCTGCAGAGCGTGCATTGCTTAGCTTCTCTCCTACTGGAAGCTGCGCGCTTAAAATCGAACTGGGAAGTAAAAGCGCAATAAATATTATAATTTTCTTTTCTTTTGTTTTATTCATCGTATCTCTGTTGGCGGGTAGTGGAAGTGTCCTAGGGAATGGTACCAATCGATACAGCAATACAGAAGATGATTTGTGGATAATCTCACTAAAACCAAGGAAGTGCGAGGTCGACACAGAGCCAGCAAGAAGATAGCATTTATTTCTTGGCACAAGTTTGATTGCTAAAAATTGTCTCCTATATGTTCTGAGGTGTCCTAAATGACTATTAAGGCTATTTGTCGAAGATTATGGCTACTGGTTTTGTCGTTTTATTTGTTCGGCCTTTATTCAATTGCAAATGCTGCAGACTCCAATCATGGATTGCAACTTACCGCACTGGATCACTATGTAAACCAGCCGGATTCTAATTATGCCTATCAGGTTATAAACACCGTCGAAGGCGATGGGCACAAAACCTTTATATTAGAAATGACCTCGCAACAATGGTTAACGGAGCGAGAAGTTAATTTGCCAATTTGGGAACACTTTATGGTGGTAGTCATTCCCGACGAAGTGCTAAGCGATATTGGTTTTTTGACAATTACCGGCGGGAGTAAAACTAACAGCGCGCCCACTGAGCCTCAACAAAGCGATGTTAAACGGGCACTTGAAACAGGCACTGTTGTTAGCACCTTATATATGGTGCCGAATCAGCCATTAGTTTTTTTGGATGATGAAGGTCGTCAACGAACTGAAGACGCTATTATCGCCTATACCTGGGATAAATATCTCAGAACGGGAGATGAGAAATGGCCTCTAAGGTTACCTATGACGAAAGCAGCTGTTAGAGCTATGGATACCGTAACTGATTTGATGATGAGTGATCAGGGTGGTGGTATTGAGGTTGATCAGTTTGTTGTAGCGGGAGGCTCTAAGCGTGGCTGGACGACATGGACGACGGCAATAGTAGACGAACGTGTTGTGGCAATTATGCCAATCGTAATCGACTATGCTGAATGTCAGCGAATCCTTTAAGCATCATTTCTCAGTTTATGGTTCTTATTCCCTGGCAGTGATTGATTATGTAACCAGTGGAAATGTTAACTGGCTTGGAACGCCAGAGTGGGATTCTCTCATGAAAATCGTGGAGCCCTATGAATATCGAGACCGGTTGGAATTACCAAAATTTTTGTTAAATTCCACCGGAGATGAATTTTTCCTACCGGATTCCTCGCAATTTTATTGGGATGATTTGGTTGGAGAAAAGCATGTTCGTTATGTTCCAAATTCAAACCATGGAATGGACGGAACTGATATTTTCGACAGCGTTGACGCTTGGTATCACGCGATTGTGCATAATGAGCGAATGCCTAGATATTCTTGGGATTTATCGGACGATGGAACCATTACTGTGTTTTCTCTCGATGAGCCTATAGAGGTATTGCTGTGGCAGGCTCATAATCCCGACAGCAGAAATTTTACCCAAGCTGTAATCGGTAGAGCCTACACGAGCTCGCCACTGGAAGAAATTGAATCTGGCGTTTATCAGGTTAAGCTTGATCCTCCGGAAAAGGGTTATACTGCTTACTACGTAGAAATGCATTACCCGAGTGGTATCGGCGCTCCCTTTAAGTTTTCCTCCGGAGTTAAAGTCGTACCGGATGTTACGGAATACCAATGGGAATTTCTGCCTGATAGTGCTCGGAGAAATTGAGTATTTATCTGCCGCAAATCCTGACCTGATTCACAAAATTCCGAAACTAAAGTAACTAGTTTTTTGCATGAATTACTTACTTGAACCTTAATATTGGGTTAGGTATTTTTTATGAATATTTCCGCCAGGGTGCTAAACAGATCATCATGCAACACGCATGTCCTAATTAGGATATGACTCACTGCCCTGAATAATGTGCAAAATTTCGGTAGGAGTCATGTACGCGCCTCCGCCTTCTTCAGGAACAGCTGATGCTTCCTGGCCAGGCGCTAAACGTCGGCGAACAAAAAGTGCATGATCATATCTTTGCCAACCTAGCCCATGGGAGATAAGTCTTCGGTCGGTAGCTCGTTCGAAGTTAATTCGGCAATCACTAAACTGACAGATCGCGTCTGCAGCGATACCAAAAAAAGAACGATCAAGGTAATAAACCGTATGTGAAAGTTCATGCCCAATAATCCCTACCTGAGCGTTAAAGGGTTGATTTTTTAGCAGCAGAGCATCTCGGGGACCATCAATATTAGAATCAATAACTACTAAATAGGTGCGGTTTTTCGCTGAGCGTAAAAGCGATGGCCAGTGAGGTCTTGAAGAGAGGGGAATGCCTACATCGTCGATAATAAACTTAATGCGAACTGATTTAAGTTCTGGGTAGTGGCTCAGGGCTAAGAGCGCCTGCAACTCATAACCTGGTGGGAGCTCTTTGTTTTCTCCAAATTCAGAGATCAACTGACCAAAACGATTTATCTCTTCTGTTTCGATATATTTCCTTACCGCCGAAATTTCTGCGGCCTCTACGTCTATACTGAGAATAAGCAATATTAAAGGAGCTAACCAAGGTAACTTGAGGCGATTATTGTTAGAAGGGTTTTGCATATTTTTACTGTATAGCAAGAAAATTTTAGAGACAAATGCTGTGTTGCTTAGATTGGCACTAAATAAGAATAGAAAACTAACAGCTAACGAAATTGAGTTTCTTCAAAGTATGCGTTTGCTCCAAATTCTGTAAATTTAATCTGTGCAGATCAGATTTCCATTCCCTTTGTAATCTATTATTATATAGCTATGAGACTCGACGGTACTTTGCTTTTGGCTTTCCTCCTTGCAGGAGTCATTAGCACGCCAGTATATACACAAGAAAAATCTTTTGAGAATTGGATCGAAGAGCTACGTATTGAAGCGAGTTCTCTGGGAATTAGTGAGTCGACTTTAGTTGCCCTTGATGATTTAGAAGCGCCACTGGAAAGAGTTCTTGAGCTCGATAATAGTCAGCCTGAATTCGTCCAGACCTTCACTCGTTACTTGTCTTTGCGAATAACGCCAAACCAAATAAGTCGAGGACAAGGTTTGTTGCAGCAGCACGCAACACTATTAGAAGAAGTTCGACAACGCTATGGTGTTCAACCACACTACCTTGTTTCTTTTTGGGCCGTTGAAAGCAATTATGGTAGATCAACGGGCGGTTTTTCGGTGTTGCAAGCGTTGGCTACGCTTGCCTATGATCCGCGCCGCGCAGAATTTTTCCGCAGAGAACTTCTTACGGCGCTACGTATTATCGATGAGGGACATATAGCTGCTAGCAGTATGAGTGGTTCCTGGGCCGGAGCTATGGGGCAACTTCAATTTATGCCTTCCATATTTAATCAGTATGGTGTTGATGGTGATAATGATGGTCGAGTCGACATTTGGAATAGTTTGCCGGATATATTTCACTCAGCCGCAAATTTTCTTTCTCAGTCTGGTTGGCAAGGAGATGAGCGATGGGGCAGGGAGGTTCTGCTACCACGAAATTTTGATTTTAGTTTAACGGGCACTAGCACCAGAAAATCGTTACAGGAATGGCAGGATTTAGGTGTTACTCGAGTCGATGGAAGCCCGATTCCAATAGCTAACATGAATGCTTCTTTGATATTGCCAGCTGGTGCTGTAGGACCAGCATTTCTTGCTTATACAAACTTCCGTACCACCATGACCTACAACCCCTCGACCTTTTATGCATTGACTGTCGGCCATCTCGCTGATCGTTATACAGGCGCAGGCCCCATTCAGCGGATGCCTGAGAATGAACAGGCTATGAGTGTGGCTGATGTTCGTGAGTTGCAAGAACTGCTAAACGCCTCAGGTTTTGATTCTGGAGTGCCTGACGGCAGGGTGGGAAGACAAACCAGATCTGCGATTAGAGACTTTCAGGAGAGTAGAGAATTACCCATGGACGGTTACGCCTCTGCGCAGTTACTCAATAACTTGCGTAACTAGGGCATTCTTACCTAGATTTATTGAATTATTCTTGCTGCTGTTTTATGCTTGCGCCGCTTCCCTCGGGTCTAATATCATTTTAAATTATTAAATGCCTTTTTTGGATTTACTACCTCAGACAGATCAGTCTTTGCTGCGTTATCGCCGTATTGCATTGATCACCCTGGCATCAGTTTATTTTCTTATTTTGGTCGGTGCTAGCGTGAGAGCGTCTGGTGCTGGCATGGGTTGCCCTGATTGGCCTACTTGTTTTGGTCAGTGGATACCGCCAACCAATGAAGCGCAGCTCCCCGGAAATTATCAAGAAATCTATGCTGAATTAGGTTATCGCGATACGCAATTTAATGTCGTTAAAACCTGGACTGAATACGCAAATCGATTAATTGGGGTCACTATAGGTTTTCTAATTTTCCTGACAGCAATATTTTCTTGGCCCCTACGTAGATTTAACAACTCGATTTTTGTCGCCTCTGTTGCGGCATTCTTGATGGTTGGATTTCAGGGTTGGTTAGGGTCGAAAGTCGTAAGTTCAAACTTGCAGCCAGGGATGATAACCATTCATATGTTAATGGCCCTCGCTATCGTGGGTACTCTATTATTTGCTCTAGCCCAAGCGAGAAAAAATGATATGGCCAAACAGCCTATCATCGGAATTGACTCGCGATTTGAATTGTTTCTTTACCTAGTTTTAGGAATGACGATACTGCAAGTCGCGATGGGAACTCAAGTGCGAGAAATGACTGATTTTATACGAGAAGCTCAGGGAGAAGAATTGAGATCTTCTTGGGTGGAAGCAATGCCGTGGTTCTTTTTTGTGCATCGCTCTTTTTCGGCAGTGGTTTTGGTGGCGAACTTGTGGCTAGCCAGGCTTTTAGTCAATTCCTTGGGCTGGCAGCATATTTTAACGCGTTTGACCTTTGCCATGATTGTTGTCATCGGGTTTTCCGTGCTCTCAGGTGCCACTCTAGGTCACCTAGGAATGCCCGCTTTAGCGCAACCTGCACATCTCCTAGGGGCAGCTCTACTTTTCGGTTTACAATTTATGATCTGGATGAGTTATCGCCATTCTCGAGATAGTTCACCTGTGGATAGGATCAGATCTTTAAAAAATCAGGTATCACTTTAAGATTTCCCATAAATATTTAGCACGCTAAGAACCTCATTAGTTGAATTTTTCTACTTTTAACGAAAAGTATAACCGTTATTTTATTCTTAATACTCCATCAAAAAATTGACTTAGGACCTAAATTGACTGCTGTTTTTTGGTCCTGAAGTGATCTTTTTTCATATCAACTACAGCAACGTTCAATACTTCTGGCTCTGCAAATTATTTCTCAATAATATTATTATTGCGTTTGCTAGGGTGTAACAAAATAGATAGAGACAATTGGTTGGGGAAAGAAAATTAACTCTCAAAGTTTCTTAAAATGGCTTTATCTAATCTCAGGTTTGATATTGGCTGAAGTCGTGCAAGGCCAAACTGAATCAGAGACAACTAGCTCAGATTCAACCATTACCTATCCTGCACGTTACTTTATTCAGTTTGCTCCGGTGTCGGTAAGTGACATGCTGGACCGAATTCCCGGTATCGGCTTGGTATTGGATGGTGCTACCGCGGACTTGGATCGACGTTTTGGTGGAGGTGATCGGGGTCTCGGCGGAAGTTCGCAAATTCTTATAGATGGGAAGCGATTGGCGGGAAAGACAAATGAGGCTCGAATACAGCTCAGCCGGTTAGCTGCGGAGGAAGTGGATTATATTGAAATTGTTCGTGGATCATCGAGTGAATTAGATGTTCAGAACTCTGGGCAACTAATAAATATTGTGTTGCTGCGAGCTATTTCGCGCAACAGCTACTCTGCTGAGCTCGGCCTGCGACATTTTCAAGACGGTACCATCGAACCAGAGGGCACTTTTTCTGTAACTGGCCAACGAGGAAGATTCAACTATTTGATGAGTGCGGATATTGCGCCTGGCTATCGAGTAGAAGAGTCCCAAGAACTGAGCCTGCATCCAGATCTTAGATTCAATGAGGTTATTAACTTGGAAAGGCAAATTGAGCAAACAAATTATAGCCTTAATTCAAGCCTCAGTTGGAATTTTGGTGAAAGCGATCGTTTAGCCTTGAATTTGCTTTATAGTCAGAATGACCCGCCAAGTAAACTATTCAGAGAAATTACTGATTTTAATGGGGTTAGTCCTGCAACTTCCTATGAACATGAAAGGACTCCTGCTAATTCTGAAAATTGGGAGATCGGGGGTGATTATGAACGTAACTTTGACAGTGGCGCCAAGTACAAATTACTTTTTATTGCTAATGATAAAAGTGAGGGCGCCGCTAGAGAGCGGTTTGATTTTCTAAGTCTTGGTGACACTGAAAATAAGAATTTATTTCTAGATACTAGCAGTAGTTATAAGGAAAAAATTGTTCGTACTTCTTATACCTGGAATACAGCGGCAAGCCAGGGTTTGGAATTGGGTATAGAAGGAGCGCAAACGACACAAGATTCTGCGCTTCGGCTTGGTTTGCCCTTAGGAGGGGTCACCTCTGAAGAGTTTGGTGGCTTAACTCCGGTAAATTTGCCTAATGCTATTTCGACGGTAGAAGAAATACGTTACGAAGGGTTCGCTGTACATAATTGGCGAATTAATTCTCGCATGTCTCTGGAGAGCTCTTTGGTCGCAGAATATTCTGAAATTGAGCAAAAAGGAGATGTAAATAATAAGAGAGATTTCGATTTTCTAAAACCGAAAGTGGATTTTATTTATGATATCAGCAATGCATTTCAATTTCGTTTTTCTCTAGAAAAATTCGTGTCGCAATTAAGTTTCGGAGATTTCTCAAGGAATACAAACCAGCAAGATGAGGATAAGGACACTATCGCTGGTAATCCAGAGCTAGAACAAAGACAGAGTTGGCGTTACACGGCAAATTTTGATTACAGATTGCCAAACGATGGAGGGGTCTTGAACTCCCGTTTATTTTATTATGATTTCGATGGTGATATTGGTCGTATTGACGTCTCGAAATCGCTCACGGAGCTGGAATCAACCAATGGTAATGTGGGTGATGGGAAGGTGCTAGGCCTCAATCTAGATGCCAGTATTCGTTTAGGGGTATTAGGGCTTCCGCAGGCCCTATTAACAGGTGGAGTACTTTTTCAAAAAGCAGAAATTAGTGATCCCCTAATTGCAAAGAAACGCAGGGTTGTGCCGTATGATAGAGGCAATATTAGATTAGGCTTTAGACACGATGTGTCTCGCTGGAATCTTAATTATGGCTTTAACTACCGTGATGGTATCGACGGTAACCGTCCATTCTGGGATATAGATAATGTGTTGTTCATCGGCTCGTCTAGTAATCTTATGGTGTTCGTGGAGAAAGCTGGTTGGCGTGGCCTTACATTTCGATTTGAAGCAATTAATGCATTAGACCATGTTCGGAAACAAGAGCGCCGCCGATTTAATGGGTATCTACGGGATGAAATATTAAGTGAGATCGAGAGATTTTACGTAACAGATGGAATCAGGTATACCTTTAAAGTAAGAGGAACATTTTAGCCTATTATGACAAACAAAAAATTCGATCTGGTTATATTTGGAGCTACTAGCTTTGCTGGGAAAATAGTATGCGAGTACTTGATTGGTGAGCATCTCGAACCAAATCTTAGTTGGGCTATGGCGGCGCGATCGGAGTCAAAACTGCAAGCTTTTCGATTAGGATTGGGAGAAAAAGCTAGCGACATTCCCCTGATTATTGCTGATTCATTTGATGAGCCCGCGCTTATAGAGTTATGCAGACAAACTCATGTTGTTATATCTACGGTTGGTCCTTTTGCGCTTTATGGCGACATGCTAGTCAAAACCTGTGCCGAAAATGGAACTGATTATTGTGATTTAACCGGAGAGGCACAATGGGTGCGTAGAATGTTTTTAGCCTATGGAGATGCTGCGAAGGCTTCGGGTGCGCGCCTAGTGAATTGCTGTGGATTTGATTCAATTCCATCAGACCTAGGTGTCAAATTCTTGCAGCAACAAGCACAGCTTAATTTCCATAAGTACTGCGATAAAGTACGGATGCGAGTCAAGGCGGTGAAAGGTGGTGCATCGGGCGGCACTATCGCGAGTGCGATTAATGTTTTTAAAGAAGCGGCGGCAAATTCAGATCTTCGAGCAGAGCTGCGGGATTTTTATTCGCTTTGTCCAGAGAGCCATAGAAATAAGGCGGCGCAGAGAAATGTGCATTTGGAATATGACGCCGATTTTAAGTCTTGGGTTGGCCCTTTTATAATGGCAGGAGTCAATACGCGAGTGGTTCTGCGTAGCAATGCGCTAAATGAGACTCCCTATACTGAACAGTTCTATTACGACGAGGGAACTTTAACCGGCGATGGTGTCGCGGGGGAGAAGAAAGCCAAACGTAGCGCTAGATTCTCAAGGGTGGGTCCGATGCTTTTAGGAATTCCGCCAATTCGGGCAATTATTACGCGATTTTTTCTGCCCAAGCCTGGTCAAGGTCCGTCGACAGAAGAACAAGCCGCAGGCTTTTGGGATTTACGCTTCATGGGTACATCTGTTAAGGGTGATAAAATTTGGGTAAAGGTTACCGGTGATCGCGATCCAGGTTATGGTTCTAGTGCAAAAATGTTGGCACAAGCAGGTATTAGTCTTCGAAGAGATGTAGATAAGGGTGACTGCGAAGGTGGCTTCTGGACGCCAGCTGCAATTTTTGGCGATAGATTTATTGAAAGATTACAAGCTTATGCTGGTTTCACTTTTGAACTGGAATCAATCGAGCCAGCATCGCTTGCTCATATAGAAAGCTCAATAGAATAAGACTATTTTTTATCAAAAAGTAAAGGTGGCGCTAGTATAAAAATATTTAGGTTCTTTATTGCTTAGATTCTTAGAATCTAAATAAACGCCCCCAGTTTCTATGCGGAAGTTACCAGGTATTACATCCCATCTTAGTCTGAGTTGGAGGTGCTGCCCCAGATAACGTCCGCTTCGTCCGCTTCTGTCTCTTAGTCCCGTTCTACCCCAGCTGTCTTGCGCATCGGCCAGCCACCAGTGCCGATAAGAGGCCATTAAACTTACATCGGGTGAGAAATCTGCGAATAACCTGATACCTGGCGTTAGGATATTACTGCGGTTAAACGGATCATAGAGCCCAACAACGGCAAATTCGAATGTAGTAGGTCCAAACAATGAATCAAATCTCTCGGTATCCTGATCAAAGGGGTCGTTGTCTCCACTGGCATAGTCAATTTCAATTTGCAGTCGTAAGTTTGACGGCACATCGAAGGTATAGCCAAGCATCAGATATTGAAAATATGCGCGATGATCTAAATTGGTCGTATCGGTGACAGCGGTTGACCCTCGACGTTTTCCTGTTTGAAAAATTGTTTCGATTTCGAATTCAAACTCACCGGCACGGGGTGGTTTGCGAAGCCTGAATCCCATTGAATCAAAATTTTTGTTGCGAGTTCTTACTTTGTTCGTGTCTTTTTCTTTTATTGAGTAGTAAAAGGCTTCGGTGGTAAAGGCATCAAATAAATTAGGGAACGATGTGTGAAATCCATAAAATTGTTGCGCGTCGCTGGATTCGTCAGACTTAATCTCGTTATCTAATAAATTGGCGAAATCCCCGGGTAAGCGACGTACAACCTGAGTAGCCATAAATCGCGTTTGAACGCCATTGTCACCATCATGGTGAGCGACTAGTCCATCGAAAGCGTTAATGGTATTTCGAAATCTATTTCTAGCCATGAGTCTTCGACTTCCCCAGTCTTCAGAGAATCGACCTAACCTTACCCAAGTATTTTGGTGGGTGCCAAATCTATAGCCGACGTTCGCTTGCAAAAAATCGGCTGCGTTAACAGTTCGTGATTTGAGAATGCTGTCCTTGTCTGCCAATTCTTGCCGAATGTCGGCAAATTCGATTTGAGAGGTAAAACCCCCTTTGCTGTATTGAGCGTTAAGCAAAGTACGAATCGCAAGTACCTGATCATTTTTGCTGGCACCGAGTTGCACATTATCAGCAATGTTTTCAAAGCGCGTCCGCTGGACTATGCCAAAACTAAAGCCGTCCTCTAAGTTTATTGCATCGTTAATTCGCCAAGGATTTTCTGTGGCAAACAGAAAAGAACTGGGAAATAATAAGAAGGAGAGAAGCAGTAGAGCGAAAGCAGTGTCAATCTTCCTTTTGCCTAGCGAATTCATTCAATTGCCTTCTCGTTTGTTATGGACGTACGTTAGCGCTGAGTTATAGCATTAAATCTCCGAATGCAGAAATTTTGCTGTGTAGTCGCAGTAATCCATAAAAGGAGTGGAAAGAAATCAACTCTCTTGATTATTATGATTAATAATAAAATCTATATAAAACGATAAGATAGAGGCACAGTATAGAAGGATAGATCTTTTGGTATGATATAAATATACTTAAAGTGAAAGCCAATTTGAGTAATGCTGTTAAACACTGTAGTGATGAGAAAAAGCGCATTGATCGACTGAAAAGTGTGCTCATAAACTTGTTGTGCAGGGCGGCTATTAATTAAACTCTTCCCTATATAGGATCTTTCTTCTCCGTTCGTCTAAATTCAGACAGAGTCTGTCATTTTTGTATTTTTAAAGTTGATCTAGTATGGTGCAGAAGATTTTTGATTTAACTCAGAGTAGCAACACGTGTCAAATCCACTTTTGTTATTTGCTGCTCAAATCGTAGCAATTTTCTCCGTTCTTCTCCTGGCTGCGGGGTACATCAAAACTGACCCCAAAGCCAGCAGTGCCCAGGTTTTTGCACTAATGGCTGTTTTCGTTATTCTCTATTTGCTCAATGGCATGACAGCAAATCATATTGCCCCCCCATTTCAACTAGATCTTAGCCGGTGGCAGTTAATTATAGATATTGGACCCAGTGCCGTTTCTGGTTTCTTTATGCTCTATTGTTTCCTTATTTTTCAGGAAGGCGAGAAATTTCCTATTACGCTTAGCGTAGCGTTCGCTGTTCAGATGCTTCTCGAAATTATTTTGGAAATCATCAATTTATCCCGCACCAATGCTGAACTTGGCGGTATCTTTAGTTTACTAAGTGTCAGCATGGATATATTACAGCTACTTTTTGTTGGCTTCGCTATCTATTGGACTATCAAAGGCTGGCGAGCAGATTTGGTTGCTGATCGGCGCATTCTTCGCTGGTTTATTATCAGTGTTCAAGGGACGTTAATTTTTGCAGTGGTGTTTGTAGAAAATTTTTTACTTGTAGGCGGTTACAATAGTAATCCGAATGGGCAAACACTAATTGTGTTTGCGATCGCATTGCTCACTTTTGGTATGCTTTTAGTCGCACTTCGCTTTGATTTTGTTTCTCTTAGCCATGTTATTCGAAAAGTGGCAGAGTTAGCAGAGAAGCCCGAAACTGAAGATATGGTTACATTTGATGTTGATAGCTTCGATAAGGCTTTTAATGATGGCCGGCTCTATCGTGAGGCCGGACTTACGATATCAATGCTCGCCAAAAAACTTAAGATGCCAGAGTACCGTTTGAGGGCCTTTATCCAAAAAGAATTAGGATTCCGGAATTTCAATGCAATGCTTCATCAATACAGGATTGAAGATGCTGGTAATATGCTTTCTGATGCTCAGAATCTTAATGTTCCAGTATTAACTATCGCTCTTTCTGTTGGGTATCAATCAATTACACCTTTCAATAATGCATTTAGAGAGATTAAAGGAGTAACTCCATCGGAATACCGGAAGAAAAAACAGCCGGTTTAGTTTGTACTTCTCGAATGCCATTCAAACCTAAAAAACGTTACAAAGAACCACAGGGATTTGTAGATTTTAGACAATTCCTTAGTTATTCTTGCGCTGGCTGCTTTCTTCAGAATTGAATGTGAGTGGTATTAAAACTAATTTCGTAGCGCAAAATAATTGATAGAAAACAATAAGGTAAAGAAAAATAACATACCGGCGAGAAGCGAAAGTATACTTTTGAGTGAATTTGATATTTCGACTGATAGTTTGTTTTCAACGTTAGAAAGCGCTAATTGAAAGGTCACTTTCGTAATAGTCTTAGCCAATAGGCGAGAGAATCAAAATTTCGCCGATAAGGTAGAAGTTGAAGTTTTAAAGTTAAAGCCATAGAGCGCTGGAGGTTCATTTAGTGAGCGAACTTATTTATAACTTTGCAGTTTGGGTAGACGACACTCCTTGGAGTGCCATGCTGCATGAGTCTTACTATATGTATAATTGGGTAGAGTCCACTCATGTGCTCACCCTAATGATTAGTTTGGGCATGCTTTTTCTGATTGACTTGAGAATGCTTGGATGGGCATTCCCAGACGTCCCTGCCTCGAAGATTGCAGATCGCCTCAATATTCCAATGATGATTGGATTCACGGTGATGTTCATCACAGGAATTTTATTATTCTATGCAGTGCCTGTGCGTTCAGTTCAAAGTGTCTGGTTCCGCATCAAGATGGTGCTATTAGTCGGGTGTGCTATCAATGCTTATTTATTCCATAAAAGAATGAATGAATCGGTTTCCAACTGGGATAACGATGCAAAAGCGCCTCAGCGAATTAGGAATGGCGCAATGCTATCTCTTGGATTCTGGACAGTTGTTGTTATTTGCGGACGTTTTATTGCTTATGATTGGTTTGACTGTGACTACCCTCAATCTGCTTTTATTGAATTCGTTGCCGGTTGTGTTGACGGACAAACAAGATTTTAATTAGATAAAGGTTTTATCTTAACCTATACAGTAGGAGTTGACCGGATGCCCACTTTAATATTGGGACCCTATTTTAGAACAATAGTAACAGTAGCGGTTATTGCAGCAGCATTGGTATTTTCTTTTACCTATGCCCGGAATGGCGTGTATGTTGAAATACAGCCATTGTTTGAATGGATGGAAACAACCTGGTTTGGTTACGTAGGTAAGACTTGGGGCGCTGCATTTGCAACTATTCAAGCTGGTCACTTAATCGGCTTAGCAGTGCTGGGTGGCTGCGTGCTCGTCAGCGATGGCAGGTTATTAGGGATATTGTTGACAGATGTGCCCCATAGAATTGTTGTCGATCGTGCTGACGCGGTATTCTTTTGGGCGCTCGCTACGCTGCTTTTAACTGGAGTTTTTATGGCTTGCGGCGTAGCAATGAAGATATATTATCTGCCGGTTTATTGGTACAAAATGCTCGGTTTGGCTTGTGGTATTTTGTTCCACTATTATGTTCGTCGGCCACTAGTAGCGCATGAGTTGGGTTCAATTAATCCAATAGTTTTGAAGATGACTGCGATAGCTTCAATCTTAGTTTGGTTTTTAGTAGCAGCGACCGGTCGCTGGATCGGGTTTAGTGGGTAAGGCAGGAGAAAGTAATGAACGAAGAAAATCAGAGCTTAACAGATCGTCAAAATCCAGGGCTTAAGGATGCTCAAACCTCGGCGTTAGTAGCCGCATCAGCCATTATTATTTTTTCTGCTTTTTATTGGTTTGCGCAGATTCAATCAGTATTAGAACTGCTCGAGCTGGCTTATGGCTAAATAAAGTCCTTAATAGAAAAGGCTGGCATACGCCAGCCTTTTTAAGATCGGGCCTACTTCATTGGAGAGTAGTCAGTAGCGACCATAAATTTGGCTTCTATACCGCCAAGAATTTGTCCATTTCTATTTGATTCTTCGGCAACAGTAGCCCACTCAGAATCTGCGATAAAAGCCTGCCAGGATGCAGTTGCGGCATCTTGGTTGTCGTGAGCAAGAAGATAAACTAGCGTGTCTTCTCTTTCCTCTTCACTAGTTGGTGACCAATAACCAACAACCTCCATGCCGTGTTTACGGAAAATCCGAGTAGTGTGGTCTCGAAACCGAGCATGGAGATTGTCTAGATTGCCAGGCGTAGCCGTGTAAGTGCGAAGTTCGAAGACTTTTTCATCTTGGGCTGCAGAGCTGACGAAAATACCGGCTCCTAGTCCGATTACTAAAGAAACTAAGGAAATAGCAGAGGTTTTTATCAGTTTATTCACATTATTCTCCGGGTAAATGGATTTGTTCATATTGGAGGCCGAGTATAATCAAGGAATCAAAAAATTACACCGCTATTTGGGAATCATCGAGGTGTTTAAGCTATTAACTGTGCTAACTACGCAAGTTAAAAGCGATAGATCTTCATTTTAAGCGTTCTTGATCTAAACTATTTTGGAAATCCTTCGATAGAATTTGTGTGGTTAGCGTCTACTACTTGCTTTTAGTATGATGCCCGCTCTTCATAATCTGAGACGATGGGTCGAACTATGGAAAATTTAGTAAGTCAGGGGTTCGAACTAGCTATTTTCGGTATGGGCACAGTATTTGTATTCCTCACATTGTTAATCCTTGCTACTCATTGTATGTCTTTGTTGGTGCAGAAATTTGAGCACGAGACATTAAATCAAGCTGTTCGAGCAGACACACAAATCGACGACCACCATCTTCTTACCATAATTTCTGCTGCAATCGCCCAGCATAAAAATAAGCATAGCTAAGGGTGCGCCTGGCAGTTTTTGATCTTTAATCACGATGTAATGAGTCAAACGTATGAGCGTTAACAAAAAGCCTTTGGGTATTACCGATGTTGTATTGCGAGATGCACATCAGTCGTTGCTTGCAACTAGAATGCGAATTGACGACATGCTACCAATCGCTGAAAAACTCGATCAAGTTGGTTTTTGGTCATTGGAATCTTGGGGTGGAGCTACCTTTGATTCTTGTATTCGATACCTTGGTGAAGATCCCTGGGAAAGAATTCGCCGCTTCAAAGAAGCGATGCCAAATACACCGCAACAGATGCTGTTCAGAGGCCAGAATATTTTAGGCTACAGGCACTATGCAGATGATCTGGTTGATAAATTCGTAGAGCGAGCAGCAGTAAATGGAGTCGATGTCTTCCGCGTCTTTGATGCTATGAATGATCCACGTAACTTGGAAACTGCAATAAACTCGGTGCGTAAGCAGGATAAGCACGCGCAGGGAACAATGTCGTATACGATCAGTCCCGTTCATACGATCGATAGCTGGCTCGATATGGCTCGGACTATTGAAAGTATGGGGGCAGATTCACTTTGTATAAAAGACATGGCTGGATTGTTGAAACCCTATGTTGCCTTCGATCTTATTACCAAGCTTAAGCAAACAGTCCAGATTCCTATACATATGCAATGCCATGCTACGACGGGCCTCTCTGCGCCAACTTACTTGAAGGCCATCGAAGCGGGAATAGATAATGTCGATACGGCAATATCGTCAATGAGTATGACCTATGGGCACTCTCCAACAGAAACCATTGTTGCCTCCTTAGACGGTACTAAATGGGATACCGGATTGGATATTAATCTTCTTGAAGAAATTGCCAGCTACTTTAGAGAAGTGAGAAAGAAATACGTCAAATTTGAAGGTTCACTGAAAGGTATTGATTCTCGAATATTAGTAGCGCAAGTTCCAGGAGGCATGCTGACTAATTTAGAGAACCAGCTTAGAGAGCAGAATGCGGCTGAAAAACTGGATGAGGTCTTGGAAGAGATACCGAAAGTTAGAGAAGATTTAGGATTTATTCCTTTAGTAACTCCTACATCACAGATTGTTGGAACGCAGGCTGTATTAAATGTAATTAGCGGTGAACGTTATCGCAATATTACCAAGGAAACCGAAGGGGTGTTGAAAGGGGAGTATGGTGCGACACCGGCGCCTATGAATCAAAAACTGCAGGCTAAGGTATTGAATGGCAAGGAAGCAATTAATTGTCGACCTGCAGACTTATTGGAGCCAGAGTTCGAAAAACAGAAAGCTGACCTTATAGGTCTAGCCGAAGCTGAGAATATCGCGCTTAAAAACGAGATAGACGACACCTTAACATACGCCCTCTTTCCTCAGATTGGTTGGAGATTTTTAAAAAATCGCGATAATCCGGAAGCCTTCGAAGCCATTCCTTCTGAAGATGACTTAAAGCCGGCACGGAAAAACTCACCCGAAGTTGATTCTGGAATCTATACAGTCGAGGTTGAAGGAAAGTCTTATATGGTGAGAGTTTCAGAAGGTGGTGACATTTCTCAACTAACTGAATTATCCGAATCGAAACCTAGTGCAGAGGCGCCGGCTACGAGCGGAGAAATTATTGAAGTTGCGGCCCCATTAGCTGGCAATGTTTTTAAGGTCGCGGTTGATATTGGAGATAATATCTCTGAAGGGGAAATAATTTTAGTGCTTGAAGCAATGAAAATGGAAACTGAAATCCGATCCACTAGTACTGGTATAGTTACCCAAATCTTCGTCGCTAGCGGCGATGCGGTTAAAGTGGGCGACGTCTTGCTGACTCTTAGCTAACTGGAAAATATTATGAGCCAGCTAATAGTGCTTTGGCAGTCATCAGGTATCTATCAAATTAGTTTGGCGCAGTCAGTCATGATCTTAATAGGTCTGTTGCTGCTCTATCTCGCTATTGCTAAACGTTTCGAGCCACTATTACTTATACCTATTGGTTTCGGTGGAATTCTTTCGAATATTCCTGGGGTTGATATTGCGGTG
>CAXYEH010000046.1:0-36010 GCA_964275945.1 uncultured Pseudomonadales bacterium
CACCATTATCCTAATCAACTCTCCGGAGGTGAGCAGCAGCGCGTGGCGATAGCGAGAGCATTTGCAACTGAGGCACGTATTCTTTTTGCCGATGAACCAACAGGAAACCTCGATACTGCTACAGGTTCCAAAATAGTTGACCTGTTGTTTGAGCTCAATCGTGAATATGCCACTACCTTAGTATTAGTCACTCACGATGATCGGCTTGCGTCCCGTTGCGATAGAAAACTGCAGCTAGTTGCTGGCGAGCTGGTGAGCAATGAATCTAATGAGGAAGCAGCTAGTGCCTGAAGCAAACAGCAAGATACTTACTGACAACAAACCCCTTGGAAATCTTTTAACACTCTCAATGCGTTTGCTTTGGAGGGACTGGCAAGGGGGTGAATTACGCCTATTATTTCTTGCCTTAGTAATGGCGGTAACGTCGGTTACTGGCATCGCCTTGTTTACTGATCGACTTGAAAAAGCACTCTTGTTGGAGTCAGCAAATATGTTAGCTGCTGATCGCATTGTTAGTGGTCGGGGAGTTCTCCCGGAAGAAGTCCTCGAGGAAGGGCAGGCGCGAGGTCTTCGGACTGCAGAAATACTCTCCTTCACTTCGATGGCTTTCACTGACTCCAGCAATATGCTCGTTGCAGCAAAAGCAGTTACCGATGGCTACCCATTGCGTGGCGATGTGATTATTGCAGAGGAGCCCTTTGTCCGTGGGCGGCCAGTCCAAAATGGACCCTCTCCAGGTGAAGTTTGGTTGGAATCTCGGGCATTGTCGGCACTCGAAATTGAAGTTGGCGATTCGATTTTTGTAGGAGAGGCTGAATTAATCGTTAGCCAGATAATCATTGCAGAGCCGGATCGTTCCGGTGGCAGCATGATGGACAGTGCAGGCCCTCGACTAATGCTTCACATGGATGATGTCACCGCGACCAATGTTGTGCAGCTTGGTAGCCGTGTTAGTTATCGCTATCTTTTCGCAGCGGACGAAATAGGCGAACTCGATTCCTTTGAGGAATGGTTCCGAGCCCGAGAAGAATGGCGTGGTAGATATTACATACGGGATATTCGCGAAGAGAGTGAAGAGGTGCGCGAAGCACTGGAGCGTGCGGAAAGTTTCCTTTTATTAGGCTCACTGTTTGCTGTACTCCTTGCAGGAGTTGCTATCGCTTTAACCGCTAAGCGATACAGTGAAAGACACTATGATTATGTTGCGATCCTAAAAACATTCGGTTGTACCTCTTCTCAAATTTCTTTCATTTATTTATCGATTCAAATTGCACTTGCTGCTATTGCTGTTGTTGTCGGTTGGTTTCTCGGCTGGCTCGTTCATTGGGTAATTCTGATTTTCCTAGAATCACTATTATTGATTAGCTTACCTGAGCCGAGTATTCAGCCTTATGTGGTTGGCGCTATGACGGCCTTTATTTGTTTGCTTTCATTTGCCCTTCCGCCATTGCTCGCGCTGCGTGAAACGCCTCCATTGCGAGTGCTGCGAAAAGACATGAGTCAGCAAAAAATTGGAGCCAACGTGCCTTATGTTTTTGGCATACTTGGCACCATCTTTTTAGTGTTTTGGTATAGTCAGGATTTCGTACTTACTTCAGTTTTGGTGATTTCTGTTGGCGCTATAGCTCTGTTTCTTTCGATTATTTCTTATTTATTTTTACGTTCCAGTGGTTCCGCAGGGATGAAGGCAGGCAGTGCCTGGTTGTTGGCGATGACCGCAGCACGCAGAAGGCGTAAGCAAAATGTTCTGCAGGTAATGGTGTTTTCAATCACTATTATGTCGTTGTTAATTTTGACGTTGCTGCGTACAGATTTGATTGAGGAATGGCAGGCACAACTGCCAGAGAATACACCTAATCATTTCATGATGAACATTACCCAGAATCAAATAGAAGGGATTGAAAGTTTCTTCGTTGAGAATGGAATCCAAGGTAATCAGTTTTACCCTTTAATCAGCGCCCGAGTAACTACAGTTAATGGTGATCTGCCAGATCCGGGCGACGAAGACCAAGTGACAGCGAGCAGAGGCACTTTGACCGAAAACGCTCAGCTTGATGATGAGATTGAAAATTTGGAGCTTGAAGGCGTGGAGATGGATTCAGAGGTTGCGGAGGCCGTTTCAGGTCCGCAAACCGATGCCCCGCCGGTAAATGGCGAAGAGGCGACTACTGGCGGCCGACGGGTTCGAGGTCAATTAAGTCGCCGTCAGGTAACCTGGGCCGAAGATTTGCCGAGTGAAAATCTGATTACGGAAGGCGCCTGGTGGGGGTCAGAATCGCAGCCAGGCTATGTCTCTATTGAGCAAGAATATGCCGAATGGTTAGATCTAAAGCTCGGTGATAGTTTGGAATTTGAAGTCAACCAACAAATTGTTTCTGCGGAGGTCTCCAGTTTCCGGAGTGTGCGCTGGGATAATATGCAACCAAATTTCTTCATAATTTTTTCTCCTGGTACTATTGATCATATTGGTGCGACATTTCTCTCTACCGCACTTATGGAGCGGGAGCAGAAGATATTATTAAACGATTTGGTTCGCCTATTCCCAACGATGGTGATTATTGAGATCGATGGCTTGATTGAGCAGATACAAACTATCATTGCTCAAGTTACATCTGCGATTGAACTAATTTCTATTCTTGTCTTGTTGAGTGGTGCGCTGGTATTGCTGGCTTGTGTCAATGCCAGTCTCGATGAACGGTTTCATGAAAATGCGATACTTCGAACATTAGGCGCTGGAAAGAAACTAATCCTGACAAGCTTACTTATTGAGTTTGCTAGCATAGGTGTAGTTGCTGGATTGATTGCGACTATTGGTGCTGAGGCTAGTGTGTATTACCTGCAAGAAGAAATTTTTGAACAGGAGTTTTCACTGCACTATTGGGTCTGGATAGCAGGGCCGTTACTAGGCATGCTTATAATCGCTGGCCTTGGCGTGAACTCTACTCGAAAAGTCGTCAACATAAGCCCATTAAATGTATTGCGAGGCGTTGTCTAAATAACTGTCAGACGAATCGCTGGATTATATTTCGTGTCGGTGTCATATAACTTGCATTAAACAATAATAAACGATTTAAGAGATGATAAAGCCTGTAAAGTGGACTTTAATCGCGTCAACCTTATATCCATTTGAGAATTAAATTCATAGCTACTGTAAGAAATCTCTGAAAAACCTCTCAATAAGTCCATTATATTTTACTCGCCTTCGCTTCGTTTAATGTTCGCTAAGCTGTTCCCCTTCAGCTAGATATTAAGTTGCGTTGTCATGGTTTCAGTCTATGCCTTTGCCTATAGTTGTAAATGAAATATTTTCAGGCTAGTTACTGCTATCGCTGAAGGGTTATAATTGTATTCATGAAAGAAATAATGCAAAAGGTGTTCGCATGAAAGCCGTTATGTTCTCTGCGCTGTGTGGTAGTTTTCTATCCGCTGGGGCTATGGTGTTCATTGCTGGAGCAGCAAGCGTTTCAGCTCAATCCCTTTCCAACGTATCGGAGGAAGAATGTGTTTATGGTGACTGCGCTTCGGGCCGCGGCACCCTAGCACTAAAAACACAGTGGGGGCCTGGTGAGTATGTCGGCAATTTCAGAGACGGTGAATTTCATGGCTATGGACGACTAGAAATTCCAATTTCATTTACAGAAAGAGAAGTCTATGTCGGTAATTGGGTCATCGGAATTCGCGAGGGTCGTGGCACCCACTGGAATGGCAAAGGCAAACTCTATATTGGCCAATGGGAAAATAACAAGCGTAATGGTCAGGGTTCTTATATTTTTAATCTCCCACGCTGGAATGAAAATGAACACTCCGAATTTTGGTTAAAGGAAAATTTCGAAAACTATTCTGGTAGTTTCGTTGATGATCATTATCAGGGGCAAGGGACCTACCGTTGGCCAGGGGGTCAAAAATATGTTGGTGGATTTTTTGCGAGCTCTAAACATGGTCTAGGAACCTATTATTATCAAACTGGTACTGGGCGGCAGCAATACTGGAATTATGGTGATTTGATACGTTAGAAAAATAATACTCGTCAGGGCTTTGTTCACCCTTTCTAAATTGCTGATTAATTAAGTGTAAGTTTAAAGTAATTGAAAAGTTTGCTTGGCTCAGTCATCTCAGGAATGGGCAAGTCAAATTGCCAACAAAGTGAGAGCAGTTATTTAATCCATACAGAATGGAAGTTTTAACAGGAAAGATAAGTGGATCTTGAATCTTTAAGAAGAGAGTATTTGTACGGCGGATTGCGGCGTGAAGAGCTAATTGCTAACCCGGTAGATCAGTTCAGCCTCTGGATGCAGCAGGCCTTGGACTTAGAGATTTATGATCCGACTGCAATGACTATAGCTACAGTTAATGAGGAGGGTCAGCCGAGCCAAAGAATTGTTCTTCTAAAACATTTCGATCAGGATGGCTTCATTTTTTATACTAATTATGGAAGCCGTAAATCAAATGAACTGGATAGTAATTCAAAAATCAGTTTGCACTTTCCCTGGCATGTGATTGATCGTCAGGTGAAAATCTGTGGTACTGCGAGTAAAATCTCTTATGATGAATCCTTGAAATACTTCGTATCTAGGCCAAAAGAGAGCCAGATAGCCGCAGTGGCTTCTCGTCAAAGTGCAGTGTTAAGTTCCCGCTCGTTTCTACTGGATAAGTTTGAGTCCTTAAAACAGGAATTTGAAGATGGTGATATCCCACTTCCTGACTATTGGGGTGGCTATCGTATCGTGCCTAATGAAATTGAGTTTTGGCAGGGTGGTGCTAACCGGCTCCACGATCGATTTCGTTATCTTCGCCATGAGAATAGCTGGGTAATTGATAGATTGGCCCCTTAACTTGCTTTCCATTTTTTCAGTTTTTTCTTTTCTAGCACTTTTTTAAGCCGTGTGTACTGAGGAATACCATTTTTAAAAGGTGGATAATCTTCACCTTGAATTAGCGGTGAAAAATAGTTTCTCGCTTTGTCTGTAATCTGAAATCCGTCCCGGGAAATATAATCTCGAGGCATGACCTTCTCTACATTGGCAACATCTGAAAGTTTCGCTTCACCAATGTGCCAGGTATACTTTTTTCCCATTTCCTCTCACGATAACTGGCATGACAGAATTTTTACCTTTGAGCGAAAATTCAACAGCGGCCTTTCCAACGGCATAGGCTTGTTCGACATCTGTTGCAGAAGCGATATGTCGAGCCGCCCGCTGTAAATAATCCGCAACCGCCCAATGATATTTGTAACCCAATTCATCCTTAATCATATTGGCTACGTAGGGAGCAACTCCACCGAGCTGTGCGTGACCAAACGCGTCTGTCCCGCCGGTTGCTGCAAGAAAACTCCCATCTTTATTTTGGGCGCCTTCTGATACAACAATGGCGCAATAGCCAAACTTCCTAACACAAGTGTTCACCTTGCGCAGAAACTTCTCCCGGTTGAACGGAATTTCGGGGAAAAGGATTATGTGAGGAGCTTCGCCTTCTTGCTCCGAAGCTAAACCAGCAGCACCAGCTATCCAGCCAGCATGCCGGCCCATGACCTCCATGACAAATATTTTGGTCGAACTTTCACACATCGAAGCGACATCTAGCCCTGCTTCACGAATAGACACAGCAACATACTTGGCAACAGATCCAAAACCAGGGCTGTTATCGGTAATAGGCAGGTCGTTGTCGACTGTTTTTGGAACGCCGATGCAGGTAATGGGAAAACCCATTTTTAAACTTAATTGTGAGACTTTATTAGCAGTATCCTGAGAATCACCGCCACCGTTATAAAGGAAGTAACGAATATTATGCGCGCGAAAAACATCTATTAATCGTTCATATTCCTTCGGATTTTCAGCGTAAGATCTGAGTTTGTAGCGACATGACCCAAAAGCACCAGCCGGGGTCCAGCGAAGTGCTGCAATGGATTTTGTTGTTTCCTTATTAGTGTCAATTAACTCTTCATTTAAAGCACCAACGATACCGTTTAGACCAGCATAAACCTTTCCGATTTTATCTCGGTGTTGTCTTGCGGTTTCGATCACGCCACAGGCGCTGGCGTTAATAACAGCAGTAACACCGCCCGACTGGGCATAGAAAAGGTTGTTTCTACTCATAATGGCTTTTAACTACACTAGTTAAGAAGTCGCCATGTTACTAGGCCGCGGTTGCGCTTGCCAGTAGACGGATGTGATGCAACAATCTTCCCCCCAATTTTTCAGAACATCGAATAATGCAGCTAATAATAGGCATGTCCGGAGCGAGTGGAGTCATTTATGGGATTCGCTTGCTTGAGGTCTTGAAAACAGAACCTGATATTGAAACGCATTTAGTCATGTCTGACTCTGCCAAAATGAATATTGGTTTGGAGACGGTTTGGAGCGCCAATGAGGTCAAGACTTTGGCTGATCATGTTCACTCCAACAAAGATATTGCTGCAAATATCGCTAGCGGCTCCTTTAAAACTGCTGGCATGATCGTTGCTCCCTGTTCGATAAAAACCCTTTCAGCTATTGCCAATTCTTACGCTGATTCCTTGCTAGTTCGTGCGGCCGATGTTGTCTTAAAAGAACAGCGTCGCTTAGTGCTGATACCTAGGGAAACACCTTTACATACTGGTCACTGTGAATTGATGCTAAAAGCCAGTCAAATAGGAGCAGTAATTGCTCCTCCTATGCCTGCCCACTATATCAGGCCACAAAGCATCGATGATCTAGTTGATCATCATGTGGGGCGAGTCTTGGACTTATTCAATATTGACCCGGGCTTGGTAAAGCGTTGGCAGGGTTCTCGTATGGAAAATTCTTCTTCTTAATTTGAGGGGGCAAAGAAATAATTTTTCCTGACCAAAAGATTTCACTTCGATTTGCTGATCAGGTAGACATTCTTCTGGTTCACTTCTATTCTGTCTCGACCTTTACCTAATAGGCTTTGTCTTCATAGAATAAAACCAAACGGGAGTAAATCATGACTCGTCGGATTTGTTGGCTTACCTACTCTAGCTTGTGCGTAGTGTTCTTTTTTACTAACAGTGCGGTTGCACAGAAAGTCACTAACCCTACAAATGAACACCCTAATCCCTATCGCACGATTAATGGCTATTTTGATCTACCTGGTGGTCGACCATGGGGCTCGACCAGTGCTGTCGATATCGACATTGATGGTGAGTCTATTTGGGTAGCGGAGCGCTGTGGCACCAATAGCTGTGCTACGTCGAATGTTGATTCTGTCATCAAATATGACAAAGACGGCAATATCCTTACTTCTTTTGGCGGCGGCATGATTATCTGGCCACATGGTATCCATGTTGATCGTTACGGTAATGTTTGGGTTACCGACGCTCGAGCCGCAACTGCAACAGAAATCGCAGAGAACCCAGATGCTGTCGGCAAGGGCCATGTCGTTCTAAAATTCAGCCCTGAAGGTGACTTGTTATTGACTCTCGGCAGTCCAGGAGTAGCCGGAGACGGGCGTGGCCCGTTGTTGAACTCTCCCAACGATGTAGTCACTGGTCCAGATGGAAGCATCTACGTTGGTGATGGTCATGGTGGTCAAGGTGGAAATGCGGATCTTTCAACTGTAGCGCGAATTGTCAAGTTCGACCGCCACGGTCGCTTTATAGAGTCTTGGGGCTCTATAGGCACCGCGCCGGGTAAATTTAGAACACCTCACAGTCTCGCTTTCGATTCACAGGGTAGATTATTCGTTGCTGACCGAGGGAATGTGCGTATTCAGATATTTGAGCAAGACGGCACCTTTATTGATGAGTGGCATCAGTTCGGAAGATTAAGTGGCATCTACATAGATGCAAATGACGTGCTCTATGCTGCTGATTCTGAATCTAGTGCCACTTCAAATCCGGGATGGCGTCGAGGAATTCGGGTTGGAAGTGCTATCACTGGGCATTTGTTTGCGTTTATTCCAGATCCTGATCGGAATCCTGGTGGAACCAGTGCAGCTGAAGGTGTAGCGGCAGACAAGTATGGAAATATTTATGGTGCAGAAGTCGGTCCTCGTCAGTTGGTTAAATATGTAAGAGAAGACTAACAAGGGAACTAGTAATTCTGGGGAAGCAGATAATGGAAAACTACATCAAGCACATTAAAATTGTTGGGTTCTGCCTTCTATTTTACTCCAATGCACTAGCTCAAGAAGAAGAATCTTATTGGGAAGCTGTTGAAGCTGAAGCCCTAGATCATTTCAGAGCGCTCCTGCAATTTGATACCAGTGATCCGCCAGGCCGAGAACTGCCAGCTGCAGAATACCTGCGGGACGTGTTGGAAGCTGAAGGTATCCTGGTAGAAATGCTTTTTAATGATCCGGAGCGCCCAAACGTAGTGGCGCGTCTCGAGGGTAATGGTAGTAAAGAACCTTTGCTAATTATGGCCCACACTGACGTGGTCAATGTAGATCCAGAAAAGTGGACCTTTCCTCCCTTCAGTGCCGTGATTGATGATGGTTATGTCTACGGGCGAGGTGCCGTCGATGATAAGGACAATCTAGCTGCCGCTCTAATGGTAATGCTGGAGCTGAAACGACAAAATATTGCCTTGGATCGAGATGTGATTTTTCTTGCAGAATCCGGCGAGGAAGGAGCGACAGAGTACGGCATTGAATTTATGGTGAATAACCACCTGGATAAAATATCAGCAGAATTTTGCCTAGCAGAAGGTGGGTCCGTTGCGCGAGTTAATCGCGAAGTGCAGTACGCAGGCGTCCAGACTGTTGAAAAAATCCCCTATCGGGTGGAGCTGATTGCTACTGGTGTAGCCGGCCATGGGTCTGTTCCTTTACAGACCAACTCAGTCGTGCGCCTTGCGAAAGCGATAGCTGCAATTGCGGATTGGCGCTCACCAATTCGATTGAATGAAACTACTGCTGCTTACTTCGAGCGCCTGGCCTCTATTTCGCCTGCCGAAACGGCAGAGCAGTACTTAAATGTGCTTGACCCTGGCAGAGCCAGTGAAGCCGATGAATATTTTCTCGCTAATGAACCCCGCCATGCTTCGATGTTACGCAGCTCACTTTCGCCAAATATTTTTGATGCTGGTTATCGAATTAATGTCATCCCTTCGGAATCCCGAGCAAGTGTAGATTTCCGTGCATTGCCTGATGAAAATATCCCTGAGTTTCTTGATGAGATTAGGGAGATTATTGCTGATTCAGCGGTAGAGGTTAGTCTGGGAGACCGCAACACGCGTCCACCTGGCCAGGCGAGTTTAACTACAGAAGCCTTTGCCGCGATTGAGGCAGGCATTAATGAGCATTACGGCGTGATCACGCTCCCAACCATGAGCACCGGTGCGACTGACATGGCATATCTGCGCAATCTTGGTATTCAGTGTTATGGAATCGGGCCGGCAATCGATAGAGAAGATGCAGCTCTTGGTTTCGGCGCCCATAGTGATCAAGAACGAATTTTAATTAGCGAGCTGAATCGTTTCGTGCGTTTCAACTGGGATATAGTGCTCGATATAGCGGCAGAGAAGTAGGCAACACTGCTAAGCAGCTTCTTCGATAGATTCAGCAATTAGATCTAATTGCTTGTTCATTTCTTCGACAAGCTCTAACGATTGAGCGCGAAGAAGATTTTTAAAGTTACTTTTAGCCGCTTTTGCATTAAATTCGACTTTATCCGACTGCAATAAGGGCACAAGCTCTTCAATTTGCTCTTGCTGAAACTTCTCGGCGGCTAATTCGTCCAGTTTAATCTGATTTCGTAAGATGGAAAACTCAGCGCCGTTACTGCTTTCATTCTTGATACTTTCAGTCTTCATCCAAGTGCGAACATCACGCAAGGGTTGGACGACTTGGGATTTCCAACATTGGGAGAATTTAAAAATTATTTCCCAATCATTCTCGGGGACCGTGGTATCAAAATGGGCGCTCCAGAAACAAAATAAAACTAGATTTACATCTAATTGGAACTGCTCCTGTAAATGTAAACAAGCACTGGCCACTCCATCTCTGGCGTATAATTGATTGGAGAAATTCCAGAAACTGGTCGATTGCTTAGTCATGGCTTATTTATGTTGGATAAGAATTCCTATGCTATCGAAGAATTACTCTGATAACACGCCAGTTTTGCTGCCATCCGCAGGAAAAGCTTAATAGTGAGAAGTATCTGATGCATATCCACATTTTAGGAATTTGTGGCACTTTTATGGGTAGCCTTGCGGTATTAGCTAAACAGTTGGGATATCGTGTAAGCGGCAGTGATGCGAATGTTTACCCGCCAATGAGTACCCAATTGCAGGAGCAGGGTATTGATTTGATGGAAGGTTTTCGACATGAACATTTACAGCCTTCACCAGACCTAGTCGTTATCGGAAATGCCTTGTCACGAGGTAATCCGGCGGTGGAATATACCCTCAGTGAAGGGCTCAATTACATGTCTGGGCCACAGTGGCTCGCTCAATTTGTATTGCATGATAAATGGGTGCTCGGGGTTGCCGGTACCCATGGAAAGACCACAACCAGCGCGATTCTGGCGTGGATACTTGAATACGCTGGCATGAAACCGGGTTATCTTATTGGTGGGGTTACTAAAAATTTCCCCCAATCAGCCCATATTGGAGACTCAGCGTTTTTTGTTGTTGAAGCTGACGAATACGATAGCGCCTTTTTCGACAAACGCTCAAAATTTGTTCACTACGCGCCTCGCACGACCATACTAAATAACCTAGAGTTTGATCATGCTGATATTTTCGACGACTTGGAAGCGATTGAGACACAATTCCATCATCTAGTTAGGACATTGCCAGGCAATGGTCTAATTATTTCCCCTCACGATGATTCTGCAATCGAAGTAGTTTTGCGCATGGGCTGCTGGACTCGCCGTCAGCAATTAGGAGTCGCAGTTCCCGATGAAGTTTGCAAAGAGTTAGCTGCAAACGGGGGAACGTTTTTGGAATGCCTACTTGAAAAACGAGCATGGGTCAGAATTTGAATTAATAAAATACGGCCAGAAATCAACCGGAGAAGTTATGAATCGTGCGCTGATCCAATGGGAAATGGCAGGTCTGCATAATGTAAAAAATGCATTGGCGGCAGTAGCGGCAGCACATCATGTCGGCGTCGAAGTTACCACTGCAGCCGAAGCCTTAAAGACGTTTAAAGGCGTGAAACGACGCATGGAATTGCGAGGCAGCATTGAGGGTATCAAAGTGTATGACGATTTTGCCCACCATCCTACAGCGATTGAAACTACTCTGAATGGTATGGCTAAGAAGTTAAAATCTGAAAGTGGGAAGAAGCGATTGATTGCTGTTATTGAGCCGCGTTCAGCCACCATGAAATCAGGGGCCCATCAAAATACTTTAAATCGCGCATGTGAATCCGCTGATATGGTGGTTTGGTATAAAACTGAAGATTGTAAAATCGATTTTCAAAGTATGCTTTCACAAAGCAAAGTGCCATCTTATGCTTTTTCATCTGTTGCGGAAATCGTGACTTATCTCAAAGAGAATAGTTTGTCAGGTGATTATATTATCATTATGAGTAATGGGGGCTTTGAAGGCATCCATGACAAATTGATTCAAGAACTAAATCATGGGTCGACAATCTTGAATTAGTTTTAAAGCTTTCTGCAATTCTGTTAATTAAGATAGACTCTTCCTACTAGCATCATTTATTAAGCGCATAGAATGACCAACACTAAAAAAATTCCACTATTCCCGCTTCGGGTTGTCATTTTCCCTGGGGGAAGACTTGATTTGCAAATTTTTGAGCGCCGCTATCTCGATCTAATAAGTCACTGTTTGAAAAGCAGTACTGGTTTCGGAGTTTGTCTTTTAAAGTCTGGCGAGGAAGTGATTAAGGAAGCAGGCCAGCAAACAATTCATCAAACAGGCACTTATTCTAAAATTGTCGATTGGGATCAGCTTGAGAATGGTCTGCTCTCCATAACGGTGGAAGGTGCGGCGAAATTCAAGATCAGCGATTGTTGGCAGGAAGACTCGGGCGTGTTGCATGCAGGCGCTGAATTTAGTGAAATAGAATGCCTGGGTACTGAAAAGATACCTCTTGATGAGCAATTTTCTGGGCTCGTTGATTTGCTGCAAAATCTCGAAAATCATCCTTTAGTAGAACAAAAAAAACTATCCATTGACTATAACAACCTATGGGATTTAGGTTGGCGACTTAGCGAACTCATTCCTATTGAAGTAGAGAAGAAGCAGCAATTGTTAGAGAAAGACGATCCCTGGGACAGAATTAAGGAAATCGAACAATTAGTCTCAGATCTAGCTAATGAGACTTAATCACTCGATTTAAGCTCTGGCACAATCCTCCTATAGTAGCGCATAATGTTTGGCCTTAATTGAATAAAGGCATCTGGTTTATGTTGGCTGAATTTATAGATGTTTCTGGTTGGACCGCAGAACAGTGGCTTGCTGCTTGTATTCTGGCGTTTATAATCATAACGGTAATCGTTGTAATGCACCGCACTGTCAAAATTTTTCAGTTTTCTAGAAAGCCTAGTTACCAACCAAATTTAAGGCCCTTACGTAGGTTTCACAATGATTCACGTCGATCAACTGATGACGCCTAATATTAAAACCTTGCCAGTATTTGGTATTGAATTTAGGGTTCGTGGTGCACTTAGAGATTAAATTTAGCCTTATTCTGTTGTCGCTTGTATTTGCCCTTAGTAGTCAGGGGATCATAGTGCGCCACGATGTCGCGCCTGGTGAATACGAAATAAAATCGAGTGATATCCCTGCAGTTTTCTTTATTGAACGGCAGGGTAAAAGCAGAATTTGTGCTGCTACCATCATCCATGCAAGATGGGCTCTAACAGCAGCCCATTGTATTGATGAAACAAGCTTGGGGGATACTGTAAACAACGGAAGAAGATATGCTGTTGAAGTTGGTAATCAATCGCGCGAAATCGAGGCTGTAGTTATCCATCCGGCCTTTGATGATTCGAAAAATCCTGAAGTGGATCTGGCTTTATTACGGTTTAGAAACGAGTCTGTAATTCCACGACCCATTGAGCCTTATGTTGACGCTAATGAAAATGGGGAAATTGTTACTCTCATTGGTTGGGGCTATTTTGGGCTAGGAACCATAGGCCGACAATTCGATGATGGTGTCAAGCGCCGAGCTAAAAATAGAATTTCTTCAGCTGACGATCGGTTGCATTTCGTGTTTGATGATCCAAGAGGTGGCAATGGAATGGTTTTGCCTTTGGAGGGCACTCTTGGTTTAGGAGATAGTGGCGGTCCGGCATTAATTGAAACCAGCACAGGGGTCAGACTCGCGGGAATTGCAATTGGAGAAGTAGCTGGTGATCAATTCTCTGAAGAGACTCAGGGTAAATATGGGTCGATCGCGGTGTACGAAAGAGTCTCACTCCATCTAGACTGGATCAATTCCATTCTTGGGAGTGGAAGTTAGAGCGAGAAAGATGCATTGTATAACCTAATCACTTGCTGCTTGTTCATGTTTGCTTAATATGCAGGTCAGCACATCAACGAATTATTGGACCAATGCTTAGAATGTCCGATTGATTTTGCTAGTATCCCTTAGGCTCTTTTCAATTCAACGAATAATTAGGAGAAATAGCATGACTATCCAGGTTGGAGACAAGGTTCCTGCAGCGAATTTTAAGGTAATGACTGCCGATGGCCCCAAGGATATGAGCAGTGAAGAAGTTTTTGGCGGCAAGAAAGTTGTTTTCTTTGCTGTTCCTGGTGCGTTCACACCTGGATGCTCCATGACGCATTTGCCTGGGTTTGTGGTCAATGCCGATGCAATTAAGACTAAAGGCGCAGACACAATTGCCTGTATGGCGGTGAATGATGCTTTTGTCATGGGTGCATGGGGTAATGCACAAAATGCTGAGGAGATCCTAATGTTGGCGGACGGTAATGGTGAATTCACGAATGCTATCGGTCTTGCTTTAGATGCTAGCGGTTTTGGTATGGGCGCAAGAGCACAGCGTTTTGGCATGATTGTCGAAGATGGAACAGTGACTTATCTGGGGATTGAAGCACCGGGTGAGATTAAAGCAAGTGCAGCGGAAGCTATGCTCGAAGCTCTGTAAATATTTGGTAAGTTCCAAGTGTCACATTAGAAGGCTATAAATTAGAATGATCACACGACATCTCGATTATCATGACGGGGTCACTCCCCTCGAAGCCTATGTGGCCTACGAAGAAGCAGACTCGCAAAAACCCCTGGTGTTGGTGGCTCATGATTGGAGTGGGCGTAGAGAGTTTGCTTGTAATGCTGCCGAAAAAATTGCTTCCATGGGTTACGTTGGCTTTGCTCTCGACATGTATGGGAAAGGTGTTTTTGGTGCAGACGGCGATGCGGCACTCAATTCCTCATTGATGAATCCTCTTGCTGAAGATCGAGCCGCATTAAGACGGCGGGTTAACGCTGCCCTTGTGGCCGGCAGAAATATTCCTCAAGTAGATGCTGTTAAGGTAGCTGCTATGGGCTACTGTTTCGGTGGAATGTGTGTCCTGGAATTAGCAAGGTCTGGCGCCGAAGTTTTAGGAGTTGTCAGTATTCATGGTATTCTTGCGCCTGGAAATGTTGTCAATGAAGCTATAAAGAGTAAAGTACTTTGTTTGCATGGTCATGAAGATCCAATGGTTCCGCCTGAACAGGTTTTAGCTTTTGAGGCGGAAATGACTGAGGCAGAAGCTGATTGGCAGGTTCATGCCTACGGACAAACTATGCATGCCTTCACAAACCCTGCAGCCAATAATCCTGATTTCGGTACGGTGTACAGTGAGGTAGCTGAAAAGCGCAGCTATCAAACTCTGGTAAATTTCTTAAATGAGATTTTTTAGCTGGGTTATCACTTCTGAATTAGGTTAAGAACTAAATAAGAAAGAATAAAAATGTTGAACTATGACTAATACTGCAGAGTCAGAAATGGCTGAACCTATCTCATCCCCTGTTCGAAGTAGAATTGGATTGTGGCTTGGCCCTGCAGTCTTTCTTTTAATGTTGTTATTTGTTGATCTAGAGCCTAATAATCCTTTAGTAACTCGCATGGCTGCCATTATTGTATTGATGGCAATTTGGTGGATTACTGAGGCAATCCCGCTTTCTGCTACCGCTTTGCTGCCCGTTGTTCTCTTTCCTCTTATGGGGATTATGCGAGGCCGCGAATTGCCGGCTGGCAATCGTGTCGATTTAGAAAATGCGACTTTTGCCCAAGGGTTCTCGGCCCGTGATTTCGACATCATTTTTCCGAATGTTGCGAACCAGTACATGGACTGGATAATTCTGCTCTTTATGGGTGGATTCATGATCGCGGTAGCGGTAGAAAAATGGAATCTACATAAGCGAATTGCTTTACACATATTACGCATCATTGGCGGCCAACCTCACCGACTGGTATTAGGTTTCATGGTTGCAACTGGGTTTCTCTCCATGTGGCTATCCAATACGGCTACCGCGTTAATGATGATGCCTATGGGTATGTCTCTTGTATTGCTCTATGAAGAGCTTAACAAAAAAGTTGCTGCCGAAGGCGGTACGATAGACAGTCGTGCAGAAAATTTTTCCCTAACACTCTTATTAGGCATTGCTTATGGCGCTTCAATTGGTGGATTTGCCACCTTGATTGGTACCCCTCCAAATGCAGTCTTAATCACGCAGATGTCACAGTTATTCCCTGAGGCCCCTGAAATTACATTTTCCACTTGGATGTTTTTCGCTCTGCCAATGAGTTTTATATACATGCTTATCGCTTGGGTACTTTTAACGAGGTTTGTGTTTCCGCTTCCGGCAACCACACCTTTTAGCGGTAAGGAGTTTATTCAGACTGAGATTAAAAAGCTGGGAATAATGTCCACCGAAGAAAAACGCGTAAGTATCGTCTTCTTTGCGTTTGCAGTGCTGCTAATAACTCGCAAGGAGCGACTGTTTGGGCCAGAAGTTGACGTGTTCGGATGGAGCTACTATCTTGATAACTTTCTACGATCGATTGGGTCTAATCCAATTGGTTTCATGATCGATGACGGCAGTGTATCGATTGCTGTGGCTTTAACTTTGTTTATGATCCCTGCCAGTAAAGCCGTCGGTGGTCGCCTCATGGATTGGGAAGATGCTAAGCGATTACCCTGGGGAATCCTCATCTTGTTTGGCGGCGGCTTAGCGATTGCTAAGGGATTTGGGACTTCAGGACTTTCAGACTTCACTGCGGTGCAGCTGGGTGCCCTGCTCGGTGATGCGGAGCCATTGGTAATTGTAATAAGTACGGTCGCATTTATTACAGGTCTCACTGAGGTAGCTTCGAACACAGCAACTATCTCATTGTCGTTGCCGATAATGGCCAGTCTTGCCCAAGCGATTGAAGCGCATCCACTCCTTTTACTAATCCCTACGACTCTTGCTGCCTCCTGCGCTTTTATGCTGCCTGTTTCAACGCCTCCCAATGCAATTGTTTACGGATCGGGGAGGATACCTATTATGAAAATGGTTATTGCTGGGGTATGGCTAGATATCCTATCGGTCTTCTTGCTTACCATCTTCGTTTATACCCTTGGAGACCTCACATTTGGCGTATTGGGTGGGCTTCCAGATTGGGCGATGCCCTAATTTTCCTCATTTTTTAACTATCTGAAATTAACGAACTAGGTTTCAAAAACTGCTGCAGGGTATTCTTGCTGAGGCGGCTTTGTGCTACTGTCCAATATTGGGCCGAAGTTTAGTTTTAAAAGAGAAGAAAAAAAGCCATTAATTCAGTAACTTAGAGGGCTCAGTCGACACCAAAAATCTATGAAAGAACCTCATGAAATTAGAGAAACTGAACTAGTGCCGCGCCGATCGGATGGTGACAATTGCATGAAACTGGCGGAAGTCGACCAGCTTCGGGAAGAAGTTAGGCTATTGGCTGCCATGGTTCGTACCGATGAATTAACTGGCCTTTTCAATTATCGTTACTTTTCCGAAGCTCTTAGCTTGGAGATGGAACGCACCCGTCGTTCCGGTCAGCCTACTTGCTTAATCATGTGTGATTTAGATCATTTTAAATCTATCAATGATATCTATGGCCACGAAGTTGGTAATGTAGTTTTAACTCAGATTTCGAGTTTAATTCGTAATACCATTCGTCGATTGGATATTCCCTGTCGTTATGGTGGAGAAGAGTTCGCGTTGATTTTGCCCGATACTAACCTGCGAGAGGGCGTGCACTTGGCTAATCGACTTCGATTCATTATTGAACACTCATCAGTAAGCGCTGGCAACTTAGTCCTAGAAATAAAAGCAAGCTTTGGAGTCCATGTTTATAACCATGGTGACAAATCCACCGAGAAAGAATTCATAGATAGAGTTGATGGGTTTCTTTATACGGCGAAGCAGGAAGGCAGAAATCGAGTTTGTTATGCATCTTATTACGAAAAATGCGAAGGCCTTAGTGGTGATAAAAAAAGAAGTCTTGGCAAGTACCTCTGATTCTTAGTCTGAATAATTTTCATAGTTTTTAATCTCATTGGCGAGATGGAATAGTATTGCCGCAGTCGCTCCCCAAATTCGATAATCTTCAAAATGTATTTCCAAGACAGTTCTATCTTTTCCTTCAAAAGGAACGGTAAATTTTTGATAGGCAGTTACATCTAGAATTAATTCCAAGGGAGCTTGGAATATATCAGCTACTTCTTGTGGCTGCGCGACAAAATTCAAATTTTTATTAATGATGCCAACGATCGGCGTTATTAAAAAACCAGAAGGGAGTACTAGGTCGCCTAATCTACCGATTACTTCTACATGATTTGATGCAAGTCCGATTTCTTCTTCGCTTTCTCGCAGGGCTGTAGCGATAGAGTCTTCGTCCTGCTCCTCCTGAGTTCCTCCAGGCAAGCTTATCTGTCCAGCATGGCTTTTCAAATTTTCCGAGCGAACTGTTAATACTAAATGACTACCACTGCCATCTTCTGGGCGTGTTATTGGCAAAAGTACTGCGGCCTTGCGCAGTTCGCTTTCGTTTTTCGCAGTTTGATACACATCTAATTCTGGATGAAAAATCCTACTGGGCTTTTCCGCCTGTTTAGACAGAAAAAAACGCAGCAAAGCTTCATAGATGTTCTTTTGTCTAGTTTTACCCATAGAGGTTAGTTAATTACAGCATGATAAAAAAATGCCGACTATAGTCGGCATTTTTTAGATTGTGATGGCTAGACAAGGATTAGCGATATTTCCAGGTAAATCCTGCAAAAATTCTTGCCGGCTCGCCAGGGAAGTAGCGATCACCTGTAAAAGTAGTCCAATCTGCACGTTCTGCATATTTTTGATCAGTAAGATTCATAATATTAATGTACAGTGACAAATCATCGTTTACCGTATATTGCGTGCGGAGATTTACTAGATCATGACCACCATAACCTGCCGTATTTTCCGGGTTTGTGTAGTATTCGCCCATATGTGCCCACTCCAATTCCGTACGTAAATTGCCATTGGCACGATAACTGAGTCTTATATTACCGAAGGTGTCAGGTGCTGTATCAATTCTATTTCCATTAATATTTTGACCACCAGAGATCAGATCATTCTCATAAGTATGGTGGGCATAATTAATAACACCGCGAAGCGATAAGTTATCTGAGAGGTTGTATCCGGCGCTTACCTCTACACCTACATGCTCGGTGTCACTCCCGTTTAGATTTGTACGTGAACTGTCGCGCAGAATTTCATTTTCCTTCTGCATAAAGTAGCCAGTAACGGAGTAGTCTAAATCGCTGTTAGCCCCTTGAAATGCAAATTCATAGCTATCAAGTTCGACAGAATCTAAATCTGCAACAGTCTGTGAACCTTGTAGACGATACAGTTCGGTTGCCTGAGGTGCGCGGATTCCTCTTTGAGCACGTAATTGCAGGCTATTGTTATTATTTAACTGATAGCTCAGGCCAATCTTTGGAGAAATATCTTCAAAGGTATCATTCCGGTCCCCGGGGCGGGAATAACGACAACCGAATCTGCAAGCAACCCCCTGGTCATTAGTTCGTCCATCCAGCATTTTATTGTCATAGTCATATTCCATCTTCTCTGCACGTGCGCCAATAGAGAGCCTCCAGTTATCAGACAAGGCGGTTTCGTAGTTGGCGAACAATGCAATTTGGCGCGCTTCTACTTCATAATCGTAGTGAGCGCCTTGAGGAATTGAGTTTCTTAAGAAAAATGAACCTTGAGTTGGGTTTGGCTGGGACTGAAATAAATTCCCGTCAGTACTTTCAACGTCAAGACCGTATGAGAATGTGGAATCATTGCCTAAGTCGCGATAAGCCGCGAATTGGAAACCCAAGCTTCTGTGTTCGGTATCTTCAATCGGAGTGCCTGGCAAGAAGTGTTGTATGAAATTCATATTCACTTCACGGAAGTAAGGCGTAAGTACGTATTCCCAATCACCCGATTCCATTGTGAAACGAGTCCATATCCGGCTATTAACGCTATCGCGATAGGCTTCAGGATTCGGATTTGTATCCCGCATAGTAGTGTCTTTGTATCCGCCATCACCGACAACATAACCAGCGGTTTCTTGATTCAAATTTAGATAGCTGAATCCACCATCCATCTTGATGCCATTGTCCAGAGTGTATTCATACAGCCAGCTAACCTTTTGCTGATCAACACCGCTATCGTCTCGATAGCCTTCTTCGTTCACGCCAGTTATGTATAGAGACTGGGCGAAGTTTCCATAGTCTTGGCCATAGGAAGCTTTAATTCGTGATGAACCTCTCGGTCCGCCTTCAAGAGTGAATTCGCCAACGTCACCAGGAGAGGGAAGAACTACATTGACGAGCCCATGTAGAGCATTCGAGCCCCAGAAAACACTTCCAGGCCCTCGAACTACTTCGATGCCAGCCGCATTTTCAGAATGCGTGTCAAACATTTCGTTTACGTTACAGAAACCCGCAGAGCGGACAGGAATGCCGTTTTCAGCGACGAGGAAAGCGCCACAGGCGCCGGTACCTGTGAGTACTGGGGATCTGATCGCCATTAAGCTTTCTTGACCATTGTTTCGATTACCGCTAACTCCAGGAATACGAGCCAATGCTTCTTGGTAATGTGTATGGGCAATTAGGTCTAGTTCTTCTTCGCCAATTACTGAAACCGCTGCATTAACGTCTGCTAGCCCTTCAGTTCTTCGATTCGTGGAAAATACTTCGATTTCTTCAATCGCCTGTATGCCACTTTGTGATTGCCCGATAGCAGGGGCTGCAATCATCGCTGTTGCAGTTGCGATACTGGAAACCAGTAGTTTGCGCATCATGTCTTTCTCCATTTCTAGTTTGCCATACTGCCTATCTCTAGATAGAAATTTCAGGCAATAGTAGTTTCAAGATTCTTATCCAACTGTGACTTTCTAAAATTATTAATTCATCAACTAATAGATTTGCTGAAGTGAACTATTATTTTACTGCTCCCAGGCTGTATCGAGGGAGTTTTTGCTGGTGGTTCTCACAAAAGTTGGCAAATATATCACAGAATATGTAACAAATCTCACGTCTTTGCACCGTTGCGTTAGACCACGTAAACTAGTCGCTCGGTGCTGAAACCCCTATTTTTAGGTGTTTTCAAGCATCTTAAAAAGGGAGATCTAGAGTAAATGCGTACGAGAGTGACAGAAATGTTGGGAATCGAGCATCCGATAGTCCAGGGAGGTATGCAGTGGGTTGGATTAGCAGGGTTAGCCTCGGCAGTCTCTAACGCGGGCGGATTGGGGATCATCACTGGGCTGACTCAGCCCACTCCAGAAGATCTGATTAAGGAAATCGACCAGTGCCGTGAAATGACCGACAAACCCTTTGCGGTAAATCTTACAATTCTTCCCACAATCAAGCCGGTCCCCTATGAGGAGTACGCTCAGGCAATTGTCGACTCTGGAATTAAGATCGTTGAAACCGCCGGCCGCAATCCTGAACCATTTCTCCCCCTATTTAAAGAGGCAGGCATCAAAGTTATTCACAAATGCACCTCTATTCGACATTCACTGAAGGCTGAAAAAATTGGTTGTGACATGGTAAGTGTTGATGGTTTCGAGTGTGCAGGTCATCCAGGGGAAGATGACGTCACCAATATGATTTTGTTGCCATTGGCCGCCCGCAGATTGAAAATACCGTTTCTCGCCTCTGGCGGGTTAGGCGATGGTCGAGGTTTGGCTGCTGCACTGGCTATGGGTGCGGATGGAATAAATATGGGTACCCGTTTTATGGTCACCAAAGAAGCCCCTATTCACGAGAATGTTAAGCAAAAAATGGTGGACGCCTCGGAATTGGATACTTCGCTTATCTATAGATCCTTGCGAAACACGGCGCGGGTTTTCAAAAATAGCGTCGCAGAACAAGTTGTGGAGATTGAAAGCCAGGATGGTGAAACTAAATTTGAAGATATTCAGCCTTTAGTTCAGGGAGCTAAAGGACGAGAATTATTTGATTCTGGAGATCTGGATAAAGGTATCTGGTCGGCGGGGATGGTTGTGGGATTAATAGATGACGTTCCGACTTGTGATGAATTGATATCCCGGATCGTTAGAGAGGCTGAAGAAATTATTAATGAGCGGCTTGGAAGTACCGTGTCGGCATAAGTCGAATAAGGAAGCAGTAGATGCAAATCAAAGGCAAAGTAGTAGTTGTAACGGGTGCGGCTAGTGGAATTGGAAAATCACTTTGTGAGCGCTTCGCACAAGAAGGTGCCAAAGCTGTTGTTGTCACTGACATCAATTCTGAAGGCGTTGACGCTACAGTATGCGATATCAATGAGAAAACAAAAGTGTTAGGAATCACCTGCGATGTTGGCGATGAGAATGAGGTTGAAGAATTAGTTAAGAAATCTCTGAGCGCATTCGGGCACATCGATTTGTTTTGTTCCAATGCTGGAATTTTCACGCCAGGTGGGGAAGACCTGTCTACGGATAAGTGGCAAACAATTTGGGATATCAATGTAATGTCTCATGTTTTTGCTGCTAGAGCAGTTTTGCCAGGCATGCTGGAAAGGGGAGAGGGTTACTTATTGAACACCTCCTCAGCGGCCGGGCTCTTAAACCAAGTCGGGTCGGCCCCCTACGCGGCAACCAAGCATGCGGCAATTGGCTTCGCAGAGTGGCTATCGATTACTTATGGAAATAGAGGCATTAAAGTTTCGGCGCTTTGCCCGCAAGCGGTGCGCACCGCTATGACCGCGGGTGGAGACGGAGGGGTAGCAGGGCTTGATGGTATGTTAGAGCCCGATCAACTTGCTGATACAGTCATAGAAACGTTGGCAGAAGAACGCTTTCTGGTATTGCCGCATCCAGAGGTGCTAACTTATATGCGAAGAAAGACTGATGACTATGACCGTTGGCTGGGTGGTATGCGTCGGTTGCAAGACCGTTTCGAAGAAGTCTATAAAGCCCGTGAAGAATCTGATTAATCTAGAAGCTAATTAAAGCGACTAAGAATATGAAAAATGCTCAAGCTCTTATTCTATTGCTGTCTTTTCTTTTTTCTGGGATGTCTGTAGCTCAGGAGAGAATAACCCTTGAAGATGGATCAAGGTTGGCTGTGTTTGTAGTTCAGCCGGCCGAAACCAGCGGAAGTCCTGCGCCGCTATTGATATTGATGGGGGGAGGGCCAGGCAATGTTTCCATTTCCCGTGATACTTCTATTTGGCTTGGGGGTGGTTTTGCGGAAAGGGGGGTGGTTAGTAGCAGTGCCTGTATCGCCAAATAATCGCGCTTTCCGGGGCGAAGAAAATAATGGCAAAGTGGAGCAACTCATTACGGAATTACAAAAGCGAGAGAATGTTGCAGACGGTAAGGTTCTTTTAGCTGGGATCTCCAATGGCGGTATGTCGGCTTTGGAAATTGCTCGGCGTAATCCACAAAATTATTCAGGTGTTGCTGCGGTACCTGCATTAGCCACATCAGTCGTCGATAACCGGCCACTAGCTGGCTTTCCAGTGTATTTAAGAATAGGCGGTGCTGATCAATTAGGTTGGGCAGATCGCTTTGGCGAAACAGTTGATGCTCTTACTGAGGCTGGGGTTGACCTTGATGCAGCAATTCTTGATAGTGCACCACATATGTTTCGCATGAACTGGGAATCCTTGGATGCCTGGCTAGGGAAAATTAAAAACTAAAGAGTTCAAATAGAATTTTAAACAGCGGAGTAAACAATGAAGAAGTTAATTAGCACCCTAGTAGTTTCATCTTTCCTGCTGATGAGTGGCAATTTGCTTGCAGGGCCTCCCGCGACTATCGATCAGTTAAGCTGGATGACAGGAAATTGGGCGGGCAACTTAGGGCCGAATCAGCTTGAAGAGAACTGGATTTCTAATGAAGGTAATTCCCTCATGGCAGCTGTACGCATGACAGGTGCGGATGCCACTAGTATGTTTGAAGTAATTACCATAGAAGAAGTCGAAGGATCTTTAGTACTACACATCCAACAATGGGATGCAGGTTTTCAGCCTCGAACTGAAGCAGCACAAAAATTGGAACTATCCGAAATTACTGAAAATTCAGTAAAGTTTGAGGATGTTTCAGGTTTTGGCATGCCGACTCTTGGTTATAGCAATCCGGATGCCGATACTTTTATCGTCCATGTCGGCCAAGAAGGTGGGAACACTTTCGATATCGAATTGAAAGCACGCAGTATTTGGTAAGTGATTCAATAAAATCGAGATCAAAAAAGGGATTCTACTGAATCCCTTTTTTTCGATTTATATTAGATAAACTAGTGTGTCTTTAGAGATTCAGAAAACTCCATAACCTCGCCGCGTGCTCTTTCTGTATTGCCTGGAATAAGTTTGCCAAGAGAAGTGAGGGCTAATGCCTAACCATTCTGAAGCAATTCAACCCAGTTGCCATCGGGGTCAGCAACTATAGCGATGGTTATGCCTTCTCGAATGACTTTAGCGGGCACTACGACTTTATAACCTCCGCTATTGATTCTATTGACTACTTCTTCAAGATTGGGCACGTGAATCGTCCAGTAACGATAGCCGCTCGCTCCACGAATTCCACCCGGTGGCGCTTCTGCAGGTGGTGCCGGATCCAGCTCGATCACTTTGATTATGCTGTCGCCCACTTTGAACCGATTCATGGCGCCCCCGCCGGGCATTGGTATTGTTGCTTCAAGCTCTAATCCCAATGATTCACCATAAAATTTCATCATGGCGTCTATATCTTTGGCAATGATGCCGATGTCTATTGCCGGTTTTTGGACGTTAATTCCCACGAGTACTTCTCCTTATTAGGCAGCGCCCATCATTGCTTTAGTTTCCAAAAATTCTTCAAAGCCTTCTATTCCCCATTCGCGACCATTACCTGATTGTTTGTAGCCGCCGAATGGCGCGGAAAAATCTGGGCCGGCACCATTTATATGCACATTGCCCGTGCGAAGTTGTCGCGCAATTGCTTGGGCATGGTCTGCCTCCCCAGAAACATAGCCCGACAAACCGTAATCAGTGTCATTGGCTATGTTGATCGCATCGTTATCATCTTCATAAGCAATAATCGAAAGCACCGGGCCAAAAATTTCCTCCCGCGCAATAGTCATGTCGTTGGTAACATTGGCAAAGATTGTAGGCTGAATGTAGTAGCCTTTATCTAATCCAACGGGTCTACCGGGACCGCCAGCAACAAGTTCTGCGCCTTCCTCAATGCCTTTTGCGATAAGGCTCTGAATCTTGTTAAATTGTAATTCGCTAACAACCGGACCAAGCCGAGTTGTTTCTGCTTGTGGATCACCTACCACGGATTTCGCAACGGCTAACTTCGCTACTTCTATAGCTTCAGCCATACGCGCTTTAGGCACAAGCATTCGCGTGGGGGCGTTGCAGGACTGTCCACTATTCCCAAAACAGCCCGCAATTCCGCCCGCAACCGCTTTTCCAAAATCCGCGGCATCTTCCAGAATAATATTCGCCGATTTGCCACCGAGTTCTTGCGTTACGCGTTTGATGCCATCTGCTGCTGCTTTTGCAACTTCCCGGCCTGCTCGTGTCGAACCGGTAAAGGACACCAAATCGATTTCTGGGTGCGATGCAATAGCGGCACCTACCGTTGGCCCGTCGCCATTTACTAAATTAAAGACTCCTTCTGGCAAGCCGGATTCAGCGATTATTTCAGCCAGTATATAGCCACTCACAGGGGCAATCTCACTGGGCTTTAAAACGATTGTGCAGCCAGCAGCTAGGGCAGGCGCCACCTTGCAGGCAATTTGGTTCAAGGGCCAATTCCATGGTGTGATAAAACCGCACACGCCAGCTGGCTCTTTTACGATCTTAGTGGTGCCTCGTACTTCTTCAAATTCATAATTCTCAAGGATGCCGAGAGTGCTCATGAAATGACCAAGTCCGCTGCCAAGTTGGGCTGTCTTCGATAAGCCCATAGGTGCACCCATTTCATTGGATATGGCTGTTGCCATTTCACCGCCACGTGCTTTTAGACCTTCGATAATGTTACTGATAACTGTTTTTCGTTGTTCAATTGTAGATTGTGACCATTGGGGGAAGGCTGCTCGAGCTGCTGCTGCTGCTGCGTCTACGTCCGCGGCGGTGCCCATACTAATGCTGGCAAAGGCCTCTTCAGTGGCTGGGTTTATGACATCCAAGGTGGCTCTATCAGCTTCAACCCATTCGCCATTGATAAAGAATTTGTTATAGGCCGTGGTCATTATCTAACTCCTGTTCTTACAATTAATTTCTGCGATTAACAGATACGTTTAACTTTCGATTACACTACGCTCCGATCTGTCTGCCAAAGCGGCTCGCTAGTATACCCGAGAATTAAATCCAGAAAGAAGAATCCATTAATAATTATTAAGTATGGTTTAAGGCTAATCTGCAAAGGCTGAAGTTTACAGGAGATCTCCTCAGATGATCACATCCATAAGCCGTGGGATCGGAAGCCGTCTCGCTGACTTTCTTTCCAAATCAATCTCCGGCTATCAACGACTGGATACGGTAGCTATCGAGGATGTTGCTGCAGTTCTTAGAACGGGAGACATAGTTTTAGTTGAAGGTAATACACGCATTAGCACCGCGATTAAATACCTTACTCAATCGTCTTGGTCTCACTCTTGTCTCTTTATAGGCAACAAAGAAGATTCTGCAGAAGACGGCACTTTGCTGGAAGCAGATTTAAGGCATGGCGTAAGAATTGTGAGTCTGAAGCACTATGAAAATTTTAATTTACGCATCTGCCGGCCGGTCGGCTTAACAGAAGAAGATACGCAAAGCCTGCTTCAACATGCAAAGTCTAAAATTGGCTATAAATACGATTTGCAAAATATTATTGATCTCGTTCGTTATCTCATTCAGAAACCGGCAGTACCCAACCGTTATCGCAGGGCAATGATTGCTTTGGGCAGCGGTGAGCCTACTAAAGCTATTTGTTCAACTTTAATTGCCGAGTCTTTTCAATCTATTAACTATCCAATTTTGCCTAAGAGAGAGCAGCAACATAACTATGCCGGTAAGGTACCGTTATATTACAAACATCATTTTACACACTTTACTCCGAGGGACTTTGATCTTTCTCCATACTTCAAGGTGATAAAACCAACCATTGAAAAGGATTTTGATTTCCATGATTTGTGCTGGAAGAGTGAGAACCCGGCAACAAAAAGTCTGAGCGGGGTCGATTAGGTTGATTTTTTAAATAATACCCAGTAATGCATTGACTGCCGCATCGTACTGAGGGTCGCCTCGAGTAGTAGTTTCATAAGGGAATCGCACTGATAGGTCAGGTTCGATTCCTAATCCTTCGAACAAAATACCATCGATAAACACCTCGGTCGCGGGTTGATACTCAATAGGGGCTGCGGCGAAATCACTTTTAATACGAAATTTTCCGATTTTCCCGGCAGTAGCACTTCCAATAGTTATTACTCTTTGCAGTTTAGCCAATTGATGGGCAAAGAGTTCAGTTCCTCCGCGTGTATCTTCGTTTAGCAGAAGAGCTATCGGCTTCCGATAGTTCTCGAAGCTTAAATTTGGTGATAAATCTGCAAAATCATAATCTTGACCTGGTGGTTCTGTAACAATGAAGTAGTTGTCTTTGTCATTGAATACCAGGTCAAGGTGTTGGGAATCCAGATAGCCAAAGCTATTACGTAGATCGAAGATAATGCCATCACAATGGTCAAGGGAAGCAATTAACTTCTGATAATTAATCAGGTCATTAGTGCCGCGGCTTAGAGCCCAGAATCGTATGTATCCAATGGTTTTGTTGCCGGCGGAAAATTCCAGTACAGAATTCGATGTAGCGCTGCGATAACTGTCGAATAGGTTTTCAAAAACCGGCAATACTGAAACTTCGACAGTAGTATCGTTTCTCTGAAAAGTTAGTTGATGTTCCTGCGTGAAGGAGGCAAATGCCCCGTTGCTATCCCGTTCGATGTTAAAAGTATTGACTGAATGAAAGGGTTCCCCATTGACACTAGTGATAACGTCTCCACGATTCAAACCAATGGTGTGAGCAGGGTACCCTTCCAGTACTGCAGTGACTAAAAATCCAGTTTCTAGTTGCTTTCCCTGAATGCCAATATGATTCAACGAGATACGTTGTTGTGAGTCTGCTACCAGAAATGATTGAAACAGGTAGTAATCTAAGCTGTCGCCCGTAACCGAATTTTGAGAATTGATTTGTGAATAAACTAAGCTCGTGAAAAAGGCACAGCCAAGAATTAACAGAAAGCGCGGCATGTTAACTGATTAACTCCATAGCACGTTTCGCAGCCGGGCGATCATAGTGTCGATTGCGGAGGTTTACGTATTTCTGAGGCAAATCAAATTCGAAACGGAGCGCCCAATTAAACGTTTGGGCTAACAAAATATCTACAATGCTGAAATGGTCAGCGATTGCGAATTCATTATCTTCTAACAAGTGGTCTAGGGTATTTAAGGCTTTTGCAAATTCAAATTTAGCAGTTTCCAGCATCGCTGGAATTCGTTGTTCTTCTGGAAGTGCAAAAATGTGCTTACCCTTACTCCAAAGAGGTTGTTCTAACTCAGCGAGTACAAAAGAAACCAGCTCATCATGCTTCGCTAAAACCTGATCATTGCACTTAGGAACTAAGCCTGCTGCTGGTGCTTTGCGAGCGATGTATTGGAGAATCGCAACGCTCTCTGTCAGTGTCATGTCTCCATCTTTCAAAGAAGGTACTTTGCCTTGTACGTTTACTGCAAGATAAGCTGGGTTTTGGGCACTATCAGGGTCGGTTTCTTCAATGCGAAGTTTTACGGGCACGTAGTCATATTGCAAGCCACTTTCTTCTAACGCCCATAAACAACGAAATGATCTGGACTGTTGCATACCATAAAGTTTCATATTTGAGTCCTTAGAAATAAAAATGGTGTAACTGAATTTCAGTTACACCATTTTAGAGACTTGTTTCTTTTTTTAAGATTAACCGAATAATGAGCTCTGCTGCTACTGTGCAAAGATTTTAAATGATCTTTCAGCTAGCTCATAAAAAAATGCTAATCGATAGCAAAGCAGTAGAAATAGCCGTTTCCTCCTGTGCCCACTAAGTCTTCTTGGCTGCAGCCGCGAGAACCATGAGCACTGTTCCAGGAAGTTGGATTCTGTCCGCCGCCCGTTCGGTCAAAATGACCAACATGTGCAGAGCCAGAACCATTACTCGTCCAGTTATTGCAAGTGTGGTTGCTGCCATCATCTACAGTAAAACCATCGATAGTTGATCCGGTCAGAATGTCGTGCTGGTTAGGTGTATCTCCACGTCCTAAAACCGTGTCACCATTTTCTGTGAGCGAGCCTTGCTTATTCAAGTTATTGCTCGGACCGTGCAGCACATTTAAATTGGATGCTACCTCGACGCCATCGGCATTGAACCAAGGCCCGAAACCAATTCTATCTCTAGCATTTACAGTTGGGGAGTTATTGGTAGCGTGAGCACTTAAGTAGGCACGCCAGGTCTTTCCTCGAGATCCCGCGTCTGAAGCAAGCGCTGCACAATGTGCGTCGGCACCTGCTAAACCACCCAAGTTAGCTCCATCACCAGAACCCAGACTGGTAATAAAGAAACTCATTTCATTGTCTTGTGAATTTACCGCGGTGAATGTCGCTGCAGCTGTAAGCAGGGCAGCAGATGTGAATAGTAAAGTCTTCTTCATCGATTTACTCCTCGATTGTAATTGAGCTTTTAGTTTTTGTTGTGAAAATTGTTTATGTTCAAAAATTTTGTTCTCTATTCTAGATCGCCCATGAACCGGAGACCAGCAGTGTACTTTGTCCCCAGAGGTAATGGAACGAATCTAAATAGATTAATCTGGCAGTGCCATTGCAGTTAAACTGCTACCAGTCTGCAAAATCACATATTGCTTACTATCGTGAACCCAGGAGCTCATGCCATAGCGGGTTGTCGCGGGCACTTCTACACGAGCCAGTTCTGCCCCAGTTTGTTTATCCAACGAAAACAGATGCGGGGTGCCATCGCCTGTAACATTGCTATAAATCAACATGTTCCCAGTCACAACCATCTGGCCTACGGCGCCAGATCCAGTATTGCCTATATCGACTCCACTTAATTCTGGTAGATTCTTAATTCGATCAGGTGTGTAGCCAGCCGGCTGCATCCATAGATGATCGCCGCTGTTTAGATCGATTGCCGTGATTTTGCTATAGGGTGGTTTCCAAAGTGGAAGTCCAGCGGGATGCCGTGGCGACGGACCACCACTGGCTGCAGCGTAGCGCGATAGAGTTACTCCCGTCGGTGCATCATAATAAGTATCTGCTTCTTCTCCAGATACTAATCGTCTTGAGCTACAACCGTAACGAGACATGACGTACATTATGCTTGAATCTGGGTCGGCCACCGGCGGATGAGTGATATTTACCGAACCCGAAGGGCACATTAGAGCAGCCAGCTTACCGGAAGGATGATTGGCTTGAATTGGTGGATTAAATAGCGGACCCATCTGGAATTCAGCAACGGCCTCTAACGCTTGACGTTTTAGTTCTGGTGTGAAATCCACCAGGAGCTCTTCACTGGAGCCAGTGTAATCAAATGGCGCCGGTTTGGTTGGGATAGGTTGCGTAGGTGACAACAGTTCGCCCGGGACAGTCGAAGCGGGCATCGCTACTTCCTCGATGGGCCATATGGGTTCCCCGGTTTCCCGATCAAAGACGTAAACATAGCCCTGCTTCGTCGCCTGTGCAACGATCGGCCCATTAGTTGTTTCTAATAAAATTGGTGCCGTTGGAGTGTCGAAGTTCCAGATATCGTGATGCACCATCTGAAAGTGCCAGGCTCTTTCCCCTGTTCTGGCATTAAGAGAAATCAAGCTAGTTCCATAGAGATTGTCGCCGGGATGATGGCCACCATAATAATCGATGGTTACACCATTGGTTGGGATATAAACAAGACCTAACTCTTGGTCGGCTGAGATAGGTGCCCAGGACGAGATGTCACCAGTGTACTGCCATGCATCATTCGCCCAAGTCTCGTGACCATACTCTCCAGGCTGCGGAATCACATTAAATTTCCAGAGAAACTCTCCACTTCTAGCATCATAACCAAGAATATCCCCAGGGACATTTTCGATTCGGGATTGGTTGTAACCCTGTTCGGCAGAGTTTCCAACTACCACTACATCATTAACGACTATTGGTGGTGATGAAGAGGTAATGTAGCCCCGTTCCAGTGGAATACCTTCATAAGGATCATAAGGATGGCCAAGATCTTTAAGTAGATCTACTACACCAGTGTCTGGAAAGCCTTCGATGGCTACAGGACCTCCGAAACCCTCCAGAGGCTGACCGGTTTCTGCATCGAGAGCCGTTAGGAAGAATCCCGGTGAAATCATGTAAATTACATCACGGCCATCTATGTTTGCGTGACCAACGCCTTTGCCATAGTCGGCGCGCATTGAATATTCCCACCGACCAGTGTCGGGTTCACGATAAGACCATATAGTTGACCCTGATTGAGGGTCGATTGCTACGACATGACGTCGAGCCCCTGCGACCGTGAATAATTTACCGTTAATATAACTGGGCGTAGAGCGGCCGCTTTGGGCTTCAAAGCTGGCACCATCCCAAGTCCAAGCTACTTCTAATTCAGAAAAATTCTCAGGCGTAATCTGTGTCGCAGAAGTTGAACGGGTGTGAGCGAAATCATTCCCTAGCGTAGTCCATTCAACAGTTTCTTGGGCGAAAACGTTGCTATTTAGAATTAAGCAAAGAGATAGTGCGCCGAGGCTATAATTGGATTTCAGAGTGGAAAAAATGAGCTGCCTTATTTTTATCATAATTAGAAGTACCTCGTTAAGGTTCGGCATGCGCGGTTTCAGCAATGTGTTTAGTTAATGGGGTATAGTCTTGAGATTAACGTAGCCGGTGGCTTTTGGGAATAGCGTGATTTAGGAAACAGATTATTGATTTCGGCAATGCTCAATCATCCGTGACACTGCAAATGCAATGGCTCAACATTTGCAATGCCTTAAGGTTCTAAGCCTAACATCTCTGCTGCACACCTTAAGCTGACCCAATCTTCTTATAAAGATTTTTGTTAAGCTTTGTATAAATCATTACTAAATTTCAGCAGAATTTGATGAAAAATGGTTGGCCTCAATTTAGGAGAACTTTATGACTATCAAAACCATTAAAACAGCGATTCTATTGGTTCTTGTCTTACTCAATAACTCAGTGCTTGCGCAAGAGCCACTTACCCAGGAAGAGGTCTTTGGTTGGTTTGAAACTTTATCGAACTGGGGTCGATGGGGGGCGAATGATCAGCTTGGAACGGTAAATAATATTACTGAAGAAACAAGAGTAGCCGCTGCAGGATTGGTTGAGACGGGAGTTTCCGTGTCTATGGCTCATGAAATTTTAACGGAAGTAGCCGCTGACAACGGGAATCCCTATGACCATCGTATGACTTCAGTGGGAAGTAGCCCTGGTCCCTGGTCAGGCGATTTTATTGGTGTCAGTTATCATGGTTATGCCCATTCTCACCTCGATGCTTTATGTCATCGCTTTCAGTTCGGCACTATGTACAACGGGTACTCAGAAGATGAAGTAACAGAGGCAGGTTGCGCTCAACTAGCGATTACTTCTTTTGCCAACGGTATTTTTGGAAGGGGTATCGTTATGGATTTTCCCAGGTTGCGTGGAGTGGATTGGTTAGACAATGGCACGGCGATTACACCTGAATGGTTAGAAGAATGGGAACAGGAACATGGGATTACGATTGGACAAGGCGATATTGTTCTGATCAGAACTGGCCGGTGGCCGCGGAGGGAAGCTTTAGGCCCTTGGGATCTTTCACAAAATTCTGCAGGCCTTCATGCAACTTCTGTAAAATGGTTTAAAGAAAGAAACATTGCCATCATTGGCAGTGACAGTGCCTTAGATGTTAAGCCCTCAGGTGTTGAAAATTTCCCGCAACCAGTTCATGCCTTGGTATTGGTAGCGTTAGGTATGCCTATCTTTGACAACTTGGATCTAGAAGCCGTTGCGGAAGAAGCTGCGCAGCATGGACGCCCCGAGTTTTTATTGACCACTGCGCCTTTGAGAGTGGGGGGAGGAACGGGTTCACCATTGAACCCTATTGCAACTTTTTAATCGGGATTAATCATGAGTTCATTAATTGACGCTAACTTTTCTTCTCGAAGCCCCTATTCCTCTGCGTCTAATCTTGGCATCTCATATTTGGGAAAAGACTTCGGAGCTGAGATTATTGCGGCGTCTATTACCTATTACAGCAAAGAAGCTAGCTTTCTTCAGCTGTGAAAATCCCAAGTGCGGTAATAACTTCCCTACAGATTGGATACGCGTGCTTGACGTTAAAGTGAGTTCGATTAGCGGTAAACTCTATCTGAATATAAAGCCTAAAATTGGTAGGATTTGAAAACAGAACGCGCAAGATGAGGCTGTTTTTTTTCAAGTACAAGAGAATGAAGATGTTTGACAGGCAGCACATAGCAAGGGGATTATTGATTGTAGGATGCCTGCAATTCACTGCTGTAGTGTCCGGACAATGTCTAGTTCAGGATATCGAACAAGAGGCCGCAAAAGTTGGTGAGGCTATTGATACTGAAGCGCGTGCTCTGGAAATTACGCAAGAGATTGCTGCTCGGCAGTTAGCGATCGAAAATACCCAAAGTGATTTAGGAGTTTACGATCAATCTTTAGTTGAAATGTATAATGATCTTGCGAATTTCTACGTTGAGCTGGAAGATTATGACAATGCTGTTCGGTATCATTCCGATGCTTTGCAGATCACTCGAATCAACACTGGTCTTTATAGCCATGAACAAATTCCAATTCTGGATTCGCTTATTCAAAATAATGAGCGAGGAGAGCGTTGGGAGGAAGTAGATAATCTGCAAGAACTGTATTATTTCGTAAATTCTCGCTTATTCAATTATGAGAACCTGCGATATCTTGAAGCTGCTGAAATTTACGGCAATTGGAAATTACGTGTCGTTAGAGAGAACTTGCTTGCCCAATCAGGAAGAGAATTACTCAACACTGCAGGGGAATTGAGCCTATTTTATGAAAGAGTGATTGAAGGCGTCGAATTGCAGCAAGCAGTGAGCAGAGAAGATTTGCTTACAGTTATCTATGGAAAATCTCAAATCGATTTAACGTTAGCCCGGTCTGTGGCTAGGACGCCCTATACCGCATTTGAAGGTACCGAAAACCCTTACATTAACCAAACCCGCTGCAGCAACGTGCGTAACTCCCAAGGCCAGGCAGTTCGCCAATGTTTCACCGTTCAAGTAGAAAACCCCCGTTACCGCCTATCTCAGCGAGAGGCGAAACAATTTGCTCTGGTTCGACATACCAGACAGATCTCACGGTCAATAGCGAAGTTGGAAGGAATTAAAAACACTAGTACAAAGCTAAGCAACGCAGAAAAACAACAGATCGAAGTTCAAATTGCTGAGCTTGTCACTGAATCAGAACAACTGGTGCAGGCCTCCCGTCGGTTATTTTAGAGAAGGCTAGGGAGAATTTGTTACATCCGACGTCAAATCGAACTCAAATACCAGCTTTTTGGGTAATTTTGCTGGAAATTTAGCCCCACAAAAGGTACAAAAGAGGGGTTTGGTTCAGGCGTTTTTTGAATCAGGCTCTATTAATAACTGGAGGAGATTATGTCTCAATTTGCCTATCGGCTAACCCGAGTCATGCTATCTGCATTTTTGGCAGTGATGGCGCTTGGGAGTCAGTTAGCGGCAGCTCTGGAAGTCGGTGATAAAGCACCTGATTTCTCATTGCAAGCCTCAGATGGTAAAACCTACTCGCTTTCCGAATTTAGCGGAGACAAGCCCGTAGTCATTGCTTTCTTTCCCAAAGCCTTCACCGGTGGCTGAACTATGCAATGTAAAGCGCTGCGTGACAGTGCTAGAGAAATTCAAAGTTTTGACGTTGCATACTTCATGGCTAGTGTAGATACGCTGGAAGATAACACGGCTTTTGCGGCAGAGCACGAAGCTGGTTTTCCAATCCTTGCAGATCCTACTAAGGAAATGACTGGTGACTACGACGTTCTTATGGAAGTTGGGTTCGCCAACCGCTGGACTTATTACATAGATAAGGACGGCATGATCTTGAAGATCGACAAAGAAACTAACCCAGCAACGGCGGGACGGGATTTGACCCAAACAATGGACGAATTGGGCTTTCCTAAAATTTAGTTTATTAGATTAAGAAGAAAAATCAGAACCCGACCACACAGTTACTGAGTGGTCGGGTTTTTTTGATTAATAAGAAATTGAAACTAAGTTGATTCTACGCACTCTAACAAAGGGTTTTTAGTAAATAGTGTTGTAAGTCAGTAATACTTTTTCTAGACATGTGCGTTTGAAGGAACACAACCCAATTGTCTAAAACAATTGTCATGATCCCAGTGTTTCAGAAATATGTCTTTAGCATTATGTAAAGTGGCTATATTGTTATGATTTGGAGTGGTTGTTGTCGCGTTATAATTGCTGTGCCAGAATACTTCTAGTGTTTTAGTAGAAGCTGAAGCTGATGCATAGAATATTTTAAGCTCGGATCAAGTAGAGCAGAGGAACACATGTCTAAATCAGGTTTATATGCAATTGCGGCAGTTGCGATTCTAACTCTGCTGTCCTTGGTTTACTTTGCCTTTACCTTTGAAGCGCCTCAAGGCACAACTACTGTCCTCATCGAACCCCCTGCACCGACAATAGAACCTCCTGAATCTGCTGAAAGGCCATCGCAAGGTCAACGATCTCCCACTGCACTTCCTCAAATACGCATTCAGCCTGAGGCAGATTCACCTCCTATCGTAGCAGCTGTAGCGGAGGAGGTCGAAATTGCGCCGTCACCCAGAGAAGTAGAAGTGGTAGCAGAGGAATCTATTGTTGAAGATGAGCCGAATGTGGTTCAGCTTCCTACACTTAATAATTCAGACACATTCGTTTTTGAAGGTCTAGAAGCTATGCAAAACGGTGCATCAGTTTTGCGACTACTTGCGCAAGATCAGATTGTAAGAAAGTTCGTAGTTTTTGTTGAGAATATTAGTCGTGGTGAATTCCCTCAGACTGGCCTGCCATACAGAGCATTGGGAGAGGAGATGCCGGTAAGGAATATTGATGAAAATTTTTTCGTTATGGAGGATTCTGCGCACGCAAGATTCGATGAAATAGTGCAAACTTTTGTTTCTCTCGATACTGATGCAGCGGTCACTTTATACCGAGCACTGTCTCCCTTGTTTCAGCAAGCCTATGCAGAGATAGGATTTAGAAATGTGAGTTTCGATGAAACTCTCCGCTTATCAATTAATAACATTGTACGAACCACGAACATGGCAGGCCCCTATCAATTGGTAAAGCCTTCAGTAATGTATCTCTATGCTGATGCTAGCATCGAGAATTTACAAGAAGTGCACAAGCAACTACTGCGCATTGGTCCAGACAACACCATAATTCTAAAAGCAAAGCTCCGTGAGTTTGCTTCTCAGCTTTAGTGGATAGTTGTTCCTAATTATTGTGAGGTTCAAGGTTGCGCTGCTGTTCTCAATTTCACCTGTACATCAAATTTAATGACCAAATACACTTATGCTCAAAATAGATTCAGTTCTGGTTGATA
>CAXYEH010000047.1:0-23311 GCA_964275945.1 uncultured Pseudomonadales bacterium
GTCCAGCGGTTGGCGAACCCAACTTCCATAAGAACGTCGTAGTCACCAGTCATTTCCTTAGTAGGATCTGCAAGGATTGGAAAACCAGCTTCGTGCTCTGCCGCAAAAGCCGTGTTATCTTCCAGCGTATCTACACTAGCCATGAAGTATGCAACGTCAAAACTTTGAATTTCTCTAGCACTGTCACGCAGCGCTTTACATTGCATAGTTCAGCCACCGGTGAAGGCTTTGGGAAAGAAAGCAATGACTACGGGCTTGTCTCCGCTAAATTCGGAAAGCGAGTAGGTTTTACCATCTGAGGCTTGCAGTGAGAAATCAGGTGCTTTATCACCGACTTCCAGAGCTGCCGCTAACTGACTCCCAAGCGCCATCACTGCCAAAAATGCAGATAGCATGACTCGGGTTAGCCGATAGGCAAATTGAGACATAATCTCCTCCAGTTATTAATAGAGCCTGATTCAGAAAACGCCTGACCCAAGCGCCCCTTTTGTACCTTTTGTGGGGCAAAATTTCCAGCAAAATTACCCAAAAAGCTAGTATTTGAGTTCGATTTGACGTCGGATGTAACAAATTCTCCCTAGCCTTCTCTAAAATAACCGACGGGAGGCCTGCACCAGTTGTTCTGATTCAGTGACAAGCTCAGCAATTTGAACTTCGATCTGTTGTTTTTCTGCGTTACTTAGCTTTGTACTAGTGTTTTTAATTCCTTCCAACTTCGCTATTGACCGTGAGATCTGTCTGGTATGTCGAACCAGAGCAAATTGTTTCGCCTCTCGCTGAGATAGGCGGTAACGGGGGTTTTCTACTTGAACGGTGAAACATTGGCGAACTGCCTGGCCTTGGGAGTTACGCACGTTGCTGCAACGGGTTTGGTTAATGTAAGGGTTTTCGGTACCTTCAAATGCGGTATAGGGCGTCCTAGCCACAGACCGGGCTAACGTTAAATCGATTTGAGATTTTCCATAGATAACTGTAAGCAAATCTTCTCTGCTCACTGCTGGCTGCAATTCGACGCCTTCAATCACTCTTTCATAAAATAGGCTCAATTCCCCTGCAGTGTTGAGTAATTCTCTTCCTGATTGGACAAGCAAGTTCTCTCTAACGACACGCAATTTCCAATTGCCGTAAATTTCAGCAGCTTCAAGATATCTCAGGTCCTCATAATTGAATAAGCGAGAATTTACGAAATAATACAGTTCTTGCAGATTATCTACTTCCTCCCAACGCTCTCCTCGCTCATTATTTTGAATAAGCGAATCCAGAATTGGAATTTGTTCATGGCTATAAAGACCAGTGTTGATTCGAGTGATCTGCAAAGCATCGGAATGATACCGAACAGCATTGTCATAATCTTCCAGCTCAACGTAGAAATTCGCAAGATCATTATACATTTCAACTAAAGATTGATCGTAAACTCCTAAATCACTTTGGGTATTTTCGATCGCTAACTGGCGAGCAGCAAGCTCTTGCGTAATTTCCAGAGCACGCGCTTCAGTATCAATAGCCTCACCAACTTTTGCGGCCTCTTGTTCGATATCCTGAACTAGACATTGTCCGGACACTACAGCAGTGAATTGCAGGCATCCTGCAATCAATAATCCCCTTGCTATGTGCTGCCTGTAAAACATCTTCATTCTCTTGTGCTTGAAAAAAACAGCCTCATCTTGCGCGTTCTGTTTTCAAATCCTACCAATTTTAGGCTTTATATTCAGATAGAGTTTACCGCTAATCGAACTCACTTTAACGTCAAGCATGCGTATCCAATCTTTAGGGAAGTTATTACCGCACTTGGGATTTTCACAGCTGAAGAAAGCTAGCTTCTTTGCTGCAATAGGTAATAGACGCCGCAATAACCTCAGCTCCGAAGTCTTTTCCCAAATATGAAATGCCAAGATTAGACCCACAGGAATAGGGGCTTCGAGAAGAAAAATTAGCGTCAATTAATGAACTCATGATTAATCCCGATTAAAAAGTTGCAATAGGGTTCAATGGTGAACCCGTTCCTCCCCCCACTCTCAAAGGTGCAGTGGTCAATAAAAACTCGGGGCGTCCATGCTGCGCAGCTTCTTCCGCAACGGCTTCTAGATCCAAGTTGTCAAAGATAGGCATACCTAACGCTACCAATACCAAGGCATGAACTGGTTGCGGGAAATTTTCAACACCTGAGGGCTTAACATCTAAGGCACTGTCACTGCCAATGATGGCAATGTTTCTTTCTTTAAACCATTTTACAGAAGTTGCATGAAGGCCTGCAGAATTTTGTGAAAGATCCCAAGGGCCTAAAGCTTCCCTCCGCGGCCACCGACCAGTTCTGATCAGAACAATATCGCCTTGTCCAATCGTAATCCCATGTTCCTGTTCCCATTCTTCTAACCATTCAGGTGTAATCGCCGTGCCATTGTCTAACCAATCCACTCCACGCAACCTGGGAAAATCCATAACGATACCCCTTCCAAAAATACCGTTGGCAAAAGAAGTAATCGCTAGTTGAGCGCAACCTGCCTCTGTTACTTCATCTTCTGAGTACCCGTTGTACATAGTGCCGAACTGAAAGCGATGACATAAAGCATCGAGGTGAGAATGGGCATAACCATGATAACTGACACCAATAAAATCGCCTGACCAGGGACCAGGGCTACTTCCCACTGAAGTCATACGATGGTCATAGGGATTCCCGTTGTCAGCGGCTACTTCCGTTAAAATTTCATGAGCCATAGACACGGAAACTCCCGTCTCAACCAATCCTGCAGCGGCTACTCTTGTTTCTTCAGTAATATTATTTACCGTCCCAAGCTGATCATTCGCCCCCCATCGACCCCAGTTCGATAAAGTTTCAAACCAACCAAAGACCTCTTCCTGGGTAAGTGGCTCTTGCGCAAGCACTGAGTTATTGAGTAAGACAAGAACCAATAGAATCGCTGTTTTAATTGGTCATAAAGTTCTCCTAAATTGAGGCCAACTATTTTTCATCAAATTCTGCTGAAATTTAGTAATGATTTATACAAAGTTTAACAAAAATCTTTATAAGAAGATTGGGTCAGCTTAAGGTGTAAAGCAGAGATGTTAGGCTTATAACCTTAAGGCATTGCAAATGTTGGCCATTGCATTTGCAGTGTCACGGATGATTGAGCATTGCCGAAATCAATAATCTGTTTCCTAAATCACGCTATTCCCAAAAGCCACCGGCTACGTTAATCTCAAGACTATACCCCATTAGCTAAACACATTGCTGAAACCGCGCATGCCGAACCTTAACGAGGTACTTCTAATTATGATAAAAATAAGGCAGCTCATTTTTTCCACTCTGAAATCCAATTATAGCCTCGGCGCACTATCTCTTTGCTTAATTCTAAATAGCAACGTTTTCGCCCAAGAAACTGTTGAATGGACTACGCTAGGGAATGATTTCGCTCACACCCGTTCAACTTCTGCGACACAGATTACGTCTGAGAATTTTTCTGAATTAGAAGTAGCTTGGACTTGGGATGGTGCCAGCTTTGAAGCCCAAAGCGGCCGCTCTACGCCCAGTTATATTAACGGTAAATTATTCACGGTCGCAGGGGCTCGACGTCATGTCGTAGCAATCGACCCTCAATCAGGGTCAACTATATGGTCTTATCGTGAACCCGACACTGGTCGGTGGGAATATTCAATGCGCGCCGACTATGGCAAAGGCGTTGGTCACGCAAACATAGATGGCCGTGATGTAATTTACATGATTTCACCGGGATTCTTCCTAACGGCTCTCGATGCAGAAACCGGTCAGCCTCTGGAGGGTTTCGGAGGTCCTGTAGCCATCGAAGGCTTTCCAGACACTGGTGTAGTAGATCTACTTAAAGATCTTGGCCATCCTTATGATCCTTATGAAGGTATTCCACTGGAACGGGGCTACATTACCTCTTCATCACCACCAATAGTCGTTAATGATGTAGTGGTAGTTGGAAACTCTGCCGAACAGGGTTACAACCAATCCCGAATCGAAAATGTCCCTGGGGATATTCTTGGTTATGATGCTAGAAGTGGAGAGTTTCTCTGGAAATTTAATGTGATTCCGCAGCCTGGAGAGTATGGCCACGAGACTTGGGCGAATGATGCATGGCAGTACACTGGTGACATCTCGTCCTGGGCACCTATCTCAGCCGACCAAGAGTTAGGTCTTGTTTATATCCCAACCAATGGTGTAACCATCGATTATTATGGTGGCCATCATCCCGGCGACAATCTCTATGGAACTAGCTTGATTTCTCTTAATGCCAGAACAGGGGAAAGAGCCTGGCACTTTCAGATGGTGCATCACGATATCTGGAACTTCGACACTCCAACGGCACCAATTTTATTAGAAACAACTAATGGGCCGATCGTTGCACAGGCGACGAAGCAGGGCTATGTTTACGTCTTTGATCGGGAAACCGGGGAACCCATATGGCCCATCGAGGAAGTAGCGATGCCCGCTTCGACTGTCCCGGGCGAACTGTTGTCACCTACGCAACCTATCCCAACCAAACCGGCGCCATTTGATTACACTGGCTCCAGTGAAGAGCTCCTGGTGGATTTCACACCAGAACTAAAACGTCAAGCGTTAGAGGCCGTTGCTGAATTCCAGATGGGTCCGCTATTTAATCCACCAATTCAAGCCAATCATCCTTCCGGTAAGCTGGCTGCTCTAATGTGCCCTTCGGGTTCGGTAAATATCACTCATCCGCCGGTGGCCGACCCAGATTCAAGCATAATGTACGTCATGTCTCGTTACGGTTGTAGCTCAAGACGATTAGTATCTGGAGAAGAAGCAGATACTTATTATGATGCACCGACGGGAGTAACTCTATCGCGCTACGCTGCAGCCAGTGGTGGTCCGTCGCCACGGCATCCCGCTGGACTTCCACTTTGGAAACCACCCTATAGCAAAATCACGGCAATCGATCTAAACAGCGGCGATCATCTATGGATGCAGCCGGCTGGCTACACACCTGATCGAATTAAGAATCTACCAGAATTAAGTGGAGTCGATATAGGCAATACTGGATCTGGCGCCGTAGGCCAGATGGTTGTGACTGGGAACATGTTGATTTATAGCAATGTTACAGGCGATGGCACCCCGCATCTGTTTTCGTTGGATAAACAAACTGGGGCAGAACTGGCTCGTGTAGAAGTGCCCGCGACAACCCGCTATGGCATGAGCTCCTGGGTTCACGATAGTAAGCAATATGTGATTTTGCAGACTGGTAGCAGTTTAACTGCAATGGCACTGCCGGATTAATCTATTTAGATTCGTTCCATTACCTCTGGGGACAAAGTACACTGCTGGTCTCCGGTTCATGGGCGATCTAGAATAGAGAACAAAATTTTTGAACATAAACAATTTTCACAACAAAAACTAAAAGCTCAATAACAATCGAGGAGTAAATCGATGAAGAAGACTTTACTATTCACATCTGCTGCCCTGCTTACAGCTGCAGCGACATTCACCGCGGTAAATTCACAAGACAATGAAATGAGTTTCTTTATTACCAGTCTGGGTTCTGGTGATGGAGCTAACTTGGGTGGTTTAGCAGGTGCCGACGCACATTGTGCAGCGCTTGCTTCAGACGCGGGATCTCGAGGAAAGACCTGGCGTGCCTACTTAAGTGCTCACGCTACCAATAACTCTCCAACTGTAAATGCTAGGGATAGAATTGGTTTCGGGCCTTGGTTCAATGCCGATGGTGTCGAGGTGGCATCCAATTTAAATGTGCTACACGGTCCGAGCAACAACTTGAATAAGCAAGGCTCACTCACAGAAAGTGGTGACACGGTTTTAGGACGTGGAGATACCCCTAACCAGCACGACATTCTTACCGGATCAACTATCGATGGTTTTACCGTAGATGATGGCAGCAACCACACTTGCAATAACTGGACGAGTAATGGTTCTGGCTCTGCACATGTTGGCCATTTTGACCGAACGGGTGGCGGACAGAATCCTACTTCCTGGAACAGTGCGCATGGTTCTCGAGGCTGCAGCCAGGAAGACTTAGTGGGCACAGGTGGAAACGGCTATTTCTACTGCTTTGCTATCGATTAGCAATTTTTTACGAGCTAGCTGAAAGATCGCTTAAGACTTTTGCGCCGTATCAGCAGGGCTCATTATTCGGTTAATCTTAAAGAAATAAAAACAAGTCTCTAAAATGGTGTAACTGAAATTCAGTTACACCATTTTTATTTGTAAGGACTCAAGTATGAAACTTTATGGTATGCAACAGTCCCGGTCATTTCGTTGTTTATGGGCGTTAGAAGAAAGTGGCTTGCAATATGAATATGTGCCCGTAAAACTTCGCACTGAGGAAACCGATCCTAATAGCGCTCAAAACCCCGCTTACCTTGCAGTCAACGTGCAAGGCAAAGTTCCTTCTTTGAAGGACGGGGACATGACACTGACAGAGAGTGTTGCGATTCTCCAGTACATCGCTCGCAAAGCACCAGCAGCAGGTTTAGTTCCTAATTGTAATGATCAGGTTTTAGCGAAGCATGATGAGTTGGTTTCTTTTGTACTTGCCGAGTTGGAGCAACCTCTTTGGAGTAAGGGCAAGCACATTTTTGCACTTCCAGAAGAACACCAAATCCCAGCGATGCTGGAAACTGCTAAATTCGAATTTGCAAAAGCCTTAAATACCCTAAACCATTTGTTAGAAGAAAAGGAATTCGCGGTTGCCGATCATTTCAGCATTGTTGATATTTTATTGGCACAAACGTTTAATTGGGCGATCCGGTTTGAATTTGATTTACCTCAGAAATATGTAAACCTCCGCAATCGACACTATGATCGCCCAGCCGCAAAACGGGCTATGGAGCTAATCAGTTAACATGCTGCGCTTTCTGTCAATTCTTGGCTGTACCCTTTTCACGAGCTTAGTTTATTCACAAATCAATTCTCAAAATTCGGTTACGGGCGACAGCTTAGATTACTACCTGTTTCAATCATTTCTGGTAGCAGACTCACAACAACGTATCTCGTTGAATCATATTGGCATTCAGGGAAAGCAACTAGAAACTGGATTTTTAGTCACTGCAGTACTGGAAGGGTACCCTGCTCACACCATCGGTTTGAATCGTGGAGACCTCATCATCAGTGTCGATGGGGAGCCCTTTCATTCAGTAAATACTTTTAACTTCGAACGGGATATAAACGGGGCATTTACGTCCATCACGCGGGAACATCAGCTAACTTTTCAGAGAAACGATACTACTATCAAAGTTTCAGTATTACCGGTTTTTGAAAACCTATTCGACAGTTATCGCAGCGCTACATCTAATTCTGTGCTGGAATTTTCTGCCGGCAACAAATCCATAGGCTACGTAAGATTCTGGGCGTTAAGCCGCGGTACTAATGACTTGATTAACTATCAGGAGTTAATGGCTTCCCTTGATCATTGTGACGGCATTATCTTCGATCTACGTAATAGCTTTGGCTATCTGGATTCCCAACACCTTGACCTGGTATTCAATGACAAAGACAACTACTTCATTGTTACAGAACCACCAGGTCAAGATTATGATTTTGCAGATTTATCACCAAATTTAAGCTTCGAGAACTATCGGAAGCCGATAGCTCTTCTGCTAAACGAAGATACACGCGGAGGAACTGAACTCTTTGCCCATCAATTGGCTAAACTGCAAAGAGTAATAACTATTGGAAGTGCTACTGCCGGGAAAATCGGAAAATTTCGTATTAAAAGTGATTTCGCCGCAGCCCCTATTGAGTATCAACCCGCGACTGAGGTGTTTATCGATGGTATTTTGTTCGAAGGATTAGGAATCGAACCTGACCTATCAGTGCGATTCCCTTATGAAACTACTACTCGAGGCGACCCTCAGTACGATGCGGCAGTCAATGCATTACTGGGTATTATTTAAAAAATCAGCCTAATCGACCCCGCTCAGACTTTTTGTTGCCGGGTTCTCACTCTTCCAGCACAAATCATGGAAATCAAAATCCTTTTCAATGGTTGGTTTTATCACCTTGAAGTATGGAGAAAGATCAAAGTCCCTCGGAGTAAAGTGTGTAAAATGATGTTTGTAATATAACGGTACCTTACCGGCATAGTTATGTTGCTGCTCTCTCTTAGGCAAAATTGGATAGTTAATAGATTGAAAAGACTCGGCAATTAAAGTTGAACAAATAGCTTTAGTAGGCTCACCGCTGCCCAAAGCAATCATTGCTCTGCGATAACGGTTGGGTACTGCCGGTTTCTGAATGAGATAACGAACGAGATCAATAATATTTTGCAAATCGTATTTATAGCCAATTTTAGACTTTGCATGTTGAAGCAGGCTTTGCGTATCTTCTTCTGTTAAGCCGACCGGCCGGCAGATGCGTAAATTAAAATTTTCATAGTGCTTCAGACTCACAATTCTTACACCATGCCTTAAATCTGCTTCCAGCAAAGTACCGTCTTCTGCAGAATCTTCTTTGTTGCCTATAAAGAGACAAGAGTGAGACCAAGACGATTGAGTTAGGTATTTAATCGCGGTGCTAATGCGTGTATTACCTTCAACTAAAACTATGTCTCCCGTTCTAAGAACTGCAGCAACATCCTCGATAGCTACCGTATCCAGTCGTTGATAGCCGGAGATTGATTTGGAAAGAAAGTCAGCGAGACGGCTTCCGATCCCGCGGCTTATGGATGTGATCATCTGAGGAGATCTCCTGTAAACTTCAACCTTTGCAGATTAGCCTTAAACCATACTTAATAATTATTAATGGATTCTTCTTTCTGGATTTAATTCTCGGGTATACTAGCGAGCCGCTTTGGCGGACGGATCGGAGCGTAGTGTAATCGAAAGTTAAACGTATCTGTTAATCGCAGAAATTAATTGTAAGAACAGGAGTTAGATAATGACCACGGCCTATAACAAATTCTTTATCAATGGCGAATGGGTTGAAGCTGATAGAGCCACCTTGGATGTCATAAACCCAGCCACTGAAGAGGCCTTTGCCAGCATTAGTATGGGCACCGCCGCGGACGTGGACGCAGCAGCAGCAGCAGCTCGGGCAGCCTTCCCCCAATGGTCGCAATCTACAATTGAACAACGAAAAACAGTTATCAGTAACATTATCGAAGGTCTAAAAGCACGTGGCGGTGAAATGGCAACAGCCATATCCAATGAAATGGGTGCACCTATGGGCTTATCAAAGACAGCCCAACTTGGCAGCGGACTTGGTCATTTCATGAGCACTCTCGGCATCCTTGAGAATTATGAATTTGAAGAAGTACGAGGCACCACTAAGATCGTAAAAGAGCCAGCTGGCGTGTGCGGTTTTATCACACCATGGAATTGGCCTTTGAACCAAATTGCCTGCAAGGTGGCGCCCGCCCTAGCTGCTGGCTGCACAATCGTTTTAAAGCCCAGTGAGATTGCCCCTGTGAGTGGCTATATACTGGCTGAAATAATCGCTGAATCTGGCTTGCCAGAAGGAGTCTTTAATTTAGTAAATGGCGATGGGCCAACGGTAGGTGCCGCTATTGCATCGCACCCGGAAATCGATTTGGTGTCCTTTACCGGTTCGACACGAGCAGGCCGGGAAGTTGCAAAAGCAGCAGCAGATGGCATCAAACGCGTAACGCAAGAACTCGGTGGCAAATCGGCGAATATTATTCTGGAAGATGCCGCGGATTTTGGAAAAGCGGTTGCGGGTGGAATTGCGGGCTGTTTTGGGAATAGTGGACAGTCCTGTAACGCCCCCACGCGAATGCTTGTGCCTAAAGCGCGTATGGCTGAAGCAATAGAAGTAGCGAAGTTAGCCGTTGCGAAATCCGTGGTAGGTGATCCACAAGCAGAAACAACTCGGCTTGGTCCGGTTGTTAGCGAATTACAATTTAACAAGATTCAGAGCCTTATCGCAAAAGGCATTGAGGAAGGCGCAGAACTTGTTGCTGGCGGCCCCGGTAGACCTGTTGGATTAGATAAAGGCTACTACATTCAGCCTACAATCTTTGCCAATGTTACCAACGACATGACTATTGCGCGGGAGGAAATTTTTGGCCCGGTGCTTTCGATTATTGCTTATGAAGATGATAACGATGCGATCAACATAGCCAATGACACTGATTACGGTTTGTCGGGCTATGTTTCTGGGGAGGCAGACCATGCCCAAGCAATTGCGCGACAACTTCGCACGGGTAATGTGCATATAAATGGTGCCGGCCCAGATTTTTCCGCGCCATTCGGCGGCTACAAACAATCAGGTAATGGTCGCGAATGGGGAATAGAAGGCTTTGAAGAATTTTTGGAAACTAAAGCAATGATGGGCGCTGCCTAATTAGGAGAAGTACTCGTGGGAATTAACGTCCAAAAACCGGCAATAGACATCGGCATCATTGCCAAAGATATAGACGCCATGATGAAATTTTATGGTGAATCATTGGGATTAGAGCTTGAAGCAACAATACCAATGCCCGGCGGGGGCGCCATGAATCGGTTCAAAGTGGGCGACAGCATAATCAAAGTGATCGAGCTGGATCCGGCACCACCTGCAGAAGCGCCACCGGGTGGAATTCGTGGAGCGAGCGGCTATCGTTACTGGACGATTCACGTGCCCAATCTTGAAGAAGTAGTCAATAGAATCAATAGCGGAGGTTATAAAGTCGTAGTGCCCGCTAAAGTCATTCGAGAAGGCATAACCATCGCTATAGTTGCTGATCCCGATGGCAACTGGGTTGAATTGCTTCAGAATGGTTAGGCATGAGCCCTCACTTCTCTTGGCAAACTTATTCCATGCAATACAGAAAGAGCACGCGGCGAGGTTATGGAGTTTTCTGAATCTCTAAAGACACACTAGTTTATCTAATATAAATCGAAAAAAAGGGATTCAGTAGAATCCCTTTTTTGATCTCGATTTTATTGAATCACTTACCAAATGCTGCGTGCTTTCAATTCGATATCGAAAGTGTTCCCACCTTCTTGGCCGACATGGACGATAAAAGTATCGGCATCCGGATTGCTATAACCAAGAGTCGGCATGCCAAAACCTGAAACATCCTCAAACTTTACTGAATTTTCAGTAATTTCGGATAGTTCCAATTTTTGTGCTGCTTCAGTTCGAGGCTGAAAACCTGCATCCCATTGTTGGATGTGTAGCACTAAGGATCCTTCGACTTCTTCTATGGTAATTACTTCAAACATACTGGTGGCATCCGCACCTGTCATGCGTACAGCTGCCATGAGGGAATTACCTTCGTTAGAAATCCAATTCTCCTCAAGCTGATTCGGCCCTAAGTTGCCCGCCCAATTTCCTGTCATCCAGCTTAACTGATCGATAGTGGCGGGAGGCCCTGCAAGTAAATTGCTACTCATCAGCAGGAAAGATGAAACTACTAGGGTGTTAATTAACTTCTTCATTGTTTACTCCGCTATTTAAAATTCTATTTGAACTCTTTAGTTTTTAATTTTTCCTAACCAGGCATCCAAGGATTCCCAGTTCATGCGAAACATATGTGGTGCACTATCAAGAATTGCTGCATCAAGGTCAACCCCAGCCTCAGTAAGAGCATCAACAGTTTCGCCAAAGCGATCCGCCCAACCTAATTGATCAGCACCGCCTATTCTTAAATACACTGGAAAGCCAGCTAATGGCCGGTTATCTACGACTGATGTGGCTAATGCAGGTACCGCAGCAACACCTGAATAATTCTGTGGATTACGCCGAGCAATTTCCAAAGCCGACATACCGCCATTAGAGATCCCAGCTAAAAGAACCTTACCGTCTGCAACATTCTCTCGCTTTTGTAATTCCGTAATGAGTTGCTCCACTTTGCCATTATTTTCTTCGCCCCGGAAAGCGCGATTATTTGGCGATACGGGCACTGCTACTAACCATCCCCTTTCCGCAAAACCACCCCCAAGCCAAATAGAAGTATCACGGGATATGGAAGCATTGCCTGGCCCTCCCCCCATCAATATCAAGAGCGGCGCAGGAATTTCGCTGGTTTCGGCCGGCTGAACTACAAACACAGCCAACCTGGATCCATCTTCCAGGGTTATTCTTTCCTGAGCTAAAGACATCCCAGAAAAAAGAAAAGACAGCAATAGAATAAGAGCTTGAGCATTTTTCATATTCTCAGTCGCTTTAATTAGCTTATAGATTAATCAGATTCTTCACGGGCTTTATAGACTTCTTCGAAACGGTCTTGCAACCGACGCATACCACCCAGCCAACGGTCATAGTCATCAGTCTTTCGTCTCATATAAGTTAGCACCTCTGGATGTGGCAATACCAGAAAGCGCTCTTCTGCCAACGTTTCTATGACTGTATCAGCAAGTTGATCGGGCTCTAACATACCATCAAGCCCCGCTACCCCTCCGTCTCCACCCGCCGTCATAGCGGTGCGCACCGCTTGGGGGCAAAGCGCCGAAACTTTAATGCCTCTATTTCCATAAGTAATCGATAGCCACTCTGCGAAGCCAATTGCCGCATGCTTGGTTGCCGCGTAGGGGGCCGACCCGACTTGGTTTAAGAGCCCAGCTGCTGAGGAGGTATTCAATAAGTAACCTTCTCCCCTTTCCAGCATGCCTGGCAAAACTGCTCTAGCAGCAAAAACATGAGACATTACATTGATATCCCAAATTGTTTGCCACTTATCCGTAGACAGGTCTTCCCCACCTGGCGTGAAAATTCCGGCATTGGAACAAAACAAATCGATGTGCCCAAATGCGCTCAGAGATTTCTTAACTAATTCTTCAACCTCATTCTCATCGGCAACATCGCAGGTGATTCCTAATACTTTTGTTTGCTCATTGATATCGCGGACTGTAGCGTCAACGCCTTCAGAATTGATGTCAGTGACAACAACAGCTTTGGCACCTTCCTTTGCGAAGCGCTCACAAAGTGATTTTCCAATTCCACTAGCCGCACCCGTTACAACTACTACTTTGTCTTTGATTTGCATCTACTGCTTCCTTATTCGGCTTATGCCGACACGGTACTTCCAAGCCGCTCATTAATAATTTCTTCAGCCTCTCTAACGATCCGGGATATCAATTCATCACAAGTCGGAACGTCATCTATTAATCCCACAACCATCCCGGCCGACCAGATACCTTTATCCAGATCTCCAGAATCAAATAATTCTCGTCCTTTAACTCCCTGAACTAAAGGCTGAATATCTTCAAATTTAGTTTCACCATCCTGGCTTTCAATCTCCACAACTTGTTCTGCAACGCTATTTTTGAACACCCGCGCCGTGTTTCGTAAGGATCTATAGATAAGCGAAGTATCCAATTCCGAGGCGTCCACCATTCTTTGCTTAACATTCTCGTGAATAGGAGCTTCTTTGGTAACCATAAAACGGGTACCCATATTTATTCCATCCGCACCCATAGCCAGTGCAGCAGCCAAACCTCGACCATCGCCTAATCCGCCAGAGGCGAGAAACGGTATCTTCAATCTGCGGGCGGCCAGCGGCAACAAAATCATATTGGTTACGTCATCTTCCCCCGGATGGCCTGCACACTCGAAACCATCGACACTTACCATGTCACAACCAATTTTTTCAGCCTTCAATGAATGTCGAATGGAGGTGCATTTGTGAATAACTTTGATCCCTGCCTCTTTAAATAGGGGAAGAAATGGTTCGGGATTACGACCAGCGGTTTCAACGATCTTAATTCCAGAGTCGACAATTGCCTGAGCGTACTCCTCATAAGGTACCGGCTTGATTGTTGGGAGAATTGTAAGGTTTACCGCAAAGGGTTTGTCGGTCATTTCACGGCACTGGTCGATTTCCTTAATCAGATCTTCTGGAGTGGGCTGAGTCAACCCAGTGATTATCCCCAATCCGCCCGCGTTGGAAACTGCTGAGGCTAACCCTGCTAATCCAACCCATTGCATACCTCCCTGGACTATCGGATGCTCGATTCCCAGCATTTCTGTAACTCTCGTACGCATGTACTCTCGATCTCCCATTTTGCCTGTTTAAGATGCTTGAAAACGACTAAAACTAGGGGGTCAGCACCTAGGTAACTAGTTTACGTGGTCTAACGCAACGGTGCAAAGACGTGAGATTTGTTACATATTCTGTGATATATTTGCCAACTTTTGTGAAAATCACCAGCAGAAACTCCCTCGATACAGTCTGGGGTAAAGTCAAATAATAATTCACTTCAACAAAACTGATAGTTGATGAATTAATAATTTTAGAAAGTCTCAGCTGAACAAGAATCTTGAAACTATTATTGCCTGAAATTTTTATGTAGAGATAGGCAGTATTGCAAACTAGAAATGGAGAAAGACATGATGCGCAAACTACTGGTTTCCAGTATCGCAACTGCAACAGCGATGATTGCAGCCCCTGCTATCGGGCAATCACAAAGTGGCATACAGGCGATTGAAGAAATCGAAGTATTTTCCACGAATCGAAGAACTGAAGGGCTAGCAGACGTTAATGCAGCGGTTTCAGTAATTGGCGAAGAAGAACTAGACCTAATTGCCCATACACATTACCAAGAAGCATTGGCTCGTATTCCTGGAGTTAGCGGTAATCGAAACAATGGTCAAGAAAGCTTAATGGCGATCAGATCCCCAGTACTCACAGGTAACGGCGCCTGTGGCGCTTTCCTCGTCGCTGAAAACGGAATTCCTGTCCGCTCTGCGGGTTTCTGTAACGTAAACGAAATGTTTGACACGCATTCTGAAAATGCGGCTGGCATCGAAGTAGTTCGAGGACCTGGAAGTGTTTTCTGGGGCTCGAATGCTCTACATGGGCTCGTCAATGTAGTTCTTCCCTCTCCTGGTGACGTTGGCGAATTCACTCTTGAAGGCGGACCGAGAGGTTCATCACGAATTAAAGCTTCCTACGGTCAAGACTATGGAAACTTCGCCCAGTCTCTATACATAACTGGCGTGAACGAAGAAGGCTATCGAGACGATAGCGGTGTTGATCAGCAAAAGGTTAGCTGGCTGTATGAATACACTCTGGACAATGGCATCAAGATGGATGGTGGATTCAGCTATCTAAATTTGAATCAAGAAACCGCTGGTTATGTTGTCGGTGATGGCGGATACAAAGACACTACTATGCGGGATACAAATCCGAATCCTGAAGCCTATCGCGATAGCGTTAATAGCCGGATATGGACTCGTTTCACAATGGAATCGGGTGATTGGGAATACGTACTTACGCCTTACTTCCGTGAAGTGAATATGAATTTCATACAACACTTCTTGCCAGGCACTCCGATTGAAGATACCGAACACAGAAGCTTGGGTTTCCAATTCGCGGCTTATCGCGACTTAGGCAATGATTCCACATTCTCATACGGTCTTGACGTTGAAAGTACTGACGGGAATTTATTTCAGTCCCAGCCAAACCCAACTCAAGGTTCATTTTTCTTAAGAAACATACTTCCTCAAGGCGCTCACTACGATTATGAAGTAGAAGCGCGCCAAATTGCATTGTTCGCCAACTACGAAACCGCCTTGTCTGATAACTGGAGGCTCTCTATTGGCGCACGTGCAGAGAAGATGGAATATGACTATGACAATAAAATGCTGGATGGACGAACTAATGACCAGGGGGTTGCTTGCAGATTCGGTTGTCGTTATTCCCGCCCCGGGGACCGGAATGATACCTTTGAAGATATTTCTCCAAAGATTGGCCTGAGCTATCAGTTAAATAATAACAATAGCCTGCAATTACGTGCTCAAAGAGGAATCCGCGCACCTCAGGCAACCGAACTGTATCGCCTACAAGGTTCACAGACTGTTGCAGATTTAGATTCTGTCGAACTTGATAGCTATGAATTTGCATTTCAAGGGGCTAACAGCGATTTAGACTACTCCATTACTGGCTACTTTATGCAGAAGGAAAATGAAATTCTGCGCGACAGTTCACGTACAAATCTAAACGGGAGTGACACCGAGCATGTAGGTGTTGAGTTAAGCGCCGGATACAACCTCTCAGATAACTTATCGCTTCGCGGTGTTATTAATTATGCCCACCATACTTATGAGAATGATCTGATCTCTGGTGGTCAAAATATTAATGGAAATAGAATTGATACAGCTCCTGACACCTTCGGTAATATAAGACTCAGTTATCGAGCCAATGGCAATTTGCGTACGGAATTGGAGTGGGCACACATGGGCGAATACTACACAAACCCGGAAAACACCGCGGGTTATGGTGGTCATAATCTAGTAAACCTGCGTGCGCAATATACGGTGAACGATGATCTATCGCTATACGTTAATATTATGAATCTTACCGATCAAAAATATGCTGAACGTGCAGACTGGACTACTTTTACAGGTGATCGTTACTTCCCTGGCGAGCCCGCAAGAATTTTTGCAGGATTTACCTGGAAATATCGCTAATCCTTGTCTAGCCGTCACAATCTAAAAAATGCCGACTTGAGTCGGCATTTTTTTTCATCCTGTAATTAACTAACCTCTATGGATAAAACTAGACAAAAGAACATCTATAAAGCTTTGCTGCGTTTTTTCCTCTCTAAACAGGCGGAAAAACCCAGTAGAATTTTTCGTCCAGAATTAGATGTGTATCAAACTGCGAAAAACGAAAGTGAACTGCGCAAGGCCGCAGTGCTTTTGCCAATAACACGCCCAGAAGATGGCTGTGGTAGTCATTTAGTATTAACAGTTCGCTCGGAAAATTTGAAAAGCCATGCTGGGCAGATAAGCTTGCCTGGAGGAACTCAGGAGGAGCAGGACGAAGACTCCATCGCTACAGCCCTGCGAGAAAGCGAAGAAGAAATCGGACTTGCATCAAATCATGTAGAAGTGATCGGTAGATTAGGCGACCTAGTACTCCCTTCTGGTTTTTTAATAACGCCTATCGTTGGCATCATCAATAAAAATTTGAATTTTGTAGCACAGCCACAAGAAGTTGCTGATATTTTCCAAGCTCCCTTGGAATTAATCCTAGACGTAACTGCCTATCAAAAATTTACCGTTCCTTTTGAAGGAAAAGATAGAACTGTCTTGGAAATACATTTTGAAGATTATCGAATTTGGGGAGCGACTGCGGCAATACTATTCCATCTCGCCAATGAGATTAAAAACTATAAAAATTATTCAGACTAAGAATCAGGGGTACTTACCAAGACTTCTTTTTTTGTCACCACTAAAGCCATCGCATTTTTCATAATAAGATGCATGACAAACTCGATTTCTGCCTTCCTGCTTCGCTGTATAAAGAAACCCATCAACTCTATCTATGAATTCTTTCTCCGCGGATTTATCACCATGGTTATAAACATGAACTCCAAAGCTTGCCTCTATTTCTAGGACTAAGTTGCCAGCACTTACTGGTGAGTGTTCAATAATGAATCGAAGTCGATTAGCTAAGTGCACACCCTGTCGCAGGTTAGTATCGGGCAAAATCAACGCGAACTCCTCTCCACCATAACGACAGGGAATATCCAATCGACGAATGGTATTGCGAATTAAACTCGAAATCTGAGTTAAAACTACATTACCAACTTCGTGGCCATGGATATCATTGATAGATTTAAAATGATCTAAATCACACATGATTAAGCAAGTAGGCTGACCGGAACGACGGGTGCGTTCCATCTCCAAGCTAAGAGCTTCGGAAAAGTAGCGATAGTTGAAAAGGCCGGTTAATTCATCGGTACGAACCATCGCAGCCAATCGCCTAACTTCTTCCCGAAGCTGGTCGACTTCCCCCAGTTTCGTGCAATTGCCATCGTCCGATCGGCGCGGCACTAGTTCAGTTTCTTTAATTTCATGAGTTTCATTCATTGATTTTTGGTATCGACTGAGCCCTCTAAGCTACTGAATTAATAGTTTTTTCTTCTCTTTTAAGACTAAACTTCGGCCCAATATTGGACAGTAACACAAAGCCGCTTCAGCAAGAATACCCTTCAGCAGTTTTGAAACCTAGTTCGTTAATTTCAGATAGTCAAAAAATGAGGAAAATTAAGGCATCGCCCAATCTGGAAGCCCACCCAATACGCCAAATGTGAGGTCTCCAAGGGTATAAACGAAGAAGGTAAGCAAGAAGACCGATAGGATATCCAGCCATACCCCAGCAATAACCATTTTCATAATAGGTATCCTCCCCGATCCGTATACAATCGCATTGGGAGGCGTCGAAACAGGCAGCATGAAGGCGCAGGAAGCAGCAAGAGTAGTAGGGATTAGTAAAAGGAGTGGATGTGCTTCAATCGCTTGGGAAAGACTGGCCATTATCGGCAACGACAATGAGATTGTTGCTGTGTTTGAAGCTACCTCAGTAAGACCTGTAATAAATGCGATCGTGCTTATAACAATTACCAATGGCTCTGCATCACCGAGCAGGATACCCAACTGCACCGCAATGAAGTCTGAAAGTCCTGAAGTCCCAAACCCCTTAGCGATCGCTAAGCCGCCACCAAACAAGATTAGGATTCCCCAGGGTACTCTCTTAGCGTCTTCCCAATCCATGAGGCGACCACCGACGGCTTTACTGGCAGGGATCATAAACAAAGTTAAAGCCAAAGCAATCGATACACTGCCGTCATCGATCATATAACCAATTGGATTAGACCCGATTGATCTTAGAAAGTTATCAAGATAGTAGCTCCATCCAAACACGTCAACTTCTGGCGCAAACAGTCGCTCCTTACGAGTTATTAACAGCACTGCAAACGCAAAGAAGACGACACTTACGCGTCTTTCTTCGGTGGACATTATTCCCAGTTTTTTAATCTCAGTCTGAATAAATTCCTTGCCACTAAATGGCGTGGTTGCCGGAAGTGGAAACACAAACCGCGTTAAAAGTACCCAAGCGATAAGCATGTATATAAAACTCATCGGCAGGGCGAAAAGCATCCAAGTGGAAAATGTAATTTCAGGGGCCTCAGGAAATAACTGTGACATCTGCGTGATTAAGACTCCATTTGGAGGAGTACCAATCAAGGTGGCAAATCCGCCAATTGAAGCGCCATAAGCAATGCCTAATAAGAGTGTTAGGGAGAAATTTTCTGCACGGCTGTCTATCGTACCGCCTTCGGCAGCAACTTTTTTGTTAAGCTCTTCATAGAGCAATACAAGAGACATACCCATAGGCATCATCATTAGCGCGGTAGCCGTATTAGACAGCCACATGGAGAGAAACCCGGTTGCGACCATAAAACCCAATACCAGTCGGTGAGGTTGGCCGCCAATGATGCGCAATATGTGTAAAGCAATTCGCTTATGTAAATTCCATTTTTCTACCGCTACTGCGATCATGAATCCACCCATAAAGAGCAGAATTATCCAGTCCATGTACTGATTCGCAACATTCGGAAAAATAATGTCGAAATCACGGGCTGAGAACCCTTCGGCAAAAGTCGCATTTTGTAAATCGACGCGATTGCCAGCCGGCAATTCGCGACCTCGCATAATCCCCATAAGAGGAAAGAGAACAACGGGCAGTAAAGCGGTAGCAGAAAGCGGGATTGCCTCAGTAATCCACCAAATTGCCATCAATACAATAATGGCAGCCATGCGAGTTACTAAAGGATTATTAGGCTCTAGATCAACAAATAACAACATTAAAAGAAAGACTGCAGGGCCAAGCCACAACCCAATTTTACTTCGAACAGGGGACACAATAGGTTCAGCCATTTCTGACTCTGCAGTATTAGTCATAGTTCAACGTTTTTATTCTTTCTTATTTAGTTCTCAACCTAATTCAGAAGTGATAACCCAGCTAAAAAATCTCATTTAAGAAATTTACCAGAGTTTGATAGCTGCGTTTTTCAGCTACCTCACTGTACACCGTACCGAAATCAGGATTATTGGCTGCAGGATTTGTGAAGGCATGCATAGTTTGTCCGTAGGCATGAACCTGCCAATCAGCTTCTGCCTCAGTCATTTCCGCTTCAAAAGCTAAAACCTGTTCGGGCGGAACCATGGGGTCTTCATGACCATGCAAACACAGTACTTTAGCCTTTATAGTTTCATTGACAACATTTCCGGGTGCAAGAATACCATGAATACTGACAACTCCTGAAACTTCGGCGCCAGACCTTGCTAATTCTAGGACACACATCCCGCCGAAACAGTAGCCCATAGCAGCGACCTTAGTAGCATCTACTTGAGGAATATTTCTACCGGCCACAAGGGCAGCCTTAATCCGCCGTCTTAGTGCGGCTCGATCTTCAGCAAGAGGATTCATCAATGAGGAATTAAGTGCCCCATCGCCATCTGCACCAAAAACACCTTTTCCATACATATCGAGGGCAAAGCCAACGTAACCCATGGAAGCAATTTTTTCGGCAGCATTGCAGGCAAATTCTCTACGTCCACTCCAATCATGAGCTACCAACACCAAAGGTTTCTGCGTGTCTGTTTCTTCATAGACCACATAGGCTTCGAGGGCAGTGAGACCGTCATGGTAATCGAGATGTCGTGTGATCATTCTAATTTGTAGCCTTCTAATGTGACACTTGGAACTTACCAAATATTACAAAGCTTCGAGCATAGCTTCCGCTGCACTAACTTTAATCTCACCCGGTGCTTCAATTCCCAGATAAGTCACTGTTCCATCTTCGACAATCATGCCAAAACGCTGCGCTCTTGCTCCCATACCGAAACCGCTAGCATCTAAAGCAAGACCGATAGCATTCGTGAATTCACCATTACCGTCCGCCAACATTAGGATCTCCTCAGCATTTTGAGCATTACCCCATGCACCCATGACAAAAGCATCATTCACCGCCATACAGGCAATTGTGTCTGCGCCTTTAGTCTTAATTGCATCGGCATTGACCACAAACCCAGGCAAATGCGTCATGGAGCATCCAGGTGTGAACGCACCAGGAACAGCAAAGAAAACAACTTTCTTGCCGCCAAAAACTTCTTCACTGCTCATATCCTTGGGGCCATCGGCAGTCATTATCTTAAAATTCGCTGCAGGAACCTTGTCTCCAACCTGGATAGTCATGCTATTTCTCCTAATTATTCGTTGAATTGAAAAGAGCCTAAGGGATACTAGCAAAATCAATCGGACATTCTAAGCATTGGTCCAATAATTCGTTGATGTGCTGACCTGCATATTAAGCAAACATGAACAAGCAGCAAGTGATTAGGTTATACAAAGCATCTTTCTCGCTCTAACTTCCACTCCCAAGAATGGAATTGATCCAGTCTAGATGGAGTGAGACTCTTTCGTACACCGCGATCGACCCATATTTACCCTGAGTCTCTTCAGAGAATTGATCACCAGCTACTTCTCCAATTGCAATTCCCGCGAGTCTGACCCCTGTGCTGGTTTCAATTAATGCCGGACCGCCACTATCGCCTAAACCAAGAGTGCCCTCCAAAGGCAAAACCATTCCATTGCCACCTCTTGGATCATCAAACACGAAATGCAACCGATCGTCAGCTGAAGAAATTCTATTTTTAGCTCGGCGCTTGACACCATCATCGAATTGTCGGCCTATGGTTCCTAGGCCAAAATAGCCCCAACCAATGAGAGTAACAATTTCCCCATTTTCATTAGCGTCAACATAAGGCTCAATGGGTCGTGGAATTACAGACTCGTTTCTAAACCGCAGTAAAGCCAGATCCACTTCAGGATTTTTCGAATCATCAAAGGCCGGATGGATAACTACAGCCTCGATTTCGCGCGATTGATTACCAACTTCAACGGCATATCTTCTTCCGTTTTTTACAGTATCCCCCAAGCTTGTTTCATCAATACAATGGGCTGCTGTTAAAGCCCATCGTGCATGGATGATGGTAGCAGCACAAATTCTGCTTTTACCCTGCCGTTCAATAAAGAAAACTGCAGGGATGTCACTCGATTTTATTTCGTATTCACCAGGCGCGACATCGTGGCGCACTATGATCCCCTGACTACTAAGGGCAAATACAAGCGACAACAGAATAAGGCTAAATTTAATCTCTAAGTGCACCACGAACCCTAAATTCAATACCAAATACTGGCAAGGTTTTAATATTAGGCGTCATCAGTTGATCGACGTGAATCATTGTGAAACCTACGTAAGGGTCTTAAATTTGGTTGGTAACTAGGCTTTCTAGAAAACTGAAAAATTTTGACAGTGCGGTGCATTACAACGATTACCGTTATGATTATAAACGCCAGAATACAAGCAGCAAGCCACTGTTCTGCGGTCCAACCAGAAACATCTACAAATTCAGCCAACATAAACCAAATGCCTTTATTCAATTAACGCCAAACATTATGCGCTACTATAGGAGGATTGTGCCAGAGGTTAAATCGAGTGGTTAAGTCTCATTAGCTAGATACTGAGACTAATTGTTCGATTTCCTTAATTCTGTCCCAGGGATCGTCTTTCTCTAACAATTGCTGCTTCTTCTCTACTTCAATAGGAATGAGTTCGCTAAGTCGCCAACCTAAATCCCATAGATTGTTATAGTCAATGGATAGTTTTTTTTTGCTCTACCAAAGGATGATTTTCGAGATTTTGCAGCAAATCAACGAGTCCAGAAAATTGCTCATCAAGAGGTATTTTTTCAGTACCTAGGCATTCTGTTTCACTAAATTCAACGCCTGCATGCAACACGCCCGAGTCTTCCTGCCAACAATCGCTGACCTTGAATTTCGCCGCACCTTCCACCGTTATGGAGAGCAGACCATTCTCAAGCTGATCCCAATCGACAATTTTAGAATAAGTGCCTGTTTGATGAATTGTTTGCTGGCCTGCTTCCTTAATCACTTCCTCACCAGACTTTAAAAGACAAACTCCGAAACCAGTACTGCTTTTCAAACAGTGACTTATTAGATCGAGATAGCGGCGCTCAAAAATTTGCAAATCAAGTCTTCCCCCCAGGGAAAATGACAACCCGAAGCGGGAATAGTGGAATTTTTTTTAGTGTTGGTCATTCTATGCGCTTAATAAATGATGCTAGTAGGAAGAGTCTATCTTAATTAACAGAATTGCAGAAAGCTTTAAAACTAATTCAAGATTGTCGACCCATGATTTAGTTCTTGAATCAATTTGTCATGGATGCCTTCAAAGCCCCCCATTACTCATGATGATAATATAATCACCTGACAAACTATTCTCTTTCAGATAGCTCACGATTTCCGCAACAGATGAAAAAGCATAAGATGGCACTTTGCTTTGTGAAAGCATACTTTGAAAATCGATTTTACAATCTTCAGTTTTATACCAAACCACCATGTCAGCGGATTCACATGCGCGATTTAAAGTATTTTGATGGGCCCCTGATTTCATGGTGGCTGAACGCGGCTCAATAACAGCAATCAATCGCTTCTTCCCACTTTCAGATTTTAACTTCTCAGCCATACCATTCAGAGTAGTTTCAATCGCGTAGGAT
>CAXYEH010000048.1:0-80961 GCA_964275945.1 uncultured Pseudomonadales bacterium
CTACAATCGTGGCTTCCTGAAAGGCATACAATTATTCGCACATCCTGGCTCTACTCCGAATATGGGAAAAACTTTGTGCAAACTATGTTGCGCTTGATGAAACAGAAAGACGAATTAGGAGTAGTGGCAGATCAGGTCGGGTCTCCGACTTCTACGCATTCATTGGTTGCGCTTCTACTTAGAATACTAGGCCAGGGAATTAAACCTGGTATCTATCACTGGACCGACGGTGCTAGCGTTAGCTGGTATGAATTTGCTAAGGCTATTCAGCGGGAGGCTATTGATCAAGGGTTGCTGAAGGAAAAAATACCAATTAAGCCGTTAACTACTAAAGAATACGCAACTCCTGCGGTACGACCTGCGTATAGTGTGCTGGACCGTAGCAAAATTTTAAGTGATATAGGAATGCAAGCAACGGACTGGCAAAAAGAATTAAGATCGGTTATTAAGCAAGTTGCCAAAAGGACCGAGGACTAAATAATCATGAAGAAACTGCTAGTTACAGGAGCAGCAGGGTTTATAGGCTCGAATTTCGTCCACTATTGGCACTCCAATAATCCAGAGGATCTCATAGTAGCTTTAGATGCATTAACCTATGCAGGCAATAGTCACAATTTGACTGCCTTAATGGATAAGGATCAGTTCGAGTTTGTTAAAGGTAACATTTGTGACTTAGCCTTGGTCGAGTCTTTGTTGGCGAAGCACGATATCGATACGCTCGTACATTTTGCTGCCGAGAGTCATGTGGATCGTTCTATTAGTGAGCCTGACGCATTTATTCAGACGAATATTTTGGGCACCCATACTTTATTAAAGGCGGCAAAGAAGCATTGGATAGATGGGCCTGGCAATGGACTATTTCACCATGTATCGACCGACGAGGTTTATGGCTCTCTGAATGCTTCTGAGAATGCTTTTATTGAAATCACTCAATATGCTCCAAATTCACCTTATGCTGCAAGTAAAGCGGCATCGGACCATCTTGTTAGGGCATACCATAAGACTTATGGGCTAAACGTAACTACAAGTAATTGCTCTAATAACTATGGGCCATTTCAGTTTCCTGAAAAGTTAATACCTCTTTGTCTATTAAATATACTCAACGGCAAGCATATTCCCATTTATGGTGATGGAAAACAGATTCGGGACTGGTTATATGTAGAAGACCATTGTCGTGCGATTGAATTAATTATTGATAAAGGGAAACTTGGAGAAACATATAATATTGGCGGTAATAATGAACTGGCCAATATAGATATAGTCAACTTGCTTTGTAAAACCATTAGCCAAAAATTTACTGACACTCCAGAAATCAAAAAATATTATCCCAATTCGCCGTGTTCTAATGGCCAACCTGCAGAAAGCCTCATCACATATGTAAAGGATAGACTTGGACATGATAGGCGATATGCGGTTGATGCAAGCAAGATAGCTGCAGAGCTCGGATTCTTGCCGACAGAAAGCTTTATTTCAGGGTTGAATAAAACAGTTGATTGGTATTTTGAAAATGCAGAGTGGTGGCAGTCAATATTAGATGGCTCTTATAAGAATAAAGATTTTTTTTAATACCGCGATATTTGTTTGGAGAGTTACTTTTAAAATCTTTAACCCTATCTTTTGAGTAAAAATTTTGTGTTTTCCGACCGATTAATAATATTTATTTATCTCCTACTATTTATACCATTAAAAGTAGGCGCGATTGAAATTAGTGGTGAAAAATGGATAGGTGCAAAAACTGATTTTTACATTGATATCACTGGCAATTCCCCGCTAGGCATTTCGTGGAATGCAGCTTTCATAGATGCCTTGGATGAATGGACAACCAAAACTCCATTTACATTCAATACTATTCCTTCTTATGTTGATCCATGTGCAGATGATTACTTAAATGGTGCGCAATTTACTAAGGACATCTGCGGACAGGAGTTTGACGAAAATACTATAGCAGTAACAATTGTGACGTATCAGGCCCAATTACTTGGCCCCCCAGCAATAGCAGAAGCCGATATATATATTAATCAATCATATAAATTTGAAATTTATGATGGTGGCTTAGATCAAGCAAATTTCCTAAATAGCTTGGTTGATTTTAGAAGAGTCGTCTTGCATGAGCTTGGTCACGTTATAGGATTAGGCCATACAACAGGCGCTCCCAGCGATAATGCAGCCTTCTATAGGCGACCTAGACCGCTTGCAAGAGGACGATACTAAGGCGGTCGAAAAACTTTATAGTGGGAAGAAAAATTGCGAAATCAAAACACTAAAATTTGGAATCACTAAAAACACATTGTCTCCATCAGATTGTTCGGTTATGCAGCTTACCGTAGGAGGTGATGATGATAGTAATCTTGATATTTACTCCTTTTCCCTCGAGCAGTTGACCAAACTTGAGTTTGCCTTGAATACAGATGAGTTTGAGGCGGTCATATTGGTTGCTGATCAAGATTTGAATTATCTGACCGCAGATATCGACACCAAAAATGATTGTAATGCGTCTTTAAATACAGAGCTCACGAGCGGAAATTATTTTTTAATTGTGAACACTTATAATGTTCAGATGAAGCCTGCATGCGGCTTGACTGGATCCTATGAGCTAGTAGCTGGTTACTCAACCATTGAGGCTACTAATTTAGGGAATAATGTGAGTTTGAAAGGAAGCGTGGCTAATGCAAATTTCACTGGAGGTATAACAGCGACCAAAGGCCAAGATTTTGGGAACATATTCAAACCCACCGATTCCATAGATATCTCAGCTACCATTTCTATTGATTCGAAGCATCAAGGCCAATCTGGCTTTATTGTTGTTGCGGCAGCATCAATGATCAAATCCTATTCCTCGATGAAAGTGGGGTTTTTATCGATTCGAAAACTCAACCGGGAATGATTGTGCCAAACAAGAGGAAAACACTTAACAGCGTAGAGCATGTTGAAATAGTGCAAGATCTTGTAGCTGAGGATTTGGGAATTAACAAAATAATCGTAGATTTTGTAGTCGGCTATGGCTTGGATGATGATACAAGTGAAGTTTTCTATCATGAAAACCCTTTAAATCTGACTATTCAGCCCTAATATTTGTCAGAGTAATACACTATAGACGAAACTTACGAGCCTTTGACAGCAAGTTACCAACACCTCATTTTTTTGGATAAATAATTGCGGTATAATTGACCACTTCGCTGATTTATACCTGGTTAGTAAAGCCTCTGATAACGTAAGCGATTATTAAGAACTCAGGAGTATGTGCATTGCGTTCGCTAAAAATGTTAAAAGTTGCAGGATTTTTGTCGTTTGCGAGTGTTATCTTGCTTGAAAACACTGGAGCATCGGCGCAATCTATTGCGGAAAATATAAGACCAGTTGGAAGGCTCTGTCTGATGGGTCAAAATTGTGTTGGCACTAAGGCAGAATCAACCACCACTGAAGGAAGCTCAAAGGCAAGCGACCCTTCGCAGCCTATTAACGAGAATAGATCAGAAGAGTTACAGGGTGGCGCAAATATCAATGACTCCCCAATTCAAATGGAGGCCGATTTCGATGTTGCCTCAGCTTATCAGACTAGTTGTTTTGCTTGCCATGCTACCGGGGCGGCAGGGGCGCCACTACTAGGAGACATAGAGGCGTGGGATAGCCGTATGGAAAAAGGTATGGATGCAGTAATGGCCAATGTGATCAATGGCGTAAATGCAATGCCGGCCAAGGGTCTCTGCATGAATTGTACTGATAATGAATTGCAGGAAATCGTAGGCTACATGATTTCTCAATAAGAGCAGATCATATTTCTTAGTTCGAACTTTAATTTAAATTCTGCACAGGAGCTTAAAAGTGTTAAGTGTTAAGAAGACGAGTAATAAATCATTCATCAAGTTAGTTGCGAGCGTTGCTGCAATATTTTCAATGTCTGCAATTGTTGCTGATCAAAAACCGGCGATCGAGCTGGCTCAACTAAGCGAAGGTTTTAATCCAGAGCAGAAGTATATGGCTTCATGCTTTGCGTGCCATAGCACCGGTGCCGCTGGAGCGCCAAAAGTTGGCGATGGCATGACCGTAGAGTGGGAGCCAAGAATGGAAAAAGGCTTGGATGCCGTAGTCGCGAATGCAATAAATGGCATTAATACGATGCCCGCTAAAGGTCTTTGCTTCGATTGCACAGATGATGATTTGCGTGCGATTGTTGAATATATGATCGATAGCAGTAATTAGAAAACTAAGTGTTTTTCAAAAATGAGCTGCAAGCAGCTCATTTTTTTTGCTTGCGATTTAGTAAATCTCTTCCATAAAGTTTATTACTATTCCTTTCTTTATTTAACAATATTTACTTTTTCATTTAGAAGTTCTTAGATTGGCTTAAGCTGGATTACTTAATAGGCTAATGGGCTGGAGGAAAATAAAATATACTTTTGACACAAATCGTGATCTTCAATTTGCAAAGAAAAACGAAAAATCAAATTTCGAGTTAAGCACTAAAATATTTAACCATTTCTATGCATCAATAAAGCCTTAATAATAGTTGGCAAATGTTAAGGCTAAGAGTCGAGTACGTCTCTTAAGCTCCGTTTCTATCGAATCGTTTTTCTAGCTTGTTAATAAGTTCTTCTAACTCTGTGATACGAGCTTCCGCTCGTTCTAGTGCTTGAGCCTGTGATTCAAATTCTTCTCTTGTTAGTAAATCAAATTCCTGAAAGGCGGTTTTCACCGTTTGCTCAATTTTGGAACGGAGTTCGTCTTTTAGTCCGCTGGCTGCAGGAATTAGGGCTGAAAGCCGTTGACTTAACTCTTGAAGTAAGGATTTATCCATCATTTCATAATTCCTAGAATTTCTTATGAACTAAGGAGAGTAATTCTATCACTTATTATTGTCACTCAATTTCTTGAAGCGGCATCTCACAGTTAATTAATGCTATTCGTATTTATAAATTTACCTTACCGTGCAGTTGAAGAAAAGTTGACAGGAATAGCTTGCGCGTAATTCAAAAGTTAAACTACTCTAATGGGGAATGACTTTCTTCTGTGGTAAAAAAAGTCATTTTGAGAAAAATGAGTGTTGATCTGGAAAAATACTACTTTTAATTTTTGGACAGAAACCAGGGCTGAAATTATTGGAGATTCACATCCGGCGCTCTGTGTTGGCCTGCTGCATGTACTTGAATCAGATACAACAAACAAATGCTACATATCACCGTAGACACTTTGCAATATCGCTAAAGCTGCGATAGGTGCAGTTTCAGTGCGGAGTATTCTGGGCCCCATATTAATGACTTTATATCCTTGAGATTTTAGGTTCTTTAACTCAAAAGCGGAAAGGCCACCTTCGGGACCAACCACCAATTCAATAGCTTCTGACTTTTTGATTTCCGATAAGCTATTGTCGCCAGATTTGTCGAGCACTAATCGACTCGCAGTGGATTCCTTTTTTAAGAACTCGCATAGCGCTATTGGGCTGTTTATTGTTGGTGGCCCATGGCTTCCGCATTGTTCACAGGCAGCGATTGCTATTTTTTGCCAGTGTACAAGCTTTTTTTGTAGGCGAGTTATATCTTTGAATCTAACCTCATTAAATTCAGTATAAAGTGGAGTAATTTCAGCAACGCCCAATTCAACAGATTTCTGTATCGCATAATCCATACGATCACCTTTGGAAAGGCTAAGAGCTAAATGAAGATATAGGGGGCTTCTTGATGGCTTCGATAGCTGTTCATTAATATTAACTATAACTTCTTTTTTTGATCCAGAGGCAATAACTCCGCGAAACTCGCCTGTGTCTCCATTAAACAAATTAATCTCATTGTCAGGTTTAAGCCGCAGCACATTAATCAAGTAATGGGCTATTTCGCCATCCAATTGTATAGAAGCACCGGATACTAACTTCTCATCGTAGTAAATTCTTGAGACTCGCATAATACAGATTTTTTAAGCCGACGCTTTTAGTCAGCTTTTGCCATTGGAGATTGAAAGATTATTCCAGATTTGAGTAACAGTTCGAGAGAGGTTCATCGAATAGAAATGTAAACCAGGAGCACCTCCACTGAGTAGATCGTCACACAGCTCGGTAACTACATCGATGCCAAATTCACGCATGCCATCCTTGTCATCACCGAAACATTCGAGTTGGCTGCGCAACCAGCGTGGAATTTCCGCACCGCAAGTCGCACTGAAACGCGAAAGATTCTCAAAATTTGTAATTGGCATAATGCCTGGCACGATTGGTATGTCTATACCTCGGTCCTGGCAATAATCAACAAAGCGAAAATAGGCATCGGGGTTGTAGAAATATTGAGTAAGAGCTGAATTTGCGCCAGCATCAACTTTTGTTTTGAAATAGTCAATATCTGATGCGTAACTCTTCGAGTCAGGGTGGGTTTCTGGATAACAGGCAACATCGATATGAAAATGATCGCCTGTTTCTTTTCGGATGAAAGCCACTAACTCACTTGCAAAGCGATGATGTGCAGCCACTCCGGAAGGTAAGTCTCCTCTTAGGGCTACTATGCGGTCAACGCCGGTTTCTCTATAGCGCGAGAGTAGCGCTCTAACCTCATTCTCATCGGTACCCCCAAAAGAGAGATGAGGTGCAACATTTGAACCCGCCGTCTTATAGCGCAGAACAATTTGCTGAGTCCCCTTTTTTGTTGACCCTCCAGCACCATAGGTAACAGAAAAAAAATCAGGATTAAGCTTCGCTAGTTGCGCGTGAACCATATCTAGCTTTGCTTCACCTTCTGCAGTCCGCGGAGGGTAAAACTCAATACTATACTTGTTTGGTTCGGTAGAGCTCATATCCTGTAAATTAACCCTTTAGCCCTAATTAATACTTGTAAGAGTCACTTTTAAAGGGACCATCGACTGCGACATTGATGTAGCTGGCTTGGTCTGCTGTTAATTTAGTAAGAACACCGCCAAAACCAGCAACCATCAGTGCAGCTACTTCTTCGTCTAAATGTTTGGGGAGCACTTCCACAGTAATGCCAGATTTTTTAGATTCCTTTGACATGTCTGCAAACTTGCGATCAAAAAGAAACATCTGTGCTAGTACCTGATTCGCAAACGAACCATCCATTATTCGCGAAGGGTGACCAGTGGCATTGCCTAGGTTAATTAGGCGACCTTCGGATAACAAGATCAGATAATCATCTTTGTTGGACTTTCCACTACGATAAATTTTATCAACCTGCGGTTTTATTTCTTCCCATTCCCAGTTTTCACGCATGTAAGCAGTGTCTATCTCGTTATCGAAATGCCCGATATTACAGATAATAGCGCCAGCTTTAGTTTTATCTAACATGTACTGATCGCAAACATTTACGTTACCAGTAGCGGTAACAATCAAATCAAGCTTGCCGAGTAGACGTGCATCGATCCCATCTGCACCGCTGGAGTTATTACCATTAACATAAGGTGAAACAACTTCATATCCATCCATACAGGCCTGCATTGCGCAGATTGGGTCAATCTCTGCTATTCGAACAATCATGCCTTCTTGGCGCAGGCTCTGGGCAGAGCCTTTACCAACATCACCATAGCCGACGACCAAAGCATGTTTGCCTGCAAGCAGCATATCGGTGCCACGCTTGATGCCATCGTTGAGACTGTGACGACAACCATACTTATTATCGTTCTTCGACTTCGTTACGGAATCGTTGACATTAATAGCAGGAACTTTTAGAGACCCTTCTTCTATCATTTCCAGAAGACGATGCACACCTGTAGTTGTTTCCTCTGTAATACCGTGGATCTGATCAAGCATGCCAGGATACTTTTCATGCACCATGCCAGTCAGATCACCACCGTCATCGAGAATCATATTAGCGTCCCAGGGAACGCCGTTTTTTAAGATAGTTTGCTCAATACACCATGTGCCCTCTTCTTCTGTTTGCCCTTTCCAGGCATAAACAGCAACACCAGCCGCAGCAATGCACGCGGCAGCATGATCTTGAGTAGAAAAGATGTTGCAAGACGACCATCGCACTTCGGCACCTAAAGCCGTTAAAGTTTCGATAAGCACAGCGGTTTGCACAGTCATGTGAATACAGCCGAGAATTTTTGCTCCAGCGAGAGGTTGCTCTCCTTCGTACTTTCCACGCAAAGACATCAACGCCGGCATTTCTGCTTCAGCGAGAGTAACTTCCTTGCGACCAAATTCGGCAAGACTCATGTCAGCGACTTTATAATCCTTAGAAGCTGAAACTTGCTCAGGTACAGATAGGGTGTTCATAGTTTGCTCCAATGTTAAGTAAGTTATAGGCCCGCATCACTTTTTAGTGCGTCCGCTTTGTCTGTTCTTTCCCAGGTAAAATTAGCGCCTTTGCGACCGAAATGTCCGTAAGCTGCTGTTTGACGATAGATAGGCTTTAATAAATCCAGCATATCGATCAGACCTTTCGGTCTAAGTTCGAAGTGATTGCGCACTAGCTCGACAATTTTCTCATCGCTGATTTTTCCGGTCCCAAATGTTTCGATACTTATGGAAGTGGGTTCAGCCACACCGATAGCATAAGAGAGTTGCAGTTCACAGCGTTCCGCAATACCGGCTGCAACAAGATTCTTGGCAACATACCGAGCGAGATAAGTGGCAGAGCGATCAACTTTGGAAGGATCCTTGCCGGAAAATGCTCCTCCTCCATGGCGAGCCATTCCACCGTAAGTATCAACAATGATTTTGCGCCCTGTTAAACCACAATCTCCATGTGGCCCACCAATTACAAAGCGACCAGTAGGATTAATAAAGTATTTGGTATTTTCGTTAATCCATTCCGCTGGCAGCACAGGCTTAATAATTTCTTCCATGACTGCTTCACGCAAGTTCTCTAAGGATATTGAATCGCGATGCTGAGTAGATAGTACTACTGCCTCGATACCTACTGGTTTGCCATCTTCGTAGCGCATGGTTAATTGGCTTTTAGCGTCTGGCTCAAGCCATGGCAGGGTGCCATTTTTTCTCACTTCGGACTGTCGCTCCACCAATAGGTGAGAATAGGTAATTGGTGCTGGCATCAAGACGTCGGTTTCGTTAGACGCGTAGCCAAACATTAGTCCCTGATCACCAGCACCTTGTTCATGATCATTAGTTTCATTAACGCCCATTGCGATGTCTGGCGATTGGCTGCCGATGGCATTAAGCACTGCACAAGTGTTGCTATCGAAACCGCTTTCAGAATGGTTGTAGCCGATGTCATTGATGACTTCGCGAACAAGATTTTCAACATCAACGAAAGCTTCGGTGGTTATCTCGCCAGCAACAATTACCATGCCAGTCTTAATCATGGTCTCGCAGGCAACTCTAGATTTTTCGTCTTGCGCAATAAGTGCATCCAGGATTGCATCGGAAATCTGGTCTGCCATTTTATCAGGATGCCCTTCTGAAACTGATTCAGAGGTAAATAAACTTGTATTTGCCATTTTTATTCCTTTAATACTATTGCTAATAGTTAATTTAGTTCTTTATTATTTTGTAAAGACCCGAATTTGAATCTGAAACCCGTTACGTAAACTTAAATAAGAACTTTGTCCGGCTTTGAGCCCAGCTTTTTTGGCCCAATGATTCAAATCGCTTTCGTCAAAACCAAGCCATAGATCTCCGCAGGATTCTCTTACCCAATCTTGATCATGCGTGGACAGCTCAGCGATTAGCAATTGGCCTTTCTCTTTTAATAAAGCAGCTGCATCTCTGAAAGTCTTTGCTGGGGAGGAAATATGATGCAACACCATGTCGAAAATAATTAAATCGCTGATAACATTTTTTTTTCTTGCAACTGCTGTGTCCCCTAGAATAAATTCAACGTCGCGGAAATTTGCAGCACTAACTGCATGTCTGGACTTTTCTAACATTTCTTCAGAATTATCTAACGCAATGAGCTTTCTGAATTTCGCTGCCAGCTTGACCAATAGCTGTCCATCTCCAGGCCCGACTTCAAGTACACGTGCTTTTTCAGTCAAGCTAAGGCTTTCAATCACATCGTGCAGCACGGACCCATATTCATCATGTGCAACTATTAATCCTTGTTGCTCATGAAATTTGTTGGCGTTTTTATTGAAAAAATTAAGAGATTGTTGAGCGCGCTCTGATTGAATTAGACTTATTTTCTTTTGTGTCGACATTGCTATAGCGAGCTCATCAACCTGACCGAATACGCTTTCTTTAATTTCCCGATAGGGGTCCTCGTCTGCCAGGAATGTTCGCCGGTAGAAAATTGAATTGCCTTCCCGCCGTGTCGACACCAATTGTGCTGTAGCAAGGATTTTCAAATGATGGCTCAGAGCAGATTGTCGAATGTCGAGAATACGACAAAGCTCCAACACACCAAACGATTCGTTCTTCAATAGGCGTAGGATTTGCAGGCGCAGGCTGTCTCCGAGCGCTTTATTCAACTCGGTGAGGCTTTTTAAGGCCACAACAGTGCTCGCGGTGCTGTTATTAGCAAGTGCAGTTTGCATAAGAATTAGTTTTTTCGAATTATCGGCACATTAGCAGTAATTGAGTCGAAATTCAATTCTATATCAAAATATATTGATATAGAATTGACCCTCAGAATATCGAGGGCAAAGAGTTAGAGAATCGGTAAAAAATTGGGGTAATCGCGGTGGCATATTAGCTGCAGGTGCGGGAAAATAGCGGCCGTCTACGATCGCCACAGTCGAGCAATTCCTGACTCTTGCAGCGATAGAAATAGAATAAAGAATTTCAGTGAGATCTGTTGGTATCTCGAATTTATTAGGAGAGCAGTTAATGGCGGATAACGCTGTTTCGCAGAAAGAGTGCGCAAATGCCATTCGTGCTTTAAGTATGGATGCAGTTCAGAAAGCTAAGTCTGGGCATCCAGGTGCTCCTATGGGCATGGCAGACATTGCTGAAGTTCTATGGCGCGAACATCTCGTGCACAACCCAGGTAATCCTCAGTGGTTCAATCGAGATCGATTTGTACTTTCAAATGGCCATGGATCCATGCTGATCTACTCTCTCCTGCATTTAACTGGCTATGATGTTTCTATTGATGAGATTCAAAACTTTCGCCAATTAGATTCGAAGACTCCAGGCCATCCAGAATATGGCTATACGCCCGGAGTTGAGACAACTACGGGCCCACTGGGACAAGGACTGGCAAACGCGGTAGGAATGGCAATCGCTGAGAAAACTCTTGCCGCGCAATTTAACCGAGATGGCCACAATATTATTGATCACCAAACTTATGTTTTCACTGGGGACGGCTGCCTCATGGAAGGGATTTCCCATGAAGTCAGTTCGTTAGCAGGTACGCTGAATCTCGGCAAGCTCATTGTTATCTATGATGACAATGGCATTTCTATTGATGGTGAAATCGACCAATGGTTCACCGATGACACTAGCAAACGATTCGAAGCATATGGTTGGCAGGTGCTTTCAGCAGACGGTCATGATCCGATAGCTATTAAGGCTGCCATTGATGCAGCCAAAGCTGAAACTAATAAACCGACACTAATCAGTTGTAAAACCATCATTGGATTTGGCTCACCGAATAAGCAAGGCACCGCGGCTACTCATGGCGCGCCTCTTGGTGATGATGAAGTCGCAGCGGTTCGCGAGAAATTGGATTGGCCACATGCACCTTTTATTGTTCCAGAAGAAATAATGCAGGCGTGGAACGCCAGAGAAAAAGGCTTTACCGCAGAATCTGCTTGGAAGGAAAAGCTGGTTGTCTATGAAGAAGAACACCCAGAACTCGCTATGGAACTGGTGCGCCGGATAAAAGGTGAGCTTCCAGGATATTTCTCGAAAAAAGCCAACGATTATATTGAGCAATGTCAGCAGGCGGAAGAGAGTATTGCAAGCCGCAAAGCATCGCAGAATAGTATTGAGGCCTTTGCCGCTTTATTGCCAGAACTGATTGGCGGCAGCGCCGATCTAACTGGATCTAATCTTACCCAATGGTCAGGTAGTTCTCCCATTTCAGAACATTCAGATGGTAACTACATCTATTATGGTGTTCGAGAGTTCGGTATGACCGCTATTGCCTCTGGAATTGCACTCCACGGCGGTTTTATTCCTTATTCAGCGACCTTTTTGATATTTATGGAATATGCTCGTAATGCAGCACGTATGGCTGCCTTGATGAAGCAGCGAAGTATCTTGGTTTATACCCATGACTCTATTGGTCAGGGTGAAGATGGCCCAACTCATCAACCGATCGAACAATTAACAGCATTAAGAGTTACCCCTAACCTGTCGGTTTGGCGCCCTAGTGACAGTGTTGAAACTGCCGTTGCATGGAAGTCAGCCTTGGAATACAGCGATGGCCCTACAGCGTTGGTATTGTCCCGTCAGGGTCTATCCCATCAATCTCGCGACAAGAAACAAGTTCAGAGTATAGCTAGAGGCGCTTATATTCTTGAGGATTGTGCAGTTGAGCCGGAAGTTATAATTATTGCGACGGGTTCTGAAGTCGCAATTTGCCGCGAAGCCACTAAGCAACTGCAAGCAGATGGGGTTGCAACTAGACTAGTTTCTATGCCTAGTGCCGATGTTTTTGACCAGCAAGATCCAGATTACCGCGAGCAAGTGTTACCTGCCGCTGTGAGGAAACGACTTGCTGTAGAGGCTGCGTCGACTACTTATTGGTCAAAATATATCGGCTTAGATGGGAAGGCAATTGGCATGGATCGTTTCGGTGAATCAGCACCTGGTGGTGTACTAATGGAACATTTTGGTTTTACTGCTGACAATGTTGTTGCAGTAGCCAAGTCTTTTGACTAGCGGCTTCTTGCGCTAATTCAGTTCGGAAAAACTCATGGCATATCGCATTGCTATTAATGGCTATGGCCGCATTGGTCGTTGTGTTCTTCGTGCGTTCTATGAATCTACGGATTATGCTGATCTGAACTTGGTAGCGATCAATGATATCGCTGACTTAAGAACGCTTGCTCACCTGACACGCTATGATAGTACCCATGGTAGATTCTTGGGCACCGTCGAAGAGCAGGGAGAAAAACTTCGCATTGATGAAGATGTGTTGCACGTATTCGGCCAATCGAGATTAAAAGATCTTCCTTGGGCAGAGTTAGCTATCGATCTTGTTATGGAATGCAGCGGAACCTTCACTTCCCGCAATATGGCCGAGCAGCATCTGGCGATGGGCGCAAGGAAAGTACTATTTTCTCAACCTGCAGAAAGTGATGTCGATGCAACCTTAGTTTATGGCATCAACCATGAGTCATTGGATGCATCGGCAACAATAATTTCCAATGCCAGTTGCACTACGAATTGTATAGTTCCGGTTCTCAAAACTCTCGATGATAAGTTTGGCGTTGATTCAGGGGTTATCACGACTATTCATTCGGCCATGAATGATCAGCCAATTATTGACAGTTATCACCATAATGATTTGCGTCGTACGCGAAGTGCTATGCAATCGATGATCCCGGTGGACACCGAGCTAGCAAAAGGTATTGAAAGAATTCTTCCGCAACTCACTGGCCTGCTAAAAGCCCAAGCGATAAGGGTTCCAACGGTGAATGTTTCGGCAATGGATTTAACAGTGTCCGTAAAAAGTGCGACAGACCTATCGAGAGTCAATCAGGCTTTGGTTGAAGCTAGTGAATTATTGCTACCCAATGTATTAGGAGTGACCACCGAACCACTCGCATCTTGTGATTTCAATCATGACCCGCGTTCGGCAATTGTCGATCTAAGTCAAACTCGAGTAGCTGGGGCAAAATTGGTTAAGCTATTAGTCTGGTTTGATAATGAATGGGCTTACGCCAATCGTATGTTAGATGTCGCCCAATACCTTTCTAGGAAGTCAAATGAAACGCAACCAGAGAAAGGCAGTTAGATGACTTTTTTGCGCATGGAAGATCTAGACCTGGTGAATAAAAGAGTTCTCATTCGAGAAGACCTTAATGTCCCTCTGAGCGCTGGTAAGGTAGCCAATGAAACTAGGATAGTAGCCGCTCTCCCGACTATTGAATTAGCTAAAGCGTCGGCCAAACAGGTGATCATCATGTCACACCTAGGCCGGCCCAAAGAGGGAGTGCCCATCGAAGAGCAGGAAGAATTTTCCATGCTTCCAGTAGCTGAACACCTGTGTAATCTGCTAAAAACTCCCGTAAGTTTAATCACAAACTACTTGGATAATAGCCAATTACAAAATGAGCAAGGGGTCTTGCTGCTAGAAAATGTGCGAACAAATATTGGTGAGAAATCTAACGATGCAATATTGGCCAGGCAATACGCTTCACTTTGCGATGTGTTCGTAATGGATGCATTTGGAACAGCTCATCGTGCTCAAGCGAGCACGCATGGTGTCGCCGAATATGCGCCCTTAGCTTGCGCCGGCCCTTTATTGTCTCGCGAGCTGGATGCCTTAGAAAAATCGCTTTCCAATCCAGAACGACCAATGCTAGCAATTGTTGGAGGCGCTAAGGTTTCGAGCAAACTCGAAGTTTTAAAAACATTGGCTACTAAAGTCGACCAGCTAATCGTGGGCGGGGGTATCGCTAATACATTTTTACTGGCGGCTGGATATGATATTGGTAATTCATTGTGTGAACCTAACTTAGTGTCAACCGCAAAGCAGTTGATGCGGAATACTGAAATTCCTTTGCCCACCGATGTGATTGTCGCCAAGGAATGCAGCGCAGAAGCTGTTGCCAAGGTAAAGTCAGTCAAAGACGTTGCTGCTGATGATTTAATTCTTGATATAGGCCCAGAAACCGCAGCAAACTTAAGTAATATTATTGCTGCTACAAAGACTGTTATCTGGAATGGTCCCGTGGGCGTTTTTGAATTTGAGCAGTTCGCTAATGGTACGGAACAAATAGCTCTTGCAGTGGCCCATAATCAGGGTTTCTCTATTGCCGGGGGTGGAGAGACGATTGCTGCTATTGATAAGTTTAAGGTAACTAACGCAATTACCTATATTTCAACGGGGGGCGGTGCGTTTCTTGAGTATGTCCAGGGAGCCAATCTTCCCGCTGTGGAGCTACTGAAAAAAAAAGGCAAAGGCATTTAAGCTTTGCCCGAAAATAATTAAACTTACTGCATTAGAAACAGCTATTAATTTATAGTCAGAAGACAAAAGGCAAAGCCATGGCTCTTATTAGTTTAAGACAATTACTCGATCACGCAGCGGAAAATAACTACGGTGTTCCCGCATTCAACGTCAATAATTTAGAGCAGATTCGTGCCATCATGGAAGGAGCAGATGAAGCTAATAGCCCTGTCATCTTGCAAGCCTCAGCCGGCGCGAGAAAATATGCGGGAGCAAACTTTCTTAAGCATCTAATTCAAGGTGCCATCGAAGAATTTCCTCATATTCCTATCGTAATGCATCAGGACCATGGTGTATCACCAGCCGTCTGCCAGCGCTCTATCCAATTGGGGTTTTCCTCTGTGATGATGGATGGTTCTTTAGCAGAAGACGGCAAGACGCCTACGGATTTTGACTATAATGTCAGCGTGACCAAAGCCACCGTAGATATGGCTCACGCTTGTGGTGTCTCGGTTGAAGGTGAGATTGGCTGCCTTGGTTCATTGGAGACTGGTATGGCAGGTGAAGAGGACGGCATTGGTGCGGAAGGTAAATTATCTATGTCGCAATTGTTGACTGATCCTGAGGAAGCCTCGGATTTTGTTAATGCCACAGGAGTAGATGCGTTGGCGATTGCTGTTGGAACCAGTCATGGCGCCTACAAATTCAGCCGTCCACCCACTGGTGACATATTAGCGATTGAGCGAATTAAAGAAATTCATACAAGAATTCCAAACACGCACCTGGTTATGCATGGTTCGTCGTCTGTGCCTCAAGAGTGGCTAGCAATAATAAATGAATTTGGTGGGGAAATTCCTGAAACCTATGGAGTGCCTGTGGAAGAAATTCAAGAAGGTATTCGTCACGGAGTGAGAAAAGTAAATATTGATACAGATTTACGACTCGCTTCTACGGGAGCTGCAAGAAAATTTCTTGCAGAAAACAAATCAGAATTCGATCCACGTAAGTTTCTCATTCCAACCATGAAAGCGATGAAAAATATCGTTAAAGCACGACTGGAAGCATTTGGTGCTGCGGGGCAAGCTTCGAAGATTAAGAAAGTTTACAGCTTGGAGGAAATGTATCAGCGCTATGCCAACGTTGCTTAAAGTGAAATCTTTTACCTAGTCGATGATTGGCAATGTTTTCGAGAGACGACGCAGTTGAACTCAGAGCTAATCTAGGTCCTATAGAATTTGCTGGTCCTTCCAATCTTAGCTCTTTAGCCATCGCCTATAGTGACCACTATGGTTTGCGCTTTAATCAGAGTTCGCATTTGGAATCTCATCGTATTGGCATTATCGAAAGTAGCCGTTTCCAACTAGTTTGTCAGTATTTTTCAGTTTCTATTAAGCGTCAACGTGGCACTGTCTTTCTTGTTCATGGTTACTTCGATCATGCAGGACTTTATGGAGATTTAATTAAATATTGTTTGATGCATGGTTTAGCAGTAGTTGTATTCGATCTGCCTGGACATGGATTGTCTAGCGGTAAACTTTCAAGTATTGAGTCCTTCAATCAATACTCAGAGGCGTTTCTAAGTTGTGTTACTGAAGCGGGAAAACAACTGATTAATAAGCCCCGGTTCGCTATCGGGCAAAGCATGGGAGCAGCAGTATTAATAAATTGTATTATTGAAAAGATATTTCCTCCTCAAGACTTTGACCACATTATTTTGCTCGCCCCACTTTTGTATCCTCGAAAATGGAATGCTATGCGATTTCTTTTTCCTTTAGTGAGCTGTTTTTTTTCATCAATGAAAAGAAATTTTTCAACCAATAGTCATGACCAAGAATTCCTAGATTTTCTGCGTACTAGCGATAGCTTACAAAGCAAAAATCTTCCAGTCGACTGGCTACTGGCAATGGTGGACTATCAAAAACGATTCGCTGAGTTTCCTACAAAAGTTCAGAAATTCAGTATTATTCAAGGAACTGCTGATGAGACTGTCGATTGGAAATACAACATTAAAAAAATAGAGGAAAAATTCATAGGCTCTAAAGTTTACTTAGTTAATGGAGGCATGCATCATTTAGTTAACGAATCTAAAGATTATCGTGAACATGTCTTTTCGCTAATCAATCTGCTAGCGGATTGAGTACTGCTAAAAAAAGACTCAGTTATGACTGATCCCCGCGCCATTTTTTTAGCGTTTAAGTTCCAGCAGCCTATTGAACAGGGATTCATCAATGAATAGCACCACCATGGGGCTGGTCGATCAGCTCGCTGAAATCGTCGGTGTCGATGCCGTGAAAACTGATAGTGTTGATCTGAACCACTTCGGCAAAGATTGGACTAAAGCCTGCGAGCCTGACCCAACTGCTATTGTGTTTCCGAGTAACATCGAACACGTACAAGACATTGTAAAACTTGCTCATGAAAGTGAAGTTGCCCTGGTTCCATCCGGAGGTCGAACTGGATTGAGTGGTGGAGCAGTCGCTGAGAAACAAGAACTCGTCGTATCATTCGATCGGATGAACAAAATTCTTAGTTTTGACGCTGTGGATAGGCAGGTGATCTGTCAGCCTGGAGTTATTACGGAACAGCTTCAGCAATTTGCTACTGATAAAGAGCTTTTTTATCCAATTGATTTTGCTTCTTCAGGGTCGAGTCAGTTAGGTGGCAATGTCGCGACCAATGCCGGCGGGATCAAAGTGATTCGTTATGGCATGACTCGAAACTGGATTCTTGGTATGAAGGTTGTCACTGGCACAGGCCAACTGCTTGATCTTAATCGTGGCCTGACAAAAAATGCGACTGGCTATGATTTTCGTCATTTGTTCATTGGCTCAGAAGGCACACTAGGATTTATTGTCGAACTAACGCTTGCGTTGTGTTCCAAGCCTAATGACCCTGCGGTTTTGTTATTGGGTGTTGAGCGCATGGCGGAGACCATGGAAGTGCTCAAAGCATTTCAAAAGAGGATGAAGCTGACCGCCTTTGAGTTTTTCTCTGACAAAGCTATGGAACATGTAGTAGAAGAAAAAGGTCTGCAACGGCCATTTGAATCGCCTTCAGAGTTCTATGTGCTCATTGAATTTGAAAAAGTGGCTGAACAAGATATCAAAGATGCCATAGAGTTATTCGAACATTGTTTGGAACAAGGATGGATATCAGACGGCATAATTAGTCAGAGCGCTGGCCAAGCTAATAGCCTTTGGTGTCTGCGAGAGGATATCTCCGAGACTATTTCTAAGTTTACCCCCTATAAAAACGATATTTCGGTGAAGGTTTCCCAAGTTCCAAGTTTTCTAGAAGCGGCAGAGGCCTTGGTATCGGAGGCTTACCCTGACTTTGAAATAATCTGGTTCGGGCATATTGGCGACGGCAATTTACACTTAAATATATTGAAGCCCGCTAACCTTGCTATCGAAGATTTCTATAAAAAGTGTGATGAGGTTTCAGAACGGGTGTTCAGTCTAGTGAGAAAATTTGGTGGAAGCATTTCTGCCGAACACGGAATCGGCATGCTGAAAAAACCCTTTCTCCATTATTCTCGTGGACCAGAAGAGTTAGATTATATGAAGGCGATAAAGCAAGTGTTCGATCCAAAAAATATTATGAACCCTGGGAAACTGATCGATTTGTAGAACTAAACGACCGGATGACAAGCGCTACAGGAAGATTTGGGCACACAAAATGCTTCATTTTATCCGTTACAATTTAAAACAATTCTTGTTTCCATCTGCTAGATTTACAGCGTAAACTATTTTTGCGGTCGTTATAGATCGCTGAATTACTTAAACATAGTTCAAGTTTCCAATTTATATTTAGTACGAGAGAAATATGTCAGACACAGCAGAGGGTACCGTTAAGTGGTTTAACGATGAGAAAGGATTCGGCTTTATTGAGCAAGAAGGTGGTAAAGATGTATTCGTGCATTTTAGTGCCATTAACGGCTCTGGAAGAAGGACTCTTCATGAAGGGCAAAAAGTGACCATGGAAGTAAGTCAGGGTCAAAAAGGGCCACAAGCAGAGAACGTTACTCCGTTATAAGAAAGTTCAGCGCCGATGCCGACCCCTACCAGAATAATTATTGCTTGAGAGAATTGGTCAAGGAGAAGTCAAAAGTATTACGACTTCGTACAATTTAAGATCAACACTTTCCTATTTATCTTATTCTAAAGGTGAACTGAATCACCCGAAGTATTCCAGGATTCTACAGTCTTGACCCCCGTGGCTGTGCCAAGAAATAGTCGATCTGCCGGTCTTTTTGCAAATAAACCACTGGTTACCAGACCAGTAATTTGGTTGAGTTCATTCTCTAATTTTCTTGGATCCAAAATCTCTAAATTAAAAATATCCAATATGTGATTGCCATTATCGGTCACACAGTTTTCCCTAAACACCGGATCGCCACCGAGCTTGACTATCTGTCTCCCGACATAACTTCTTGCCATCGGAATGACTTCCACCGGCAGGGGAAACGTACCTAAGATTGATACTAACTTTGATTCATCAGCAATGCATAAGAACTCCGTTGCAGCAGCGGCAATTATTTTCTCTCGAGTCAGTGCTGCGCCACCTCCTTTGATCAATTGCAAATGTTCGTTAGATTCATCTGCTCCATCTACATAAACAAAAACCTCGCCAACACTGTTTAAGTCAAACACTGGAATATTGAGTTCTTTAAGTCTCTTTGCTGACTCTTTAGAGCTTGCTACCGTGCCCTCAATTTTTTGAGCGATCGCGCCTAATTCTTCAATAAAAAAATTGGCAGTTGATCCTGTTCCTATTCCTACGATTGAGTCGTCTTCAAGCAGTGATTCGATATATTCAAAAGCTTCTCTTGCGGCTGCTTTTTTTAAATTATCTTGTGACATAGTGTCATCCTAATCGATTTTTGATTGTAGTTTTCTATGAATGTCGTACTCGACTCGCTATTCGTTGCCCCATTTTTACAACGCTATCAGCTCGTAAATTTTGATCTAGCTCGATTGCTTCTGGAGGAAATAAAACAATTGCGGTGGAACCTAATTTAAACCGCCCTAGTTCCGCTCCGGTAGCAAGTTGAATTGGTGGTTCCTTTTCTAAATACTTAGTTTGTCGAATAGTGCGACTACCGATGCTTGGACAAACTTGACCTCCCCAAACTGTTTCGATACCAGCTACTATCATGGCACCTACTAATACTACGCACATTGGCCCGGCTTCTGTGTTGAATACACATATTGCCCTCTCGTTGCGAGCGAACAGATTCGGAACAGCTTTTGCAGCTGCTTGGTTAACGGAAAACAGCCGTCCTGGAACGTAGACTAGCTTTTGAAGTTGTCCAGATAATGGCATATGCACTCGGTGGTAATCTCTAGGAGACAAGTAGACTGTGGCAAAAGTGCCATTTCGAAATTCATCTGCTAATTGTTGATCACCGCCTAACAAATCCGTTACTGAGTAGTCTCTGCCTTTGGCCTGCAGAATCTGCTTATCATTAATTAGCCCCAGCGCGCTTATTGTGCCGTCGGCAGGGCTAACTATGGCGTCTTCATCACTTGCTATTGGGCGTGTACAGGCTCTAAGCTCTCGCGTAAAAAAGCTATTAAAATTTGGGTATTCCAGCGGATCGGAGATCACCGCTTCATTCATGTCCACCTCATAGTGGCGAATAAAGTTGCGGATAAGAAAATTTTTAAGCAGCGAGCCTTCAGCAAGAAATCCAGCGCAGCGCGATAACAAATGGTGGGGTAATAGATACTGTATTAGTGCAAGCAGGTTAGACATTTACCGATTCTAAAAAATAGTTATACTTCAAAAGGCGTCTCGGGGTGGTTACCCCATTCTGACCAGGAACCGTCATAAGCCTGAATATCCAAACCTAAAAGCTTGCCGACAAAATAAGTGAGCCCAGAACGGTGATGACTAAGACAATGAGTAATAACTTTTTTACCTGGAGTTATTCCGATAGATGCCAACTGTTGTCTTAATAAATCCAGTGACTTAAGTTTTAAGTCATTGTCACGGTCCATGACATCAAGCCAATCAAGATTCACGGCGCCGGGAATGTGGCCATTTTTTAAAGCTGTGATCTTTGAACCTTCGTATTCTTCTTTTGCCCGAGCGTCCCACACAATGACATCATTATTTTCTATGCTAGCAATTACCTCGTCGAGCTCCGCAATGAAACTTTTATCAATCATACAATGAAACTCAGATGGTGTTGGAGATACCACTTCGGTTGGAAGTGGGAGCCCAGCTTGAGCCCAGGATATTTGCCCACCGTTCAAAAGAGAGTAGGACGAATGCCCAACCACATCGAGAGTCCACAATAACCGACCTGCCCAACCCCCCCCTTCATCATCATAGGCAATTAGATGTTTGTCATGATTTAGGCCAATTCGGGAAAATAATCTGTCTAAGGACTCTTGTGATGGAAGTTTTCCAGTAGCAGGTTTTACTCCACAGACGAGCTCTCTTGGTTGGACAAGTATCGCGCCCGGAAGATGCCCTTCAGAAAAGACCTTTTCAGAGCAAACTGCAATAATAAGAAGTTCTTTTGACGGCAGTTTTGTAGCAAGATCTTCTGGTTCTACTAATAAGAATGGACAGGGAATAGTATTCATTGTGCTAATTATTTACATTCCAATAGCGAGTGTTTTTCAACCGTCATCTTACTTTAAACCTCTTTTTATTAACGAATTATTCCATGGACTTCAGAATACTTTGAAAGCTTTCGAATCGATCCGCAGTAACATTGCCATTTTCGATTGCAGCTTGAATTGCGCAACCGGGTTCACTGCTATGACTGCAATCGCGAAATTTACATTCCGCCGCGCAGCACCTAAGTTCAAGGAAACCAGCGAGAACTGAATCTGCGTCCATATGGCCGAGGCTGAATTCTCTTATTCCCGGTGAATCGATGAGGTCAAAATCCTGCAAATGGAATAGACGTGACGTTGTCGTGGTATGGGTACCCTTGTATTTAGATTTTGATAAATCTCCCACATCTGCCAGATGGTCATGACCTAAACGGTTCACTAATGAGGATTTGCCAACGCCCGACTGACCAACAAGAACCGCGATTTTATTCCTGAGATTGGCCTGCAATGCTGCTATCCCGGTGCCCTGAAGGGCTGAAACCTCAAATACTGGATAACCTAAACCACGATAAATTGACAGCATGTTGGCGATTTGCTCACTAGGAATGGTACTAAGTAAATCAACTTTATTCAGAACTAAGAGAGGCTCAAGGCCGAGGCTATTAATTGCCACCAAATATCGATCAATAAAATTAAGGAATGGTTCTGGCACAACAGCAAAAACCACCAGCACATAATCGACGTTTGCGGCTAACGGTTTGAGTTTGGCTTGGGAATCAGGTCGCGCAAAAACGTTCTTGCGTTTAGCTGTTGCAACAATCACCCCTGCTTCTTCTGTATCTTGTTCCCAAAGAACCAAATCGCCTGTGACTAGAGGGGGAAGATTCGCTCTCTGGTGACAGCGAATAGTTGCTGCGGAGTTCTCCCCCGTCAATACTTCAACGTCTAATTGTTGTCCATAATGGCTAATGATTCTGCCGTTGTAACCGGGCTCATTTATTGGGGAACCTTTGTCAGCGCTGCTAAGTTCGTTTTGCTGATTTTCAGCAATGCGAAGTCGTTGTTGTTTGCTGAGGCGTCTCTTACTCATTGCCAGTTAGTGAACAAAAGGGTAGTCATAAAGGATATGATTATTACATATTCGCTTGATTGAAGCTTTGCTACAATATTTTGACTCAAAGGCAATTGATTTTTTAGCATGGACAAAAAACTGAATTTGATTTGGATCGATTTAGAAATGACGGGATTAGCCCCTAATGCAGATCGAATCCTAGAGATAGCTACATTGATCACTGACGCAAATCTTAATATTATTGCTGAAGGTCCTAATTTGGCTGTGAGGCAAAGTGACGAGCTTTTGGACGGAATGGATGATTGGAACCAGCGACATCATAGTAAAACTGGACTTATAGAAAAAGTTAAGAATAGTAGAATAGATGACAAAGAAGCCGAGCGACAAACGATAGAATTTTTAGTCCAGTATTCTGATAAAGGAGCATCACCAATGTGTGGCAACAGCATCTGTCAGGATCGTCGCTTCCTCGCCAATTATATGCCAGAACTTGAAGACTTTTTCCATTATAGGAATTTAGATGTGAGTTCCGTTAAAGAACTTGTACGCAGATGGAAACCAGAAATACTTGAGGGCTTGGTAAAGAAGGGAACCCACATCGCCATGGATGATATAAAAGATTCCGTTATTGAACTTGTTTATTATCGAGAGCACTTTATAGACGCATAAGGAAGCGCAATTGCAGCTATTGAGCCTTTTGATGTTGATCTAGCGCCCATCTAACATGTTCTCTAACCATCTCCGAAGAATTGTTTATTCCGCTCTGTAGAGCATTCATTACTTCATCACTGGACTCTGCATTCCCCAGACCGATTGCTAAATTCCGTTGCCAGCATTCATAACCTATTCTTCGAACCGCAGAGCCTGAAGTATTCGTGAGAAATTCTTCTTCGCTCCACATGAAAAGTATAGTGAGCGCAACATCATCAAAATTATGTCTTGGCTTAAATTCATCTTCAGCCGTTTCATTGGTAAATTTATTCCAGGGGCACACGAGTTGACAATCATCACATCCAAATACTCGATTACCCATCGCTTTCCTAAATTCTTCGGGAATAGCTTCTCTTAGTTCGATTGTTAAGTAAGATATACAACGCTTGGCATCTAAAATATTTGGCCCCACAAAGGCTTTAGTTGGACAAATATCCAAGCAAGCACTGCAACTCCCACAGTGATGAGTCACTGCGTTATCAATGGGCAGCGGCAGGTCAGTAAAAAGTTCGCCCAGGAAAAACCAGGAACCTGCCTCCTTATTCAGTAGCATTGTATTTTTGCCAATCCATCCTAAACCTGCTTTTTCGGCAAGGGCTCTTTCTAGGACTGGAGCACTATCAACAAAAGCACGATAACCAAACTCTCCAACTGTGATTTGGATTTTATGCGCAAGTTGTTGCAGCCTTTTACGAATTAGTTTGTGGTAATCCCGTCCTCGAGCGTAGCGGGAGATATAGGCAATATTGCGTTTGGAAAGAGGTGAAAATGAATTTTCTTTCTCTAAAGAATAATCCATGCGCACGCAAACAACCCGAATGGTTCCAGGAACCAACTGGCCCGGATTGCAGCGTTTATCTTGGTTGCGGGCCATGTAATCCATAGCGCCATGATAGTCATTTTCTATCCAAGATTTTAGAAGTGACTGGTATTCTTCTAGGTCTATGTCAGTAATCGCAGTCTCTTGAAAACCTAGATCCCTAGCCCAATCTTTGATGTCTGCTGCGAGTTTAGAAAAATCGATTTCGCTCATAGCCATATTATAACTTGGTTAGGAACTCAGAGCCGCAATTCGCATGAATTATGAAGCTCATTTTTACTACTTTTTTGTCGGCACAAAAAAGCTACCCAGATCGTGGCTTTTTTAACTGCTGAATTTTGATTGTTAATCAAGCCCTATTAGGTTTCTTCTGCTAGCCATTCATTAAGATCTAATACATCCTGAGGGGTCAGGATTCCCGAAACCTGTTTCAGTACCAAACTATCAATTACATAATCAAAACGCGCATCAGCATAAAGACGCAGTGCACGGTACAAATTTTCTCGTGCTAATAAAACTTCAACGATATTACGAGTTCCAACTTCAGCGCCTAGCTCAGTGGCATCTAGCGCGCTCTGCGCAGAAGTAATAGATTGCTGACGTTGGGCAATAACGAGTACATCTGTATTGACCCGACGATAGGCATTGCGAATGTTTTGTGTCAATTGTCGTTTGGTAAATTCTAATGACTCTTGAGCAGCAATAACTTGATACTCTGCTGCTCGACGACGAGATCTGGTTGCGCCACCCGAGTAAATTGGAATTGATAAGTTCAAGGCTAACTGTGAACGATCACTAGCACCTCCACCGATTTCAATACCTTGGTTGACAATAGGAGCGGTGACAACGTGTCCGTAAAAGGCGGAAATATCTAGAGTTGGAAGATGTTCTGATTTTCGCGCGCTCAAATTTTTGCGCGAAGCAGTTAGATTAAATTCTGCAGCAGCAACAGCTAAACTATTATCGTCGGACTGGTTTTCCCATTCGAGTAAGTTGCCTTCGACTTCGACAATTGGGAAATCTTCTCTGAGCTCATCTACGTTGGGGTGAGCTTGGCCAGTCAATGCTTCCAATGCTTCAAAACGGGCCTGCAAGAAATCTCTTTGTAGGATTGTGGTATTGCGAGCTAAATCAAACGCAGCTTGCGCATCATAGACATCTGTAATTGCTACCAAACCAACAGCCTCGCGTTGTTGGGTTTGCTGTAAGGAAGTTTGTGCAGCTTCTTCTTCTTGCAGATTGGTTTCGAGTAATTCCTGTGCACGGAGCACATCAAAGTAAGCCATAGCAACACGCATTATCAAATCTTGTTCTTGTGCAGCAAGATTTACAGCAGCAGCACGATCGCTTGCTTGGGAGCTTTGGAAATTATACCAGTTAGAAAGATTCAGAACGCTTTGATTCAGTCCAATTCCCCAGTTGTGGTTATTAATTCCCGGACGGAAACTGTGATCGTCAATGATTCTGGTACTAACAAGATTCCCTGAGATTGGATCTGGAATATTGAGATAGCGAGAATCAGTAGGCCCTGAAGTTAAGCGCGTTGTAGCAGCTTGAAGCCCAAATGATGGCAGCAGAGTAGATCTGCTTTGCACCATAGTTTCTCGATTAGCCCGATAGTTAGCTTTGGCTTGTCTTAACGTAGGATCGTTTTCCAGCGCTAAATTCAGAATAGTGACTAAGTCGTCTCCATAACTGGCAGTAGAGCTGATAATGCTGACTAATAAAACTCCGATAAACTTCGCTATACGTCCCATAGTGCGTACCTAAGTGCTAAAAATAGTGTATTGATTATTCTGTAAAATATGATGACTTAAATAAGGTTTAAGCTGGCGGTTTTCAAGCAAGACGGCATTCTACACAGCGTAACGAAAAGTGACAATTTAATCAGACTGTTTGCGACAGTTAGCATTCCTATACCTACTAGATGTCATAAATCCCCTATCCGCTAAACGGGTATTTCTGTCAAAGAAAGTGTCCGATAAACTCTTCCATTACTTTTAAGCAAGAATGACCCAGTCGTTTGCAACGCAAAGTTGACCAGCCATATTTCTCATCTGGTGTTGCGGTAGTGTCTTTGAATGGCATTTCTAAAGTCATTGCCAAGCAGTCATGTAGATCTGCAATTTGTGCAGTACTCATAGTCATGTTTGCTTGTCCAGCAGCTTTGGATGGATAACCTTTTATGGTTTGAAAATCTGTATTAACTTCGGCGAGACGGTTCTTATAAAAATCCAGTTGTGCTTGTCGACTTTTACTCCAGCCCGTTAAGCCTTCTGTGCCAGCAATAAAACAATAAGGAAGTGCTTCGTCTCCGTGCACATCCAACAGAAAATCTACGCCAGTCACTGACATTTTTTCTTTCACAAAAAACACTTCCGGACTTCCTTCAAGTGATGGGCTTTGCCATTCACGATTCAGATTATTGCCAGCAGCATTTGTTCGTAGATGCCCTCGTCGACTGCCGTCAGGATTCATATTGGGAATTAGAAATACATTACACTTATCAAGAACACGTTGAGTTTGTGAATCTGTGGTATCGAGAAGCTGTTCGATACAACCTTCCATCCACCATTCCGACATGGTTTCACCCGGATGTTGTCGGGCAATAAGCCAGCAGTTTTTCTTGCGGTTAGTATCCGCTGTTGAAAAGCAGAGCAGGTCCATATCCTGCCCATCAAGCGTTTTTCCTATCGTCTCATGAGAGCAATGTTCATGGCTTAAGGCATTCGCAATAAGATCGTGGTGGCGTTCCATGGAGTAGGGAATGAAATAGGCAAAATAGACTGCATCATGTTTAGAGGTGAAAACGATGCTCAATACATCAGCTTTTAGATTAGTAGAATGACGGTACCACTCTTTTCTATCATATGAATAAAGCACACGATAATTTTCAAACCCAGGGGGATAAGCGGCACTTTTTACATTAGTAATATTTAACGTACATTGCTCGTTTTTAACACCACTAAGTCGAAAGTAAAACCATTGGAAAAATTCAGAATTATTGTCCCGACGAATTTCCAATTGAATATTGCTAGGGTCACTGCAATTAATTACAGAAATATTTCCCGCATCAAAATTCTGATTGATCTCCATGGGCTTTCCTTGTTTCATTACATTTGAATCAAATTCAAAGGGCGTACAGATGAGAATATGACTTTATAAACAACAATTTGCTATCATTGGCGCCCTTTTTCTACAGCCCACGAATCTAGACTCGGCTACGGCAGATACTATGGCAGTTATCACAGACAATTTAAATATTATGTCAAATGATGCCCTCATCACTCCTGAACAACTAAAGGAGGAAATGCCCTTAGCTGGCGCTGCAATGGACTCAGTGCGGAGTGGCAGAGAAACAATATTTTCAATACTCGATCGCAAGGACCCACGTCTTTTTGCCGTTGTTGGTCCATGCTCGATCCATGATACTGACGCAGCAATTGATTATGCACGACGATTGAAGGAGCTTGCCGACAAAGTACAAGATTCTTTATTCCTAGTTATGCGCGTCTATTTCGAAAAACCAAGAACCTCTATTGGCTGGAAAGGGCTCATAAATGATCCATATCTTGATGATTCCTTTAAGATAGAAGAGGGGTTACGCAAAGGGCGAAAACTTTTGTTGGACATTGACGAGCTTGGCTTGCCAACTTCAACCGAAGCGCTTGACCCTATTTCGCCTCAATACCTGCAAGATTTAATTGCCTGGTCTGCGATTGGTGCTCGAACAACAGAATCGCAGACTCATCGTGAAATGTCATCAGGGCTTTCGTCAGCAGTTGGTTTTAAAAATGGAACCGATGGTGGTTTAACTGTTGCAGTTAATGCAATGCAATCTGTATCTAGTCCCCACCGCTTTTTGGGAATTAACAGCAGCGGTCAAGTTTCAGTAGTAACGACTAAAGGTAACCCCTATGCTCATGTTGTGCTCCGCGGAGGAAGTAATGGTCCTAACTATAACTCTGACCATGTTACTCAATGTGAGAAAGCTCTAGCCGGTGGCGGAGTCAGTAGTAACATTGTAATTGATTGTAGCCATGCAAATTCGAGCAAGAACCCGGATGTGCAACCCATAGTCTTAAGAGACGTGACCCGCCAAATTCTGGAAGGAAACACTTCCATTATTGGTGTAATGCTTGAGAGTTTTATCCACGCAGGCAATCAAGCAATACCTGAAGACTTGGATAAGCTAAAATATGGAGTTTCGGTTACAGACGCTTGTATGGATTGGGAGACTACTGAACGGTCATTGTTGGAAATGGCTGAAAGACTAAAAGGCGTGCTAACGAAGCGTTAGCTCAATTAGAAAGTGGATCCAGATTGAGAAAAGAATTCAGTTCCTTCTTTCTTATGTAAACACTCTATTTGTCGATTCTATCCCGTGAATTTTATACTTAACTTCCAGTAACGGTTTTCCCAAGGCAACAAAAAAGCCCTAAAGGGCCTTTTTATTGTGGGTCCTGCTACTAAGGTTAGGATTCCGTTAGGCGCTACTGGCGTAGACAATCGAGAGAGGTTCTTTCTCCTTCCTTCCCAAGCTTATCCATTTTTGGATGAAGGGGTTATCCAGTAGGCTTTGCATGTAGGTGTTTGCATCTTCGCTCAGGTCTGCGCCATAGGTCTCGAAGGACACCGCTATCGGTGCGAACATACAATCTGCAATGGAGAAACGTCCATAAAGGTAATTTCCGTTTTCTCCAAAGCGTTTTCTACAACAGCTCCATATGGCATCAATACGTGCAATTTCGTTTTGCAAATCATTAGATGGGGTTAGTCTGTAGGAAGCCTTGCAGTTTAGTGGCCATTCTTTTTTAAGTGTCACAAATTCCGAATGAATTTCTGCGCTTACTGAACGCGCATTAGCTTTGCGTTTTGGGCTAGTGGGCCAACCTGCGCCAGTGAGGAGGTTTTCCGAAATATACTCACAAATTGCTAAAGAATCCCAAACTGTTGTTTCTCGATGCAATAAAACAGGAACTTTTAACGAAGGAGAATAAGGCCCCAGTTTTTCAGCGGTATTGTCTTGAAAAAGTGCAATCTGAATTTCTTCAAAATCTACATCAAACATCTTTAGTAATAGCCATGGGCACATCGACCAGGACGAATAATTTTTGTTTCCAATGACAAGTCTGATGTCTTTCATTTTATGACTCCAAATTAATTTAATCTTTTTGATCATCGGGTGTTTGAGTGAGCATAGATTGACTGCTGTCTCTTAGTCGTACGATCACTCGTCGATCAAAAAAATCAGTTTCGAAATTTTGCACTAGTTGGAGTGGACGAGTTTCTCCGTACGCCAACGTTGCAATCAAAGTATTATCTATTCCCATCTCCATAAAAAAAGATTTTACTGAGTCACTACGTTGTTGAGATAGGTTCAAGTTTCTGCTCGGCTCTCCATTACGGTCGGAATAACCAGTGATTTCAACTTTTGCATTTGTCATTTTTTTAGCAAGTGTTGCCATGCTTTCGAGTTGTTCTTTGTAATGGAGTTCAATATCACTGGACCCAGTTCTAAAATGAATGGAGACAACAGTATTGTCGCAGCAAGTAATCGTTGGTTGGGTTGATAGAAATGCAGGCAATATCTGTGGAGGAGCTTTTCTAAAAAGATCGATTTCCGTTTGTGTGGTTAGATGTTCTTTTTTAATAATCTCTAGTTCATTTTTTACTACAGCAAGTTGGACTTGTGATTCATTAAGCGATGCCTGCAAGTCATTCGCTTGACTCATAGTGTTCCATCCGTCTCCGAACAAGGCGCCAATACCTGCCCCAATAACGACGCCAGGAGGACCCCCTGCTGCGCCACCTAGAATTGCGCCACTAAAAAAACCCCAAGTTTCTCCTTTTAGCAGTTGTTCTTCATAGCTTAGGTGTGAAGTATCCGTGAATGCCGTGCTACTGGTGGCGCAGAGAATTAGTAATAAAGAGAGTTTTTTAACCATAGCCATTTCCTGTTTTGGGCGGAACAAAAATCAGTTAGTTAGAGTCCAATAAAGTAAGAGGTTTCTTAAAGGCACTCCCTTCTGATCTCATATTGCGTATTAAACACGACGTTTCTTGCACCGGAGGGCGGGGATTGGGGCTATGTGGTGATTAAATATGGCAGAATAGTGACAATCAGCTGAAAGCGGCCCTCATCTCTCTTTATACGTGGGCAAATGGGGTATAGTCGCGAGTAACTCAGCGCTAACTTATTGAGACATAAGTAAAACCCCTAGTTTCAGAAAAACTGAAATATCAGTAGAAGAATCGATATATGAGCAGAAGAATAGCAATTGTTGAGGACGAGGCCGCCATCAGGGAGAATTATGCTGATGTCTTACGCAAGCAAGGCTACGAAGTACAGACCTACGCAAACCGTAAAGACGCAATGTCTGCTTTTGATATTCGGCTACCAAATTTGGCTATCATTGATATTGGCCTTGAGACTGAAATCGACGGTGGTTTTACTCTGTGCCAGGCACTAAGGGGTTTGTCTGACACCTTGCCTATCATATTCTTGACAGCGCGAGACAATGATTTCGACACCGTTAGTGGCTTACGCATGGGTGCCGACGACTATTTAACCAAAGACATAAGCCTTCCCCATTTAACAGCAAGAATTGCTGCCTTGTTTCGGCGGCTCGATGTTATCGATCAGCCTCCGTCTCCAGAAAATTTAATAGAACGGGATAAACTCACTCTAGATATCGGTCGGTTAACAGTTCAATGGAAAGGAGGCGCTGTGCCTTTAACAGTTACCGAATTCTGGATGGTTCATGCGTTAGCAAAATTTCCTGGCCATGTAAAAAGTAGACAAGTACTTATGCAAGAATCAAAAATATTCGTCGATGGCAGCACAATTACCTCCCATGTTAAACGGATTCGTAAGAAGTTCATGAAGGCTGATAATGATTTTGATTGCATCGAGACTGTCTATGGAATGGGTTATCGCTGGAATGTTGAACTACCCGCAAGTCATTAATAAATGCGTTCTTCATACTATTAAAGACACGATTAACTTAAATTAATTTTTAAAATAAGTTTGATGTAATAATGCGCACTAAATAGTAGTTATTTTCAATTATGAAAATTACATTAAAAAATCCTTTTGGAATTCGCTTCAAGCTGGTTTTCCTTTCCAGTTTTTTGTTGGTAATTCCTTGGCTTGGTTATAAATATATTCTTGTCATGGAAGAATATCTGCAGCGGGGACAAGAGCAGACTGTTCTTGGTACTGCGCAAGCCCTCGCTACTGCACTAAACGAGCGCCCTGAACTTTTTGACGAAGGTAGCTATAGCCCGGCACGGCGAAGCGAAGATCTTTATGTGTATCCTGTATTTTCTCCACTAGAGCTAGATGATGGCTCACTTCTCGATTGGCGCGAGTATCAGCAGTACGAAGTAGATTATGACCGTAGAAATTATTTACGTACTCCGCTTAACCCTGTTCGCTACTACGATAAAGATGGGTCGGTTCAATTTAAAAATATGGTGGGTGAATATAATGGCTCTCTTTTTGCTTACTTTAAAGTTAAAGACGACCATCTTGTTTATCGAGATCGCGAAGCCTTAAGCGTATTTCGAAGTGACTTCCTGCAACTAACGATGTTGTCTCAAGATGGAAATGAGATTGCGCGCTATGTCATTGCACCCTATGGTCCTGAGCCAATTTATCCGTTCCATGTAGAAAGTGATTATTCGAATCCCACTTATGAAGGCCGAATTACAGGGCAGTGGTATGAGGTAGAGGGTGGATATGAAGTGGAATTGCAAATTCCTATGCAGATGCTTGGGGGGCGTTTAGGGTTTGCAATATTTGATGTCGACGACTCTATAGAAAGATCCATCAGCACCGTTGTTGCTACTTACACTCGTGCAAACCCAAAAAGTTTAGGCTCTCTGCGGCTGCCAACTCCAGAAATTGACCGTATTGTTGCAGGCATGAATCACAATAATTCCCGGATCCAAGTAGTAGATCGTAGTGGACGCGTATTATTGACCGTTGGTGATATTCAATCAGCATCTGGCATTCAGTTGGCGCGCTCAGCGGAGGAGGAGAGCGTTAACAAATACTGGTCTTATATACAAAATCGAATCTTAGACCCGCTCTATTATCAGGTTCTCACAAAGCCTAGCAATGACTTTATCGATGAGCTGTATTCCGATGTAGCTCGAGAAGGTGACCATATCAATTCCGCTTTGCAAGGTAGTCCAGCGACCCAGTTTAGAACATTGGCGGATACCCAAACCCGATTGTTGGAAGCTGCTAATCCTATCGTCTCCCAGGATGAAGTGATGGGTGCAGTTGTGGTTGATCAAAATATGAATGGCCTGCGCACGTTTCGGAACCAAGCATTGGAGCAATTGTTCAATACAATTCTCGCTGTGATGCTGATTAGTGCACTGGGATTATTTTTTTTCGCTTCCCGTATAGCTTCTCGCATTCGTGGATTGAGAAATCAGGCAGAAGGTATAATTGATGACACAGGAAGAGTGCAGAATACAATTGTTCCCTCCGGCAATTCAGATGAAATTGGTGATCTATCTCGAAGTTTCTCAAATATTGTTGATCGTCTAACGCAGTACACTAATTATCTAGAAAATATGTCATCTCGACTTTCACATGAATTACGAACACCAGTTACTGTAGTACGTTCTTCACTAGAAAACCTAAGCATGCATGAGAATAATGAGAAATCAGCGGTTTACCTAGAGCGCGCCGAAGAAGGCATAAGTCGTTTAAATCTCATTCTGACAAATATGAGTGAGGCAACTCGTCTTGAGCAAATGCTGCAGACCTCTGAAAAAGAAAAGATTGAATTGAATGCCGTTGTGCATGGTTGTGTTGAGGGATACAAACTGGCTTATCCAGAATCCAAATTTGAATCAGATCTTCCTGAATATGCAATTCATATAAATGGTGTGCCTGAATATATTGCTCAGCTTCTGGATAAATTGGTGGCCAATGCTGTTGAGTTTTCTTATCCCAACCATCCAATCATTGTTTACTGCAGAACACTGAGAGATCATGCTGTGTTGAAGGTATCTAATGCAGGTCCATTTTTACCAGAAGAGATGAAAGAAAGACTGTTCGATTCTATGATTTCAGTACGTCCCCAGGAAAAACAAAAGGAACCACATCTCGGTATGGGATTGCACATAGCAAGACTGATTACGGATTTTCATAGCGGTCAAATACGTGCTGAGAACAGGAAAGATCGTGAAGGCGTTATAGTGACTGTGGTTATGCCTTTGTATTATGGCTAATTTAATCTGCGGTTACTTAGCTCTAATTAGATAAATAACCACTCTTGAGATATATGCCTTCAACAGAAAGCTAATCTTCCCCACTGTAATATTTTGGCGAATTTTCCTTAACCACTGGTGAATCTGTTGACCACGCATGGCAGGTATTCAGGATGACAGGTCTGCGTGAAGATTTCTGTTCTGATTCATTCTCTTTTCTCTTACGTTTGTTTCGCAGCGGCCAAATAGTTTGCATGGCAACGGTAGCCATAGGGAATAACAGTTCAGTCAAATGGGTGCATCCCTGTATACCTCCTACCTTCATTCGAATCGCCTTCCGCCAACCAGGGCCCATTTGCACTCCAATCAGTGCCTTGTAGGCTGGAGAGATGTCTGGACACATTTTAAATGGAGCATTGTCAGTTACTGCGATAACATCTTGGATGAGAAAGTCATCATCAATAGTTACCCGTAACAACATTTCATGTAGAGGTTCGCCTATTTGCATTTCTCCACGCCAATTGTTCCTGAACTGATAGGTTTTCGTATCAATCATATGAGCTTCAATATCCCAAAGCCCATCTTCACGCTCGTATCCTCTACAATCTATAGTACGAGTGTGTACATGTTTTCTAGGGGATGCTTCCGGCAACGGCATAATGCACTCTTTCTATTTTTTTCTCTTACGGATCTATAAAAATTGATTTTCTTTTGATACAGCGTCGTTACGCGGTTCATTCTAGGTACTGAGCTTAATTGAAGTCCTATTATAACTTATGTCGCAGAATTTGTGTGCTCGGCAATCCTTGATCATGCATAATATGCTTTTACATGGAGACAAAAGATCATGACTGTAGCTAGCGCAAGACATATTTTAGTTGATACTGAACAAAAATGTTTAGATCTAAAGGGGCGAATTACTGCAGGAGAGGATTTTGCTGATATCGCCAAAGCCCACTCCACCTGTCCATCGAAGGAACAAGGCGGAGACTTGGGTCAATTTGGGCCAGGTATGATGGTAAAAGAATTTGACGAGGTTGTGTTTAGCGCTGATGTGAATACATTGCAGGGCCCTGTAAAAACTCAATTTGGTTTTCACCTATTGGAAGTAACTAGCCGAGAGTAGACAAACACAGTTAGAACGAGCCAGCTGTTCTATTCTTGTCCTGTTTTCTTCAATCTTTGTGTAAAAGTCCTTGTTTTTAACGAACAACTAGTACGAAGCTGTCAAGTTTGAGTATATGCGCTTGGATCTGAGATTAGATGAAAAAAACCAAAGCTATTTTTTCAGGAACCGATGTTGAAATTTTAGAAAGAGGAAATGTCAACAACGGTTTCCTACAAGTTGATAAGATAGAATTAAGACATCGGCTTTTCGCAGGTGGCTGGAGCGATAATATTAACCGTGAGCTTCTGGTGCGTGATGAAGCGGTGGGAGTGCTTCTTTTTGATCCGGCCAGAGATCAAATCGCACTAGTTAGGCAATTTCGAGTTGGGGCGCTGGAAGACGATGCATCGCCTTGGTTGCTTGAATTGGTTGCGGGCATGGTTGGCACTAATGAAGAACTCAAAGAAGTCGCAAGACGCGAAACCCAAGAAGAATCGAATTGCGAAATTATCGAACTAACTAAAATCTGTGACTATTACGGCAGTCCTGGTGTTAGCAATGAAAAAGTGACGCTATTTTGTGCAAAAATTGATGCAAGCAATACCGGCGGAGTCCACGGATTAGCTGAAGAACATGAAGACATTGAAGTTGTCGTACTGTCATACAATGAAGCACAGGATGCAGTGCAATCTGGCGTCATCAATAATGCAATGTCGATTATCGCATTACAATGGCTGGCGCTAAACAAGAAATCTCTGTTGAATGCTTGGGATTAATTCTTCACAATTAATTAGTAATATTTGTCAACTAAAAAAGTTATTTTACTGGGCTCGTAATAAGCCTCCAAAGCGTTACAATTAAGAAGTTTTTTGGTAAAAGCCTGCAGTCTGTCAATCGCAGTTTTAATGAAGAATTAAAAAATGACGGCTTCACTATCATAAGGGAAACTGGAAACCTCTAAATAAAGCAAAAAATGTATTAGCACTGAAGATAATTTTTAAAAGAAACAAAAGTATGCCTAGAACTAATTACAGTATTGATTTGATAAAGCAGATGGCTGAATGTGATGCGAATTATATTCGACTGCTGAAGTTGGTGCCTCAATTGTTAGCCTACCGAACTATGTCTTTTGATGAATATGCTAGATCGGGTGATTCAACTTTATGTGGTGATCTAACAGTTAATCCCAGGGAACCTGAGAAAGTTTTAGAAGGCTTAACTACAGAATTTTGTATTGCCGACCTTGATGACTCTAATGAGAAAGTCATGGTAGAGATTAAAATTGTGGAAGCATTCAAATACACAACAACTTTGGAAATCGTGCAAAGGCCAGAGCTCAAAAAATGGATGACCAATCCATCTATATTAGTAAGAGTCTATCATGATGCTAGTACTGCCGAAGTCGTTTCCTATCAAGGCCATCGAAACTTGAAGCCCAGGTACTCACAACCTAATCCTGATATGTATCATTCTGACGAAAAAATGCAGGTGAATTCATTTTTAGGAGACTGGCTAACGCATTGTCTTAAGGTAGGTAGAAGTATAAAAACACCAGAACTACAATTTATAGCATAAAGCCTACTTTGCAGTCATGACTTCACTGACTACACGATACCCAATTAGATTGCTTCAGATTACCGATACACATCTGTATGGCTCCTCATCTGGCAAGCTTCTAGAAATAAATACTCAAGACAGTATGGATCATGTTGTTAAGAGTGTTCAAAAGAATGAAGAACAAATAGACTTTATTTTGGCCACTGGCGATATAGCTCAAGACGCTTCCCTTGAAGCTTACAATAGCTTCATTGACGCAATAGGTAAACTCGGTGCTCCGTTTAGGTGGATTCCTGGGAATCACGATAACCCAGATGTTATGGCGGAAGCTGCCAATGATACCGATGCCTGCGAGAAACTTTTATACATTAATAATTGGCAAATCTTGTTCTTAGATACTACCGTAGAAGGAAGAGTGCATGGAAGACTTGCTAGAAAGGAATTAGATTTTCTTTCAGATTCATTAGCTGCGGTGGAAGCGAGTAAAGAAGTCGACCACTGTCTGGTCTGTTTGCATCATAATCCCATTAAAGGAAATGCAGACTGGATGAAAGACATTGGGCTGCATAATCGATCGGAATTTTTCGAGACCGTTAAGCAGAATTCCAAAGTAGCATGCATTGTTTATGGCCACGTGCATCAAGAGCTTGATTTTCAACATGAGGGTATTCGTTGCCTCTGCACCCCTTCGACTTGTGTTCAATTCAAGCCGAATGCAACTAATTTTACATTAGATGAGGTGAATCCTGGGTATCGAACTATTCAATTGTATGAAGATGGTTCAATTGATTCTGAAGTCATTCGAGTTTCTGGTTACACGTATGAAGCTGATTTCAATTCTGATGGCTATTAATGTCCTATTTTGGATATAAGCCAGGAATTTAAATTGTCAAATAACCCACTTTTGCTTTATTTACACGGTTTTCTGAGTTCTCCACAGTCGCAAAAAGCACAGCAAACAATTAAATATTGCCAACAAATCGGTTTTGGAAATTTTATTCAAGTCCCCAGACTTAGCGGTGGTCCCGCCGAAACCATCGCTATGGTAAATTCATTACTAGAACCCCAAGATAAGAGGAAATTGATGTTCATAGGAAGCTCTCTAGGGGGTTTTTACGCCACGTATCTTGCCGAGATTTATGGAGCACCGGCTGTATTGATTAATCCAGCAGTTAGGCCTTTTGAGCACTGGGAGAAGCATATTGGCGAGCATAAAAGCGACTACTCTGATGACATTAATGTGGTTACGAGATCACATATAGACGAATTGCGAAATTTATTTATTAAAGAACTAACTAAGCCAGATAATATAATGGCACTAATCCAGGCCGGTGATGAGACATTAGACTATCGTCTGGCAGTTGAAAAATTTAAAAAAGCGCACTGTATAGTCCGAGAAAATGGTAATCACGGTTATGAAAATTATGTGGCTGAGCTGCCGATGATCTTTGAGTTTTTGCTATCAAGAATTGGCCATTTTGAGCGATAAAATACTATTCATCTGCAGTAATTTTTAAACCCCTGGTCTAGATTTTTTTACATGAGCAATACCTACAATGCCGATGCTATTGAAGTACTGACAGGACTTGATCCAGTTAGGAAACGGCCCGGCATGTATACCGATACGACCCGACCAAATCACCTCATTCAAGAGGTAATAGATAACAGCGTCGATGAAGCCCTCGCAGGCTTTGCCCATACTTTAACGCTAACCTTAAACAAAGATGGCTCAATCGTTGTGACTGACGATGGCCGTGGTATGCCTGTTGATAAACATAAAGGGGAAAAGGTGAGTGGCGTCGAACTTATTCTGACGCGTCTCCACGCTGGCGGTAAATTTTCTAGCAAAAATTATCAGTATTCTGGTGGACTGCATGGTGTTGGTGTTTCTGTTGTAAACGCTTTATCAAAATTTCTCGAGGTAGAAGTTAAACGAGACAGTAAAGTTTATGGTATGAAATTCAAAGGCGGCAATAAGGCCTCTGAACTAAAAGTGATAGGAAAAGTTGGAAAACGTAATACAGGTACTACTGTCACTTTTGTACCTGATGAAAAATACTTTGACTCTATTAAAATCTCTATTCCAAAGTTAAAACATGTACTGAGAGCGAAAGCAGTGCTTTGTTCGGGGTTTCGAGTAGTATTTGTTGATAACACAGTTTCCAAAGAAAAAGCACAAAGTGAAGAATGGTGTTTCGAAGATGGATTAGTTGATTATTTGATACAAGCTACAGAAGAGTTTGAAACACTGCCGGCTGAACCGTTTGTCGGCTCGGTGCAAGGCAATGACGAAGCAGTGGATTGGGCTATTCAGTGGTTGTTTGAAGGCGGCGAGGTTATCAGCGAAAGTTACGTCAACTTAATTCCGACACCACTAGGAGGAACCCATGTCAGTGGTTTGCGTGCAGGCTTGACGGAATCCCTCAGAGAATTTTGTGAATTTAGAAACTTGATACCTCGTGGTATAAAAATTTCCGCAGATGATGTGTGGGAAAATTGTAGTTATGTACTTTCATCAAAGTTAATTGATCCACAGTTTTCTGGGCAAACGAAAGAGCGTCTGTCATCGAGACAATGCAGTGTCTTTGTTGCCGGTGTAGTAAAAGATTCTTTCAGCCTATGGCTAAATCAACATACGGCTGAAGCTGAGGCTATCGCCGAGCTTTGTATAAACAACGCCCAGAAAAGGCTAAAAGCTAGTAAAAAAGTTGCACGGAAGAAAATCACTTCAGGCCCTGCCTTACCCGGCAAGCTGGCAGATTGTTCTACCGAAGATGTGATGGCAGGAGAACTGTTCTTAGTAGAGGGTGACTCCGCCGGTGGTTCCGCTAAACAAGCCCGTGATCGGGAGTTTCAAGCCATCATGCCGCTGCGTGGCAAAATACTGAATACCTGGGAAGTGGATTCATCAGAAATTCTTGCATCTCAAACAGTGCATGACATTGCCGTCGCCTTAGGGGTTGATCCTGGTACTACTAAGATTGACGGATTACGTTATGGGAAAATTTGTATATTGGCGGACGCCGACTCTGACGGCTTGCATATTGCAACGTTACTTTGTGCGCTTTTTGTTAGACATTTTCGTCATATAGTTGAAGAAGGACATGTCTATGTTGCGATGCCTCCGCTTTATCGAATCGATGTAGGCAAGGAAGTTTTTTATGCAGTAGACGAGGATGAGAAGAAAGGTGTGTTAGATAGCATTGTTGCGGAGAAGAAGTCTGGGAAAGTGAATGTTCAACGGTTTAAAGGTCTGGGAGAAATGAACCCTTTGCAGTTGCGGGAAACAACAATGTCACCGGACACGCGCCGCTTGGTGCAATTAACCCTTGAAGAGAATGCTATAGCAAAAAACAAAAGTGGCACATTCGAAATAATGGACTTACTTCTGGCCAAGAATCGAGCACCCGATAGAAAAGCATGGTTAGAATCGAGCGGAAACCTAGCAGACTATGCTGACTAATCGAACTGGGTAAATCATGAATCAAGAAATAACAGTCAACGAAGATGGCGTCGAACAAATAGCACTGAAGACTTACACTCAGCAAGCCTATTTGAATTACTCGATGTACGTAATAAATGACAGGGCGTTACCTAATATCGGTGATGGCTTAAAGCCAGTTCAGCGCAGAATTATTTACGCGATGTCCGAGCTGGGCCTAAAGGCCAGTGCTAAATTTAAAAAGTCAGCTCGAACTATTGGCGATGTAATAGGTAAATTCCATCCTCATGGTGATTCTGCCTGCTATGAGGCCATGGTGCTGATGGCTCAGTCTTTCACTTATCGCTATCCATTGGTAGATGGCCAAGGGAATTGGGGGTCTCAGGATGACCCAAAATCATTCGCTGCAATGCGGTATACCGAATCCCGTCTGCAAAATTATGCTGATATGCTTCTGGCCGAACTCGGTCAAGGGACAGTAGATTGGCGACCAAATTTCGATGGCACTCTCGAGGAACCAGAAATATTGCCAGCGCGATTGCCAAATGTGTTGCTAAACGGTGGTAGCGGGATTGCTGTCGGAATGGCGACCGACATACCTCCTCATAATTTGAACGAAGTAGCAAAAGCTTGTATTCATTTACTGGATAAACCCAAAGCTTCCTTGACAGAAATTTGCAAGATCATTAAGGGGCCAGATTTTCCGACTGAGGCGGAGTTGATCACACCTAAAAACGAAATTACAGAGCTTTATAAAACCGGTCGCGGTTCCCTTAAGACTAGAGCGATTTATATAAAAGAAAATGGCGAGATCGTTATTATTGCTCTTCCTTATCAGGTTTCGGGCGCAAAAGTGCTTGAACAAATTGCAGCACAAATGCATAAAAAGAAACTACCTATGGTCGTGGATTTGCGTGATGAATCGGATCATGAAAACCCAACTCGTATTGTGATAGTCCCCCGATCAAACCGCATCGATGTGGATGCCGTCATGTCACACTTATTCTCTACTACGGATCTGGAGAAGAACTATCGTGTAAATTTCAACATGATAGGCAATAACAAACAGCCTCAAGTAAAAGATATCGTCTCTTTACTGAAAGAATGGCTGCAGTTTAGGACGACTACGGTTAAACGCCGGTTACAATATCGACTTGATAAAATTTTAGATCGACTTCACATTTTGGACGGACTTCTCATTGCGTTCTTAAACATTGATGAGATCATTAAAATAATCCGGAAAGAAGACAAACCAAAATCTACTCTTGTTAAAAGATTCAAAATCTCTGAACGACAAGCCGATGCGATTTTAGATCTAAGATTACGCCAGTTAGCCAAATTAGAAGAAATAAAGATCAAGGCAGAGCAGAAAGAACTGAATACAGAAAGAAAAACCCTTGACGCATTACTAAAATCTTCCGCACGCTTGAAGACTTTTATTAAGAATGAAATCAAAGCTGATGCTGCAGAGTTCGGAGATGCGAGGCGTACACCAATTGTTGAACGAGACGAGTCGAAGGCTTTTAGTCAGACAGAGCTGCTCTCTACAGAGCCAATAACAATAGTACTTTCCGACCGTGGATGGGTGCGTGCGGCGAAAGGTCATGAAGTCGATCCTACGTCTTTACAGTACAAATCTGGTGATAGCTTTAAATTAGCAGCCCGTGGGAAAAGCAACCAACTTGCCATATTTATGGATTCGACAGGGCGTGCCTATTCATTCCCAGCCCATAGCTTGCCTTCAGCAAGGGGACAAGGAGAACCAGTCTCTGGTCGAGCGAATCCTCCATCAGGCGCGACTTTTGAAGGAGTTGTCATAGGCGAAGATGACAAGGATGTGCTTTTAGCGAGCAATGCCGGCTATGGATTCGTCGGCAAAGTTGGTGATCTCATCAGTAATAAAAAATCTGGTAAAGCGGTATTACGTTGTCCTAAAGGCAGCAAGGTATTGCCAACGTTAGTCATTAGTGATTATGAAAAAAATCTAGTGGTCTCGGTAAGTAATGAAGGTCGTATGTTGATGTTTCCAACAGCTGAATTGCCGCGCTTGGCCAAGGGTAAAGGCAATAAAATTATCAACATACCCACTACGAGAGTTACCGATGGAGTTGAGTTTGTAGCAGCTATTGCAGTGCTCGCACCTGAAGATGACCTAATAGTCTATGCTGGTCGCAGACATCACAGGCTTAGAGCTTCAGATCTTGAACATTATCGAGGAGAGCGCGGGCGTCGTGGAAATAAATTGCCACGGGGGTTTCAGAATGTTGATCGAATTGAAGTCTCAGGCAAGGACGCCGCTGAGTAACTATTCACTGAATAGAGATACTAACTGACTGGCCTGTCTTTCCAGAAGTAGCCGATATTCAGACATAGGTTCCAAACCAATATAAATTTGAATTCGGTCTTGTTCACCGGCCTTCCCAAACTCATCTGCTTCAATTCTTGTACCTGCACCAGCATGCGCAAAGGCGGGTGCACTTATTAACACAGAGTTATTAGGGCAGTCATCACAAATTGCTCGCGTTAAATCGAGAGTCTTTCCAGTAAGGTTATCTATTTTTTGCGTAATCGGCGAGTACAGCCCGCTTACAGTTTTGCCACTGTGTACTGCCAACTTGAATTTCGCATTCGCAGTATTCTCATTAATATCATTGATATCATCAGTGAGATGAAGGAAGAGTTGTGCCGCACAGATTGCATAGAATGCTTGTTCTTCTGTAAATTGAGCCGTGCTGAAATTAATTAGCACCTCGTCGCCTGAGCAATAGCCTACGGTTCCATTGTAAAGCTGACTTACTTTGTCAGCATAAAAATAGTATTTGTTCAGGAGCTCGACCATTTCTTTCTCACTGACAGTCGATGCGAGATACTGGAAGTTGCTCATTTTAATATCTAGCAGGGTAGCATCCTGAACCCCGGCTTGTGCTTTATAAGTTCGATCGTCTGTTTCCGGTTTCTGCGTACCAAAATTACTTAGAAAAGTGTTCTGTGCCAGAAATTCAGCGGTCGCATTAAACTGTCTTATTGCACCACTTATTTCATTATTCGTTGAGGGTTCTGGGCACGCTTCAATCTCTCCTTTGCGTATATTACTTAGCGAGAAAGACAGCAGATTTGCGGGAAAGCTCACCAAATATTGATAATAAGTAGTCGTTATTGCGGCTGCGACTATCAGCAGCAATACTGTAGCTCCAATCACTAAAATCAGGCTATTGAGTGTGCCCACTTCTATATAGGTAAGATCAAGTCTTAGCCAGACAACACCTGCAATGGAATCAGCCAGGGTAATGGGAGCAGAGTATTCAGCCTCAAGGCTAGTTAGCTCAAACGGCAGGGGAATCAGTAACCGGGTTTCGCTGTCAGAACCCGTCGCACTTGCAAGTATCTCGTTATCTAAATTTACCACTGAGACCTCAGCAATGGAGGAATCGCGGACGAGGTTAGCGAGAATTACGTTCATGCTAATCAAATCATTAGCGAGTATTAACTCAGTCAACTGGGATGCAGCTTGTCGAGCTAGACTTTGACCCAAGCCATCGGCTTGTTGGCGCATCAAATTTTGAGTGCTATAGCTACTGATCAGCCAAAATACACACATGGCAAGAATTAATAACAGACAAATCACCAGCGCAAACTTGTGAGAAATCTGTTGGTTGGATGATTTTTTGGAAGTAGCAGGCCAGTCTTCCTGCTCTCCGTCTTTAAATGTTTCCACGTTTACCAAGAATTGATAGCAACCATTTTCGGGAAGAATAACAGGACCTGGCCTGATCCCCAATCAGAAAAAATTCGTTAGTGTGCCACGCTGCGGTTGCTGGTTGTGGATTTCACATTAGAATGGAATAGTGCAGCTCGTTCTAGCTAGCTGACAGGGTTCTTCTTGCACTAACTTCGATACTAGATACCCTGGGAGCTGACGTTGTTGCAGCAATTCGGGAATGGGATTAGACTCCGCCTCCCTTAAGAGGTTGGTACCATAGCGGGTTATTTGTTCCTCTTCTCGGGAAGAAGGCCAAACCTGACTCAGAAGTGGATCTTGTCAATTGCTTGGTTCCATTGCAGCAACAAAAAGCCCCGGAACTTTAAGTGGAAACTGTGTTATTGCCTCCAGCCTAGGAGGCTGCTGCATAGTATTCAAATGAAGGACTATCACTTATTCCTTTGGATCTGTTATCGGATCGGATAAGATTTGCTGCCAGTTTTTAGTCGATCTGAGTTAATAATTGAAATTGCAGGCTACATCATTTCGAGACCATAATGATTCTTGGTTATTGTGAACGGATGGATCATAGCAATAATTTGTCCCAAGTCGCGATCTGGAAGGGATCTCGCTGGGAACTATTGTTAAAATTCCAATAAGCCACATAAATGAGAAGCTAAAGAATAAGAGGAATCTATGGCCAGTTATTCCACCAACGAATTTAAATCAGGTTTAAAAGTGTTAGTTGATGCTGAACCTTGCTCAATTATGGAAAACGAAATGGTAAAACCCGGTAAAGGCCAGGCGTTTAATCGGGTTAAGTTTCGCAATTTGCTCAATGGGCGTGTTTGGGAGCGAACCTACAAATCTGGTGAGTCGATTGAAGCAGCAGACGTTATGGAAACAGACATGGAGTATCTCTACAGTGATGGTGAGTTTTGGCACTTCATGAAAACGGATGACAGTTACGAACAAGTAGCGGCTGATTCTAATGCGATAACCGAGGCAAAGGACTGGCTTAAAGAACAAGATGTCTACCAGGTCATCCTTTGGAATGACGCGCCTATATCCGTCACCCCTGCTAATTTTGTTGAGTTAGAAGTTACCGACACAGACCCCGGGTTGAAAGGTGATACTGCGCAGGGCGGTACTAAACCAGCGACACTTAGCTCCGGCGTTATAGTGAAAGTACCTTTGTTCATCAATATTGGAGATGTACTTCGAGTAGACACACGCACTGCCGAATACCAGAACCGTGTTAATAAGTAGTATCCGATTCAGTTTAGCGAATTCACATGTCTAATTGGCAACCAGGTGCATCTTTAGAAATTCTTAGACACAGAGCAGATTTGCTCGCTAAACTTCGCGCTTTCTTTGCAGGCAAAGAAATACTGGAAGTAGAAACCCCAGCCCTGGCCAGAGCGCCGGTTACAGATCTGCATATCCAATCCTTAACTACAGAAATCCTTGACACTAATACAATTAAGACTTTCTATCTGCAAACTTCACCTGAGTTTGCAATGAAAAGATTACTCGCTTTCAATGCTGAGCCCATTTATCAGATTGCTAAAGTATTCCGGCATGACCCACTAACGAAACACCACAACCCTGAATTTACCCTATTGGAATGGTATCGCCCCGGGTTCACCATGGGTCAATTAATGGATGAAGTGGCAGAGTTATTACGCAGCTTATTAGCTTGCGATTCTATGCCAGCTTTTTCCTATCGAGAGTTATTTGAAAAATATTTTAGAATCAACCCTCATCGCGTTAGGTCTGATGAACTCTTGGCTCTAACACAAAGACAACTCGAACTAAGTACTACAGATCTAACGGATACAGATTGCTTACAGTTACTGATGTTTGCTGTGATTGAGCCTGCACTACCTGAATTTTGCTTTGTCTATGATTACCCGAAAGCGCAAGCGTCTTTGTCGGTGATTGAACTAGATAGCGATGAGGATCAGGTTGCGAAGCGCTTCGAAGTGTACTGCCGAGGGATGGAGCTCGCCAATGGTTACCTTGAACTGACCGATGCGCAGGAGCAAAGAAAACGCTTCGAGCAAGACAATGCACTAAGAAAAAAGAAAGGCTTGGACGTTTATCCACTTGATGAAAAATTTCTCAGCGCTTTAGAATCTGGATTACCTGTATGTTCAGGAGTTGCCCTTGGCATTGATAGATTACTAATGGCTATGCATGAGCTGACCAATATTGATCAAGCAATTAGTTTTACGCTAGAGCGGGTTTAACAAATTATGATTTGTCCCAGATTGATCTATTCAGATGCTTCTTTAAGCATACGTTCTTGATACAGAGCTCGTAGCTGCTGCGTTATTGGGCCTGGTTTCCCATCTCCAATCTTATGTCCATCAATAGAAATAACGGCCAATGCCATCGTGGTTGCACTGGAAATAAATGCTTCATCAGCGGCCATTGCTTCTTTAACAGTAAAAAGTCTTTCATTAACATCAATCCCTGCACTCTTTGAAATTTCCAACAATGTTCGCCGCCGAATACCCGGGAGAATAGAGTTTGATAAAGGACGTGTTATTAGTAAATTGTCTTTTACGATATAAGCTGAAGACGAAACCCCTTCGGTAACGTTTCCATCTTCAACCATCCACCCCTCTATCGCATTTTTTGATATCGCATCCTGTTTAGCCAGAACTTGGCCTAGTAAGTTTACCGATTTAATATCACGGCGCTTCCAACGAAGATCGGCTGTAGTAATAACTGAGATACCTGTTTTTATGTCAGGACTATTCAGTATATTCATTACTGATGTGAAAGCTACAAAACTTGAATCAGTGTTGTCAGGAAAAGGGAAGTCACGATCAGCCACTCCGCGAGTCACTTGTGAATACACAATTCCTTCTTGCACATTATTCTTAATAATAAGTTGATTCAGTACTGCCATATATTCTTCTTTGCAGCATGGCCAGGCAATCGAAAGTTCATCAAGTGATCTTTCTAGCCGTTCTAAAAAGTATTGTTTATCTACAAGTTTTCCATTTATTACTGGCACTACTTCATAGATTCCATCACCAAAAATAAAACCACGATCAAACACAGAAATTACCGCATTTTCTTCTTTTACATAATCGCCATTCACATAAACGATTCTGTTAAGGCTATTTTTCATGCAATTATTTCCTTAAGAATTGTTAAATTCATTTGCAAAACTTTCCAATGCGCCGCCATGTAAGCGCTGAACTGTCCAGCCATCCATTGGTATCGCGCCAATCGAGCGGTAAAATTGAATTGAAGGTTCATTCCAATCAAGTACTGACCACTCTACTCGCGAGCAATTGCGCTCAACGGCAAGTTTGGCAATATAGGAAAGCATGCTCTTGCCAAATCCTTTACCGCGCATTTCTGGCCTCACATAAATATCTTCTAAGTAAATTCCAGGCCTACCAGTGAACGTTGAGAAATTATGAAAGAAAAGAGCATAGCCCACCGGTTGGCTATTGAACTCACCAATAAATACCTCTGCATAGGCTGTGGCACCGAATAAGGTTTTCTCTAAGGTTTTCTCAGTAGCCACAACCTCATGGCTGAGTTTCTCGTAATCTGCTAGTTCTTGGATGAATCTAAGAATCAGCGGACAGTCCTCTATAGTGGTGCTTCGCAGCACGAAATTATCAATTGTCGTTGTTAGAATCATGGATACTTTTAAACACCTTTGTTTATGTGAAGATTGCTGGCTTATAGACTCGTGTTGTCTACTATTCGCAGATTCCTATGGCTGTTATAATACGCGCCTTTTTTTGGCCCGATTTTTAATAGTTGGCCTGACTCTTATTGCACAGTAAACCCAGTAATAGAATGCATCGCCAGCTGAAAGATTAACTAAAGCAAAGCACGTAGAACAAGAATCTGAAAACCAATTAAGGTCAGATTGGACTATGACGCAGTCATTCACAGTTAAGGAAACATGATGTCAGAACAAAAATCCACAATTATTTACACGAAAACAGATGAAGCTCCAGCGCTTGCGACTTATTCATTCTTACCAATAATTAAGGCATTTACTGATGCCTCAGATGTAGACGTTGAGATTCGCGACATTTCCTTATCTGGTCGTATCATTGCTAATTTTCCAGAATTTCTTAATGATGATCAAAAACAAGCTGACGCCTTAGCAGAGCTGGGTAAATTAACCCAAGACCCTATGGCTAACATCATCAAATTGCCCAATATTTCAGCATCAATTCCTCAAATGAAAGCTGTAATTGAAGAACTACAGAGCAAAGGCTACGAACTACCTAATTATCCGGAAGACCCAGCGAATGACCAGGAAAAAGACATTAAATCTCGCTATGACCAAATCAAAGGCAGTGCAGTAAATCCTGTATTACGAGAAGGGAATTCTGATAGAAGAGCGCCTGCGTCGGTAAAATCTTATGCAAAGAAAAACCCACATCCCATGGGAGCTTGGTCAAGTTCTAGCAAATCCCATGTTGTAAGCATGGAAGATGGCGATTTTTTCGGAAGCGAACAATCTATAAGCATTGCAAGCGTGACAATGGCATCTATTACTCATAAAGATAGTGATGGTAACGCCACAGTATTAAAGCAAGGAATATCACTTCAAGCAGGTGAAATTATCGACGCATCTTGCATGAACAAAAATGCACTACGAAAATTTCTCACTGACCAAATTGATGATGCAAAAAATCAACACGTATTGATGTCATTGCACCTTAAGGCCACCATGATGAAAGTTTCGGATCCGATAATTTTTGGTCATGCAGTAATGGTTTATTACGAAGCAGTATTTTTAAAGCATGCAGATAGATTTGCAGAACTTGGAGTCGATGCAAACAATGGTATTGGCGATGTCTATGCCAAGATTCAAAATTTGCCCGACGATGAGAAGACTATCATCGAAGCTGATATTCAAGCCTGTTATGAAAATCGCCCAGAAATGGCGATGGTGGATTCTGATCGCGGCATAACAAATTTACATGTACCAAGTGATGTCATTATCGACGCTTCGATGCCGGCGGCACTGCGGACATCCGGTCAAATGTGGGGACCTGATGGCGAGCTTCAAGATATTAAGGCTATTATTCCTGATCGTTGCTACGCAGGTGTTTACCAAGAAGTTTTCGATTTCTGCCGTACCCATGGTGCTTTTGACCCTTCTACAATGGGTAGCGTCCCTAATGTGGGTTTAATGGCACAAAAAGCAGAAGAATACGGATCTCATGATAAGACTTTTGAAATTGCTGCAAATGGTACAGTGACAGTAACCGATGCTGACGGCAACACGTTGCTGGAGCATACGGTAGAAGAAGGGGATATCTGGCGAATGTGCCAGGTTAAAGATGCTCCGATCCAAGATTGGGTAAAGCTTGCAGTTTCTCGAGCGCGTTTGTCGAATACGCCCGTGGTGTTTTGGCTCAATGAAGATCGCGCACACGATGCTGAACTCATTAAAAAAGTGAATCAGTATCTTGCCGGCCATGACACTGATGGTTTAGACATCCAAATTAAGGCGCCGACTGAAGCAACTCGATTTTCATTGGAGCGAACTAAAGAAGGTAAAGACACGATTTCCGCCACAGGGAATGTACTAAGAGACTACCTCACTGACCTTTTTCCTATTTTGGAATTAGGTACTAGTGCGAAAATGCTCTCTATCGTGCCATTAATGAATGGTGGCGGCCTATTTGAAACTGGCGCCGGTGGCTCTGCACCTAAACACGTACAACAGTTTGAAAAAGAAAACCATCTGCGCTGGGATTCTCTAGGTGAATTTCTTGCACTTGCAGCCTCTCTCGAACACCTTGCAAATGTAACTGATAACAAGCGGGCAAAAGTTTTAGCAGACTCCCTTGATAGTGCCACGGGTCAATTTCTTGATACTAATAAGTCTCCATCCCGAAAAGTAAACGAACTGGATAATCGCGGATCACATTTTTATCTTGCCATGTATTGGGCCCAAGCCCTGGCTGCTCAATCTGAAGATGCAGAATTACAAACAAGATTTACTGCTGTCTCCGATGCACTAAGTGCCAATGAAGAGAAAATTGTTGAAGAACTAAACTCCGTCCAAGGAATTGCTATGGATGTGGGTGGCTACTATAAACTGAATACCGAGCTAGCTAATACTGCAATGAAACCAAGCGTAACTCTGAATGAGATCATTGCAAACATTTAAGTCTCGAATTCGCTTTAGAGACTATAAGCAAAGTAAGTATATGATTTAATTTATAAAAATACTTAAGCGCGCGAGCTGACAAGTATTCCGAACACATCTATTTCCACTAGAACATTGCCTAATTCAGTGATATCAATTGGTGGCGCTATAGAATCATCATGTTGTGCGAACACAAAAACTTTAAGCGCTTCATTACGACGAGTAGGCAGACTCGCAGTCTCCGAATCGAATCCTTGAGGAATAAATATACTTACTAAGTCGATATCGGTACCTGCCTCGGCAATAAACTGACGCTGGCTGGAATACCAGTCAGTTTTCGTTGCAGGAAATTCGTCTACTAGCTTTTGTGTGTAGACGAAAACAACATCAACCTGAGTAATGATGATTGCATTTGGGTCTAGTCGAGATGAAATATGAAGCGAACTCACTTCGGCCCGACTATTACTGACAAAAAGTAAAATAGTTATTACTGCAAAAACGCTGTTAATAAATTTCACAAATAGGTTACTCAATGAAAAAGGCCAGTAGGTTTCTTCCCTACTGGCCTTTGTTTTATTCCTTCCTTAAAGGGACAGAGGTTTTCTAGTTTTCCTCGGTTTCAACAACACCAGTATCAGACCTTGGTGAACCGTCGCCATTATTACCCAGAGACTCTTGGTATCTCCAGCCAGCCAGTATGCCGACTAAGCCATGATTACCTTCATGGCACGCATATTCGTACACCGGGTCTGCAGATACACGTAATGGAAATTTCGCAGACCAGGGTTGGTCCCATGAAAGAGGGTCGCTAACAGTAAAGTCATACTCAAGCGTATTGTCGTCAAGCCTTCGAATCCGCTCTTCTACAACAGCTTCTTTAGACATCCCTCGAAGGTTATAGTCGTGATACCAATTTTGAGTATTAATCACTAAGGTGTCACCATCCCAATGGGCAATAGAGTCACCTTCCCATTTTAACTGCTTAGTATGGTGCTCACTCTCCAACCGGATAATGCGAGCTGTATTCACCATTTCATTAAGAATCATGATGTGGTCTTCAGTCTGCACTAGCTGCATATTGTTATTATACGAACCTGGAATCATCGGCGGACCTGCAACAAAGCCAACTAAACAGCGATCTACCGTAGTTCTTCCCTCAGGGCCTGCACTCTCGAATACCATTTGTCCGTAGGCTGCACGGCGCGCCTGTCCTGCCGCATTAGTCCGCGGAGACCGTCCATTTGGCGGATCATAAATCAGTGAAGTTCGGCGATCGGCAACGGTATTCTCTCCTCGTTCATACCAGAAGTTATTGTAGGAAATAACACCGGGAGGATAGCCAGCACCGCCAACGGAATCGATGATCAAGTCTCGATTCTGTCTACGTAATTCAAATTCTTCCCATTCTGCCGCTTGCTCAGGAGTAAGGGTTTCTAAATGCTCTAACTCTCTTGGGCGATTCAGGGGAGTAATGGTCCTGAATGTATAAGTACCCTGTAAATCCGGGTCGCCATACTCTGTTCTTGGAAAGTCATCGTTTTGACCGAGAGTAAGGGGTGTAACCAATGCAGTGGCTAATGCCAAAGACAGTTTGGTTAGGGCTCTGCTTTTCATTGGAACCTCCAAATCTTGTTCTAATGCTAAAACTGGGTTGGAAAGACCTAATTAATGGAAAATACGCGGGTTGGCGCGGATTTTCAAGGAGAAATTAGTCACCAATTGTTTCAAAAACCTTGATTTTGCACCTGTTTTTTAGTCTTTTGTAGAGATGGCAGTATCAGTATTATTCCTGAATTTATCGAGTTTTCATTCAATTCCTATTAATCTTGAAATAATTACCGTGTCCATGGCGTTATAGTTAAATCGTAGACTAAAACTATAAAATTATTGGCCCGCAAACAGTTACTAAAAACATGCGTCCTAATATGGGTATAGCGCAAAAAAGGCTTTGCGGCTAAATTGAATTGCCTCAGGAGCTGGTTTATTCTTAAAAGCTATCAATTCAATGGCTAAGTAGATCGTTATATGTCATCTAAAGCTATGCGTAATCGCAGTAAATACAGAACTAATCCAGCGGATAATTCGATTCTAGGCTCTCCGTCAGGTCTTAATGGTTTGTTAGGCAGTTTCAAAATTCCTCTAACGCTTATCGTAGCGTTGGCGATACTTGCGGTAACCCCCCGTGTTCAGGGCAATGACGTTTTATTCTGGTCTTTTGTGGGGGCCTTATTGTTTCTAGCGGCCGGGTTTACCTATTTGTTGCTGATGAGCAGGCGATTGGGGGAAGAACGTTCCTTTGATGTAATTCTTAGACCTCAGCACTATATACAAGCTATGGTGCAATTCAGCGTCTATGCCTATTGGGGCTACTATTGGCGTCCTGTTTATGATCATGCCTGGCTCATCATTGCCCAAATAATTTTTGCTTATGCGTTTGACATGATGCTGGCTTGGTCCCGCCGCCAAAAATACACACTTGGCTTTGGGCCGATCCCAGTCATTTTCAGTATTAACCTGTTTCTCTGGTTTAGAGATGACTGGTTTTATATGCAGTTTTTGATGATTGCACTGGGGTTCATGGGTAAAGAATACGTGCGCTGGCAGCGAGAAGGGCGAAATGTCCATATTTTCAATCCATCTGCCTTTGCCCTCGGACTGTTTTCTTTGGTACTCATTTTCACAAATACCACCCATTTAACCTGGGGTCAGGAAATTGCATCTACCTTAACTCTTGCTCCGAATATTTACGCCTTCTTATTTCTGATTGGTCTAGTCGTAATGTATTTCTTTTCGATCACACTTGTTGCTGGTATGGCAGCAATTTCACTGTTTGTACTTAGTGCAATTTACAGTGCAGCAAGCGGAGTTCCCTACTTCTTGGATTCAGAAATTCCAGCAGCAGTATTTCTTGGCTTGCATCTACTCGTCACTGATCCATCGACATCCCCTCGCACACCACTTGGTAAAACCCTGTTTGGAATTCTTTATGGATTGGGGGTATTTGCACTCTATACACTGCTTGGAGCACTAGGTGCTCCTACTTTTTATGACAAGCTACTTTGTGTACCTTTGTTAAACCTGAGTGTTATCGCCATCGACAACGCAGTGCGGTCAATAAGATCAAGAAATCTATTAAATCTATGGAAAGAAAATTGGTTTGGAGGTAGAGCAAATCTAGCGCATATGGGTGTTTGGATAATTGTATTCGGCTCAATGTCATTTGTTGGAAAGACAGATGGTAAGCATCCCGGGGACAGCCTTCCTTTTTGGCAGCAAGCCTGCAGTGATGGTTTGTCAAATGCCTGCACAAGGTTGGTGCAATTGGAAAATACTTACTGCGCAGATAATGCGGCTTGGGCTTGCAATGAATTAGGTGTGCAATACAGGGAGGGCTCTATTGTTGAGCAAAATAATGCGTTAGCTTTCGATTATTTTTCTCAATCTTGCGAACTTAAATATAGAGCTGCTTGCGTAAATTTACTCAGTGAAAGCTCTCTATTACAAAGAAACCCGCACGAACTAGATTTACGCTTATTACTAAGAGAAGGCGGGCTCAACTTAATGGAGCAACCCTTGAATGAATTGTATGCAAGAGCCTGTGATCATAATTGGTCATTCGCCTGCGACAATACACTGGCAAGATTGTGAGTAAAAACAGTAAGGTATCCAACACCACTCAAGAAAATTTGAAAAGTTTTAATAATAGACAATCAGTCTCAGGGAAAGTGCCAGGTCGTACAGTAGGGTTTAGTTTAATGTCGGCACTTATCATCGTAGCGGCTTTTTGGATGAAGATGCAGAGTGCTTCTAATCAATTCTTGGATGCAGCACTAGGCTCGCTAATTGATGTCCCTGGATTCAAGAGCGATGCATGGTATCTACCTGAAGACAGTCTATTCGGATTTGTCGAAATTGCTGCTGGTGAATTTACAATGGGAAGTAACCCCGCTCTCGATCGGCTGGCTTATGAAAATGAACGCTGGTCTAGTTTACAAAGGCAAGGAAGGGTTGAACTACCTACCTATTACGTTAATCGCTTCGAAACGACACGCGCGCAATTCAATGCATATTTGGCAGAAACAAATATGCCAAATCGATTATCGGCCAGCAATGGAGATCTCAACCATCCTATAAGTAATATCACTTGGCCTGAAGCCGTAGCCTACACAAAATGGCTGGACATGAAATTGCGTAGCTCTGCAGCAACGCCAGTTGCATTGAAATCAATGCTGGATGATGGCGCAAGGGTCTCATTACCAAATGAAGCGGAGTGGGAAAAAGCCGCACGCGGCACAGATGGGCGTGTTTTCCCTTGGGGATCACAACCTACTTCTGAATATGCGAATTTCAATAGCGGTGAACCGCGTAGCGTGGGAGAAGTGGCCTGTAGCGGCTGTGCCAATGGCCTATCGGATATGGCTGGGAATGTTTGGGAAATGACCCGCAGCCCCTTCCAGGAATACCCCTACAATGCCGACGATGATGCTGAGAATCTTGAAGAAGACGCACTTTGGATCATGCGTGGGGGTTCTTTTGCCGATGGCCTGAACAATATCCGAACTGCCGTACGAGGTGGAGTGGACCCTGGTGTCCGCAACGCAACTATTGGGTTTCGAGTAGTAATAAGCGAACTCTGATAGACCAAACTTACTTTCCTTTTAGACCCTAACTTCTCGTTCTGCTCTCTTCATGGAAATGGATTTGACGCAATTAAATTGAGCCTCTGGCTGATTGAGTCCAGGTGAGGATAAATGACAAAAAAAATGGCGAAGAGTTCCAATTGCATTGTTATTTTTTAAACTAGTTAACTCGATATTTCTCAAACCATGTCATGATTCTCTGAGAAACATCCATCATAAATTTAGGTTCTCTTGGTCCGTGGGGAGTTCTCGGATAGACAATCATTTCCGTATCGACCTCCAGCCATTTTAGTGAATTGTAAAATTCCTGACTTTGACCGATCGGTACTCTTAAGTCTTCTTGACCATGAATGACTTGCGTTGGTGTTACCACATCTTGAATATGATTAATTGCAGAAGAGCGCTGATAGATTTCGAGATTTTCCCAAAAGAAGTCACCCATATGTTCGATTAAATAATCTCTAATATCGGTGGTCGTCGACATGCTGACTAAATTTGAAAGCCCAGCTCCCATGCTGGCAGCGTTGAAGCGGTCTGTTTGGGTAACAGCATATGAGGTCATGTACCCGCCGTAGCTCCATCCCATTAAGAATTGATTGTCAGGATCTCCAATTCCCATTTCAATCACTAAATCCAGGCCTGCTAGTAAATCTTGAAGATCGCCTTGACCCCAATCTAAGGCAGTAGCTTCCCTAAATTCATAGCCATAACCAGTTGAACCTCTTGGGTTTGGTCGGAGGATAGCGTAACCGTTCTGCACAAAATATTGAGCCATATAGATATCTGGTCCGCCAGTAAATCTTTCTGTATAAACACCTGATGGCCCGCCGTGGACATTCAGAATAATGGGATAGCTAAAACCTTCTCGGTAATCGATGGGATACGTCAGTAGCCCTTCAATTTCTTTTCCATCTGGTGCAGTCCAACTCAACAACTCAGTTTTTCCCATAGCTGGAATTTCAATTTCACCATGGATATTAGTAATCTGATTAGCATCTTTTGAATTTGTACCTTGAACGAAGATGTCCCAGGGCTTATCTGTCGATTCCCAAGTGTAAGTAAAGCGATCACTGTCACGCGCTAACGACAAATTGCCGGCTACGCCGCTGTTCGGAGTAATGGTCCTAATGTTGTCACCGCGAAGAGGCAAACCAATGATGACTCTCCCCGTGCCTATAGTTTCAGTTAGAAACAATTCATCACTGTCCTTAGACCATCCGGCTATGTTGGCGCTGCGATTTGGAGTCTCCGCTAGCATTCTCTTGTCGCCGCCACTGGATGGAATTACATAAACGTCATTAAGTGAAATTAAATTTGGTTCAGATCCTGATGAGGTATATGCAATCCAGTTACCGTCAGGTGACCAATGAGGACTGCTTTCTACGCCATTACCGGCAACCAGCGACCGTAACTGACCTAGGTGGAGTGGATCTCTTGGCCCCTCTAAATCTGGTCCGTTGTTTGTGCTGGCTGCAACAATTGAAGATGAGCTTGGTACGGTTACTATTGAGATGTCGCCATGCTGATTTGCGACATTCAGATCTGCCGTTGGCTTGTGAGAAAATGCAATTTCCCCGCCGTCGGGCGACCAAGAAAAATCACCTACAACAAGCTTTCCCGCAGTTATCTGCACCGATTTAGAAGATTTGGAACTGCTATCACTCATAGGAACAACATGCAGATGACTATACCGAGGTTGCTGGTCGACGAGAATCACATCGCGTTTTTCTTCTATCTCTCTTTCTCGCTCTTCGCTGAATGGATCTTGCATGGAGAATGCGATGCGATCTCCTGTAGGTGACCATTTGTATGCACCAACATTGTTTTCTGCATCACTAAGCTGCCGAGCTTCTCCACCAAATAACGGCATAATCCACACTTGGGATTTCGCGCTATCACCTTCGCCACGCTTGCTGATAAAACTTAGGTGTTCACTATCTGGCGAAAATGCGGGGGCACTGGCAGAAAAATTTCCACGAGTGTATTGGGTATTTCGTGAACCATCGGCTGTGGCAATCCAAATGTGGGTTTGGAATTCTGAATCACTACCTTCCATTAGCGGCGTATTTACTACATATGCAATGTATTCCCCGTCAGGTGAAGTTGCTGTGCCCTGAATACGACGAAATTGCATAGACAATTCAGGTGTCCATCCGATCATCGAGTCATCGGAATCGCTCTGCGAGAAGGCGTTGCCAGAAAAGGCGATTGCTAATGCAAATGCGGCGCCAATGGGGAACACTGTCTTCGAAATGTTGTTTTTCATTAAAGCCAGCGCTCCTTTGTGTTAATTGAAAACTAATTTCTTTTGGGTAAGGCGAAGGTAAGGATTAGATCACCTCCTCTGCGACCACGCGATCCGCCACCGGATGCAACGGTAATAAACTCCTCGCCATCGATCGAATACACCGCAGGAGAGGCGAAAACTCCAGAGCCAGTATTGTAGCGCCAGTACTCTTCGCCTGTTTCTGCATCAAAGGCATAGAAGTAGCCAGCTGTATTACTGCCAGCACCGACAAAAACTAAACCACCCGCGGTGACTACTGGCCCAGCTTGCCCATAGCCTTCATAGATCTGGCGCCAGATAAGTTCGCCAGTAGTTGGATCATAGGCTGAGAAATAGCCTTTTGGATCTCGCCCTGAATTGAAAGGTTGATCGATTGCATTTACATACAAATAGCCAGTTTCCTTCCCAAAGGCTAATGGCCCATAACTGGAGCCACCGCCGAAACCCGGCGCGAAAATTTGATTCGGCCCAATCGGAGTAAATTGCTCTACTAAATCATTTTGTTCCATGTGTTGGGCAGGAATATCTGTAGGGAAAACAGGCGAGACTGGCTCCATACGATCCCCGTTCTTTTTATGAGGAATTGGTTGGGTCGGCCAGGGTTCTTCTCCTTCTACATCAGTTTCTACCGACACCGGAGTTTCAAGTATCGGGTGCACCGGTTCGCCGGTTTCACGATCCAGTATATAGAGCCAACTATTCTTATTTGCCTGAGCCAACGCTTTCACTGGCTCACCATCGATTTCCATGTCGAATAGCACTGGCTGATTACCAGAATCGTAATCCCAAACATCATGGTGTACTTGTTGGTAATACCAAATCAATTCGCCTTCATCCAGACTCAAGGCGATTAATGAATCAGTAAACAAATTCATACCATCTCGCTTAGTACTATCGCCAAACGGGTTGCCCACAGCGAAATACACCATATTCAACTCAGGGTCGATTGAAGGGGTTTCCCAAATCCCACCGCCATTTCGCTCTCCGCCTACCCAAGTTGGGCCAGCGATATCCCATCCTTGATCATTTTCATCTTGAGGCACGGTGTTGAAATGCCAAAGTACTTCACCTGTTCTATTATCAATGGCCAGTACGTAACCGCCAGCAATATGACTCTCGCTGCGAGTAGTGCCGATGTAAATTACGCCATTATGAATTTGTGGTGCGGTGGTGAACCAATAACCTGCTGAGATTGCTGTATCGATAGTTGGATCACGTTGATGTAATACATCGAGGATGACGGATGCCTGCCCGCCCTCACCAAAGCTTTCCAGCGGCTCACCAGTTTTTGCATCCAGAGCGAACATAAAGGAGCCGGCGGCGGTATAGACTACACCGTCATCATAAACAACACCGCGATGACGGAAGATATAACCTTCTCGACGACCGCCACCTAAAAGGCGAGTGACATCATAAGTCCAAATTAAATGACCATCTCGAGCATTAACCGCGTAAACACTTCCACGCGAGTCAGTTACATACATAATCTCATCGACAATTACTGGCGTGGTTTGGTTACTAACTCCATCGATAACACCATGCTGAAACAACCATCGTGGTGTTAGGCTTGCAACATTATCTTTGGTAATTTGATCAGTAGGAGCAAAACGGGAACCATACAAATCGAAATTATGCAGCGGCCATTCCAGATCGGAGACAGCAGATATGCCACGCTCTACAGCTTCAACTGAACCGCCAGTACTGGCGCTACCAGTGGGCACAGTGATCGATATGTTTTCAGGCACAGGCGAGCAACTAATAAATAGAAACAAGAAACTTACTAGCAGTATTCGGAACTTTAAGGTCTCGTGATTAATACGTGATTCGATGGGTTGCATCGGTTAACTCCAATGTTCTGATTATTTCAATTAACTTTCGTTTGATTTTAACTACTAAATTTCTTATTCGCTCTGCTCCAACATATATTCAACAATTGCACGTAATTGATCATTGCTGCAATCTGTACAAAGTCCTCGGGCTGGCATTATACCGTTAAGACCATTAATCGTATTCCGCACTAATGTATCGATTCCCTTATCTAGTCTAATTTCCCATTCAATAATGTCACCAACTAAGGGTGCATGGGCTTGACCTGTTCCGTGGCAGGCAAAGCAAGTTGTTTGATAGGCTTGTGCAGCATCGTAACTATCAGATTCAGCCCCAAACGCCATCCATGAAGACGTAACCATAACTAAAAATACTGAAAAAATAGACTTAAGCTTCCTCATCGCTGTTCTTCTCTAATATTTTTTGCGAACTATGTTAAAAAAGTCGACAAATTTCTGCATGTGCTCGCTGTCTTGAGAAATGACTAAAGAATGATCGCCTCCAGGAATTTCGGCATATACATGCTGCATACCAATTTCTTCCATTTTCTCTACCCACTCTCGGGTACGAGTGACTAGACCATCTTCATCACCCTGCAAGACGAAAATTGGAATATGTTTTATTTTTTCTAATGTTGCCATGATGTCGTGGTTGCCCTCTGGAGCTGGTGCCGCGACACCCAGGCCTGCAAATATCTCGGGATGCTTTGCGGCAATGTGATAAGTTCCAACACCACCCATTGAATGGCCCCATAAATATATTCGATTATTGTCGATTGAGAATTCATCACGCACGAGCTTTATGACCTCCATGACATCTTGTTCGCTGTATTTGGCATCATCTGGATCTTCAGTAGCACGTGATCCATACCAGCCACGACGAATATACCCAAGAGGTGTCACTACGATGTAGCCATTAGCTTCAGCTTGATCGAGGAAGCCGTGATACCCCATTAGCCAGTCATATGATCTTCCTAAGCCATGCAAAGAAATTATTAAAGGTGCCGAGTCGCCCTCATTATATGTAGAAGGTACGAACAAAGCATAAGGAATATTTTCTCCAGTGGGTGGAAAGCTATAATTGCGATGCTGAATTCGAGGATCGCTGATATGACTTTCATCGTCAGATTCTTGTCGGTCGGCTAGATGCGAAAGAGCAGATGAAAAATAGCGGGAGCGCACCAAATATTATTCGATTTATTATCTTGAGCATTTTATTCGTCCGCCAGAATCATAAATAGGGGAAGTAGAGCATAAACAATTCGTGGAATGGACGCAAAACTCTCTATGGTTGCTGCGCCTTAAACCGTCGTTCTAATTGATTGATTGGTCGGAGAGCTCACTTTCTGCCAGTATCCGTATGAGAGCAACAGCATCGCGATCAAGCTGAACGTAAGCCGCTTTTAGGTGGGCGTCAACGTCTAAATGGGTATCAGAATTATCCAACTCTCTCTTGTAGTGAAAACGCACAAAAAGAGAGCCAGTGTCAGGCTCTTCAATTGAAACAGTGCTTTGAGCATTGATTTGATCGAGGTTGCCTGCGGTTTTCGTAGAAATTTTTTGTTCTGGATAAAGTACGACTTGCTCGCAAAAGTTTGTTTGTCCAGCCTTGATAATTCTTTTGAACTTATTATCAATTAGCTCATCAGAATCACATTGCAGCGCATGATTGAATTTCTCAGGGCTGCGAGCACGAAGAACGAGCCCCTGCCACAATTGACTTCTTGTAATGGGAGTAATGGCCCTATTGCGAAGGTCATTGACTTGTACAATATGTTCGAATTCTAACAAGCTAAAATCCACTAGATCGTCTGTGCTAGCAGTTTACCGATATTCCAGGGAATTCGACAAGGTTTCGAGCACTGTCTAGAATGAACAGAATTGAATTCTGGTTCTCCAGCACGGTTTTCAAATTGTAAGAATGAATAGTGAGCTTTTAATTATTATGCATAGAAGAAATATTGTTTTAGCAACAGCGCTCTTTGCGGGCGGTCTAATTGCTTGTGGCTGTTTCTTCCGCCGAATATCTCATCATCTGCGCAAGTCTCAAATTCTGCCGAAGCAATTGCTCGAGGGGAATATCTGATTACCGCAGGTGGATGCATTAGTTGTCATCGTGGTCAAACGGAAAAAACTTCAGAAGCACTGAGTGGAGGTTTAGCGCTAGAAACTGATTTTGGTATCTTCTATGCGCCCAACATTACGCCAGATGAACAAACAGGAATAGGAAATTGGCAAGCCACAGACTTTATTGCTGCACTTAAACACGGCCGCACTCCATCCGGTAATTTTTATTATCCAGCATTCCCTTACCGGGCTTATGCTGGGCTTTCAGATGAAGATGTGCTTGATATGGCCGCTTATCTACTGTCACTCGAACCTGTTAGCTACGCAGCACTACAACCCAAACTACCTGCATGGTTATTTCGATGGACAGTTGCTGGCTGGAATAAGATGGCAGATCTGAGCCAGCCGAGCCAGGAGCAATTTGAGGATGAGATGCTCGCTCGCGGAGCCTACCTGGCTCGTAACCTAGGGCACTGTGGGGAGTGCCATACGCCGAGGAATGATATGGGCATTCCTGATTTTACTCGAGAATATGCAGGCGCAGAGATTGGTGAAGAAGTCATTGAAGCAATTGATGCTGAAGCATTGGAAGAATGGACAACTAACAACTTTGATATTTTCTTATTGCTGGGGTTAAAACCTGAAGGAGAATTTGTCGGTGGTGATATGAATGAAGTAATTGAACATAACACCAGCAAGCTTACTGATGAGGATCGAGATGCATTAGCCGCGTTCTTTACTCGTCATCATGCAATAGAAGATTAACTGGTGTAGCAGAAAGAATTATTTGGAAGTAAGCTCGGCGTGGAGATAGAAGCTTATTCATTAGAATAAGAAAGGGCAGCTGCTGCCGCCCCTTCCCTTTTCAATTTATTTACTAGTCGGTATCAACTCGATAAGCATCATGGCAGTTACCACATGACCCACCGAATGCGCGGAAAGCGCCCAGTGTTGCTCCCATATCACCAGTTGCTGCGGCATCGGCAAAGGCATTGGCATTGTCGATCAGTGCCTGTGATTTCGTGGCTATATCGCCTTGATTGTCCCAAATGCTGTCTAGTGCCGTAGTTTCGATATTATCAAATGCACTGGTATCCACCGCTAACATTTCTGGAATCATCGTTGCCATTGACGCGATTCTTCTTGCATTTCGCTCTGCAACTTCTGCATCGAATGGAGCACCCTGCGCCATGCCGGCGATTGGCCCTATATTATAGCGAATCGTCTTAAACAGTGATTTGCGTTGATCAACGGCCGCCGCCGCACTTTCTTCCGGTGTTTGATCTTGCGCTGATACTGTAAACAATACACCAGAGACGGTTATGGTTGCTGCAGAAAGCAGAAGAGCTATTTTTTTCATCATTATTTCTCCAATTCTTTTTTATAAAATCTAAAGCACAAACACGGAGGCTATTATAAGAATTTCATTTCATGGAACCAACCTAGAATAGACTATAGTACAAATAATCCAAGATTGTCACCGCTACTGTGACAGTTTGACACACTTCTTGCGCTTGTATGTTTGTACTCATAACAAACCTTCTTGGAATAGAATTTAGAGCATTTAATTAAGACGGATTAAATTAGGGTGCTCCGATATAACCTGGCCCGTTAATGATTCTTCCAGGTCTTGCGCCAGTATGTTGTCCATTCTCGACCACAAGTTCACCATTTACGAGCACGTATTTCATGCCTACTGCATACTGATGTGGGTTTTCAAATGTTGCTTTGTCGATAATCTCATCGGCGTCGAATATAGCAATGTCCGCGAAGTAGCCCTCTGTAATTAGACCGCGATCGTGTATGCCTAATCGTCGAGCGGTTTGGCTGCTCATCTTTCGCACGGCTTCTTCGAGAGTAATAATGCCGCGCTCTCGAACGAACACTCCTAACACTCTGGCAAATGTCCCATACTGACGAGGATGAGGTGTTCCTTCACCAAAGATTCCAATTGGGCCGTCAGAGCCTATTGCAGTTGCCGGGTGTTGCATTATGAGGTCAACATCATCTGGGCCTATTGCATGATAAACAGCGGTAGCCCCCCCGCCACGAATTATGTCGAACACCACGTCGGCGGCATTTTCCGGAGTAGGCAGTAATCCTTTTTCGATACTCAAATCTGCAAGATTTTTACCCGTCATCTCAGGATCCCAGGAATTCCTAGAAATAAAAACATTCCGCGGATCCCCACCTCCGCGATCATAAAGAATTTTGAAAACAACTTCGTTTTTAATAGTTTGCCGCGTCTCACTGCTATTTATTCTTTCTAATAACCGATCACGTCCCCCTTCCTGCGCCCATTGCGGGATAAGTGCAGTAATACCAGTTTGTGAAGCCGTATAAGGGTACTGGTCGATGGTAATGTCTACACCACGAGCACGAGCTTCATCGACCATTCGTAAGCTTTCCCTGGATGCTCCCCAATTTTCGACGCCTATAACTTTATGGTGCGTCATTTGTACAGGAATGCCTGCTTGCTCCCCAATATGAATTGTTTCTTGCACTGAATCTAAGAGCTGTGCGGCTTCTTCGCGCATGTGTGAGATATAAATACCTTTATGTTCTGCAGCGACTTTGGAAAGCTCGATTACTTCTTCGGTTGGTGTAAAGCTTCCAGGTACATAGAATAAACCGGTGGAAATGCCCAGTGCACCCTGTTCCATCGCCTGGCGTACCATGGCTTTCATTTCTAGCAGTTCCGCTGAGGACGCCTCTCGATCTTCAGCGCCGATCACTAGGGAGCGGACAGTGCCTTGTCCAACAAATACTCCCCAGTTAGGGCTGATCTGTTTTGCTGTGATTGCAGCAAAGTGTTCATCAATTGGAAATGGAGAGCTACCATCGTTACCCTCAGTGAGTGTGGTAACTCCTTGCAGTAACGCACTTTCTGCATTGGGTACATCAAAGATGCCTCGTAATGCATGAGTATGCGGGTCGATAAAGCCTGGTGACACAACAAGTCCACTGGCATCTATAATTTTCCCAGCAATAGCTCTGGATAAATCGCCTACGTGTGTGATTCTATCGTCAATTATGCCGATGTCAGTGACGTACCAAGGGTTACCAGAACCGTCCACGATTCTGCCATCTCTAATAATGGTGTCGAACTCTTGAGCGTTAGTTGCCGCAGGAATTAAAAGGGTCAGGAAGCACAATAATCGATTTAGCTTTTTTTTCATTACTGTGCTCCTGTTTTGGCTGATTATATTGAAATGCTATTGTTACCAGATTCGGATGCGTTCTTCTGGCGAAAGGTAGAGTTTATCACCGGGTTGAACATTGAAAGCCTCATACCACTCATCGAAGTTTCTCACTACACCATTTACTCGAAACTCAGACGGTGAATGTGGGTCGGAAGTGAGACGTTGTATTAGTGCGTCCCGACGATACTTTCTTTGCCATACTTGGGCCCAGGCTAAGAAAAATCGCTGATCACCTGTGAGCCCATCGATTACTGGTGCTTCTTCACCGTTGAGCGACATCTTGTAGGCGCGAAAGGCAAGGGACAGCCCACCAACATCGCCAATATTTTCGCCAAGGGTAAAGTTGCCATCGATAAAAAAACCTGGCACTGGCTCAAATTGATCATATTGTGCAGCAAGTGCTGTGGTTTGCACTTCGAAATTAGTTCGATCTTCCTCAGTCCACCAGTTGCGCTGGACGCCAGCGAAATCAGATTTAGACCCTTGGTCATCGAAACCGTGTCCCATTTCGTGACCGATAACGGCACCGATACCGCCATAATTCACTGCTGCGTCTGCCAAGGGATCGAAAAACGGGGGCTGTAATATTCCAGCAGGGAAAACGATTTCGTTAAAGGAAGAATTGTAATAGGCATTCACAGTTTGTGGTGTCATACCCCATTCTTCACGATTCGTTGGCTGACCCAGGCGACCAATCTCATCTTCATAATTAAATTCTCGAATGTTTTGTGCATTCTCGAAGAGATTATCCCGACTAATTTCAATCGACGATAAATCTTTCCATACATCGGGATACGCTATTTTAGGGCGGAATGACTCGAGTTTTTTGAGAGCTTCTTGTTTAGTCTCTGCTCCCATCCAGTCAATCTCATCAATACTTTGCGCAACTGCGGCGCGAAGGTTCTCGACTAGCTCTTCCATTTGTTGTTTGGCAGACTCAGGGAAATGGCGCTCTACGTATACCTGGCCAACAGCTTCACCTAGACTGTTTAGGGCGCCAACTCGAGCAACGCCTCTTTCCCATCGCTCTCGTTGTTCTGGCACACCATTCAGTACTGTTGAGTAGAAATTAAACTGCTCACGATCAATTTCTTCTGACAACACGGCAGCACTATCGACAATAAACCGATAGGTCATGAAATTCTTCCAATCGTCCACTGCAACTGTATTTACTAATTCAATAATAGGCGACATGGCACTTGGGTAGGAAACATTGAGATCTTCCAGATCAGTGATGCCGGCGGCTGCAAAATAGGTATCCCAATCCAAACCCTGAAATTGGCTCTTAAAATCTTCGTAACTCATCGGATTGTAAGTCAGGTCGCGGTTACGTCTCTGGTCGCGAGGCCAAGTATGCTGGGCAATCTGTGTTTCTAAATTCAGCACGGCTTCAGCTTTTGCCTGTGTATTCTTTATGCCCGCAAGATCCAAAACTCTGGCGATATGAGCAACATATTCCAAGCGTACATTTTCGTATTGCTCAGTGTTTACTAAATAATAGTCCCTATCTGGCAAACCAATACCGCCAACGGACAGCACCAACTGATGTTTGTCGGGGTCGCTGCGATCGGCTCCAACATAAAATCCAAATGGTGTTGCGGTATTATCGATTAAAGCACGGCCGAATCCCTGAATAAGCTCTTCAATCGTATCTATTGCATCGAGAGTTGAAAGGCCAGGGAGTAATGGGCCAATACCCAGGTCGTTTAATGCCTCCGTATTCATGTAACTGAGATAGTAGTCACTAATTTTCTGCTCGATTGAATCGTCCGCGGGTTCAATATTGGTTAGATCATCAATAATGTCCCGAACACGCTGATCGGAGCGATCGCCCAATACTGTGAATGACCCGTAGTTACTGCGTGATGCTGGAAGTTCGAAAGTATCTAGCCATTTACCGTTGGCATAGCGGAAAAAATCATCACCAGCCCGTGTATTTGGATCTTGATGACTCAGATCTATGCCAAATGAGCCCAGCTCTGGTGACTCGGTTTCTAGGGAAGCAGCAGGGTTTTGTATAATGGCTATTGCTTCATTGCCTGTGCTTGATGTGGTTGGTGCAACATTGGTTTCGTCTGAACCACACGCGCTCAAAAAGCCTGCCACGGATAGACAAAGTGCGCGTGAAAATTTGGTTGCTGAAGATGACATAATAAAAACCTCCCAATCATCATTATTGCTTGGCGAAACCGGAGTATACCTGAATTGAATTTCTGGTTAAGCCATGACGAAATCCAGAAAAAGTCTGGCTCTTATATTTGCAGAAGCTTGGTTGTAAACTGCGTCCAATTCGCGAACATTTCTGATGAGGGAAGACCAATGCGGTTTCAAGAACAATCAAACATTATTGGTAAATTCAAAGCAAGAATCAGGAGAAATGGGACGGCTGCATCTGCAGCGATACTAGTTTCGCTTTCGATGGTGACCGCTCAGTCGCAAGAAACAGCAACGCCAAATGGGGTTGCCGATGATCGCCTGGCTGCATTCGCCTTTACAAACGGCAATTTCTACCAAGCCGATGGCAGCTATCTAGAGGGTGGCAGTTTGCTTATTCGAGAAGGGCGAATTGTAGATTTAGTGGAACAAACCAGCGTTCCTTCTGGTTTTTTTGAAATAAATCTGAACGGTAAATATGTTTACCCCGGCTTCATCGATATCAACACAGATTATGGCTTAGCAGAATTACAACGCCGAGACGAGAACGGCGCTGCTGAAAATCTTTATCCCAGTGAAAGTGCGTTTAATGTTAATGACGCTATACGTTCAAATTTTCGAGCCAGCACAGGATTCACTCCTGATGAAGATGAGCGCAAGAAATACAGACGTTTAGGCTTCTCTGCGGTAGTTAGCTTAAGACCTGATGGCATTGCCCGCGGTACGTCGGCACTGATCACTCTAGGTGACAAAAATGCCAATGAATCGATTGTCGTGCCTGATGTGGCAGCTCATTATTCCTTGGATAAGGGTACATCGTCACAGAGCATGCCGGTATCCCTAATGGGTGCCTTTGCGTTGCTTCGTCAAACTTATCTCGACGCCGCGTGGTTTGGAAATCAGCAACCAAGACCATTCACTGACGACACATTAGAAGCTTGGAATACAATACAAACATTGCCTCAGATTATGGAAGTGGAAAACTGGCAAGAAGCATTGACAGTTGATCGCGTTGGGGATGAATTCGAAACTCAGTATGTCCTGAAAACCAGTGGAGACAGCTTTCGTCAGACCGCCCTCATAAAGGCTACAAATGCCAATCTTATTGTTCCCATTAATTTTCCAGAGGCACCAAATGTTGCAGACCCTTTAACTGCCGACAGTGTTTCATTCGAAGATCTTAAACATTGGGAGCTTGCACCATTTAATCCGAGAATTCTTGAAGATAACGAGATTGATTTTGCTATCACCTCTTCTGGGGGTAGTGACGAGTTCTGGGAAGAATCTTGAGAAAGCTGTTGATAGCGGTTTGTCTGAACAAAAAGCGATTGCTGCTATTACACTTTCTGCGGCTCAGATTCTCGGCTTGGAAAATATAGTGGGACAACTAACGCCAAACGCACTCGCAAATTTTGTCATTACCACTGACCCATTGTTCACAAAAGATGTGCAAATTCTTGAGAATTGGATAGAAGGCGAACGCTTTGTTTTGGCAGAAGATTTTGATGATAGGGCCGGCCGCTATAACCTCGAGGTCGATGGAGAACAATATTCAATAGAACTAAGCTTTGAAAATAGTTCTGTTTCAGCACAACTCATAGTAAGTGAAGATGAAGCACGTACAGCAAATATTGACCTTACAGAGGATCTGATAACGCTGAACTTTGCTATTGATGAAGATGGTAATCGTGTTCGCCTCAGCGGTTGGCCGATAGATGGCACTGCAGGCTGGCAAGGAAATGGACGTTCCCCTAACGGTGCACGTATGGCCTGGCGCATGACTAGAAGCGCTGAAAATGATGAGGCCGAGAGTGAATCTGCGCCAACTCGCACAATAGCTGATTTACCCAGTGCACTCATCTACCCTTTTTCCGCTTACGGGCGCACAGAACAGCCTGAGCAACAGGATTTATTAATTAGAGGAGCAACTGTTTGGACCAATGAAGAAATCGGGAACGTAGTAACCGATGTGCTAGTACGAAGCGGCCAAATTGCAGAAGTTGGCGATAACTTATCTGCCAATGGTGCAATGGTGGTTGATGGTGCTGGTAAGCACCTAACACCTGGAATTATTGACGAACATTCACATATAGCACTTTTTAGTATTAACGAAACAGAAACTAATTCCAGCATGGTAAGAATGAAAGATGTGGTTGACTCTGAAAGTATCAACATTTACCGAAACCTAGCTGGGGGTGTTGTTGCTGCACAACTACTTCACGGTTCTGCTAACCCTATAGGAGGACAGTCAGCGATTATCAAAATGCGTTGGGGCGCTCCACCGCAGGAACTGCTAATTGAAGGGGCAGACGAATATATTAAATTTGCCCTCGGCGAAAATGTTAAACGCTCGCGCAATCCTTCTTCGGTTCGTTACCCTCAAACCCGTATGGGTGTTGAGCAAGTATTTGTAAATGCATTTTCACAGGCACAGGAGTATGGAAAAACCTGGGATGACTACAATAATCTATCTCGCAATCAGCAAAGGGATACTATCGCTCCTCGACGCGATCTTGTTGATGAAGCCATGCTGGAAATCTTAAATGGTGAAAGATTTGTTACCAGTCATTCTTACGTGCAATCAGAAATAAATATGCTGATGCATGTCGCTGACAGTTTTGATTTCAACATCAATACCTTCACTCACATTCTTGAAGGCTACAAAGTCGCCGACAAAATGGCATTACATGGAGCCGGGGGTTCTACCTTCTCTGATTGGTGGGGATATAAATGGGAAGTGCGTTATGCTATTCCCTACAATGCTGCATTAATGCAACAAGCAGGTGTGGTAGTTGCTCTTAACTCTGACGATGCAGAAATGTCGCGACGCCTGAACCAAGAAGCAGCGAAAGCTGTGAAGTATGGTGATGTTAGTGAAATTGATGCGCTCAAGATGGTAACCCTAAATCCCGCAATATTGCTGCACCTCGACGATCGTATGGGCAGTATAAGAGCAGGCAAGGACGCGGACCTGGTGCTTTGGAGTGATCACCCCCTCTCGGTTTATGCTGTAGCTGAGACTACTTGGATAGAAGGATTTCCTTATTATGATCGACGAGACGATCAACAATTAAGGCGTGAGATTGAAGATGAAAGGGCGCGGATCATCGCTGCTATAACTAACGATGCGGCGGCTAACTAGGGGGCGGACATGGAAAGAATACTGAGAAGAGTTTTGGCGTCAGCTCCCCTTTTCCTTTTGCTATTGGTGAACTTAAATTTACATAACGTAAACGCAATTGTTCCAGCCCCAGCACCGGACCAGATTCAACCCATTGCAATCACAGGTGCGATTATTCATATAGGTAATGGTGGAGTCATTGGCGATGGCGTTATTACCTTCAATGAAGGAATTATCACGGCGGTGGGTTCAGCATCCGATGGCATCAACTTGCAGGGCCACCTTGTCCTAAATTTACAAGGCCAGCATATTTATCCAGGTTTCGTTTTACCGAATACTGTATTGGGTTTAGAGGAGGTTGGATCAATCCGTGCTACTCAGGACGTTCTAGAAGAAGGAGATATAAATGCCAGTGTGCGTTCGGCTATTGCCTACAACACTGATTCAGAAATGATTCCTACTCAACGCTTTAATGGCATTCTTACAGCTCAATCAACGCCGCAAGGCGGGTTGATCTCAGGTTCTTCTTCGGTTTTTAAACTGGATGGTTGGAATTGGGAAGACGCAATGCTTGTTGAAGATGTCGGCATGCATATGCATTGGCCTGCACTAAGAATTAGGCGCCGTAGCCCTGAAACTGGTTTATTTGAAACTACAGATAACGAAGATTATGAGGCTCAGACTCAACTACTTCATTCTTTATTCCAAGCAGCACAAACCTATACTGGTGAACCGCTCAATCTTAATCTGATTGCTATGCAACCAGTTATCAATGGTTCTGGGAAATTATTTGTTCATGTTGATCAAGCAAAGGAAATTATCAGTGCAATACGATTTGCTCGAAGTTATGGTGTTGAAGAAATAGTTTTAGTCGGTGGTGCGGAGGCAATGCAAGTTGTCGATTTTCTAACTACGCAAGATATTCCCATAATTTATGAACGAATCCATGAACTTCCAATGCAAGCCTGGCATGATGTTGACGCACCATTCAAAACTCCTTTTTTACTCCACGATGCAGGATTGAAAGTTGGCATCGGAGGTGGTGCAACATCATTAGATAGACAGCGTAATCTACCCTTCTTTGCTGGTACTGCAGCAGCCTATGGCTTAGATCGGGAAACGGCCCTTTCTTTAGTTACTTTAAACAGCGCAGAAATATTAGGCGTTGCCGACAGGGTTGGCAGTCTCGAAGTTGGAAAAGATGCGACGCTATTTATTTCAGAAGGTGACGCCCTAGATATGCGCACTAGTCAAGTTCTCGGTGCCTATATTCAAGGAAGAGATATTGATCTTTATGGCACTCAGCAAGAACTCTATGAACGCTTCCGAGAGAAGTATGCGAACCAAATTGAGTAAACAGAAATCTTAATCCAGCAATGACAGCGCAACAGGGAAATGGAATCAATTCGAAATGGTTGGGCATAATCGCAGTGCTATTCGGCATTTTGCTGCTTGCTAATCATGGCAACGAATTACTGAAACAATCTGTGCTAATTCCTGGATCTGCCGCGGAACTGTTTCTACCTGCAGACTGCCGTGTAGATGAATTAGAAGAGGAAGGCCTTAGCCAGCGGGAATGTGAGTTAATGGTGAGTAATGTGCAAATCGCACTAGCATCATCTCCACAATGGTTTCGTCCAGCAATGTTGTGGTTGTCAGCGGTGGGTATGTTTTTTGCTATTTTCTCAATTGTTACTGGGATTGCCTTTGTGGGTGGAAGAAAAATGAACCTCACAATGGCGAAATTTTGTTTCGCTACCTTAGTCGCCGTTGATCTTTGCACTTTCATTGCTGCCGTGAATACAGGCCCACTGCTCCGCGCACAGTATCTATGGCCGACACTGCTCTGGTTCTTCATACACTTGACAATTTTTGCAGTGGTGATGAGTTACTCAACGCCCATTGAACAGGAAAACAGCTAATGGAAGGACCATTACCAAAGTCCAAAGTTGTTTTACATTGGCTGACTGCTGCAGCGGTATTTTTTCTTTTCGTTTCCAGTTGGTGGATGTTAGCGCTGCCTCTGCCCTCTGAGAACTTTACCTATCGAGAGTTGCCATTTCAATTGCATAAGAATATTGGAATTACGGTATTAATTGTGGTTATTGTGATGATCGCGATGCGCATAAAATCTAAATTAAATAAACCACAAACGGCCAAAACAAGACTAGAAAAACTTGCTGATCTTGATCATATGCTTACCTATTTTCTTATTACAGCTTGTTGTCTCAGTGGCTATCTTTCTTCTTCCTTCAGCGGTTGGGAAACCAGTTGGTGGTGGCTAGTTGATTTACCGATATGGTCCGCAGAAAATGATGAATTGAACATTCTTTTTTCTGACATACACATGTGGACATGCTGGGCTTTGTTAGCAGTTATTGCCTTACACATTGGCGCAGCGCTGCATCATACTTTTCGAAGCGACGAAGCTATTATTAAAATGTTTCGTTTGTAGTCGCGTACTTATAAGGTTTTAGGATTAATAACTAATGCAAGAATTTTCAACATTCGTCACGCATCTTGAATGTAGTTACACCGGAAAGCTGTACCCTGCTGATCAATTGCATGGCCTTTCAGAAGCAGGTAAGCCTTTGTTAGTGCGCTATGATCTGGAAGGTATAGCGAAAGCGGTGTCCAAGAGCGATTTGCAGCAAAGAAGGCCAGAGTTTTGGCGCTACCGCGAGCTTCTGCCTATTCGTAAATCTGAAAATGTAGTTCGTCTTGGCGAATTGATGACTCCTATTCTCCCCGCTACGAAGTTGCAGCAGGAGCTGGGATGCGGCGAAATACTGATAAAGGACGAAGGTCGATTACCAACAGGTTCCTTCAAAGCCAGAGGGCTCGCTCTGGCTGTTGCAATGGCGAAAGAATTAGGTGTAACGCGCATGGCCATGCCTACCAATGGCAATGCAGGTGCCGCACTTGCCGCCTACTGCTCTCGGGCAGGCATTGAGACTTTTGTTTTCTGCCCAGAGGACACTCCTAAAGTAAATATTGAAGAAATCGCATTTCAAGGTGCAAAGACCTTTCTCGCCAACGGCTATATTAATGATTGTGGGAAGATCGTCGGAGAGGGTAAGGACGCGATGAATTGGTTCGACACCTCTACCCTGAAGGAGCCTTATAGAATTGAAGGCAAAAAGACAATGGGATTGGAGTTGGCAGAACAAATGCATTGGACTGTTCCCGATGTCATCCTTTACCCAACGGGGGGCGGAACAGGGCTTATTGGAATGTGGAAAGCCTTTGATGAGTTAGAAGCAATTGGTTGGATTGGGCCAAAGCGTCCACGCATGGTTGCTGTTCAAGCAGAAGGCTGCGCGCCTATTGTTCACGCTTATGATGCAGGAGAACGGCATGCTGAACCTTGGCAAAACGCAGCGACTATTGCTTCTGGAATTAGAGTGCCAGCGGCAGTTGGCGATTTTCTTATCCTTGATGCAGTAAGAGAGAGTAATGGCTTTGCGGTTGCTGTAAGTGATGATGCGATAAACGAAGCGCATAAAGAATGTGCTCTTAAAGAGGGGATTCTGCTGTGCCCCGAAGGTGCTGCAACATTGGCAGCTCTAAAACAAGAATTAGTAACTGGGCGCATTAATCCGAATGAACAAGTCATGCTGTTCAATTGTGCGACGGGATTGAAATACCCGATGGAATCAGAACATAAGACCATCGACCTTAGTAAGCCAATAGACTATGACTTTATAAGTAGAATCTTAATCACGCAGGTATAAATGATTTCTTGTGAATTCTGGCCTGCATTAGTAGTTAATACATTTTTTGAATTTGACCCGGCCTACCTATCAAACCCACTAGTTAGCAAAAACCTATCGAGGATTGGAAGCGAGAATAATGACAAGCCAACAAGAAGATTTTAATGGAATAGATCTCTATACCTGGGCAACGCCAAATGGGCGTAAAGTTTCGATTATGTTAGAAGAGCTGGAACTACCCTACCGGGTATTTTCCGTTGACATTACTCAAGGTGATCAACACCGCCCCGAATTTTTAGCGTTTAGTCCCAACAATAAAATCCCGGCCATAATTGACCATGAGACTGGCGTGGGGATGATGGAATCAGGTGCGATACTTATGTATTTGGCACAGAAGACCGGCAAACTTATGCGGTCTTCCGGCGAAAAGTATTGGCAGCAAATGCAATGGTTGATGTTTCAAACAGGACATGTGGGTCCTATGTTGGGGCAGACGCACCATTTTGTGAAATTCAATCCAGGGAAAGCTCCTTACGCAGAAGAAAGGTATAGCAAAGAGAATGCCCGCCTCTATGAAGTGCTTGAAAATCGCTTACAGGAACGAGATTTTATTTGCGATGACTACTCCATTGTAGATATCGCGACGTGGCCCTGGATTTCCCGATACGAATTTCAACAAATGAATTTGAGCGACTACCCTCGCCTCAAAACTTGGTATTTACGAATTGCAGAAAGGCCCGCGGTGAAAAGGGGATACGCCGTGCCTAGAAATTTATCGGTCCCTATTCCAGACTAATGGTGCGATTGGTAAGCAGGGCGGAAGGATACTGGGAGACAACTAGATGCGTTATGCATCTAGTCATTCCCTAGAATGAATCGTTAGAAACTGTCGTAGATAATATCGTTTGCGACAGCGCGCATATTGGCTGCTCCAGGTCGGCGTGCACCTTGCGCCTGGATCATTCCCAGCCAGAACATATCCTGACTTGGGTCTATCCAAAACCAAGTTCCTGCCGCACCAGACCAATAATAAGTTCCTGGACCTTGCGGTGAATTCGCTAGTTCTGGATCGTAGATAACAGCAAAGTCTACACCGAACCCAATACCGGGCTGACCTGGTCTATCGGGTCCGCCTCGAATATCTAGCTCATCTCGCAAACTATTGGTGCGCATTATGCGAACGGATTCTGGCGAAAGAATTTTAGCGCCGTCGAGTTCACCTTCGTTAACCAGCATTTGTAAAAACCTTGCGTAGTTGTGAGTCGAGGAAACCAGTCCGCCGCCACCAGATTCGATTCTATTTGGATCTAAATAACTTGCGCGATCAGTACGATGAGGACGCTGAACCAGTCGATTGCGCTCTGAATCCCAGTTATGAACTTCAGCGAATCGATGCTGATCTTCCTCGCGGACATAGAATGTAGTATCTCCCATTCCAAGCGGTTCGAATATTTTTTGCTGTAAGAAATCCCCAAATTGCATTCCAGAGATTTGTTCTACGATGTAACCTTGGAGGTCAACTGCCACGGAGTAATACCACTGCTCACCAGGTTGGGACAGTAAAGGAATTGCTGCTACCTTATCGACGAGTTGGTCTAAGTCCTCTGACGCAAGTACTCCAGAATCGCGGAAAGCATTATTGACCGGATCACTGCCACCCAAGCCATAGCCAAAGCCTGCGGAATGATTTAATAGCTCTCTCATTGTGGGTTGGCGATCTACTGGAACCAATTCCATATTCCCGTCAGAGTCATAAGTCGTCATCACCTGAAGGTTTTCAAACTCAGGAATGAATTTGCTAACTGGATCATCAAAATCCCACAGCCCTTGCTCGTGAAGCATCATGAGTGCGACACCGGTAACTGGTTTTGTCATGGAATAAATTCGGAAAAGTGTGTCTTTTGTCATAGGAGCTTGATCATTGACACGAGCAAGTCCTGCAGTTTCGAATGTGGCCACTTCGCCATCTTTTGCCAGCATCCAAATCATGCCGGCCACATCTTGATCTGCGACAATTTTTTCCATGGCTGCATCTAGAGATGCGATACCCGTCTCACTAAAACCTGCTGTGTCAGCTCCAACCGCAGTTTGCGGCCATGAAGTATCAGCAAAAACATTGGAGTTTAGAATGAAAAAAGTTGCGAGTATGCCTGTGGCTAACTTTTCAAAGTAAGTTGGTTTTTCAGAATACATAAAAATCCTCCACGCTTGAATTGTGATTCTCCTCAATCTCCCTAGAACAAAAGAGGTCGAGAGTGAGGAGAAGAGTTGTGTAGATAGTATCGTGTGCCTAAGGTCAAATGCTACGGCACCCTTAAGCGAACCGTGCCTCTTTATGGTGCACCCTGTTAGTGCCTTCTTCTTAATGCACCATTTTGTAGCGATAAAATCAGCTAATTCCACTTCTATTCCTCTACAAGCCAATGAATACAATGCTTTCACGATTGTGGCAAGGTCTTTGCAAAAACCTGAGCAACATTTACTTTTACTGGCAGGCTTGTCTTGCTACATCGCGTATTTTTGGAGGAAGAAATGAAAAAACTAACTCATCTGGCTGCTAGTCTCGTTTTGGCATTGAGCGGATTGATTGCTACATCAGCATCTGCAGAAGTGTCCTACAACATCGGGTGGGCATCTGAATATTACTACCGTGGAATCTTTCAAAACGATTCTTCAGGTTCCGCCGGCATCGATTGGAGTGAGGGTGGTTTTTACGCAGGCAGCTGGGCTGCAGACGTGGGCGATGGCACGGAAGTGGATGGCTACTTCGGTTACAACTTTGAATTCGATTCAGGATTTACGGCAGGTGTAGGATTTACTGGTTACTACTATACGGGCGAGTTTGATGACACTTATGAAGAAGTAAACTTTAACTTAGGTTATGGGCCACTAAGTCTTGGTTATTCTGTAGGCGAATGGGAAGGTTTCGGAGCGGCACAGGATTATGATTTTCTCGAACTCACTTTTACTGCTGAGAATGGTATTTATGGTACATACGGTACTTTCGGTGATGAGTTCGACGGTGACTATATTCAAATTGGCTGGGGTACTACAATTTCTGAAATTGATATTAGTATTGCTGGTATTTTTAGTAGTGATGAGCTTTCAGATCAGTTGAATTCAGCTGGGCAGGCAACTGAAAGTGAAGCTATTGTTTTTACTATCGGTAAATCTTTCTAAGTTAAGCTTTTTGTTTATCCATTATGTCTCCCTAAAAAGGGCTCCTATGGAGCCTTTTTTAGTTGCTTCATTATTTCTGTGTTTACTTGTTTTGCTAGCTGCCTTTCTTTCTCAAGGGTTTTTACCTTTCTCTAATTTAAGCTGGTAGTTGATATTTAGGGGCAATAAATATACTGTATAAATATACAGTATACTAGATCATTATTATGGCCTCAAAGCCCCCAGGGAAAACAGAGCTCGCCTCTCAGCCAGAGCCATTGCCTGCCTATGCAGAGTTACACTGTATTTCAAATTTTAGTTTTTTACGTGGTGCCTCCTTTCCAGAAGAGCTAGTGAAACGTGCTGACGATCTCGGTTACTGCGCTATCGCAATTACTGATGAGTGTTCTCTTAGTGGTGTGGTACGTGCCCACATGGCTGCCAAAGAAAGAGATATTAAACTCATTATTGGTAGCGAGTTTGTTATGGATAAGGGTTGCCACATAGTTTTGCTTGCGTGCAACCGAACGGGCTATGGTGCCTTAAGTCATTTAATAAGTTGTGCTCGCCGTGAAACTGAGAAGGGAAGTTATTTTATAGATCGTTTTATGGTGGAAGACAATCTGCCCGAGGATTGTTTGGCATTATGGATTCCCAATTTACAGCAAGAGCCAGAATTATTGGCTTGCCAGGCTGTTTGGTTAAAACGCCAGTTTTCTAAAAAACTTTGGATTGCTACTGAGTTGCTGCTGCGTGGCGATGACCGTTTAAAACTAGAGTTTTTACAACAACTAGGAGCACAGTTCGGACTTCCTCTATGCGCAGCTGGTGGTGTCTATATGCATGATGCGGGCCGGCGCATTATGCAGGATACGCTAACTGCAATTCGCCTGATTACACCTATCGAAGACTTGGGTTTCAACGCAGAGAGTAATGGTCAGCGTCATTTACGTAATCGAGAACAACTGGCAAAACTATTCCCCTCTGAGCTGATGGAGGCTAGTGCCGAGATTGCCAGTCGCTGTGATTTTCGGTTGGATGAATTACGCTATGAATACCCCCAGGAGCTAGTCCCTCCTGATTACACTTCACATGGATGGTTACGAGAATTAACTGAAGCTGGTGTCCGCCATCGTTGGCCAAAAGGCGCGACACCGAAAGTGCGCAACCTTATCGAGCATGAGTTGGAGTTAATCAAAGAGCTTAATTATGAACACTACTTCCTAACAGTGCATGACATTGTTGCTTTTGCCCATAGCCAACACATTCTTTGTCAGGGTCGGGGTTCTGCCGCCAACTCTGCGGTTTGTTATTGTCTGGGTATTACCGAGGTGGATCCGGCCAGAGTTGAAGTGTTGTTTGAGCGTTTTATTTCCAAAGAGCGGGATGAACCACCAGATATTGATGTTGATTTTGAAAATGCTCGACGAGAAGAAGTTATTCAGTACATCTATAAAAAATATGGCCGCAGTCGTGCCGCTATTGCGGCGACGGTTATTACTTATCGTTCTCGCAGTGCTCTTCGTGATGTGGGTAGGGCATTAGGTTTGGATAGAGAACTTCTCGACCATTTAGCAAAGTCTATATATTCGGGGGATTCGAATCTGAAAGAACAACTGGTGGACGCAGATGTTGATTATGCTGACCCGACTATTCAGCGCCTATTGTTTCTGGCGCAGTCATTAATAGGGTTTCCCCGTCATTTATCTCAGCATGTGGGTGGATTTATTGTCAGCCAGGGCTTGCTCTCTCATCTGGTTCCTATCGAAAATGCCAGCATGGCTGATCGTACAGTTATTCAGTGGGAAAAAGATGATCTTGAATCACTAGGTCTGTTAAAGATCGATGTGTTGGCTCTAGGTATGTTAACCGCAGTGCAGAAGTGCCTGGATATAATTAGTGATTACAGTCGCAAGACCTTAAGCATTCAAAACATTCCATCAGAAGACCCTAAGGTTTACGACATGATGAGTGATGCTGACACTGTCGGTGTATTCCAGATTGAGTCTCGAGCCCAAATGAGCATGTTGCCCCGATTGCGGCCACGCAGTTATTACGATTTAGTCATTCAGATAGCAATAGTGAGGCCTGGCCCTATTCAAGGAGACATGGTGCATCCTTATCTGAATCGGCGAAATGGCAAGGAAGAAGTTATCTATCCTAGTGATGCGGTCAAAGATGTCTTAGAACGCACTTTGGGTGTACCGATTTTTCAAGAGCAGGTCATGCAACTTGCCATGGTGGCAGCGGGATTTTCCGGTGGCGAAGCGGATCAATTAAGGCGCGCCATGGCTGCCTGGAAACGTAAAGCTGGCTTAGAGTCCTATAGAGAAAAATTGGTTAAGGGCATGCTCAAAAGAGGATATGAAGAAGAGTTTGCCGAACAATTGTTTAAGCAAATTAAGGGTTTTGGTGATTACGGTTTTCCTGAATCCCATGCTGCCAGTTTTGCCTTGATCGCTTATGTATCTTCCTGGCTTAAGCTTTATCACCCTGCCGCCTTTTGCTGCGCCCTACTCAATAGCCAGCCCATGGGGTTTTACCCTCCTGCACAACTAATTAATGATGCAAGATATCATGGAGTGAACATACTCCCTGTTGATATCAACAAAAGTTTTTATGAAAGCACTCTGGAATTTGATAGTGGCTTCGAAAGACTCTACTCCCCTTGTGAACAGACAATGGACCCTATGCTTCGTATTGGATTCAGGCAAGTGAAAGGCATCTCTGATATCGGAGCATTGGCGATTGTTGAAGCAAGGCAGGCAGGTAAATTTCAAACTATTCAAGAGCTGGTGTTTCGTAGTGGTATTAATAAGAAGGACTTGGAGTCATTGGCTGCCGCCGATGCCTTGCAAGAGTTGAGTGGAGATCGTCATCGCGCTTTCTGGCAGGCATCTGGCGTTGATGCAAGATGCCTGGATAGAAATACTAGTCAAGAAAACGCTGGGCTAACTACACAAATGAATTTTTACTCTGATCTCCATTTCGCCGAAATCGATTTCGGTGTTGATGTATTGTTACCCGTTGTGAATGAGGGTCAGAACATTGTTGCTGATTATGGTTCGACTGGCTTTACCCTACGCCGACATCCAATAGCTCTCTTCCGCAACCATTTGAATTTATATCAGGTTTCTCCAGCCAGCTACTTAACTGCTATAGATAACGAAGCCCGTGCCAAGGTAATAGGCTTAGTAACCTGCCGACAAAGTCCAATGACAGCGTCAGGTGTCACATTTATAACTTTGGAAGACGAAAGCGGGTTTGTTAATGTTGTAGTTTGGCCAAAAACTGAGGAGCGCCTTAGGTCTATTGTACGAAAAGCAATGTTAATAGGTGTGGTAGGTAAAGTGCAAAAAAGCGATGGAGTTATTCATCTGATTGCACAGGAGCTAGTAGATCTAAGTCACTGGTTAGGCTCTATGGAGCTTTCATCGCGAAACTTTACCTAATAATATAATTTGTGCGTCTTTACTGCTGGATTTTCTAGAATCGATAACATGTTTTCACGCGAAGTATCCATGTAAATACCAATTTTTTTCGCCACTGCGTTCTCGATAAATCCATAGACGACTGCCGTTCTGCTCTAAGGCCACATAATAATCACGGCGCACATCGGCGCCGGACCACCAATAGGTTTCAATCCGCTCTGGTCCGCTAATAATCTCTATGGATTTGCAGTGATAAAGTTTGCCATTTCTAAGAACGAGTTGCTCCGGTTTTTCCAATAAAAGAAGTGGGCGTGGCGAAATTGGAATTTTTTTTAGCTCCTGCCCTACCTTATATGGTTTTCCAATTTTCTCCATTTTGTCATAAGTCATTTGTTGTATAGCATATTCTGGACAATGTTCTGCAATAGTTTTGATACTGTTAATGAAATGCCCGCCTAATTTCGCCTTTAGCTGCTCCATAAATTGATTGAGATTACTATCACTATATTGTTTTGTGGCAGACTTATCTTCAGATAACAATGATTCACTTTGGACCATGAAGGCATCAAATTTTTTCACCTTTATCTTCGCTGCAATTATTGGCGCTGGAATTGTAAGCTTGCTGAAGTGAGTTCCTAATAGCATTAATAAATGTTCACTAGAGCGGCTAGGTTGACGCAAGCTCATATTAATAACAGTACTACTGCGCTTCTCATGTTTTAGTGAGAATAATAAGTGGCTCGTGCATAAGTCGCGACGCTGCAAAAACTCAGAAAGCTGCTCCAACATTTCGTCTGCGACTGGTAAAAGGCGATCAAGACTATCGATTTCATAGGGTAAATCATATGTAGTAGAGAAGGCAGGCGGGGGCACATAGTTCCGCGTTGGTTCTGGTGCTAAATTTAAGGCTCTATTGAGTAAGTTCATAAAGTCACTGCCGAACCTCTTGTATAAATCACTAGTTGGAAGGCGCCAAATGTCCTTTAAATGACGTATACCCATATTATAGAGGCGTCGGTTTTGTTCCTTGTTTAAATGTAAAACATCCGTAGACAATTGTCCCAAGGCTGATCGTAAATTATCTTGTTGATAAATCAATCCATTGTGTCCTGACCGAGCAAGTAACAAACTGCCAGTAACCGTAGGGCATGCGGCATATAAAAAGTATTCTGGTAGTGCTAACTGTTTGAGTTGCTCAGCAAGGGGTCCTTTGAGTTTGTTATGAATGGCTTCGATGCCACCAAAGTATTTCAAGCTGCTACGAATTTCGCAGATTAATGCCTGGGGATGAAAGCTGACCGTGGCACTAATATTTTCTAGTAGTGCGGCTAGAACATTGAGCCGTTCATCCTGTTGCGACTCACTGAGTTCTGCTAATTGTGGGAAGTAAACTGCATACCATAGGTTTGTTGGCTTCTTGCTATGGGCTTTTCCGACTTTATTTTTGAGTGCAAGGCTGGGTCTGTCTCGTAGAGGTAGTTTAACCACTTCAGCTTTGCCACTGAACGGAGACGGAAGAGGGGGCTGTGATGTGCTGTTTGGATCTTCCAATCTGGCCTCAGGCTGTGTGTTGCGAATGGTGTCGGTACAGCTCAAGATGGGTGGTGAGGGGCTGGAAATTACCACGGGCCTTGATAATGGTGACCTCTGCTTTATTGAAGCTACCAGCTTGAGGCGAAAAGTTCTTTATTTGCAAGACGCATCTTTGATTGTGAGTACTTACTATCACGATGCTTAAAGAGAACACCGAGGGTTCTGCCAGTTTCCGCGGCGAGTTGTAAACGACGCAACACTTTACCAGGAAGCCAGGTTTGCCAAGCCAATACCAGGCCGCAGTTATTAGTTTGTAGGGCTTTTTCCATACTCCATAGAGCGTCTTTACATGAAGTTTCCAGATTCACCACTAATACCTGATCGGTACTGATGCCTGCCTGTACCAGTGCCGGAGCATAAAGAAGATGAGGGGGGGAGATCCACAGAATCCAATGCCCTTGTTCGATAACTGAACGCATTAAGGGAATCAATAGCTGGAGTTC
>CAXYEH010000049.1:0-60044 GCA_964275945.1 uncultured Pseudomonadales bacterium
CACTGATTACTTTTGCGACCCGCAGATCAACTTTAATGAAGTCATCAAACTCAATTTCAGGTTCGAACCCACTATTGTTGCTTTGCATTATTTTTTCCTCGGCTTGCTGTCCAGTTGGTTCCGACTTTGCCTGATTTTCAAATTCTTTCTGAGTCGCAGCAACCATAGCTTGTACTTTGTCACTTTCTACGCGAGTCATTAGTGGTTTGAATTTATTGATACTGTGATTCGTTAACAACGAATCGATATCAGCCCAATTGAGTGGGTCAATAGCCAAAAAAGCCTCGGCTTTTTCTGCCATAGATGGAAGTACAGGTTTTAAGTAGGCGACAAGCAACCGAAACGCGTTAATGCCGGTGGAACAAATCTTCTGTAGTTCGGCTGATTGCTTGTCGCCTTTCGCGATGACCCAAGGTTGTTTATCATTTATGTATTGGTTTGCTTTGTCCGCCATTGTCATGATTAAACGAATGGCCTTGCTATATTCACGTCCATTATAGTAACCAGTTATCTCAGGCTTAGCGGCTTGAATCTCCACCAGTAATTCTGGTGCATCGACTTTTTCTGCCAGTTTTCCTTCAAAGCCTTTGCCGATAAAGCCGGCACAGCGACTAGCAATGTTTACTACTTTGCCGACCAAATCTGAATTCACTCTTTGTGCAAAATCCTCGAGATTTAAGTCTAGGTCGTCTATCCCATCTGAGAGTTTAGCGGCAAGAAAGTAACGTAGATACTCAGGATTCAAATGGTCGAGATAGGTGCGGGCGTTTATAAATGTACCTCTCGACTTTGACATTTTGGTTCCATCAACCGTGAGAAAGCCATGTACATAAACCGCGGTTGGTGTTCGATAACCAGCGCTGGTTAACATTGCAGGCCAAAACAAGGTATGAAAATTGATTATGTCTTTACCGATGAAATGATAAACCTCAGCTTGGGAGTCTTTATTCCAATATTCATCAAAATCATAGTCCGTTCGATCGCAAAGATTTTGTAAACTTGCCATATAGCCAATGGGCGCATCTAGCCAAACATAGAAATACTTTCCAGGTGCATCGGGTATTTCGAAACCGAAATAGGGTGCGTCACGACTTATGTCCCACTCCTGCAGCTCTTCATCTAGCCATTCGCTTAGTTTATTTGCTACAGAATCCTGCAAAGTGCCACTGCGGGTCCATGTTTTTAACATATCGCTGAAAGCAGGTAGCGTGAAAAAGAAATGTTCAGACTCTTTTTCTATCGGTGTAGCTCCTGAAATTGAAGATTTGGGATCTATTAGTTCGGATGGGTTATAGGTTGAACCACAAACTTCACAATTATCGCCATATTGATCTTCTGCCTTACATTTGGGGCAGGTACCGGTGATGTAGCGGTCGGCCAAAAATAGCTCCTTCTCTGGATCAAATAACTGCTTAATTTTGCGTCGAGAGATATGGCCATTAGCATTAATGGCCTGATAGATAGATTCAGAAAGTAGGCGATTCTCTTCTGAGTGAGTCGAGTGGAAGTTGTCGAAGCCGATTAAGAAATCAGCGAAATCTCTCTGGTGTTGCTGATTGACCTTATCGACCAATTCTTGAGGTGTGATTTCCTGGGCCTCAGCACTAAGCATAATTGCAGTGCCATGTGCGTCATCGGCGCATACATAAATGCAATTGTGGCCTTGCAGTTTCTGCATGCGTACCCAGATATCGGTCTGAATCACCTCCATTAAGTGACCCAGATGAATATCACCATTTGCGTACGGCAAAGCGCTGGTTACTAGTATCTTACGGTGGTCCACACTGCTGTCCTTGGTGAGTCAAAATTCTATCGAGTAGGAATCGAAATTATTAAGTTTTGAATTGAGGTTCTGCATAAGAATTTCAGATTTTGATTAGATTTCGACCATTTCGAAATCTTCCTTACCTACGCCGCAGTCGGGACATGCCCAATCTTCAGGGACATCGTTCCAAGCAGTTCCAGGGGGGATACCATCTTCAGGCATGCCTTGTTCTTCATTATAAATATAACCACAAACCATACATTGCCACTGCTTCACCTGCGTTTCCTCCTGAGGCGTTATTTGAATCGAATCATGTCTTAGACCACAGACCGGTATTATAGCTTGATTCTGCAATTGTGATTAGAGTGAATACCGAAGTTTTCATCAAGACATCCAGTAGTATGGAATTCTTGGTCGATAAACGGTTGCGGAGCATACTGCATGACAATGGATTTGGGCAGTCTCTTTGCCGATTAGTTGTAGAAAGCAAGGTTTCAATTTATAAGGTTTGGCATCAGAGGGGAATTGTATAGAGATAGAAAAAAGGTTTACTAAAGCAGAACTAATGATTAAAACAGATGAATCAGCACTTGATAGGCTTTATCATTTATAGTCTATGTCAGGGTCATTTAGGCAATATGAGAAGCTATGAGTATTAAATCTGATCGTTGGATAAAACAAAAGGCCGCAAAAGAAGGCATGATTGAGCCGTTTGAGCCAGGGCAAGTTCGCTATAGAGATGGTGGTAAAGTTATTTCTTATGGCACTTCTAGTTATGGGTACGATGTTCGCTGCGCCAGCGAGTTTAAAATCTTTACAAATGTACACACTACTAGTGTAGTCGATCCTAAGAATTTTGATGAGACGAGCTTTATCGCTATCGATGAACCTTTCTGCATTATTCCACCAAACTCTTTTGCCCTTGCGCGAACCATTGAATACTTTCGTATACCCAAAGATGTGTTAACGGTATGCCTTGGGAAATCAACATATGCCCGCTGTGGAATCATAGTAAATGTCACACCGTTAGAGCCTGAATGGGAAGGGCATGTGACACTGGAGTTCTCGAATACGACGCCCCTGCCCGCAAAAATTTATGCCAATGAGGGCGTTGCACAAATGCTGTTTTATCAGTCTGATGAGCAATGTGAAGTTACTTATAAACAGAGGGGGGGGAAGTATATGGGCCAAACAGGTGTAACTCCTCCAAAGGCCTAATAAAACCAAAAATGTAAAGATTTTTAAGTAAGCACTAAACGGACACGAAAAGCACGATTAATGAGAGTAAGAAAAACAGCACATATTCCTAATTAGGCTCTGCCAGGTCGGCTCTTCGCTGAAATTCTTCTTGACGGAATCAAAACTTAACCAACTGTATCTGGCCAAAAGATGAACGTCTGCTGTTTTGAGCCTGTTTAGCCATTTCGCTGCTCCGTCGCAAAGAAATCGGATTTCCTTTCGAAAAACCTCAGTCAAAAAACATCAAATAGAGCTTGAGAAGCTGAAGATATGAAGCAGAATACAAGTTTTCTGGCTTGGATATTTCACTCTTTACTTTTGCTCAACTGCGTTGAAACTTTGGCGGGCTAAGGTGAAATAGTCAAGAATTTGTCGTTTTAACAGCGACAACCAGAGCGCCTCTAAGCTGGCCTAATACTCAAAGTATCTATGCTGACAGGCCTAGGCCCTAAGTTATCGCTATAAACTACGAACTGGAACAAATATTGCTTATATACCTACACCGGTGCGTCCTGAGTAATTGAAAACAAGAACTTCAACATGTTGATCGAGTAACGAGGGAAGCTTGGATGCCTGGCTAATGAGCTCCGGTTTTGCATTCCTCTCGTCGTTCGAGTTGTGCGAAATGAAAGAATGTAGCCTAGCTGTGCAATTAATCGTCTGAAAAGAAATTTAGTTTAGCAGCGGGAACAAAAACGGAATTTGCGTAGGAAAAAAAGGAGTAAGCATCTGGATGGCAGTTAGCAGACTTTACGCGGCAGACAATAATATAGGGCTGAATATGATCCGCAATAATACAATAAAACGGGATGATCAATCATGAGTTCAGCAACTGGGGCTTCCGTGTATGATAGTTTGCAGGCTGATAGTGCGGCGCAAGAAGCACACTTAAATGAAATAGTAGATCGTTATGCGCCATTGGTAAAACGTATTGCACATCACCTACTGTTACGTATGCCTGCAAGTGTGCAAGTCGATGACCTAATTCAATCGGGTATGATTGGTTTGCTTGAGGCGGCAAAAAAATACGATGTGTCTAAGGGGGCGAGCTTCGAAACCTACGCAGGTATTCGAATACGTGGCTCTATGCTCGATGAGGTTAGAAAAGGAGACTGGGCGCCTCGCTCTGTTCATCGAAAGTCGCGGAAGGTTGCGGAAGCGATAAAGGCTATTGAAGCAAGAACCGGTAAAGATGCGAAAGATCAGCAAATAGCCAGTGAATTGGAAATTGATCTAAATGCGTATTATGCCATTCTTCAGGATGCATCGGGCTCAAGACTGTTTAGCTTTGACGACATCATGGAGGGAGATGATTCAGCTATCGAATTGGCCGCGGGAGAACTCCCTGGTCCGTGTGATGGGTTGCAGCGGGATACCTTTAAAGCTCATTTAGCAGGAGCCATAGACGGCCTGCCTGACAGAGAAAAGTTGGTTCTAGCTCTTTATTATGATGAAGAATTAAACTTAAAAGAAATTGGAGAAGTAATAGGCGTCAGTGAATCTCGCGTAAGCCAGATTCATAGTCAGGCCGCGATGAGATTGCGCGCCCGTCTATCGGAGTGGAATTAAAAATTGAAACTGTGGTGCGAGAGGCTTCAGCTTAAGTGTTTATATCCGCAACTTATTTAACACATCCGTTCTCCTAGTAACTGCTCCCTGCTAATAGCCCTTTTGTTTGTCTGAAGTTAATTAGTAAAAATAAGCAGCTGCTATTGCACTTTGCCAGCCGGCAATTATCAGCTCCTGCATAGTCTTGGTTTTACCGAAGTCGGTTAAGCCATATATTCTTGCTACATAAAAAAGCTACCCAAGAGAAAGTTGCTTAAACAGCCTCGGTGCCAGCTTGTTAGATTCGAAGTATTTGGAGTTGTCTGAAGCTGCATCGTCTGACCGTTTGATCTCTCGATCTGCTCTATTTTTACACTAAGTATGCTTTTTCAAGCATACCAAGCCTGCCAGGCATTTTGGCTTTGCTGGTTGGGGTTCGGCTGTCGTATATGAACAAAAAAAAGATGGATTTAAGCGATTACAGGCTATAATTTTGACTCTAGAACTAGCTTATCAATAGAGGATTAAAACTAGGACGGCATGGTCATGGTAGAAGTTGAAACAGATATGGATGCATCTATGCTCTCTATTATGCTTTGTGTGAATTCATTTTTTTGCGAGCGAGATGACCGTATTTTGTTTGAGGATCTTAATTTTGAATTGAGAGAAGGGCAGGTACTCCAGATTAAAGGCTCTAATGGTAGCGGAAAAACTACTTTGTTAAGGAATATATGCGGTTTAAACGAGGGCTATGAAGGGGCTATCAGCTGGTATGGAGACCCAATAAAAGAGTGCCGGGAAGAGTTTTATTCATCCCTCGTTTACATAGGTCATCGTGTTGGTGTTAATAAGGTGCTTACACCCTTAGAAAATCTTCGGTGGAGTTTGAGTCTCCAGCAAGTCATAACTGATGACGAATTGCTGAATGCTTTGGAGAAATTAGGATTGCGTGGTTATGAAGACTCTCAGTGTTTTACACTTTCAGCAGGCCAGCAACAGCGCGTGTCACTTTCTAAGCTGTTACTGAGTAAAGCAAAATTATGGATTTTAGATGAACCGTTTACCACTTTGGATGCAGCCGGCGTAAAACAATTGGAAGCATTGTTAAGAACTCATGCAGGCAATGGGGGTGCAGTGATGGTGACAACACATCACACACTCTCAGCTCCTGACTTGCAAGTCTTGGAGCTTGGATAGTAATTATGACCGCTCAAACGGTAACGACATTTCAGGCATTTAAGGCTACTCTTAAGCGAGATTTGTTGATTGCGTATAAGAGAAAAATGACATGGTTAATCCTTTTATGTTCTTTCTCATTGTGGCTTCCTTATTTCCGATTGGTATTTCGCCAGACCCAGACAGGCTTGCTGAAATTGCTGCTGGAGTACTATGGATTTCCGCTTTATTAGCTTCACTGCTGGCCATGGATAATTTATTCCGCTCGGATTATGAAGACGGTTCCTTGGAGCAATTGTTATTGAGCCCCCATCCGCTTTATTTCCTTGTGTTAGCTAAGAATATAAGCCATTGGTTAGTTAGCGGATTACCGGTGGCTTTGATATCACCACTTGTGGCATATATGCTCAATTTACCCAGTGAATCCTATTTCACCCTGTTTATAACTTTGCTTATTGGTACTCCAGTTCTTAGTCTACTGGGATCAATTGGTGTAGCGCTAACGGTAGGCTTAGGCAGTAGGGGGTTGATTTTAGCGGTAATTACATTACCAATGAGCGTCCCAGTCTTGATAGCGGGAACGTTGACTGTTCAGCAAACACTTAATGGGGCATCCCTCGCTGGGTATTTGGCTATATTAGGTGCAATGTTATTTGGAGCGGTATCCTTCGCGCCTTTGGCCTCTGCTGCTGCTTTGCGTATTAGTGTGAACTAGTAACTAGATAGTTAAATTTCTGATCCATTTTAATGATTACCCCGTAACTACAATAGATTACAATACGGGACATGGTCGTATATCGGGGCCATGGTACAATTAGTGGGTCAACTTTAGGATCGGTAGAAGCAGAAATTCTATGTGGTTGTGGTTCTCGAAATTAGGTTCTCCCAAGTGGTTTTACGAGTTATCAGGCAAATGGTTGCCCTGGCTGGTGGCTGGCATGTCACTGCTGCTTATTGTGGGGATTATTTGGGCGCTATTGTTTGTGCCGCCGGATTACCAGCAGGGTAATACGATCCGTATAATGTATGTTCACGTTCCATTTGCCAGTATTTCCTTAGCATTTTTCCCTTTGATGGCAGTTGCAGGAACGATAACGCTGGTTTGGCGCATGAAGCTTGCTGACATGGTGGCTAAAACAGCCGCGCCGCTAGGTGCATGGTTCACAGCCTTAGCTCTGGCTTCTGGCTCTATCTGGGGAAGCGATATATGGGGTACCTGGTGGATATGGGACGGACGGTTGACCTCCATGTTGTTGCAATTCTTTTTACTGGTGGGTGTTATTTCTTTGCGCTCAGCACTTGAAGATGCTGATGCGGCAGCAAAGGCATGCGCGGTGTTATCAATCGTAGGCTGTATCAATGTCTTTGTGATTAAGTACTCTGTAGACTGGTGGAACACTCTGCATCAACCCTCGGGGTCATTTAGCCTCTCTGATGAGGCGCCAAATCCACCTGAGGTTTGGGTGCCGCTAGTCATTATGATAGTTGCTGTTTATTTCTTTTTTGTTGTGAGTCTGATTCTCTCAACTCGAAATGAAATTTTGGAAAGGGAAAGGCGCTCTCAATGGGTGCAAGAACTGATGGAGGCTAATTGAGCGAATTCCATGTTTGAATCAATTCAATTTTCTAGCTTTGGTGATTTCGTTGATATGGGCGGATACGCATTCAATGTTTGGTCAGTTTATGCTCTGTTCTTGCTATTTTTTTTTATTAATCTGTATTTCCCAATACTCAAAAGAAAACAGATTATACGTGAACAAAAACGTCGTTTACTCGTTAATAGAGAGAAAGTCTCTACAGCTAGTAAACTAAGTAATAATGAAATAGATAAAAACGACTCTTAACAAGTCGCTCGGGAGATTATTTTTGAAGGCTCATCGACAAAAAAAGTTAACTATCATTCTGTTTGTTACTGCAGGTTTAACCGTGACAGTCGGATTGATTCTTTTTGCTATGAGTCAAAATATTAATTTGTTTTATACGCCTACTCAGGTAGCAGAGGGCGAGGTCACGACTGGTCAACAAATTAGAATTGGGGGAATGGTGAAGGAAGGTTCTGTAGTCTCTGCGAATGATAGTTTACAAGTTAGATTTGAAACTACAGATTTTATTCACGCGGTGCCGATCGAATATGAAGGAATATTGCCTGATTTGTTTCGTGAAGGTCAGGGTATTGTTGCGGAAGGGACTGTAGATGCGGCTGGCGTTTTTCAAGCTTCTCGGGTACTGGCAAAACATGACGAAAACTATATGTCTCAAGAGGTGAAAGCAGCTTTAGATGCGGCTGGTGTTAATGCTGAAACTCACCCTTCTCTTGTTGCTCCGGAAAGTTAAATGATACCAGAATTAGGGCAATTTTCTCTTATACTTGCTTTCTGTCTAAGTATTCTACTTGGCACTTTGCCGATAATTGGCGCTGCTAGGAGCAATGTTCTCTGGATGAATTTAGCACGACCCTTGGCTGCCGGCACTTTTGTCTTCTTGAGTATAAGTATAGGTATACTTGCCTACGCTTTTGCAACTGATGACTTTTCTGTGCAAATTGTAGCTGCACAATCCAATACACTCTTGCCGATGCAATACAAACTCACGGCCTTGTGGGGTGGCCATGAGGGTTCATTTCTACTATGGACTTTTATGCTTTCCGGCTGGATGTTGGCGGTTAGCGTCTTTAGTAAAAGTATGCCAATCGAGTTTGTTGCAAGAGTCTTAGGAGTGCTGGGCTTGCTCTGTGTTGCCTACATTCTTTTTATGCTGGCAACCTCAAATCCTTTCATGAGAATTGTGCCATTACCTCCTGGCGATGGATCTGACCTCAACACGGCCTTGCAGGATTTCGGGTTTATTGTGCACCCGCCTACTTTATATATGGGTTATGTCGGTTTTTCGGTGGTATTCGCTTTCGCTATTGCGGCTTTATTGAGTGGCCGTTTGGATGCGGCTTGGGCAAGATGGTCTCGACCCTGGGCAAATATCTCTTGGGCAATTCTTACTATTGGTATTGCATTGGGCAGTTGGTGGGCTTACTACGAGTTAGGTTGGGGAGGTTGGTGGGCATGGGATCCTGTGGAAAATCCACCGTTAATCACTTGGTTGCTTGGCACAGCCCTGATTCACTCGCTTGCAGCTACGGAAAAACGTGGGGTCTTTAAAAGCTGGACAGTTCTTCTGGCAATATTGGCATTTTCAGGAAGTTTACTGGGAACCTTTATAACCCGCTCTGGGCTACTGACTTCTGTACATGCTTTTGCTAGTGACCCAACAAGGGGTGTCTTTATATTAGCTATATTGGTAATTGCTGTCGGAGGAGCTCTACTCCTTTATGCTATTCGTGCTCCACAGATGAAAAGTGAATTTGGGTTTGGTTTGGTCTCTCGGGAAATATTTCTTCTTGCAAATAATGTTCTGCTAGTTGTTTCAGCGGCATCGATCTTTCTTGGCACTATGTTCCCGATGGTTTATCAGGCACTCACGGATGACTTAATTTCTATCGGCCCACCATATTTTAATGCCATTTTCGGCCCCCTCATGGTTCTGTTGATTTTGGTATTAGGAGTGGGGCCAATGAGCCGCTGGAAGCGAACTTCTACTTCTTATTTGGTCCAACAACTTGCCAAAGTTGCGGCAGCGAGTATAGCTATTGGCATAGTATTGCCGTTGCTTGTACTTTTCGAGATTTCCTTCGCTGCTATCATTTGTGTAGTCCTGGCCTCATGGATTGTGCTGAGTATGGCTAAAGACTTAAGAAATAAGATTGCCAATAAGGAAACTGTAAGCAAAGGTTTGCGTACACTCTCTTTAAGTTATTATGGAATGCAAATTGCGCATATTGGCGTAGCAGTTATGTTAATAGGCGTAGGCTTAACAAGTTATTTCAGTACTGAACGTAGTGTGTTGTTGGCACCTGGTGCAACTGTGACCCTGGGATCCTACGCTTTTCGTTTCGATGGTAGCGAAGCAACACAAGGGCCAAATTATATTGCTGACCAAGCAACATTTAGCATTAGTAAAGATGGTAACTCTTTAGGCGAACTTTACCCTGAGCGAAGAATATATTTGGCTACTGGGACTCCATCAACTGAAATGGCAATTGATGCCGGTTTTCTGCGCGACCTTTTTATAACCTTAGGTGAAGAAAAAGAGGATGGTGCCTGGACTATGACGGTTTACGTCAAGCCATTTGTACGCTGGATTTGGTTAGGTGCAATTTTTATGGCAATAGGAGGTACTTTGGCTGCCACCGATAAACGTTATCGCCGCTTGCGTCAACGTAAATTTGCGAGAGACATAGCTGCCAAAGAGAAAATCGAATCAGACAGTTTGCAGCCAGCCTCATCTTAATCATGGACAAACTTAAATATTTTGTACCCTCGTTCGTTTTTGTCGCGCTGGCCATACTACTCTGGCGTGGACTGTACCTAGACACAAGAACTTTGCCGTCGATGCTCATCGATAAGCCGCTACCGACATTTACACTTGCCAAGGTTGGTGGAGAGCCGGTTAGCAATTCGGATCTTCCGGAGGGAATATTTTTACTCAATGTGTGGGGCAGTTATTGTCTGCCATGTTTAATTGAGCATCCCACTTTCATGCGACTCTCTGAGGAAGGCGAAATTCCGGTTGTGGGTATAAATTATAAAGACCGAAACGAATTAGCAAAGGACTGGCTCGAAACAAATGGTAATCCTTTTTCATTTAGCATCGAAGACCTAGATGGAAGATTTGGAATTGATTTAGGTGTCTATGGTGCACCAGAAACCTATCTAGTTGATGCAGAAGGAGTGATTCGGTATCGACACGTCAGTGTTCTTGATGAAACCGTTTGGAATCAAGAGTTCTTACCTGCAATTGCGAAGCTTAAAGCTGAGTCAAATTAACTTTATGGTTCTCGGGGAAAATAAAAGAGTTATTTATTGAGATGAAAGCCTTTCGTTATCTAAATTGTATTTCTCTTTGCATGCTTTTTATTCTTGGCGTAGCGCCGGGCTCTATTGCTCAAGTAGATACTTTTGAGTTTGAGAATGATGTTCAACAGCAAAGATTTCGCACACTATCTGATGAACTTCGCTGCCCTATGTGTCAAAACACTAACCTAAGTGGGTCAACTGGCGGCGTTGCAGAGGACCTTCGACGAGAAATTCACCGAATGATACTCGATGGAATGTCAGACAGGGATATAGAGAGGTTTATGTTCGAGCGTTATGGCGATTTTATTTTTTATCGACCGCGCCTAACTGCACAAACATTATTGCTCTGGTTCGGGCCATTATTTTTTTTATTGATCGGTGGGTTTGCCGCAAGAGGTGTTTTTAAGCGGGCGAAAGAAGTCGGTGATATAGAATCTGAGTTGGATGAATCGCAGAAAGCACGACTAGAAGAATTAATTGGTGATAAATAAGGATAAGTGACGATTTCTGATAGGTGTTTATGTTGTTCCAGGTATTAACCTTTCTGCTGGTTGTTTTAGCGGCACTATTCGTGATCGTTCCGCTTTGGCGTGACCGTCATAAAACGAATATTGATGCAGAACTAAGAAAAGAAGCCAATGTGGCCTTGTTTCATGAGAGGGCTGAAGATTTGAAGTCTGAGTTCGAAGCTGGCAATTTAGATCAGGTGCAGTTCGATGCCTTGAGCACAGAACTGCAGCAAAATCTTTTAACAGATGTTGAGATCAAACCTCTCGCAGAGGCTTCTCTAGTCTCAGAAAAATCAAAGCAAAAGAGGGAAAGGAGGAAGGGGAAAGAAAAGAGAGATCAAGTCAATAGTCCGAAAACTGATAGTCTTTTTTCCTTAAACTTAGCAGTGCCGTTAGTGTTACTTTTGTTCGTGCCGGTTCTCGCTTACAGCCTCTATGAGCGCTGGGGTTTTTTAAGTGATGTAGAAATGATGAGTTTGTATCAGCGTACAGTCGACAATCGAGATGATATGGAAGAAGCCCAGTCATTAATTCTAAGCTTGGGTGAGGCAGCCCAGGAGAATGAAGATCAGCCCTGGACTTGGTACTTTCTTGCGGAAAATTTTGCCAATCTTGGCATGTTTAATGAAGCTGAAATTTCCTATCTGCGCTCATCTGCATTGCTTGATGCAACTCCTGAAAAAGCGCTGGTGTTAGGCAGAGTGGCAATGGCTATGTATATAAATGCCGAGCTGCAGTTCACGCCCCAGATATTAGACGTCATTGCTCAGGCGAGAGCGATCAACCCGAACGAAATTTCTATATTGCAGTTACTAGCAACTGACGCTGCAGAAAATGAAAATTATGAATCGGCCATCCAATATTGGCGGCTATTAATACAGGCGAGCCCTAATTCAGCTCAAGCTGATCAGCTTCGTTTGAATATTGCTGCCGCTCAACAGGTCCTTACGGAACAGAGCCCGGATGCTGCGAGCGGGCCTATTATCAATATTAATGTTTCCCTAGCGAATGGCTTGCAGCTTAATGAAAACCTCCGCGTTTTTGTTGCTGCAAGAAATGCTGATAGAGAAGGAATGCCACCATTAGCAGCAATTTCACTGGTGGTAGGTAATCTTCCTATAATGGTTCAGCTCGACAATAGTTTGGCAGTTGGCCCCTTTGATTTATCCTCCGCTGAAAACGTCTTTGTTTCTGCTTTAGTATCCTACGCTGGCACTGCGACGCCTCAAAGGGGAGATTATCGAGTTGTTTCCAATACTTTTTCCCACAACTTTGATCTCACAGAAATAAACCTCATCATTTCGGAACAAGTAGAATAAGCCGCTAGGCTTTATTAACTCACTGATTATGTATTGGACCGAGTTTCTTACCATTGCTGTTGCCCATTTAGTTGCGGTGGCTTCTCCGGGCCCAGACTTTGCCGTAGTACTCCGGCAATGTGTTGCATATGGTACTAAAGCTGGGCTCTGGACGAGTATTGGAGTTGCCACTGGAATATTGCTCCATGTCAGTTATTGCATATTAGGTGTAGCATTTTTATTATCTCAATCGCCTTCATTTTTTAATGCTATGAAATTTTTGGCTGCACTTTATCTCTTGTATCTAGGTGTCCAATCAATTCTTGAATCATTAGGCTCGGCCGTGACTGAGGAGGTAATGGAAGATAATAGTAGCGTTGACCCGAGAAAAGCGTTTGTCTTGGGCTTCCTTACAAATGGATTGAACCCTAAGGCTACTTTGTTTTTTCTGGCCTTGTTTGCAGTGATAATCAGGCAGGATACTTCTACTAGTGTCCAAATTGCCTATGGCATCTATCTTTCCATAGCGACTTTCATTTGGTTTGCTATGATGTCTAAGATATTAGGTCATGCCGCAGTGCGTATGTGGTTTATAAGATTAGGAGCATGGTTTGAGCGGGTTATGGGGGTTATTCTAATTTTGTTAGCGCTCCAGATTGTATTTTATGGCAGTTAAAAACCCGATCAACTTCAATGGATTACAGGCTTTCAGTATAGTTTTAGCGTGCATCTTCCCGTGAAGGTGAGATATAGTTAGCGATCGAAAGAGAAGTCATATGCCAGAGTTAGTAAATAAACTAGTAGATAAATTTGGAAGACACGTCGATTACATCCGATTATCGGTGACAGATCGTTGTGACTTCAGATGTGTTTATTGCATGACAGAAGATATGACTTTTCTACCACGAACTCAGATTCTTACTTTAGAAGAGTTGTATCAAATAGCAAAAGCATTCACTGAGTTGGGCGTTAAGAAAATTCGCCTAACCGGTGGGGAGCCGATGGTTAGAACAGATGTAATGACGCTTATTGAAAAACTGGGCGCTCTGCCAGGCATTGAGGAACTAAACCTGACAACTAATGGCGCGCAATTAGATAAGCATGCGCCGGCCTTGAAAAGGGCTGGTGTTAATAGAATCAACATTAGTATCGATAGTCTGGATGCTGGAAGGTTTAAGAAAATTTCTCGTGTTGGAAAATTGGAGAAAGTGCTAGCCGGAATTGAGGCGGCAAGGGAAGCAGGTTTCGATCGTATTCGTTTGAACTCTGTCATAATGCGCGGATATAACGAAGACGAAGTAATTTCGCTTACTGATTATGCTCTAGACCGGGATATTGACATAGCATTTATAGAAGAAATGCCATTGGGCGAAGCTTCAGATCATGATCGCAAAGAAACCACCTGCAGTAATGATTGGGTTAAAAATGCTATCTCGCAGAAATATGAATTACTAAATAGCACTGAACAAACTGCGGGGCCTTCTCGTTATGCACAAATCGCTGGAAAGAAGAGTCGCATCGGTTTTATTTCACCAGTGACGCATAACTTCTGTGAAGATTGTAATAGAGTAAGAGTGACAGTAGAGGGAAGACTTCTTCTTTGTCTAGGTAATGAACACTCAATCGATCTACGCGCGATCCTGAGAGATGAGTCTTCTAACATCGACGATTTAAAGCAAGCAATTATTGCTTCTATGGAAATAAAGCCTGAGCGCCATTATTTCTATGATAAGGAGCATGCACAACCAGTCCGCTTAATGAATATGACTGGCGGCTAAGTAGAATGATTGTTGCGACACCATTAAAGATTGCGGTTATAACAGTTTCTGATACGCGTACCGAAGAAACTGATAAGTCAGGCAAAGTTCTTGTAGATAATCTTTTAGATTCCGGTCATTTACTTCATTCCAAAACCATTGTTAAAGATGATATTTACGATCTACGTGCAATAGTCTCAGCTCATATTGCAGACCCAGAGGTTAATGTTGTGCTTACCACTGGGGGGACTGGGTTTACTTCACGAGATAACACCCAAAAGGCGTTACAAATACTTTTTGATCTTCACATCGAAGGGTTTGGTGAATTGTTTCGTCAACTTTCTTTTGAAGAAATTGGTAATTCGACAGTTCAGTCTCGAGTATTCGCCGGATTAGCTAACGGGACCATTGTGTTTTGTTTGCCAGGTTCGCCCGGTGCATGTCAAACAGGATGGAAAAAAATCATAATGGATCAACTTGATAGTGACCATAAGCCCTGCAATTTTGTAGATAAGCTAAGCTTAAGCTAGGTTATGCCTTCGCTAAGTTAAGTTGTCGGATTCTATGAATTTAAAATTAACGAAGAATAGATGATGCAATGCGTTGTCCAATCGTTGGATATATACCTGCCAGTTTGTTGATTATACCAGCTAACTTTACTGATCGGATGAAGCGGGGAGAGCGAGAGGGGTTGGTAAAACACCAGTGCAAGCGCCGAAAGGGCCTGACTGGCGTTTAAGTCTTGCTACGAGTTGAAGGACCTTCCATATTGCCTCCCTCTAATTGGCTCATATAGCGGCGTAAACAATTGCGGCAGGGACAGCTAGCGCAGCTGCTACAAGCGCAACACTTACCAGTGTAGCCTCTACAATTGGACGGGCTTTCTTTAATGTCTTGCTCATTATCTTTTCCATTTAGTTAAGTTCAGTGTTAATAAATACCGTGCTCTATACAGCACAGGACGTATGGTAACACAATATGTCCATAATGGTAACATTTATGTGTATTAAAGCGCATATTAAGGAAGAGGTAACAAAATTTATATTTTTAGGTAATTAAAATTTATAAATCAATAAGATAGGGTTTATTTCATTAGTTCTTCTGTTAAGTTCGGGTAAGTGTGCTTCGGTAACATACTGATATTACGAACTAACTTCAAAGTTATCAATTCATCCTGATAATTAGAAACACACTATTTATGTAACAATAAGTAGCATAATAATTGATACTTTGTTCTCGCAAGCGACACAATTACCTCAAATAGGAGCTGAGAAATAAATGACCATGGAGGTATTTATGAATTTGAGTATTAAACTATCCGGTTTTAATAGTTCGCGGTTGGCGTTTTCCTCAAATCTGCTGGTTCTTGTTACCTTGCTTGTTACTAACGGTTTGCTCTAGTTAGATCGGCTACAATTGAGGCATGGCAAAAAAAACAATCATTGAATCCCCACTCTGTGGGAAAAAAATCGCCCTTCCTGAGAGCCGTCAACTAGATGTGTTGGCAGCATTATTTGAAAGGAGGCAAGCTAAAGTATTTCGTGTGCCCCTTGTCACTATCCTCGATACGCCAAACCAGACAGCGACAATAAAATGGTTGCATTGGTTTATCAGAGAAACCCCAGATTATTTCATTATCCTAACTGGTGAGGGTTTGCGTCGTCTTTTAGACGCTGCGGCTAGAAATAATATTAAAGATGAATTTATTAAAGCTTTAGGGTCGGTTCAGAAAATATGTCGTGGTCCTAAGCCTGGAAGGGCATTGAAAGAAGTCGGGCTAAGCTCTGATATAGAATCGAGCATACCTACAAGCGAAGGAATAATGAAAACCTTAGAATCTCTCAAGCTGAGTGATTTACGAGTAGCAGTGCAACTTTATGGAGATGATCCTAATGTGCAATTAATGGCCTATCTGCATCAACAAAATTTAGCAGCAATTGAGTCCGTGGCTCCCTATGTTTATGCGGCACACAGTAATGTTGAAGAAGTGCAAGAGCTCATTGATAGGTTAAGCAACAATGATTTGGATTTATTGGCTTTTACTAGCAAGTCTCAAGTTAAGCGCTTATTTATGGTTGCTAAAGAATTTGATCTATTAGATGACTTGCATAAAGGCTTGCTAGTCACTCACGTGGGTGCTATTGGCCCCATTGTCCAACAAGAATTATCTGATTACGGAGTGCAAATTAGCGTCGCTCCAAGCACCAAGTATTTCATGAAACCCTTTGTTAAAGCGGCGGAATCTTTGTTTAGCTCGTAAGCCGCTAGTGTAGACACGCGCCAAGAGCTAGAATTGAGGTTTTGCCACAGGATTAAGTATATCAACCATGCGAGTAATGACATTTAACTGCAATGGTATTCGAGCTGCTGCTCGGAAAGGGTTTTTTGAATGGCTAAATGAGCAGAGCGTTGACGTGGTCTGTCTGCAGGAAACGAGAGCTCAGCTTGATCAGTTGACTGCCCCGATTTTTCATCCTGAGCAATATGGCTGCCATTATTTCGACGCTGTAAAAAAAGGCTATGCTGGGACTGCCATTTATTGCAAAAAGACCCCTAAGAAAATTTCTCGTGGCTTGGGCTTTGAAGTTGCTGACACTGAAGGACGATATATTCAGGTAGATTTTGATAACGTGAGTGTAGCATCGCTTTATTTGCCATCTGGCTCCTCTGGAGAAGAGCGCCAACAACGCAAGTGGGGCTTTATGGAAAAATTTATGCAGCATATGCAGAGTCTTCGGGATAAGCGGCGTGAATTTATTATCTGTGCAGATTGGAATATTTGTCACAAAAACATTGATCTCAAAAATTGGCGGCCTAACCAAAAAAATTCAGGTTTTTTACCTGAAGAACGCCAATGGCTGGATTGGCTCTACGATGGTGTAGGTTTTGTCGATGCCTTCAGAGTAGTCAATAAGGATGAGGAGCAGTATTCGTGGTGGTCTAATCGAGGCCAAGCCCGCGCTAATAATGTCGGGTGGCGTTTGGATTATCATGTCGTGACGCCAGGTTTAAAGAAAAATATTCGGTCCGCCGAAATTTATACGGAACAGAACTTTTCGGACCATGCGCCAGTCATAATAGACTACGACTTTTAGAACTTATTCATACTATAAAGCAAATCATTTCTAGTATTAAATTATCTATGAAAACTACGACACAAATACTTTCAAAACTTATACTTCTTCTCTCAATTACTGGATTCTTTGTTGCTAGCCAGGGACAAACGCTTGTCGCCGTTATCGATACATCTAAAGGTATAATAAGGGCTGAACTTAATTCGCGCGCTGCACCGACTTCGGTAGCAAACTTCGTAAATCTGGCGACGCGAGGCTTTTATGATGGGCTAACATTTCATCGAGTTGAAAGAAATTTCATGGTGCAAGGTGGTGACCCGCAAGGCAACGGAACAGGTGGGCCGGGATATCAATTTAGGGGAGAAATAATTCTTAAGCATAATCAGCCTGGAATTCTTTCCATGGCAAATTCAGGTCCCGCAACTGACGGCAGCCAGTTTTTTATCACTCATTTAGCAACGCCGCATCTCGATGGGCTACATTCTGTTTTTGGTAAAGTAACTGAAGGTCAGCAAATTGTTTATCAAATTCGTCGTAGAGATGTGATTAATTCTATAACTATTGAAGGCGATATCTTTGCGGTGTTAGATGTGCGCAGTGATGAGGTTGCTGAATGGAATGGAATATTGGATGGACTGTTCCCAAATTTGAAATCAGCCTTTATTCCTTAAGTTTGACACGGGATTTTTCCAATGAGGTGCTATTTTATAACACTTTCTTAAAGGGTTTGACGGTTACTTTGGCGTAAACACCCGCGGCTACATAAGGATCCGCATCAGCCCATGCTTGAGCCTCTTCTGCGCTATTGAATTCAGCAATGATTAGACTGCCACTAAACCCGGCTTCTCCAGGGTCGTTGCTATCAATCGCAGGGTGCGGACCTGCAACTAAAAGTCTTTTTTGTTCTACTAATTCGTTTAATCGGTCTAGATGAGCAGTTCGCGCTGATTTTCGCTTATCTAAACTGTTCTTAACGTCTTGACCCATTATTGCGTAGTACATGAATAATCCAAACGGGCTAGGCTGACTCTTCAGAATTTGAATCGAGAGCACTTTCTCCTTCTTCTCCGTCTTCGATGATTGCATATTTAGCGATCATTGGCATTTGTCCCAACACAAATACAAAAGTAAGAATTAGGTTGCCAAACACTTTGAATTGCAGCCAAGTGGCTTCGCTGAGGGTGTATGCAACGATTAGATTAACTACACCAAGTGTAATGAAGTAGATAATCCAAAGTTTATTGAGCCGATACCAAACATCCTTAGGAGCGTCGATAGCGTGCCCCATCATGTGCTCAATGGCTGGTTTGTCACTAAGATATCTTGATGCAAAAAAGATGCTAGCAAAAATCCAGTTAACAATAGGGGCTTTCAGTTTTAAGAATGTAACACTCTGGAAGACTATAGTAAGAGAGCAGAAGAACACTACACCGCCTAGAGTAATCCATTGAAATTTGTCTAATTTCTTCTGAACTAATAAGAGAATCCCGTAAGTGACAACTGAGGCGACCAATAAAAATCCTGCCGCATTAAAAATTCCTCCAACACCAATATCCAAACCACCTAGGCTAACGATTCTTTCATCCATCGCCCATACTGAAAAAAATAGTAGTAAAGGTATAAATTCAACTAATTGCTTCATTTCGGTTGGGCTCTTTTTCTGGTGCGATTTTCTTGGTTGGTATTCACTGGATATCTCGCAGGTATGTTCGTTTTAATTGAATCATAATGCCTTGAGCCGCAGCATGTTAATTCATTCAGTAATAAGAGTCTGCTTTTATAGGCGGGTTAATATAGAATCTCAATCTTTTTTTTTGTCAATAAACGGCCCAATTTGGCTGGTTAAGTGGATCTCAATGGCTGACTTCTTACAAATTCACCCTATTAACCCGGAGCGGCGGCTTATAAAGCAGGTAGTTGATGTCTTACTTAAGGGCGGGGTAATAATCTATCCCACGGATTCAACTTATGCCTTGGGCTGCCATATTGGAGATAAAGTAGCATTGGAAAGAATTCGCAGAATCCGCCAATTAGATGCACGACATAATTTTACCTTAGTTTGCAGTGATCTCAGCTCACTGGCAATTTATGCTCGAGTGCACAATAGTGCCTATCGCATACTTAAAGCTTACACACCTGGTCCTTATACCTTTATTTTGAAGGCCACATCTCAAGTACCGAAACGGTTGATGCACCCAAAGAGAAAAACTATAGGTTTGCGAGTACCTGATAATTCGATTACGCAATCGATTCTTTCCAGTTTCGGTGAACCAGTTATGAGTACGAGCCTAATTTTGCCAGATGAGGACGAGCAACTATTCGATGCCTACGAAATGCGTACAAAAATTGGCAAAATGGTCGATCTCATAATAGACGGTGGAACTTGTGGTCTCGAACCAACTACTATGATTGATTTGGTTGAGGGTGTGCCGGAGGTTATGCGGATTGGCAAAGGAGATCCCGAGCCATTTCAATGAAGTTGAGAATATGCTCCTATGAACACTATTAACTGTCTAAAACAGAACAGGAGTCTGGATTGCCAAGAGTAGATTCACAGCAACGTGTTTTATCAGGAATGCGGCCAACCGGGCGTCTGCACCTGGGGCATTTACATGGCGTACTAAAAAACTGGATAAAGCTCCAAGATGAATATGAATGCTTCTTTTTTGTGGCTGACTGGCATGCGCTAACAACGCATTATGGAGAACCAAATCTGTTTGAAGAAAATATAATCGATATGGTTATTGATTGGCTTGCTGTAGGCGTTAGCCCAGAATCTGCTGCCTTATTTGTGCAATCAAAAGTGCCAGAACACGCTGAGCTGCATTTGTTACTCTCTATGACGACACCACTTTCTTGGCTGGAGCGCGTTCCCAGTTATAAAGATCAGCAAGAGAAACTGCGGGAAAGGGAATTGGATACCTATGGATTTTTAGGTTATCCCTTGCTCCAGGCTGCAGATATTTTGATTTACCAATCAGGCAATGTCCCCGTGGGCGCGGATCAAGTGGCCCATGTTGAATTAACGCGGGAAGTGGCGCGTCGATTTAATCATATCTATGGGCGCGAACCTGGTTTTGAGGAGCACGCCGTAGCAGCAATTCGAAAGATGGGAAAAAAGGCTGCAAAATTGTATTCTCAATTTCGCACTGCCTATACGGAACGAGGAGATCAAGAAGCCTTGGAGAAAGCCCAGGAATTGTTGACAGAGCAACAAAATATTTCCATTGAGGACCGTGAAAGGCTTTATGGTTATTTAGAGGGTGGCGGACAAATGATATTGGCAGAACCAAAAGCTCTTCTAACACCATCCTCAAAAATGCCCGGGCTCGATGGTCAAAAAATGTCTAAATCCTATAACAACACCATCAGCCTGAGAGAGCCCATAGATGAAGTTCGGAAAAAAATCAGTACCATGCCAACCGACCCGGCTCGGGTTCGCTTAGCAGACCCTGGCGACCCTGAGAAATGTCCGGTCTGGCAATTACATCAAGCTTATTCTGATGAAATCACTAAAGATTGGGTGATGGAAGGATGTAAGAGTGCTGGTATTGGGTGTCTAGAATGTAAGAGACCAGTTATTGATGCGGTTATCACTGAACTTGAACCAATTCAGAAAGAAGCGGTTCAGTATGAGAAAGATCCTGACCTGGTTCGTTCAATAATTGCTGATGGAAGTGAGACGGCTCAGGAAAGTGCTAAAGAAACTCTTGCAGATGTTCGAGTGGCAATGGGCCTTAACAAATGGTAAGTGATTAAAATTGCTGGGAACCGTGAGCTTTTCAGATTCAATTGGGGTAAAATCCCTCCCACAGCTTAGTAATACGGACCATTAGATTGACGATTACTGGTACCGACGCAGGAACCGATAACCTTTATTCCCAAGGGGAGCCAGATTCCCCTCCAGAAAACACCCCAGCCAATACACTACTAAATCCTTCCCACGATAATGCTCATGTGTCTGAGCAGGGTGAATTGCCATTTGCTTTTGTTGCAGGCGAAGCAATCACAGAAGTTCCAAAAGATTTGTATATTCCACCAGATGCCCTGGAAATCTTTTTGGAAGCATTCGAAGGGCCCCTAGATCTGCTGCTGTATTTAATTAAGCGTCAAAATATCGACATTTTGGATATTAATGTTGCTGATATTACTGATCAGTACATGGCCTACGTAGATTTAATGGATTCGAGTCAATTCGAGCTGGCTGCAGAATATTTGGTAATGGCAGCCATGCTGGCTGAAATAAAATCGCGGATTTTATTACCGCGACCAGAAGAAGAAGATTCGGAAGAGGGCGATCCTCGCATGGAGCTTATTCGGCGTCTTCAAGAATATGAGCGTTATAAGCAGGCAGCCGAAGATATTAATGAAATTCCTCGAATGGATCGCGAACTCTATCAGGCCAATGCGTCACTGCCAGTTATCGAACGAATAACTCCTGATCCCGATGTGAAATTGCAGGAAATATTAATGGCGCTCTCTGGGGTACTGAAAAGAGGAGATATGTTTGAGCATCATCATATTCAATTCGAGACCTTATCTACTCGAGAAAAGATGTCTGAGATTATGGTGAGACTGTCAGAGCATAAATTTATGCCGTTGGGTTCACTGCTTTCCAGAGAGGAAGGCAGGTTAGGTGTAGTGGTTACTTTTCTTGCCGTTATGGAATTGATGAAAGATTCAATGGTTGAGATAGTTCAAACGGACCCATTTGGTCCAATTCACGTTAAGTCTAGAAGTTAAGGAGTGGCCGGAGTGGCTTTGACATGAGTGATGTCGACAACAAAGTAAAGATGATAGTTGAAGGCCTTTTGTTGGCGGCAGGAAGGCCGCTGACGCTAGACAATATTGCGCAGATTTTTTCTAAGAAAGAACGGCCAGACAAGAAAGAGTTAAAAGCGGTAATGGCCGCCATTGTTGCAGAAAGTAACGATCGCGGCTTTGAGTTAAAAGAAGTAGCCTCTGGTTTTCGATTTCAAGTAAAACAAGAATTAAGTGAGTGGGTAGCAAAACTATGGGAGGAAAGGCCGCCTCGGTATACACGAGCGTTGCTTGAAACTCTGTCACTAATCGCATATCGGCAACCCATAACACGCGGCGATATTGAAGAAATTCGCGGGGTCAGTGTTAGTCCGAATATAATTAGAACCTTAATTGATAGAGAGTGGATTCGAGTTGTGGGTCACCGCGACGTTCCTGGGCGACCGGCAATGTTTGCGACGACCAAGCAATTCTTAGATTATTTTAATTTGAAGAGCTTGCAAGAATTGCCTCCTTTATCAGAAATTAAGGATCTTGCGGGGGCAGAGCCAGAATTTGATTTGACCGAAGAGTTGGCGAACAGCCGTATTCTTGATATGCCTGATGAAAGTGACGATGATGAGAGTCGAGTATTAACTGCAGTCGAAGAAGCTCAGCTTTTGGCGGAAGAAGAGGCAGTCGAGTTATCGAAAAAACCTTTAGATGAAATACTACGTATGGGAGTACCAGAGGAACTTCTCGAGAAGGATAGAGCGGAACGGGAAGCATTGGATAAACTAAATGCTGAGGAAGAAGCTATTGATGACGACGAATCCGATGATATTGATATTGATATCGGGCTGTCAGACGACGATATCGTCGTAAATGAGGAGTTTGAGCGCAACCTCCCCGAAAAACCAGCTGCCTCCGATACTATAGAGGAAGGTGCTGATTATAAAGTAGCAGAAGATGAGAAAGCTGTTGATAGAACACCTGATGTTTCGGTAGACGGAGATTCCAATGGAAGTGTTGATGAAATTACCAGCGATGCAATCCCGGAACCCAATGTGATCTAATTGCACAGAAGTAACAATAATGCCCCTAAGAACGCAGAGCCTAGAGTGAAATTACTGTAGATAGAGAAAAAGATGAAAGCTTCAATGATAAAACTAGTGGGATGGTGTTTAGCATTAGCGATAAAATATAAAAAGAGCAGTAACACTAATTTCGTTCGGATGCAGTGCTAATTGCTCGATTGCCTAATCCATAAAGTAACTCAATTATGTCAGAGAAATTACAAAAGGTGCTTGCTAGAGCTGGGTTCGGTTCGCGTCGTGAAATTGAATCCTGGATTGAACAAGGCCGGATTAAAGTTAATGGAAAAGTTGCTCTAATTGGGGAACGAGTTGTAGATACCGATAAAGTAATTGTCAATGGGAAGAAACTAGCACCTCAGAGAAGCATCCGTTTAGATAAAAGAGTTTTGTTGTACAATAAACCAGAGGATGAAATCTGTACGCGAAAAGATCCGGAGGGCAGGCCAACGGTATTTGATAAACTACCGCCCCTTAAACACGGCAGATGGGTCTCAATTGGTAGGCTTGATATCAATACAAGCGGGCTATTACTCTTTACCACGGACGGTGAGCTGGCTAATAAACTGTCTCATCCAAGTTCAATGGTGGAGCGAGAATACGCTGTAAGGGTTATGGGTGAAGTAAGCCCTGAAATGATTCAAAGTATGTATGATGGAATTATCATCGAAGATCATTTATGCCGGTTTACGGATATACAGTATTATGCTGGCGAAGGGATTAACCAGTGGTACCACGTTGTCCTGATGGAAGGAAGGAATCGTGAAGTGCGTAAAATATGGGAGTCTCAAGGCTTGAAAGTAAGCCGTCTTAAACGTGTTCGTTTTGGGCCGATATTCATACCTAGTACCGTGCGAAAAGGTCAGTTTCAAGAACTTTCAAAAAATGAGATAGATAAACTACGAAAAACTATCATTTAAAATGACTAATTTGTCGTCTTACATGCGCCGCCCTTAGTTCGCTCAACTTGGCACCTAATAAAATTAGTACCCGTAAAATTACGTTCTGTTAAGAATTGATATAGTTATCTTTCGATACGACAGCTGGAATATTCTAAATGGCTTTACTCAGGCAAATAATTCGCTGGTTCAAATTCTCGGACATCTATAGCCTTGCCGTGTATGGATTTGGATTCTTTGCTCAGTAGATAAAGATAGACAGGCATTAGCTCTTTAGGCAGTGGCTGAGTCTTTGGATCCTCTGCAGGGAAAGCGGATTTCCGCATTGAAGTTCGCGTTCCTCCGGGATTTAAACTGTTAACTCGAATTGTGCTCGTTTTTTCAAGTTCGTCCGCCAGAGTTTGCATTAACCCCTCAATTGCAAATTTGGACACTGCATAAGCTCCCCAATGAGCTCGCCCTTCTCGACCCACACTTGAAGACGTAAAAATTATTCGCGCATCTGGTGACTGTTTTAAGCTTGGCAACAAGGCTTTGGATAAAGAAAATGCTGAGTTCACATTGACTTGGATAGTTTCATGCCAGAGATCTGAAGGATAAAATTCAATAGGACTGCGAGCGCCTAGAATGCTGGCATTTAAAATTAAGCCATCTAGTTTTTGGAACTGTTCTGCTACAGAAGTGCTAAGATTTTGGTAGTCTGCTTCTGTAGCAATTTTAAAATCTAGCGGCTGGATAGTTGCTTTGCCAGGGTTTAGTATTTCAATTTTGTCATAGATCGCTTCGAGTTTTTCTTGATTTTTGCCAAGCAAAACAACATTGGCGCCGTAACTGGCAAAGGTTTCCGCACAACATTTACCAATTCCGTCACTTGCTCCCGTAACAAGAATAGTTTTTCCGCTCAGAAAATCTTCAACTGTCTCGTACTGGAACATAATTTTAAGTAAACTTTAATATGTGGAGCAGAGGCTCAATTTGTTCAGGTTTTTGAACGATGAAGTCAGCGCGCCATTCCTCAATCTTGCTACCTTCACTTAAATATCCATAAGCAGCAGCAACAGCAATAACATCAGCGTTTTTGGCAGCCTGGATATCGCGAATGTGATCTCCAATATAAATTGTCCTTTCCGTATTGCAGCCTAGCTTCTGACAAGCCAGGAATATAGGCTCTGGATGTGGTTTTCTGTTCTGCACATGATCGGGACAGATTAGAACACTACACCGTTGGTTGAGGTCTAATTGTTCAATCAATGCTGAGGCATAAAGGTTCGGTTTGTTAGTAACTATGCCCCAGGGTATGCTGGCTGATTCTAATTGTATTAGTAGATTATCGATATTCGGATAGAGCGAAGATTCAGTAGTTTTAATTTTTTTAGCATAAAGGTCTAATAGTTGTTGATTCAATTGTTGAAAAGTCTCTTCACCTTCGTTAACGCCAAAGGCAAGTTTAACTAAAGCCCCAGCTCCGTCTGAAACAGTTCTATAAATTAGTCGAGAATCAATAGGGGGCTCCCCATATTCGTCTAATAGTTGGTTCACAACATGAATAAAATCGGGAGCGGTATCGATAAGCGTGCCGTCTAAATCAAACAAAACACATTCTATAGAAGTTTCTAATGGCAAGCGGATTCTCTGCAAGTTAGGACTTTTGATTAGTAATGATTTTAGTTTTTGAGTCTTTAGAATTAGAAGTTTGAAGCCTTTTGATAAAAAGCGATGTAATTAACATCGATATTTTTACCTAGAGAATATTTCTTGATTATCGGATTATAGCTCATTCCTATCTGGTCCTTTAAATTTAATTGAGACTCTCTGCACCAGGCAGCTAGTTCAGAGGGTCGAATAAACTTGGCATAGTCATGTGTTCCTCTTGGCAAAAGGTTTAATATATATTCTGCTCCGACTATTGCAAATAAATAGGACTTAGGATTTCGATTTATGGTTGAAAAGAAAACCTGGCCACCGGGTTTTGCAAGTTTAAAACAAGCGTTCACGATTGAACTTGGATCTGGCACATGTTCAAGCATCTCCAAACATGTTATTACGTCATATTGCTCAGGTTCTTGCATGGCCAAATCTTCCGCAGATATATTACGGTAATCAATATCTAGTTTGTTTTCCAGTTGATGAAGCTTAGCCACGGACAATGACGCTTCTGCAAGATCTATTGCCGTAACGTTGGCGCCATGAAACGTCATAGCTTCAGCAAGAATGCCGCCACCGCAACCGATATCTAGAACTTTTTTATTGGCAAGATTAGTTTGCTGGCTAATATAGTTCATCCTCAACGGGTTAATTTCGTGAAGTGGTTTGAATTCGCTATTCGGATCCCACCATCGAGATGCTAGTTCTTCGAATTTTCGAATTTCAACGTCGTCTACATTTTTCATAATATTTTTAGCTCTCGGCTATTTTTTGTCTCCAATCTAAGGCACTGCGTCTGATTTTAGTCTCATCTAGAGTGACGAGCTTGCCCTCTGTCAATAGTGATTGCCCTGCACACCATACATGACTCACTTGAGACGCATTTACTGCATAGACTAAAGTGGATACTGGATTGTTTATGGGTATAGAGTTGAGGCTATCAAGCGAAATGGCAGTAATATCAGCCCTTTTACCTATCTCTAGACTGCCGATGATATTGTCTAATCCAAGAGCCTTCGCTCCGTTTATTGTCGCCATTTCTAGCGCTTGATGAGCGGGGATGTTGGTAGCGTTTCCACTTGTAGCTTTTGCCAGCAATGCTGCAGAACGAATTTCCGAGAACATATCAAGGTCATTATTACTGGCGCCACCGTCTGTTCCTAAGCCGACGTTTACCGATTGTTCCATCAGAGCGGAAACGGGACAGAACCCGCTTGCGAGCTTCATGTTTGATTCTGGGCAGTGGGTGACGTTCGCTCCATGATGGCTTAGTATCTTTATTTCCTCAGCTAATAGTTGTGTAACATGAATGCAATTTAGCCGCGGAGAAATTAAGCCAAGATCCTTTAATCTTTGTAGTGGCCTACGTCCTTCTGTTTTCACAGCTTCTTCTACTTCTTCCAATGTCTCATGCACATGTATGTGTATTGGTACATCAAGCTCTTCGGCGAGAGTCGCCACCTTGCACAAAGGCTCATCGGATACCGTATAAGGCGCATGAGGACCGAAGGCTGTAGTCACAAATTCATTATCTCGATAACGGTCATGAAGTTGAGTTGCCTTGAGAATATATTCATCTGCATCTTGAGCCCAGCATGTTGGGAAATCCAGCACTGGACTGGCCAGTTGGACCCTCATGCGGGCATTTAATGCAGCCTTTGCGACTTCGTCTGGGAAAAAATACATGTCAGCAAAGCAGGTAGTGCCAGATGTAATCATTTCTGCAATGGCAAGAGACGCACCTTCATTGACAAATGCTCTGTCTACTAGTCGTTCTTCTAATGGCCAAATATTTTCTTCTAGCCATTCTTTTAAGGGTATATCGTCAGCCATGCCACGAAATAGGACCATCGGAGAATGGCCATGAGCATTGACTAGGCCGGGGATGACTGCATGATCCGATAATTTGACAACTTGTTTTGCTTGAAAATGACTCTCGCTGTCGTGAATGCTGCAAAGGTCATGGATTATTTTATCTTTAATGATGATGGCTTGATCTTCTAGTACCTGTCCGCTAGGCACTATCGGTATCAACCATTTCGCCTGAATGATTAGATCCACCTGCATACTCTATTACTAACCCTCTAGCGAATAATCGCAGTTAAATAAAGTTAATATTCTAACCTAAAGCACCTTAAGGTTTTGGCTCTAGGCGGTGGTAAGATTATACCCATAAATTGTTAAAATAGCCCGCCAGATTATTGACTACTAAAAACATTTTAAAGTGCTGAAATATAAGGTATTAATTAGGATAATTATTTTAATTAGGAGTGTCTTTTTAAGGCAGAAAGATGTTATACTTATCGCTCATTTTGAGTGTCTAATTTTTAAAAAAAGTGTGCGTGAGAATTAGTGAAATTGGCCGTTAAGATTATTAATAGGTACCAATATTTAATTGCGATCAGCATAATAATTAGGCCATTAGTCAGCTCCGTTTTGCCCACCACTCTTTTAGGAAAAAGCTAGTCTATGTCTGAATTTGCCAAGCAGGTTTTGCCTGTTGCATTAGAAAGTGAAATGCGTGAGTCCTATCTTGCCTATGCCATGAGCGTGATTGTCGGTCGTGCGCTGCCAGATGTCAGGGACGGGCTCAAGCCGGTGCATCGCCGGTCGCTGTTTGCCATGAATGTGTTATCTAACGACTTTAACAAACCTTATAAAAAGTCTGCTCGTGTGGTTGGCGATGTTATTGGCAAATATCACCCGCATGGTGATTCAGCGGTATACGATACGCTTGTACGTATGGCGCAAAATTTTTCATTGCGCTACCCGCTTGTAGATGGCCAAGGAAATTTCGGTTCAATTGATGGCGACGCTGCTGCTGCTATGCGTTATACAGAAATACGGATGGCGAAGATTTCTCATGATTTGCTGGCAGACCTAGATAAAGAAACAGTAGATTTTTCGCCTAATTATGATGGCACTGAGCACATTCCAGATGTGTTCCCCACGCAGATACCGAATCTATTGGTGAATGGTTCTTCCGGAATTGCGGTTGGTATGGCAACAAATATCCCTCCGCATAATTTAACTGAAGTTGTAAGTGGGGCGATAGCCTTGCTTGATAATCCAGGTTTAGAGATTGACGCATTGATGGAGCACATAACGGGTCCTGATTTCCCGACTGCCGGAATTATCAACGGCAAGGCGGGTATTATTCAGGCCTATCGGACCGGCCGGGGTCGTATTTACGTCCGAGCTCGCGCAGAAGTTATTAGCGATGAGAAGACTAACAAAGACACTATTATTGTTACCGAAATTCCTTTTCAGCTTAATAAATCAAAGCTCATAGAAAGGATTGCTGAATTAGTTAAGGAAAAAAAGCTTGAAGGAATTTCTGAGCTGCGTGACGAATCTGATAAGGACGGACTGCGCATAGTTATAGAATTACGCAGAGGTGAGATGGGTGATGTAGTATTAAACAATCTATATGCTCAAACTCAAATGCAATCTGTGTTTGGGATTAATATGGTGGCCTTGGTTGACGGGCAGCCACGACTTCTGAATTTAAAAGAAGTGCTAGATGCGTTTATCCGCCACCGTCGTGAAGTCGTTTCGCGCAGAACTTCATATCTTTTGAGGAAGGCCAAGGAAAGAGGACATATTTTAGAAGGCTTGGCTGTAGCTCTAGCAAATATTGATGCGGTTATTGAGCTTATTAAAAGTTCACCGTCATCAGCGGAAGCCAGAGAAAAACTACTTTCCCGCTCTTGGCAGTCCGACAGTGTGCTCAAGATGCTTGGAGAGGTTGGTTCTGATGCTTGCCGACCAGAGGCGCTTGAAGCTCGCTATGGTCTGAAAGACGCAATATATTTTCTTTCGCCTGAGCAGGCTCAAGCGATCCTAGAATTACGCCTTCATCGTTTAACTGGTCTGGAGCATGAAAAGCTAATCAATGATTATAAAGCTTTGCTCGAGCAGATTGCCGACTATCTCGATATTTTAGAGAATCAGCCTCGCTTGATTGGTGTGGTTAGAACAGAGTTAGAGCAAGTTCAAAATGAGTATGGCGATGAAAGGCGAACTGAAATTGTCGGCTCACAACAAGACCTTACGATCGAAGATCTGATCTCTGAAGAAGATCGAGTGGTTACAATTTCCCAAAGTGGCTACGCAAAAACTCAACCTTTAGCAGATTATAGCGCACAGCGTCGCGGTGGCACTGGCAAAGCTGCAGCTTCTGTTAAAGACGAGGATTTTGTGGAGCATCTACTAATTGCGAATACTCACGATACATTGCTGTGCTTTAGCAGTATGGGTAAAGTTTATTGGTTGAAGGTATTTCTGATCCCTATAGCGAGCCGAACATCCCGAGGCAAGCCTATAGTTAATATTTTACCTCTAGAAGCGGATGAGCGAATCACCAGCATGTTGCCTGTAACAGACTACGATGAAAAACATTTTGTATTTATGGCAACCTCTAATGGAACTGTAAAGAAAACAAGTCTCAATAATTTCGCTAGACAAAGAAGTGTGGGTTTGCGCGCAATTGAGTTAGATGAAGGTGATGAGTTGGTTGGGACTGCTGTAACAGACGGTAACAAAGACGTCATGTTGGTAAGTACCAGTGGAAAGACGATTCGATTTAATGAAGCAGATGTAAGAGCGATGGGAAGAACAGCGAGAGGAGTACGGGGGATTAAAATGGCTGTTGGATGCCGCATGATCTCGCTTATAATTCCAGATAATGACAAGCAAATACTGACAGTGAGCGAAACAGGTTATGGAAAACGCACGAATATAAAAGATTACCCGGTTTATGGGCGAGGGGGACAGGGTGTTATCGGTATGCAAACCAGTGAGCGAAATGGTGCTGTAGTTGGAGCGGTTCAAGTTTCAGAAAACGATGAAATAATGTTGATCTCTGACAAAGGTACATTGGTACGTACTCGCGTAGAAGAAGTTTCCGTTCAAGGAAGAAATACACAAGGCGTCCGACTTATAAGATTAAAAGAAGGTGAAAACCTTGTCGGACTAGAGCAAGTTGACGAGCCAGATTTGGTAATCTCAGGAGACGAAACCGAGTAATCTATCCAGCGATAGATTGTGTACGTTTTCTGCTTCCAGCATAGACTATGCTTAATGCGCTAAGGAGCAACTCTTGAACACACAGAATAAAATAGCTTTCCTCGGACCCGAAGGTACTTTTTCGCAAACTGCTGTAGTAAACCATTTTGGTAAGTCGAGTGTGCTTTTTGATTGCGCAAGTATTGAAGAGGTGTTTCTTGCTGTACAGCATAAGCGCGCAAATTATGGTGTTGTACCAGTTGAAAATTCAACGGAAGGGGCGGTTAATAACACTCAAGATTGTTTAATTAATTGCACGCTAAGCATTGTTGGAGAGGTCATAGTTCCAATTATTCATCATTTATTAGTGCGCCCAGGAACCGCTGAGGCGAATATTACGAAAATAGCGTCACATAAACAATCTCTAGCACAGTGTCGGCAATGGATTTTAAAATCATTCCCTGATGTTGAACTTGTCGAGTGCTCCAGTAACGCTGAAGCGAGCAAGCTGGCGAGTGAAAGCGCGACTATAGCTGCTATTGCGGGCAGTCTAGCTGCAGAAGTGTACGGATTAGAAATTCTAAGAGATAAAGTTCACGATCAACATCACAATAGCACACGATTTCTTGTCCTTTCAAATACTACTGAGAACCCAAGTGGTTCTGACAAAACTAGCGTGTTAATTTACGCCAAAAATAAACCGGGTGCATTGTTTCGTATACTAGAGCCCTTCGAAAATCTGCGAGTTAATTTGACGAAAATTGAAACTCGGCCAGCGAAAGTTGAAGCATGGGCTTATGTATTCTTTATAGATTTTGAAGGCCATGTTGAAGACGACATTATCGTTGAGCTGTTTAAGCGTCTTGAAGCGTGCACAGCTGAAATTAAAATATTGGGTTCCTATCCGATATTTGTGAATGCCTAATATTCTTATTTTAAAGGTTCTTAATTTTGTCTGATTTTTACTCAAACCGAATAGCGATTCTTGGTCTTGGGCTAATTGGGGGAAGTATCGCGCGAGGACTCAAGAGAGCCAACAATGCTATTTTTATCAGCGCGTATGATCAGAACGATGCTGCATTGAGTCAGGCTCTATCAGAGGGGGTGATTAATCAAATCTGTACTCTTGATGACTTGGCTCGAGAATCTAATATATTAGTTATAGCACTTCCTCCTATTACAGCGGCCGCATTAATACCTAAATTAGCAGCAGTGGTTGGTGAACACTGTATTGTCACTGATGTTGCGAGTGTGAAATCTACGATTATGGATGTTGTGAACGAACAACCCTTGTCGTTTCAACAACGGTTCGTTCCCGGTCATCCTATTGCAGGCTCGGAGCAGAGTGAGTTTCAGTCATCTACACCAGAGCTCTTTCAAGATCGCAACGTAATATTGATTCCGCATACCAAAATTAATCCAAAAGCGTTAGCGGTTGTGAATGAACTTTGGCGAGAACTCGGGGCTAATATTTTAGGTATGGAGATTGCCAAACACGATGAAGTCTTAGCAATGACCAGCCATCTGCCACATTTATTGGCTTACACGATTGTAGACGCCATAGTCGGCCAACAACAAAGTGAAGATATTTTTCGCTATGCCGCGGGGGGCTTCGCTGATTTTAGTCGATTGGCGTCCAGTAATGCCAAAATGTGGTCCGATATATTTGTGACAAACTCTGATGCAATGATATCGACTCTTGATTCCTATATTGAACGGCTTCAAGAATTTAAGAAATATATCGCTAATAAAGACCATTCGCTTTTAATGAGAAAACTTTCTAACGCAAAGGATGTCAGAGATGATTTTTTGCAGAAATATTTTGGAAATAAAGTGACAACAGAATCAACAGAGACCAAAATTAGTTTTACCCTTGTCCCAGGTGGACTAGTTAAAGGTGATATCCGAGTGCCCGGTGATAAATCAATCTCCCACCGCGCTATAATCCTAAGTTCTATTGCAGATGGAGTTACTAAGGTAAGTGGATTTCTTGAAGGAGAAGACGCACTAAATACCTTGGCTGCATTTCAAGAAATGGGCGTAACAATTATTGGCCCGTCAAACGGTGAGCTAACGATTTATGGTGTTGGCAAGGATGGATTAAAAGCGCCAAGAGTCCCTTTATATGTGGGTAATTCAGGAACTGCGATGCGTTTATTATGCGGCTTGCTTGCCGTGCAAAAGTTTGACAGCGTGCTTACTGGAGATGAATCATTAAATCAGAGGCCTATGGCCCGGGTGATTGAGCCGTTAACACTTATGGGTGCTGAAATTGAGTCAACCGAGAAAAATACGCCGCCACTTCTGGTATCTGGGAGGGAATTAAAAGGCGCTGATTACGATATGACAATTGCAAGCGCGCAGGTTAAATCCTGTCTCTTGTTGGCGGGGCTCTATGCTGAGGGTAAAACGACAATCACGGAACCGGCACCCTGCAGGGACCACACAGAACGAATGTTGGAGGGCTTCGGTTACGCAGTTACGAAACAACATGATGGCAGGAAGACATCAGTCAATGGTGGCGGTAGTTTAAAAGCTGCCTCCATAGATATCCCTGCGGATATTTCTTCAGCAGCATTCTTTTTGGTCGCTGCAACGATTACCCCAGGAGCAAAATTATTACTTAGACATGTAGGAGTTAACCCTACCCGGACTGGAATTATTAATCTCCTTAATGCCATGGGAGCAAACATACAAATACTCAATGAAACCAAAGCAGGTGGTGAGGCAGTGGCCGACCTCCAAGTTTCATATGCTGCTTTGCGAGGAATTAAAATTCCGAAGGATCAGATTCCCTTGGCAATTGATGAATTTCCGGTCTTATTCATAGCCGCTGCTTGCGCAGAAGGGGAAACAATTCTCCGGGGCGCCTCGGAGCTTAGAGTGAAGGAAAGTGATCGAATAGAGGCAATGGCTATTGGATTGGACACACTCGGCATCTCTGTTAAGACTTATTCTGATGGGATTTGTATTGAGGGTGGAAGTTTTCAGGGAGGATTGATCGATAGTTTTGGCGATCATCGAATTGCAATGGCTTTTGTGATCGCTGGCTTGCGAGCGAGTAAGCCAATTAAAATAAGCAATTGTGCAAATGTTGGAACTTCATTTCCGGGTTTCATTGATCTCGCCAACGAAGTCGGCATTCCCGTTAAAGAGGTGACAGAAAAACATTAGATGAACCCTGTACCCGTAATCACAATTGACGGACCTTCAGGTTCTGGCAAAGGAACTATCGCGGGGCAAGTAGCGGAGAGCCTTGGATTTACTTTGCTCGATAGTGGGGCACTGTATCGCACCTTAGGCATCGCAAGTTATAAACATGGTATTGATACCGCGAACGATCAGCAAATTGCTGATTTAGCAAGGTCTTTAGATATTAGTTTTGGAAAGCAGGGGCTAGGGACTGTTATGTTAAATGGTGAAGACGTCTCGCAGGATATCCGCACCAAACGAGGGAGTCATCTTGCTTCTCTGGTTGGAGCCATTCCAGCGGCCAGAGACGCACTTTTTGAAAGGCAATTGAAATTCCGTCAAGCTCCTGGTTTGGTGGCGGACGGAAGGGATATGGGAACAGTTGTTTTTCCCGATGCTAAACTAAAAATATTTCTTACGGCAAGTGTTTTGGAGCGTGCCCAAAGGCGATATAAGCAGTTGATTGATAAGGGTATTGATGCTACTCTGCCCGACCTTTTGGCAGACCTGAAAGAGCGGGATAGACGTGATACCGAGCGTCCAATTTCCCCACTCAAACCTGCTAAAGATGCTTTAATTTTAGACTCTACTGAGCTTAGTATTGATCAGGTAGCAGACCAGATATTGTCTGAATTTTCAGCCAAAACCGGCGCATAGTCTTGCCCAGTTAAAATGGTTCCAGTTCGCATCACCAGTACTGGCGAATTAGGAGTTTTCGTAAATAACCCCGCAGTTACTGGATTGCGGCAAGCTGTAACATTGATAGAATTTGATTTAATCAAGTGTTGCAACTTATTGTATATATTGGATTTTATGATGATTGAAAATTTCGCAGATTTATTTGAGCAGAGCTTGAATGAAATAGATATGACCCCGGGTGCTATCGTCACTGGAACTGTAATTGATATCGATACAGATTGGGTAACAGTCCACGCTGGTCTAAAGTCTGAAGGCGTTATACCCCGAATACAATTCCTCGATGAGCAAGGCAATCTCTCCCTGAAGATTGGGGATGAAGTAAAAGTTGCCTTGGAGACAGTTGAAGATGGTTTTGGGGAAACCCGGCTCTCGCGAGAAAAAGCTAAGCGAGCAGAGTCATGGATGGAGTTAGAAGCAGCCTATGAAAAGAATGAAATCGTGACTGGCGTCATCAATGGCAAGGTCAAGGGCGGTTTCACTGTTGATCTAAATAATATCCGCGCATTTCTTCCAGGCTCACTCGTTGATGTGAGGCCAGTCAGGGACACTTTGCATCTCGAAGGGCAGGAACTTGAATTCCGGCTGATTAAACTTGATCAGAAACGAAATAACGTGGTGGTCTCTCGACGTGCTGTTCTAGAATCAGTTAGCACTGAAGAGCGGGACGCCTTGTTGGAGAAACTGCAAGAAGGTATGTCTGTTAAAGGCATCGTAAAGAACTTAACAGACTACGGTGCATTTGTTGACTTAGGTGGCGTCGATGGTCTTTTGCACATCACAGATATGTCCTGGAAAAGAATTAAGCATCCTAGCGAAATTGTAAATGTCGGTGACGAGATTGACGTAAAAGTTCTTAAATATGATAGAGAACGCAACCGAGTTTCACTGGGGCTTAAGCAATTAGGGGAAGACCCATGGCAAGCAATTAAACAACGCTACCCTGAAAATACGCAGGTTAAAGCAGTTGTAACAAATTTAACTGATTATGGCTGTTTCGCTGAGCTTGAAGAAGGTGTCGAAGGGTTGGTTCACGTATCTGAAATGGATTGGACTAATAAAAATATTCATCCTTCAAAAGTAGTCCAGTTAGGCGACGAAGTAGATGTTATGGTGTTAGATATTGATGAAGAGCGCCGTCGTATCTCACTTGGGATTAAGCAGTGCTTTCAGAATCCTTGGGATGGTTTTGCTGAAAATTTCAAGAAAGGGGATAAAATTTCTGGAAATATAAAATCAATTACTGACTTTGGCATTTTCATTGGCCTAGATGGAAATATCGATGGTTTAGTCCATCTCTCCGATATTTCTTGGGATGAGACAGGCGAAGAAGCTGTTCGCAATTTTACGAAGGGTGATGAAATAGAAACTGTAATACTTTCAATCGACCCAGAGCGTGAGCGAATTTCATTAGGCGTAAAACAGCTTGAAGATGATCCTTTTATGAACTATGTCTCTGAATTTGAAAAGGGTAGCATAGTGAAAGGTAACATTAGTGCGATTGAAGCGAAATCCGCTACGATCACTTTGCGGGAAGGCGTTGAAGGCACTCTGCGAGCTTCAGAAATCAGCAGAGATAAAATAGATGACGCCCGCAACGCTATAAATGAGGGTGATGAAATTGAGGTTAAGATTGTCAGTGTGGATCGCAAGAGTCGGATGATCAGTCTATCAGTAAAGGCGATTGAAATAGATGACGAGAAAGCTGCAATTCAAGACCACAAAGGCCAAGAGGCCAGTGACGTATCGCCAGGAACAATCGGCGACTTGATTAAGGCGGAAATGGATAAAGAATAAATAGAGGCTAATCCAGAGGTGTGGTTTGAAACGTTAGTTTAAAGTCTTACTAGGCAAACTTGTAAGATTAGCCGCCGAGTTACGCAGATTTCTGAGTTGGGTTATAACCACCTGAAAAAACTAATAAATACTGGTTTTGTGAGACAGTATGATTTAGCCTTCTAGGCGTAGGTTAAAGTACAGGGGAAAACTATGACTAAGTCTGAACTTATAGATCGTATAGCGGGAAGACAAACTCAGTTGTCTTCTAAAGATGTTGAGTTAGCGATCAAAGCGGTTCTCGAATACATGTCTCAAGTATTGGCAGAGGGTGGGAGAATCGAAATCCGTGGATTTGGTAGTTTTTCACTACATTATCGAGTGCCAAGAATTGGAAGAAACCCGAAGACGGGCACGCCAGTTGTGCTGAGCGGCAAGTATGTGCCGCACTTTAAGCCGGGCAAAGAATTAAGAGATCGTGTCAATACCAGCTTGTTGACAGAGCAACAATTTTAAATTGGTTTAACGGTTTGGACCACTGGGTTTAGATACTAGAGCGGCATAGCCTTTGGGTTATGCCGTTTTTCATTTCTAGGAAAACAGGTGAGCTTTTCTAAGATTATGCCAGGGCAGAGTGCATAGTGATGCGGAAAATTAGAAGTTTACTTTCAGGTTTGTTCTTAATCTTGGTCTTTACAGCCAGTGTAGCTTTTACCTACTTCAATTCGGAGCCGATTAGTATTTCTGTAGGAGCGTGGCAATTTCCATCACAACCTATTTCTGTATGGATTATTGGAGCATTCGTTTTGGGAGGATTAATTGGCCTATTATTCGGACTGGGAATATTTAAAAACCTTAAATTAAGGGCAAAAAATAGGCACCTGAATCGACAATTAGATAAGGCGAAAAAACAAGTGCTCCTATTAAGAGGAAAGAACTCGGGGAATCTCTAGAAATAGTGGAATACATCGGTATCTACATTCTTTTGCTATTTGCAATAGCCACGGGTTGGGTGATCGGCCGAATCTCTGCATCGTCACGAAAAAAACGTAGCTTTGAAACTAATGAGATCTTCACAGATTATTTTGTTGGTTTAAATTATTTGCTCAACGACGAACCGGATGAAGCCATTGATACTTTTATCAGAGCTCTTGAGATTAATAGTGAAACCGTCGAAACCCATCTAGCGCTTGGTGCCCTTTTGCGTAGAAGAGGAAAAGTTGATAAAGCCATTAAAATCCACCAGAATTTATTAGCGCGTCAGGAGCTACATAAATCTTTCTCTGACTCAACTCGTTTACAACTAGCAATAGATTATATTTCAGCAGGGTTGTTAGACAGAGCAGAGCGTTTACTTAATGAAATTCTCAAAGATAGCGCCGCTATTAAGTGGGACGCCCTAAGATACTTAATAACCATCTACCAAACCGAAAAAGAATGGGTCAAGGCAATCAGTTGCTCCTCCGAATTACTTAAAAATCCGATCTATAAGAAAGATCAAGATATTCGAGCTGCTGCAGCTCATTATTGTTGTGAATTAGCAGAGCAATTATTATGTGAAGAGAAAGGCGTTGGTGCAAAAGAACTCATTAAAAAGGCGTTTGCTTTTGATAAAAAAAATGTGCGTGCTACTTTGTTGCTTGCTCGGACAGAACAAAGCTTGGGGAATTATAAGTCAGCAATCAAAGAGTTAGTTAGAGTAAGAACTAATAATCCTGAGTTTATTAGCCAAGTTTTAGGGCCATTGGCTGAGTGTTATGAGCAGATTCATAACTTAATGGAATATGAAAAGCTTTTGATAAACACGCTTCCAGAAGAGCCGGATGTAAGTGTTGTCATCTCACTCTCAGGTTTAGTAAAAAAGCGGTCAGGCGATGAGGCGGCAATTTCATTCTTAAACGATTACTTAGTAAGAAAACCTTCACTAACTGGCTTGGTCGAATTACTCAAGCTGCAAATACCCAAAACAGATGCTGCAATGAGCACTAATTTAAATCTCTTGCAACAAATGATTAATAAGCTCGTGAACAAAAAAGCTACATATCAGTGCCATCACTGTGGTTATCAAGCTAGATCACTTTACTGGTTGTGCCCAAGCTGCCAAAAATGGGACAAGATTAAACCAATTTTAGAAGCAGGTGGCAGCTAAGTTAGTTTGAATTTCTAAATGTTTCGAGTTCACGGGTGCATTGAACACTTTGCAACAGAAATAGTGAATAGCAGAATTAGAACTAAGATCAAAGTGTGAAGATTATTAATAACGTTAAGAGGTTTCACTCCGAATGAGTAAAAATATAATCATCGCGTTAGATTTTGGTACAAGCGATCAAACTCTTCAATTTTTGGATCTTCTTGATCCAAATCTTTGTAGAGTTAAAATTGGCAAAGAACTCTTTACGGCAAGCGGTCCGCAACTGGTAAGAAAAATTATAGACCGCGGTTTTGATGTGTTCCTGGATTTAAAATTCCACGATATCCCGAATACTGTCGCCAGAGCATCAAAAGTTGCAGCCGATCTAGGAATATGGATGCTGAATATTCATGCTTCTGGTGGCCAAGCAATGATGGAAGCTGCGAGAGAGTCCATCGATTCTCTAGGCGACCAACGACCTTTATTAATTGGGGTGACCGTTCTGACTAGCTTCTTAAAAGAAGATTTAGAGCAAACTGGTATTCAATCCTATCCAGAAGACCAGGTGAGTAAACTCGCTTTTCTAGCGCGCGATTCAGGATTAGATGGGGTTGTTTGCTCTGCCGCGGAAACTAAATTGTTACGTTCTCAGCTTCAAGATAAATTCTGCCTTGTAACTCCAGGAATACGACGTCCAGAGGACGCTATCGGCGATCAAAAGCGTGTGGTAGGGCCGGCAGAGGCAATACAGAATGGAAGTAATTATCTAGTTGTTGGACGCCCAATCACAAGTGCTGATTCACCTAATGGTACGCTGATAGAGTTTAATTCTGCTGTATCTAGTGTTAACAAAACTCTCGATTAGACTTTTTGAGTCTTTTACATTGTCAGTATGGGAGCTGTTGTGGAAGGCTTGGTAATTTTCGTTAAGCAGCAGAACTTGCCATAGCCAAAGGTCTTGAAGTGGTCGCTATGGAAAGAAGCTGGCTTGAGGCTCTCTTCGAGAGTAATTAAGCGCTGCAGATAAAATGGTTTCATTTGTTTATGAAAACGCGCGTATTATTTTTGGTAAAAATGTAATTCCTTTCTATATAATGCCGACGTCGAAACCAGTATTAAGGGTGTTGATTCATGTCGATGTTGTTTCTCTGTTTTAGTATATTCGTCGCATCATTACTGCTGACGGGGGTGTTGCGTAAATATGCAGTGCAGCTCCACCTGATTGATACACCGATTGAACGAAGTGCACACCGCGAACCGATCCCTAGGGGCGGGGGTTTGAGTATTAGTCTTCTATTTTCGTTAGCCGCCGTCTACTGTTACTTTATTGGCTTGATATCTGCAGCTGAATTTTCAGCCCTTGGCGGGGCCTTTGCGATTGGGTTATTGGGATTAGCCGATGACGTTTTTTCGCTGAGATTGCGTTGGAGACTGTCGATACAATTCTTGGCTGCCACTTGGAGTGTCTATTGGTTAGGTGGTGTGGCGCCGATAAACTTTGGACTTTTTATCCTTTCATGTCCTCTAATTCTAAGTATATTAGGTGTGCTGGCACTAGTTTGGCTCTTAAACCTCTATAACTTTATGGACGGGATAGACGGATTAGCTGGAACTCAGCTTCTTTTTGTCAGTGCGATGACCTATTTTCTCGTTATGAATAATGAAGATCAAATTGTAGGAATACTCTCTGCAGTATTGGTTGCCGCAGGAGCAGGGTTTTTAGTTTGGAATTGGCCGCCGGCAAAAATATTTATGGGCGATGCGGGCAGCAATTTTATAGGTTATTCATTAGGAATAATGGCACTTTTATCGATGCACCATGAAAGCCTAGTGGTCTGGACCTGGTTTATCTTGTTAGGCGTGTTTGTGGTGGACTCGATGGTCACTTTGTACAATCGTTTTTTGCTGGGTAGCAATTGGTATGAGGGCCATGCGTCCCATGCTTATCAAAATGCTGCAAAAAGCTATAAAAGCCATAGCAAGGTGACGATAACAGTATTAGCGATAAATGTTGTATGGTTAGGCCCTCTGGCTTGGCTATCCGTTCAGCTGCCGGAATACGGGGCATTGTTAACTATTATTGCGTTGGCCCCCTTGATATTTCTAGCTAGTAAATATAGAGCTGGTAAATCGGTGGACATCACAAATTAGAGAACTTACCAAGACTGGAAAAAGGTTGGCATCTTAATTAAGGTTTGACAGTTGTAAAAATATAACAATGACCATTGGAAGATGTTTAGGACGGGATAATTGAAAGTAGAAATCAAGACGTTTTAGGGGCAGCTATGCAGCTTTATTCAATACCAGTATCGCGGTTTATAAAACAAACTCTAATGATGCTCGCTGACAGCATCATGATCGCAATGGCGCTGGCATTTAGCTTTATGCTACTAGGTAAAAGTATTCTGACTCAAGATCAACTTTTTTACCTCTATACATCGATTTCGACCTTACTTAGTATTTTAGTGTTTGTTCGTATTGGGTTGTATCGAGCGATCGTACTTTATATGGGTTTGCAGTCGGGGTTTATTGTCCTGCAGGGCGTTACCATCGCTAGCGGCCTTTTCGCTGTTTCCTATTTGTTTTCTCAAACAGCGGAGTCTTCGAATTATTCAATTCTTCCAATCTTCTGGATGATAGCCGTACTTTTTATTGGTGGAAGTCGGTTTGTGGCCAAGGTTATCTTGCAGAGTTTGGTACAAAACTTTCGGCCGAAGGAGCCCGTAATCATATATGGTGCCGGAAGCTCAGGAATGCAATTGGTTGTGGCTTTACAAAATGGCGACCAGTATCTGCCAGTTGCATTTGTTGATGACAGTCATCATATGCTGGGCACTACAGTCCATGGCGTAAGAGTTTATAGTCCTAATTCTCTTTATAAGTTAATTGAAAGTTATGTTGTGCGCCAAATTCTCCTAGCAATACCGTCCGCGACACACGTTGAAAGGAAAGAAATTCTTAATCGGCTTGAGCACTTACCAGTACATGTAAAAACTGTTCCTGACTTGTTTGATATGGTTTCCGGGAAAGTGGGTGTTGACGAAGTTCGTGATATCGATATCGAAGATTTGCTCGGACGAGATATTGTCCCGCCAAATCCAGAATTATTGGGCGCATGTATTAATGGTCAATCGGTAATGGTAACTGGTGCTGGCGGCTCTATCGGCTCAGAGCTATGTCGCCAAATTATCAATATCAATCCCGCGCGAGTTATCCTTCTTGATTCTTTTGAGTATGGTTTGTATGAGGTCGAAAGTGAACTTAGAGAAAAATTACATACAATTGAAAATGGGGACAAGATTGAAATCATTGCCTTATTAGGGTCCGTCTGTAATCGCGCGCAAATGGAAAACGCGATAAAGAGTTTTGCAGTTGATACTGTTTATCACGTGGCAGCTTACAAACAAGTGCCGATGGTAGAGAGAAACATTGTAGAGGGAGCGCAGAATAATATATTAGGTACGCTCACATCTGCAATTGCGGCAAAAAAATGCAACGTTAAAAACTTTGTATTGATTTCGACTGACAAGGCTGTGCGACCAACAAATTTTATGGGTGCGACTAAGCGATTCGCAGAGCAGGTCTTGCAAGCACTAGCACAAAAAGAAAGCAGTACTAAGTTTAGCATGGTGCGATTTGGGAATGTGCTTGGGTCCTCTGGGTCGGTAGTCCCGCTGTTTAGAAAACAAATAAACACTGGTGGGCCAGTAACCGTTACTCATCCAGAGGTCACTAGATATTTTATGACCGTGCAAGAAGCTGCGCAGCTCGTAATTCAAGCTGGCTCAATGGCAACGGGAGGTGATGTCTTTGTGTTAGATATGCATGAACCAATTCGAATAGTTGATCTTGCTAAGAAAATGATCCACTTAATAGGATATGATATTAAGGATGAAAATTCCTATCGGGGCGATATCGCTATTGAGTACACTGGTTTACGACCAGGGGAAAAGCTCTATGAAGAATTGCTGATAGGCGAATCAGTAACTGGTACCGAGCATCCCAAAATCATGCGAGCAGAAGAAGAAACATTGTCCTGGGATTCTCTCCAAGGGCTTCTAGAGCGACTTGAAACTGCTTGTCAAAACATAGACCTGCCCGAAATTCGAAAAGTATTAATGGAAGCTGTTGATGGTTTTGAGCCGAAGGAAGAAGCTAGTGATCCACTCTGGGAGATTTATTATGCGGACGTTAACAGCGACTCGATCCAAAGTTCCGAAAAATCAGTTCAGCTCAATTCAATGGAGCAAAAAGTAACGCCGTTGTTTAAAGAATAAGTATTTTTAGAAGTAAATAGGGCAGGATAGAACGGCTTCAGCTGAAGCGCTATAAATTCTGCAAAGCCATTCTATTAGTTTACTTTTCTATTTTATTGCTATTCCTGTGTAGTTGAAATAATTGTTATAGCTTCTAACGGCACATTTTGATGGCCTCGCTGTGACCCTGTCGCTACCGTCCTAATTTGATCAATAATATCCATGCCCTCTGTTACGCTCCCAAAGGCCGCATAACCATAGCCTGCTTGACTAGAATTCTGAAAATCAAGATTTCCATTATTTACCACATTGATAAAGAATTGAGAGGTTGCGCTGTCTACTACGCCAGTACGTGCCATGGCAATTGTGCCCCTGGTATTAGATAGGCCCGTATCTGCTTCATTCTTTATGGGATCATAGGTGGATTTTTGTATCATGTCCTCGTCGAATCCGCCGCCTTGAATCATGAAGTCACTGATAACTCGATGAAAAATAAGGCCATCGAAATAACCATTGTTCACATATCTAAGAAAATTTTCGACAGTAATGGGCGTTAAGTCAGGCCGTAATTCAATTTTAATTGTCCCCATCGAAGTTTCCATGGCCACCACGGGATTATCCTGGGCGGTCACGGATGAGCTAATGACAAGAAGGGTGGCTAGTAATAGCGCTCGCATATTTATTCTCCTAATAGGTAGTAAGCGATTCAAAATAGGTCGCTACTATACAATATTTCCTTGGGGCATAACCATATATGAACTGCAGAGACCAGATTGTCTGTGATCTGGCGAACGAATTTGTCAGAGAGAAAGGAGAGTATAAGTACTCATGAGAAATGGCTGCCCAACCTGGACTCGAACCAGGAACCAAGTGATTAACAGTCACCTACTCTACCATTGAGCTATTGGGCAGCAGAGTTTTGTCTTCTGAGTATAGCTCGAAAAGGCGCGTAGTCTAATGAGAAATGAAATCCCGGTCAACAGTTGCTACAGCTCATGATCAATTCTGGTGTAATCTTACCGGTTGGTTCGGGGAGATCAGTAAAACATTATGGAAAAGCAATTCAAGATTGAATCCAAATTTCTTCCATCGGGAGATCAGCCGCATGCTATTGACAAATTAGTGGAAGGATTAGTTGACGGCTTGCGCGCACAGACGCTGCTCGGCGTCACTGGTTCGGGTAAAACGTTTACCATCGCTAACGTGATTGAGCAAGTGCAGCGGCCTACATTAGTGATGGCTCCAAATAAAACCCTTGCCGCCCAACTTTACGGTGAGTTTAGAGAGTTCTTTCCACACAACGCAGTAGAATATTTCGTATCTTATTATGATTACTATCAGCCTGAAGCCTATGTTCCTTCATCGGACCTTTATATAGAAAAAGATGCGTCTATTAATGATCATATTGAGCAGATGCGCTTGTCTGCTACCAAAGCTCTATTGGAGCGCCAAGATGTGGTGGTAGTCGCAACAGTTTCAGCGATTTATGGGTTAGGTGACCCTAATTCCTATCTACAGATGGTGGTTCATTTGGATCGTGGCGACCGTATTGACCAGCGGCAGCTATTAAAACGCTTGTCAGACCTTCAATATACTCGAAATGACATGGAGCTGCGTCGAGCTACCTATCGTGTTAGGGGCGATGTCATCGATATTTATCCTGCAGAATCAGAGAGGGACGCGATTCGTATTGAGCTTTACGATGACGAGATTGAAAAGCTGTCGTTCTTCGATCCCTTAACAGGGAGTGTTATCAAGGAAGTGCCAAGATTAACGGTGTTTCCTAAATCCCATTATGTAACTCCACGGGAAAAACTCTTAGGAACTCTTGATGATATTAAAGAGGAGTTAAAAACAAGATTAAAAGAACTGAATGAAAATAATAAATTAGTCGAAGCCCAGCGGCTAGAACAAAGAACTAAATTCGATTTAGAGATGATCCAAGAGATTGGGTATTGTCAAGGAATTGAGAATTATTCCAGGTACCTGTCTGGTAGAGAGTCAGGACAACCGCCACCAACGTTGTACGATTATCTGCCTGCAAATGCATTGGTGATAGCGGATGAATCTCATGTGTCTATACCGCAACTGGGCGCAATGTATAAAGGCGATCGATCGAGAAAAGAAACACTCGTGGAATACGGTTTCCGGTTGCCTTCGGCTTTGGATAATCGGCCGTTGCGGTTTGAGGAATGGGAAGAGCTTTCACCTCAAATTATCTATGTATCTGCTACGCCGGGGTCTTACGAAGAAGAGCATGAAGGCTCTCGAGTAAGACAGGTAGTCAGGCCAACTGGGCTTGTAGACCCGGAATTAGAAGTAAGACCAGCGTCAACCCAAGTCGATGACCTTTTGTCAGAGGTGCGCCGCGTTGCAGGGCAAGGTGAGCGAGTTTTGGTTACGGTACTTACTAAGCGCATGGCTGAAGACCTTACTGATTTTCTGGCTGAACATGATGTGAGAGTTCGCTATTTACATTCTGATATAGAAACCGTTGAGCGCTCAGAAATTCTTAGGGATTTACGCTTGGGGCATTTTGATGTGCTGGTAGGGATTAATTTGTTAAGAGAAGGTCTGGATATTCCAGAAGTTTCCTTAGTTGCTATTTTCGATGCTGATAAAGAAGGGTTTTTGCGATCTGAGCGCTCCCTGATCCAAACAGTTGGTCGGGCGGCAAGGAATTTAAACGGTAAGGCGATTCTTTATGGAGATAATATAACGGGCTCTATGCAACGAGCGATGGACGAGTCTAATCGGCGTAGAAATACGCAGCTGGAATACAATGTGGCCCATAACATAACTCCAATTGGCGTAAAAAAGGAGGTGCTGGATGTTATGGAGGGTGCTTACGTTTCTCCCGGCTCTCGCAGTAGGCAAAAGCATAGAGGAGTCGTCGAAAAATCGGGAGAGTATTCTCGGATGGATTTTTCAAATCCGAAACAATTAAAGAAGGAAATTGTTCGTTTAGAAAATGCAATGTATGAACAGGCAAAGAATTTAGCATTTGAAGAAGCAGCTTTAACTAGAGATAAGATTGCTGAACTCAAGAATCAACTTCTAAAGTAATAATTTAAAAGGAAAAATTCGCTGCCGCTATCGACAGTCAGGTCGCTAATTCCGTATAATCCAGTGTAGTCGCCTATCGTCAAACTGCTTCATTAAATTAGGCGAACATTCAGTATATAAATTTGACTAAATAGTGTGGTTTATAGGCGCGTAGCTCAGTTGGTTAGAGCGCTACCTTGACATGGTAGAGGTCACCAGTTCGAATCTGGTCGTGCCTACCATTCCATCAATATACGAAAACTTACTCGATTTTCTATTATAAAACTCCAAAACGTTTGGATTTATAAGAGTATTGAAAGCCGAGAGTTTTGGGAATTAAGCAGAAATGCCTCAAGTTACATTGCCGGATGGCAGTAAGCGAGATTACAAGGACCCAGTGACTGTTGCTCAAATCGCGCAATCAATCGGCGCGGGTCTTGCTAAAGCGGCACTAGCTGGGCGAGTGGATGGTGAATTGGTAGATACTTCTTATTTGGTTGGGTCAGATGCTGATATAGCAATTGTTACCGAAAGAGATGATGATGGTATCGAAATTCTAAGACACTCTTGTGCTCACTTAATGGCACAAGCGGTGCAACGACTGTTTCCTAAAGCCCAGGTGACTATCGGTCCGGTTATTGAAGATGGCTTCTTCTACGATTTTGCTTTTGAGCGAACTTTCACGCCGGAAGATCTCGCTGCTATCGAGAGGACAATGGCCGTCATTGTTAAAGAGAATCTAGACGTAGAAAGATCAGTCCTTGCTCGGAAAGAAGCGATTGCTCTCTTTAAAGAAATGGGTGAGGACTACAAGGTCGAAATTATTGAATCGATTCCTGGAGAAGAGGATCTATCTTTTTACAGGCAAGGGGAGTTTATCGATCTTTGTCGCGGGCCTCATGTGCCTAGCACAGGTAAATTTAAGGCGTTCAAACTTACTAATGTGGCAGGTGCCTATTGGCGTGGCGATTCTGAGAAGGAAATGCTGCAACGAGTCTATGGCACTGCCTGGGCTTCAAAGAAAGATTTGGAGCTTTATCTAGAACGTTTGGAAGAAGCAGAGAAGCGCGACCATCGGAAACTTGGTAAACAACTTGGACTTTTCCATTTTCAGGAAGAAGCGCCAGGTATGGCTTTTTGGCATCCAAAAGGTTGGAAAATTTATCAAATAGTTAGGGACTACATGCAAAAAGTCCAAAACGAAAACAAATATCAAGAAATAAGTACGCCACAATTAGTCGACTTTACCCTTTGGGAAAAATCTGGCCATGCGTCGAAATTTTCTGAGGAGATGTTTAGCGTTGAATCTGACAATCGAACCTATGCACTAAAACCAATGAATTGTCCGTGCCATATTCAGGTATTCAATCAAGGGCTCAAGAGCTACCGGGATTTACCGCTCCGTATGGCTGAATTTGGTTCCTGCCATCGCTATGAGCCGTCTGGGAGTATGCACGGCTTAATGCGAGTCCGAAGTTTCGTTCAAGATGACGGCCATATTTTCTGTACCGAGGAACAAATCCAGTCTGAAGTAGCCGACTTCATGGAATTGCTTCTAGCGATCTATCGCGATTTTGGTTTTGACGAAGTTATTCTGCGGCTATCGACTCGCCCTGAGAAAAGAGTGGGGTCTGACGAGCTTTGGGATAAAGCTGAGCAAGCATTGAAAGATGCGCTTATTGCGAAAGGCCTTCCTTGGGAGCTAGTTCCCGGCGAAGGTGCCTTTTATGGTCCGAAAATCGAATATTCATTAAAAGACTGCATGGGTAGAATTCAGCAATGTGGCACAATTCAAGTGGATTTTGTGCTGCCTGAGCGTCTAGGCGCTCAATATATTGCTGAAGACAGCAGTCGTAAGACGCCTGTGATGTTGCATCGAGCTATTTTGGGCTCTTTTGAGCGATTTATTGGCGTTCTAATCGAACATTATTCTGGTGCGATGCCAACTTGGTTGGCTCCAGAACAAGTTATAATTCTTAATATTACCGACAAGCAGTCAGAGTATTGCCTAAATCTGCAGGAAACCTTGAAAAATAAAGGGTTTAGGGTCGCTATAGACTTGAGAAATGAAAAAATCGGCTTTAAAATCCGCGAGCACACTTTACAGAAGGTTCCTTATCTTCTCATCGTAGGAGATAAAGAGGTGGAATCCGGCTCTGTAGCTGTTAGAAAACGCAATGGTGAGGATCTCGGAGCCCAAAAAATCGACGATCTTTGTACCCGCTTAGCTCAAGATGTAGCCAATTTTGGTCGCAGTGCTAACAATCAAAATAGTTAAACAGGAAGTAATATATTGGTAAATACCGAAAAGAAAACTGAGCGATCGCTCAAATCATGAGGGGCGGATCTAAAAAGCCCATAATCAATGAATTTATTGAGGCTGAAGAAGTGCGACTGGTTGCAGCAGATGGGTCTCAGGCTGGGATTGTTTCCATCGGAGATGCCCGCACGGCTGCAGCTGATGCTAAACTCGATTTAGTGCTAATAGCGCCAGATTCAGACCCTAAAGTTTGCAAGATAATGGATTATGGCAAACACGTATTTGATTTGAAAAAACAGAAAGCTGCTAGTAAAAAGAAGCAGCGGCGTATTCACGTAAAAGAAATAAAATTTCGACCAGGGACGGAAGAAGGAGATTATCAGGTAAAACTGCGCAACCTGATACGTTTCCTAACAGATGGGGACAAAGCCAAGGTTTCATTACGATTCCGTGGCCGAGAACTAGCCCATCAACATCTTGGACAGGAGCTAGTTGAGAAGATCCGCGACGATCTTGCCGAATACGGCACTGTTGAACAAGAGCCCAAGATGGAAGGCCGGCAAATAGTCATGGTGCTAGCTCCGGTCAAGAAGCGCTAATTGCTGTAAGGGTCAGTGTCCATTGGTCCTGATAGGTTAATGGACACTGGCCTTTTTGGTTATTGGTTAAATTTATCAAAGCTCTCTACAAATATGTAAGAGAGGAATGCGGAGTTACAAAGTAATGGCTGGAAAACTAAAAACCCATAGCGGTGCTGCGAAACGGTTTAAGAAAACCGGTTCTGGTTTCAAGCGTAAGAGCGCGTACAAGAGTCATATCTTGACCAAAATGACAACGAAGCGTAAGCGGCAGCTGCGTGGCACCTCATCTGTGCATCCATCAGATGTGCCAGCGGTAAAACGGATGCTTCGTGATATTTAATTTTGGTGGAGAAGGAGACATAGAATGGCTCGAGTAAAGAGAGGCGTTGTTGCAAACAGGCGCCATAAAAAAGTTCTAAAAGAAGCAAAAGGTTACTATGGTGCACGTAGTCGTGTGTTTCGCGTAGCCAAGCAAGCTGTAACCAAAGCTGGTCAATACGCTTATCGCGATCGCAGAGCAAAAAAGCGTGTATTTAGATCACTTTGGATTACACGTATCAATGCCCAGGCTCGCGAAAGCGGGATTAGTTACAGTCAATTGATTGCAGGGTTAAAGAAAGCCAATATAGAAATCGACCGCAGAGTTTTAGCTGACCTTGCAGTTCGCGATAAACTAGCGTTTACAGCAATCGTTGACCAAGCAAAAGAAAGCCTGGCTGCTTAATTAAACTGACGGAAGCGGCTAATGGTGGATACCGACTCCCTTCTTGCGGATGCCCTGCAAGCAATACGCGTAGCTAAAGAAGAAGCAACGCTTGACGCCTTGCGGGTTCAATATCTTGGCAAAAAGGGCAGTTTCACTGCCTTATTAAAATCTCTCGGCCAACTTCCTCCAGATAAAAGGCCGGCGGCAGGTGAACAAATAAACGCTGCCAAAACAGAGCTTCAGTCTGCGCTAGAAGTACGTAAAGTAGCTTTGGTGAGAGCTAGTCTTGATGCAAAGCTTAGTTCTGAGAAAATAGATATTACGCTTCCTGGCAGACGCCAAAACTTTGGTGGCTTGCATCCTATTCCTATAACAATAGATAGAATAACGGATATCTTTCAATCGGCTGGCTATGATGTTGCCGTTGGGCCCGAAATTGAAGATGATTATCACAATTTCGAAGCATTAAATATCCCAGCTCAGCATCCTGCTCGCGCAATGCATGACACATTTTACGTGAATCCTGGCACTGTACTTAGAACCCATACTTCACCGGTTCAAGTACGAGTAATGGAAGGGGGTGAGCCCCCATTCAAGATGGTTTGTCCAGGTAGAGTTTACCGCTGCGACTCTGATTTAACGCATACACCTATGTTTCATCAGGTCGAAGGCTTATTGATTGATGAAGAAGCTACTTTTGCTGACCTCAAGGGGACGGTTGTGAGTTTTTTGCAGGCCTTTTTCGAAACCGATCTGCCGGTTCGATTTCGGCCTTCTTACTTCCCTTTTACTGAGCCTTCCGCAGAAGCAGACATGGGTTGCGTAGCCTGTGAAGGCCGTGGTTGTCGAATTTGCGGCAATACTGGCTGGTTAGAAGTCATGGGCTGCGGAATGGTGCACCCCAAAGTATTAGAAATGTCTAACGTAGATACGTCGAAATACAGAGGCTTCGCCTTTGGCATGGGAGTAGAGCGACTTGCCATGTTGCGTTATGACGTAAGTGATCTTCGGACTTACTTTGAAAACGATATCCGATTTTTACGGCAATTTAACTAGACGGAGAAGTGAAAACACGCAAATGGAAAGTGTCTAAATGAAATTTAGCGAGCTTTGGCTTAAAGAGTTAATCGACCATCAGGTGAGCTCTGAAAATTTGGTAGAGAGCTTTACTATGGCCGGCTTAGAAGTAGGCGGAATTGTTCCCGTTGCTCGCGATTTCTCTGGTGTTGTAGTTGCAGAAGTTACTAAGGTTCAGCCTCACCCTAATGCAGATAAGCTTAGCTTATGTGAAGTGAGTGATGGTACGGATTCTTTTCAAGTGGTCTGCGGCGCGCCTAACGTGAAAATTGGGATGAAAGCTCCTTTTGCTAAGCTAGGTGCGACTATAGTTATTCCAGGTGAAGACAAGCCTTTTGTAATTAAGGCTGCTAAATTGCGAGGGGTAGAATCAAAGGGCATGCTGTGCTCTGCTGAGGAGCTCGGGCTAGAAGAGAAATCTGAAGGTTTGCTCTCTTTGCCGGAATGCATGAATGTTGGCGAAGATATAAGAAAAGAATTGAACCTCGAAGATAAAATTATAGAGTTAGACCTGACACCTAATAGAGGAGACTGCCTAGGTATGATTGGCTTAGCTAGAGAGTTAGGCGTGTTAACTCGAGCCAATGTCAATAAGTATAAAATTTCGCCCATCCGCGCAAAAATTTCTGATGAACTTCCGATCACAATTTCTGCCAAGGACTCGTGCCCCCGATATCTAGGGCGAGCCATTAAAGATATTAATCTTAATTCCATCTCACCATATTGGCTGCAAGAGAAACTTCGCAGATCTGGTTTGCGCAGTGTCGATCCAATTGTTGATGTCACAAATTTTGTTTTGATTGAATTAGGACAGCCAATGCATGCGTTTGATTTTAGCAAATTAATAGGCGGCATAGATATTCGAATGGCGGTGGATGGAGAGAAGCTAACCTTGCTCGATGGAAAAGAATTAGTTCTAAATCCAGAAGTCCTCGTAATTGCAGATCATGAAAAGCCTGTCGCTATGGCTGGAATTATGGGTGGTCTGAAGACCGCGGTTACTGATTCCACTACAGACGTATATCTGGAGTGTGCATATTTCGCTCCACTCGCAATCGCAGGTAAAGCAAGGTCATTTGGTATGCAGACTGATGCATCACATCGTTATGAGCGTGGTGTTGATTATACTTTACAGTCCCGGGCGATGGAGCGAGCTACAGAACTTCTTTTAGGAATTGTTGGCGGGACACCTGGTCCTATTACCGAAACGGTAGGAAATCTGCCGAAAGCAATTACTGTGGAATTGCGTTTTCAAAGCGTCAATGAAGTCTTGGGTATTGAGATGGATTCGGACGAGATCCTGGACATAATTTCGCGCCTTGGGTTTACAGTGACTAAAAAGAATGAGAAAGCATTAACGGTTGAAGTGCCTCCGTACAGGTTTGATGTCAGCATCGAGGCAGACCTTATTGAAGAATTAGCTAGGATTTACGGTTATAACAACATTCCTGAAACTAGAGGGGTCGGGCAGCAGTTGCTTTCTCCTACCATTGAGGCCCAAGTCCCTCTGCGGCGAATTCGTTATCAGTTAGCGGCTCTGGGCTATCAGGAAGTTGTAACTTATGCATTCATTGCCCCAACTTTGTCTAAAGCAGTCCTTGGTTCTGACGGAGGCACGATTAGCCTACAAAATCCGATTTCTGAAGATATGTCACAAATGCGAAGCAGCCTTTTGCCCGGCTTGATAAGCGCTTATAAATATAATGCGAATAGGCAACGGGACCGATTAAGGCTCTTTGAAACCGGACTCGTTTTTAGTCAATTGGACAACGAAATTCAACAAATCTCGATGATTGGCGGGCTAATTAGCGGACAAAGAAACCCAGAAAATTGGGCTAGCAAGAAAGAGGTAGGCGATTTTTATGACATCAAAGGGGATGTAGAGAGTTTGCTTAGTCTTAAAGGACAGTCTATCGGGATTCGTTTTGTCGTAGCAGAGAGATCTGGCTTCCACCCAGGGCAGTGTGCTCGTATAGAAGATATGCAAGGTAATGAAATTGGCCACCTCGGAGCTCTGCATCCCAATGCCGCTCGAGAATTAGGAATAGAAAGTCCTGTTTATATTTTTGAATTATTGCAAGCAGCGGTGGAATCATCTGAAATACCACGAGCGATAGAGCTGTCAAAATACCCCGAAGTTAGTCGAGATTTGGCAATCGTTATTGATGAATTTGTCAGTTCCAGTACTATTCTTTCGGTGGTTGAAGAGAAGGCAGGGGAATTCTTGGTAGGCTCGAGAATATTTGATGTTTATCAAGGGGATGCAGTATTAAAAGGCAAAAAAAGTATTGCTATGGGCTTGACGTGGCAACATCCTTCCCGCACTCTTAGCGACGAAGAGATAAATGCAATAATAAGTAGCTGCATCAAAGAACTACAAGAACAATTTAATGCGAATTTGCGAAATTAAGCTGAGGAGTTGACTATGGGCGATGGAGCACTCACAAAAGCTGATATGGCCGAACGCCTGTTTGAGGAACTTGGACTAAATAAGCGCGAAGCCAAAGAAGTGGTAGAGGAATTTTTTGAGGAAGTCCGTTTGTCTCTTGAAAGGAATGAACAGGTTAAATTGTCCGGCTACGGCAATTTTGACTTAAGAGATAAGAAGCAGCGACCTGGAAGAAACCCAAAAACCGGTCAAGAAATCCCGATCAAGGCTAGAAGGGTTGTGACATTCCGACCGGGTCAGAAACTTAAGGCAAGAGTAGAAGGATATGCTGGAACCGAAGAATAACGACGAATTACCTTTAATTCCGCCAAAACGCTATTTCACGATCGGCGAAGTGGGCGAACTTTGCGCCGTCAAACCGCATGTGTTGCGCTATTGGGAAGCAGAGTTTCCCCAGTTAAAGCCCGTAAAACGTCGTGGAAATCGCCGTTATTATCAGCGTCAAGATGTTGTGCTTATCCGTCAAATCAAGAGTTTGCTTTATGAGCAAGGATATACTATTGGCGGTGCACGTCAAAAGATGAGCGATGACCCGAAAGAAGTTGCAAAGCCCAGTATCAATTCAAGTGAAATAAAATCGCTCGTGAGGGATCTCGAGGATGTCATCAGGCGAATTTAAGTCTCGGTTAGATTTTCCAAATAATTTATTGTTATACATTTTTCTGTCTGTGATTAGCGAAGTTTGTTATCACACGGTATTTATAGCAACTCAAACTGGTGATAGGTAAACCTCTTTAGTTTCGCGATCAATTATTGACTATTTTAAAAGGCTTTCAAACGGGGCGTAGCGCAGTCTGGTAGCGCACTACACTGGGGGTGTAGTGGTCGTCGGTTCAAATCCGGCCGCCCCGACCAAACTCCTAAAAGTTATCTACTTTTTGATTTTTCCAGAAACTCTTCATCACAGATAATGCGAGCGGAAAGCCATCGGAAGAGCTATTATTTGAACGGTTCGGTTTTGATTTCGGATATGCTAGTTATGGATAATGCTTGATCAATAATTGGTCATGGACAGTAAATACTCTCCGCGACTTACTATTTTTTAGTCTACTTCGGCCGATTTACACTGTTATCGGTTCCCTTTATCAGATAGAATTTTCGGCCATCAAAATGCTGAATTTAATGCAGATTTCTTTCTTGTCCTTTCCAGTCTTTTCATCTAGACCTTGCACTACTGCCACCGCAGAAAACTCGGCTTGCAGCGTGAGGCGCTAATGCGGTTGAAGTGTATTAAGTTGGCAGGTTTTAAATCCTTTGTGGACCCGACTACCATCAATTTTCCTTCGAATTTAGGAGCCGTGGTAGGGCCCAATGGCTGTGGTAAATCCAATGTCATAGATGCGGTGCGATGGGTCATGGGTGAGAGTTCCGCTAAGAATCTACGTGGCGAGCATATGAGTGATGTGATTTTCAATGGTTCCAGCGCTCGCAAACCAGTGGGCCAGGCCAGTGTTGAGTTGGTGTTTGATAATCATGACCGCAAACTTACTGGCGAATATGCGAACTTTAGCGAAGTTTCGATCAAGCGCAAGGTTGATCGTGACTCGCAGTCTACCTACGCGCTCAATGGCACAACCTGTCGTCGGCGTGATGTTACTGATATTTTTCTGGGCACAGGTTTGGGTGCCAGAAGTTATTCGATTATTGAGCAGGGAATGGTCTCACGTTTAATTGAATCAAAACCGGAAGAGTTGCGTGTCTTTATAGAAGAGGCGGCAGGAATTTCAAAATATAAGGAACGACGACGGGAAACTGAGCGCCGGATTAAAAGAACCAAAGAAAACTTAGAACGATTAGCTGATATTCGTGAAGAGTTGCAGCGTCAGCTACAGCATCTCAAAAGACAATCTGTTGCCGCTGAAAAATATGGCGAGCTGAAGCAGCAGGAGCGCAGTACAACAGCAAATCTTAATGCTTTAAAATGGCGTAGCTTGGACGATGATATTAAAGTTAATCAAGAATCTATTAATAATCTTGAGATCAACATCGAATCGACGGTTGCGGATCAGCGAGCTATTGATGCTAAGGTGGAAAAACATCTCGCTGACAACTCAGACCTGACTGATGCTTTAGGTGATGTCCAGGCCAGGTTTTATAGTCTTGGAAATGATATAGCCCGCATCGAACAGTCTATTGAGCACCATCTTGAGCGGGTGGATCAACTCAAACTGGACTTAACTGAAACGGAAGACGGTTGGAGCCAGTCTCAGGAAGAGTTGAATATCGATTTACGTAAGATTACTCAACTAGATGCTGGACTCAAGTCTATTACCCCTCAGCTAAGCTCGGCAGAGAGGGTAGAAGTTGAATCTTCCAATTTATTAGCAGAGGCCGAGGGAGCATTGCAGCGCTGGCAAGAGGACTGGGACAAATTTAACCAGCGCGCAGAAGAGCCAAGACAAATTGCTGAAGTTGAACAGTCTCGAATTCAGCAATTAGAGAACATCGTAGACCGAGGATTGTTAAGGAAAAAGAGACTTGAAGAAGAGCTAGGTCAGTTAAGGCAAGCCCCGAGAGACACTGACTTTCAATTGCAGCTGCAGGAAGTGACGCAATTCGAGGCTGAAATTGATCAACAGCAGCATAGAGCAAAAGAATTGGTCGGTACCATTGATGCATCTCGAGAAGCACTCAACATCTGCACTGACGAATTGGATGCAGTGAGAAGCAAATTACAAACAAGCAAAGGTAAGCACGCTTCGTTGGAATCCTTGCAGCAGGCAGCGCTTGGACAGGACAATCTTGAGATCAATAATTGGCTCAAATCTCGCGGGCTGGATAACCAAATTCGACTCGCAGAAAGCCTCCGTATAGATAACGGATGGGAAATGGCTACCGAAGCGGTGTTAGGAGACATCTTGCAGTCGATTTGTATAGAAGGTTTGGGTCAGATCGATGTTCTGCTTAGTAATTTACCTAAGGGCAAACTTAGCCTATTGGATATTTCTAAAACTGCCCAGATAAAGATTAAAAACCAGGCGCTTGAACCACTAACTTCAAAGGTAAGCAGTAAGTGGGACATCAGCGATTTGTTGAGTGGAATTTACGTTGCAGATGATTTGGATGATGCGCTTCGTAAGCGAGCAGCGCTAGGGGAAGATGAGTCCATTATTACGCGCGAAGGAATTTGGCTAGGAACGAATTGGATTCAGATAAAGAACAAAGCGCCTCAGGATTCGATTGTAGAAAGAGGTGGACTGATAATTGATCTATTGTCCGATATCGATAGTTCAACGGCAAAATCAGAGAGTTTACTTAAAACGTGTGAGGAGCTACGGAGTGAGGTTGCCAGATTGGAATCTGAGCGGGAGCAACTGCAAACTAACCTTGCAGAGAAATCTAAACAGCTCGGAGAGATGAAATCCGTAATTAGCGCCCAACAAGCTAAAGGAGAACAAGCTGAGACTCGAAAAATCAGGATTAAACATGAGTTAGAAGAGTTATCACTCCAATTAACTACCGAAGAGGAAAATACATCAGAGGCACGTGCGCGTCTTCAAGCTGCACTTGACAATATGGCCGAGGATGTCGGAGGTCGTGAAGAGCTAGAAAAAGCGCGGGAAGCCACTCAGAAAGCACTCGAAACTATCCGTGAAAAGTCGAGCAATGATAAAAACTTAGCGCACAAACTTGCATTAGAAAAACAAGCACTAGAGGCACAGCTGCAATCAACCCGTGAAACGATGGATCGAATGGCGAGCCAGGTGCAGCGATCAAAAGAAAGAATCGAATCACTCTCCTCCCAAATCCTAGAATCGGATCAGCCGTTAGGCGAGATGCGTACAGACCTGGAAGGCTTGCTTGGGAAACGGTTAGAGGTGGAGAAAGAACTGGGTGTTGCCAAAAGCAAAGTAGATGAGAATGAACACATTATTCGCGACCTGGAGCAGGAGCGTAATCAGCACCAGGAAAAACAAAACAAGCTTAGGGAATCGCTGATGGAGTCTAAGCTGAAGAGTGAAGGAGCTTCGGTGAAAAGAGATGCTCTGCTTGCGCAGTTGAAAGAAGCGAAATATGAGCTAGATCAAGTTCTAGAAAATATGCCGGAGGACTTGGAAGAATCACAATGCGAGCAGGATCTGGAGAAGCTATCTAATCGAATTCAGCGCTTGGGCCCAATCAATCTAGCTGCTATTGATGAGTATGATCAGCAGAGCGAACGTAAAATTTACCTGGATCGGCAAAATGAAGATTTAGAGAGGGCATTAAATACACTTCAAAATGCGATTCGTAAGATAGATAAGGAAACTCGGACTCGTTTTAAAGAGACCTTCGATAAGATTAATACGGGATTACAAAGTCTCTTTCCTCGAGTCTTTGGCGGCGGTCATGCCTATCTGGACATGACTGGCGAAGATTTGCTGGATACAGGTGTTGCGATAATGGCGCGTCCCCCAGGAAAAAGAAACAGCACAATTCATCTTCTTTCCGGGGGCGAGAAAGCAATGACTGCGATCGCGCTAGTTTTCTCCATCTTTCATTTAAATCCATCGCCTTTCTGTATGCTAGACGAGGTTGATGCACCACTGGATGACGCTAATGTAGCTCGCTATGCGAATCTAGTGAAGGAGATGGCTGAGACGGTTCAATTCATTTTCATTACGCACAACAAAATCACCATGGAAATGGCGAATCAGTTGCTAGGGGTCACGATGCACGAAGCCGGTGTGTCCAGAATTGTAGCTGTTGATATTGATGAGGCTTCAGAATTGGCGGCAATGTAGCTGTCCGTAATTCTTCTCATTCACACTTCTCTTTTTTCTCGTAATGGCCTATTTGAGCTAAAGAAATTTCGGTAACTGTAAGATAACATTTACAATTTGTTGTATTTAAGAAGCTCAAATATAGGTCAGTTATGAGTCCTCGCGAACTGATAATATTTTTATTAGGCCTTGCCACCGTGGGAGCTATTCTGCGTGGGCTTTACATTGCTATTCAAGCCCGCCATGGTCAAATCAAACTTGTTATTGATAAGAATATTCCCCGGGACGTTGATCTAGATGCACTTGAGCTGTCTGAACTTCCGGGGGGAGGTGCTCGGGTAGTCGAAAGATCGTTGCGAGCAGTTAATTCTCAAAACAGTGCGATTGAAGCTGCCAATGCCAGAGCGGCATCTTTAGGCCTGAATATCGAGAAAGACGGATCTGCTGCAATTCCAGTGCTAATGGATACGGTTGAATTAACAGAGGAGGTCCAATTTGAAGAGCATAGTCCTAACACCACAGATAGTGAAGAAAGTTATAAAGATATGCGTCAGGAAGATTTTCGGATAGAGGAAAATCTGGTTGACGATTCTTATGAGAAGACGGATTTCGCTACTCAACGAGAAGCAAGTTATGAAGACCCCGATGATGTTCTGTTTGATTATTTTGATGAAGCAAGCCCACCACCCTTGGAGACAATGTCAAAAGATGTTGAGTCCGAAGACCTTGAAGATGCTGACGAGATAGACGAGATAGACGAGATAGACGAGATAGACGAGATAGATGTGCGGAGATCTTACGCAGAAGACGGCATGGCTGCCGTGATGCCTGATTATCCTGAAAATGAATGGTCTGACGATAACGATGAGGAAGAAGATGAAATTCCCGATGGATTTCACGAGGAAGAGTTTGGTGTTTCATCTGATTCTGAAGAGCTAGAAGGGTGGGCTGATGGACCGGATTTCGGAGAGGATGTGGGTGTGTCAGGCGAAACGTCCTCTGAAGAAGATTTTGAAGACGATGATGCGATTATCGCAGCCTTCAAAAGAAGACAAATCTCTAAAGAGGATGATTCTGAATCAGGTTTTGATGATGAGGAACTGGCCCACTTTGATATAGAAGACGGTGAGGATGAAGATGGCAGTCGGTTAGCGCCTATGATTGGCGCCAGCTTTGAAGATAGCCTTGATGAATTTTCTATGTCTGCAGGAGACCGGATTGGCTACCAGGCTGGAGAGTCCGAGGGAGATAAACAATCAGAATTATTCGATACCAACTCTGGTACTGCAGATAATCAACACGTTGAATTAAAAAAAGGAGTCAAAGTAAAAACTGGAATTAGATCTCTAATCTCAGCCTTCGGTCGCCCCAAGCAAAAAGAAATTGATCATGAGGCAAGCCCAGTCGAAGAAGGTCAAAATCAATCAGTCCATATAGCTCTCCAAGGTGACTCTGATTTAAGAGAGGCTGATTTCATGAGGAAGGCAATGTCAGCAATTTTGAAGACGCAGTTGCCTTATCTAATTCTACAAGCGCCGAAGAGCCGATACGCGAAGATAGTTCTGTCGGGCAAGAATCAATTCAGCAATCAGAAGTTCTTATTATTAACGTTATGGCTCGAGACGGAAGGGTTTTTGAAGGGCATGATCTTCTTCAAGCACTAGTGACCTTGGGTCTGAAATTTGGTGAAATGAATATTTTTCATCATCGTCTCCATAATGGAAATACCGGACCAGTTATTTTTAGCGTAGCGAATATTCTTAATCCGGGTGCCTTTGATCTGAATCAAATGGATAGTTTTTCTACCATAGGCATCAGCTTGTTTTTAGCGTTACCCACTCAGATCAACAACTTACAAGCTTTTGAGGAAATGTTAGAAGTTGCGCAGCAGATTCGCGGTGCTCTTGACGGCGAATTAAAAGATGATCACCGGAACGTCATGACGGCGCAGACCATTGAACATTACTATCAACGCATTAGAGATTTTGAGTTGCATCAACTCCAGGCTACCGGAAGTCGCGGTTAGCAACCCTCGTAAATAGTTGATAACACTTAATCATGACAGTTCCTGCAAATATCATACGGGAAGTTGAGGCGCTCCGGGTACAAATAGAGCGCCACAATCGACTCTACCATTCCCTGGATACTCCGGAAATCCCAGACGCTGATTACGATACGTTATTATTGCGTCTTGAAGAACTGGAACAAAAATATGATCTTGTCACGGCTGATTCTCCAACCCAGCGAGTAGGGGGCCTGCCGCTAAGTCAGTTTTCCCAAGTGACTCATGAAATAGCTATGTTGTCATTAGACAAAGTTTTTGGAGAGAAAGATTTAAAAGACTTTGAGATTCGCATTAAGAAGCGATTGGGGCGAACTGAAGCGCTTAGTTATAGTTGTGAGCCAAAGATTGACGGCGTTGCTGTTAGTTTGCTCTACGAGGATGGGTTGCTGGTCCGAGCGGCGACTCGAGGAGATGGAATAACCGGTGAAGATATCACTCATAATGTAAGAA
>CAXYEH010000050.1:0-82506 GCA_964275945.1 uncultured Pseudomonadales bacterium
GGAAAGCGACTACTTGTTAGAGAAAACTCGCGCGATCGGCAAATTACTGGGCCAAGAACTTGGAGTTTCAGATTCAGGCGGCGGAACTGACGGTTCACTCTCACAAGCAGTTGGACTCCCAACAATAGATTCACTTGGCGTTGCTGGAACTGGAGCACATTCTAATCGTGAAGAAGCCCGGCTAAGCTCATTAGTGGAGAGAGCGAAATTGAGCACACTACTTATACGTAGACTCGCTTCAGAATAAATGCTTACATCCCCTTCGCTAAAAATTAAAACAAAGGTAGAAGGACATGACCACGGAATTTAGGGATAACTCTGACTCTGAAGAAAACCGAAATCGTGCGGATGCTTATTCTGCGCAGTCCAAAAATTCCGATAGCGCCTCGGGTATCGAAGCTTATAAGAATCCCTACTACCGATACTTAGTCTTAGGCATTCTAACTACAGTTTATGTTTCTAACTTCGTAGACCGCCAGGTTATTAATGTGCTTGCTCAGTACATTATCGAAGACCTACAAATATCCGATGGCCAGTTTGGCATGTTGTCTGGTATCGCCTTTGCCCTCGTTTACACAACTCTCGGTATTCCAATTGCCCGCTGGGCAGACATTAGTAATAGACGCAACATCATAGCGATTTCGATCACTATCTGGAGTGTAATGACTGCGCTCTGTGGGGCTGCACAAAGTTTTACTCAGCTTTTCTTAGCCAGGTTTGGTGTCGGCGTAGGCGAAGCAGGTGGCTCGCCCCCTGCTCACTCTATAGTTTCGGATATTTTTCCTGCAGAACAGAGAGCTACCGCCCTTTCAATTTATTCCTTGGGAGTTTATGGCGGGATCTTGGTGGGAACAGTAGGTGGTGCTTATCTAGTCCAGTATTTCGATTGGCGGACTGCCTTTGTCGTTGTGGGACTGCCAGGACTCCTCCTAGCGATAATTGTGCGCTTCGTGATTAAAGAGCCTCCTAGAGGCATGGCCGAGGCCCGCAAGGATATAGCACCTCCCGGGTTCTTCAAGGTCATGCATTTTTTATGGGAACGAAAATCTTTTAGACACCTGTCCTTTGCTTGCGCTTTGCATGCCTTCGTCACCTATGGCATGGGTAACTTTATGCCATTGTTCTTGCAGCGTGTTCATGAAATGCCCATCCTAGATGTTGGCTTATACTATGGCTTGATTGCTGGAATCGGTGGGTTGGCTGGGACGTTTTTTGGTGGCTGGGCATCTGATTACATGACAAAAAAAACCGGTGACAAGAGCTGGTATATCTGGATCCCGTTCATTTCAACAATATTGGCTCTGCCGTTTGCCTTAAACACGTTTTTACTAATGCCCACCGCTTATATAGCCGTCTACTCCTATTTCATTCCAGTGTTCTTTGGTGGTTGGTATTTGGCACCCTGTATCGCCTCGACTCACTTTCTAGTAGGCATTCGGATGCGAGCAATGGCATCGGCAGTTCTATTATTTGTATTGAATCTGATTGGATTGGGACTTGGTCCGGTGGTAACAGGATTTGTGAGCGATTACTTAACACCAAGCTATGGTGTTGACGGATTGCGCTATGCCATGGCGATTACAGTGCTGTTCAATATTTGGTGTGCTTTGCATTACTGGTGGGCTTTGAAAACCATTAAGCAAGATTTCGAAAGAGCTCCCGCTTAATCCACATTCCTTAATAATCGGGGAACTATGCTAGCTAAAGTAATTAGATAGCATCTAATGCTTGTGAGATTTTCGTTACACCTAGAACTTCCAATCCTTCGATTTTAGTTTTTGGTAGATTAGCTTTAGGAACGATTGCTCGTTTGAATCCGTGTTTGGCCGCTTCTGCCAGTCTTTCTTGACCGCCTGGCACTGGCCTGATTTCACCAGCGAGACCCACTTCACCAAACACCACAAGCTCTTTGGCTAAGGAACGATCTTTAAAGCTTGAAACTATAGCAAGTACTAGAGCCAAATCCGCGCTAGTTTCTGAAACCTTGACTCCCCCGACTACATTGACGAATACATCCTGATCCGCCATGTATAACCCCCCATGACGGTGTAGCACCGCAAGCAACATCGCCAGCCTATTTTGTTCAAGCCCTACGGTGACTCGCCTCGGGTTTCCAAGAGGGCTAGTATCTACTAATGCTTGGATTTCAACTAATAATGGTCGCGTTCCTTCCCAAAGCACCATGACTAGAGAGCCAGGCGTATCCTCTTCGGTACGCGCTAAAAATATAGCTGAAGGGTTCTTAACTTCTTTAAGGCCTAATTCTGTCATGGCGAAAACGCCTAATTCATTCACAGCGCCAAAGCGATTTTTCTGCCCGCGAAGAATGCGATACTTCGTATCATTTCCCCCTTCCAGCATGATGAAGCAATCAATCATATGCTCGAGCACTTTCGGCCCAGCTAAATTACCTTCTTTGGTTACGTGACCGACCAAGAACAAAACAGTGTTAGTTTGTTTAGCGTATTGAATTAAATACGCAGCACATTCCCGCACCTGTGACACGCTGCCTGGCGCTGAAGGCACATCGGCACTGTGCATTACTTGAATAGAATCAACTACTAATAACTCAGGTTTATTTTCCTCTGCAGCACGAGAAATTTGCTCTACATTAGTTTCTGCTAGCATCTTAAGATTATCAGTTGGAAGATTAAGTCGATTCGCCCGCATGCCCACTTGCTGTAAGGACTCTTCACCCGTTACGTACAATGCGGGCCTTCCGCTATGAGCAAGCTGACACATAATCTGCAGCAATAATGTGCTCTTGCCGGCACCCGGATTACCGCCTATTAACACAACTGATCCAGGCACCAAACCGCCACCGAGGACCCGATCCAGCTCTTCGATTGAACTTGAATATCTGGGTAAAGATTGAAGATCGATGTCAGACAAGCTTTGCACGTTGGACTGATCGCCAGCGTAACCCTGGCGACGAAAATCAGCTTTAGTCACAGGCGAACTGCTCGAGCCTAAATTAATTTGAGACAGTGTGTTCCAGGCTTTGCAGGCTGCACATTGACCTTGCCATTGACCATATTCGGTTCCGCAGTCTTTGCAAACAAACACCGTTTTAGTTTTAGCCATGTTAGTTTAGAGACTCACTGATTCTTCGATTTTATGTTCAGCCCGATAACTGCACTCAAACATAAACATAGTGAACACGTTGCGTGATCTTACAGAACAATTCATAAGATATTGTGTTTGCATACTTCGATACTTCGTCAGAAGAGAGTCCAGCTCCCCATAAAATCACTTCATCATCGATCTGGGCATCTTCAATTCCACTAAGATCAATAGTAATCATATCCATGGATACACGGCCGATTAATTGCGTACGCAGGGTTCGTGCTTGTGTTTTCACGAGTACGGGCGTTCCATTGACTGCCGACCTTGGATAACCATCACCATAGCCAATGGAAACGGTTCCGACTCTGGTATCTTTTTCACAAACATAAGTGGCGTTGTAGCCTATAGACCCCCCAGCAGGCACGCTGCTTATAGAGATTAAGCGTGAAGATAGAGTCATAACTGGATGAAGTCCAACTTCACCTCCGGTCATCTTGACGAGTGGTGAACTACCATAAAGCATTACGCCGGGTCGGACATAATTTAAGTGAGTTTCGGGGAGGCTAAGAATTCCCGCCGAGGCAGCAATGCTTGTCTCAACCGTTTCGTCGCAATCTTTTTGTAGTTGCTTTCGTAGTCCAAGAAAACCTTCCATTTGTTTGTCAGTGAAGGCTCGGGATGCTTGATTATCCATGTCTTCAGCAAAAGCAAGATGGGACATCAGGATCAATTCTGTATTGGGATAGGTATGCAATTGAAGAAAACCTTGGCTAGCCTCCTCCCCGGTCATCCCAAGACGGTTCATGCCAGAGTTCATTTTGACCCAGAATTTGTGAGTTCCCGAAAATAAATCATCACTTAAGACTTTATTTGCTATCTCTAGCTGGTAATTCGCGTGGACGACTGGCTCTATGCTCTTATCTAAACAAAGACGCAATTCTGCTTCATTGATATAACCGTTCAAGAGCAAGATTGGTCGACCATAGCCCAACCCATGTAATTCAACTGCTTCTTGTAAAGTGGCAACAGCAAATCCAGAGACCTCTGTCTGGGAGGTATTGATTGCCTGGGCAACTTGCTCCATTCCGTGCCCATACGCATTGGACTTAATAACAGGGAAAATCTTTGATTCGGGACAATAGGCATCAACCACGGCAAGGTTTTTGCGTAGAGCTTCAAGATCGATAGTAGCCCAAGCTCTTTTGGTTGGTTCGGTCATGCCTTGATTAACCTAAAGGTGGTTTAGCCGTGAGTGTAACTGTCGTCGTATCTTGGCTGGACATGGCTCTCAAAGCGAGTAAATTGGCCGAGAAAACTCAGACGCACGGTGCCGATTGGTCCGTTTCGATGTTTGCCTATAATGATCTCAGCCATTCCTTTATCCGGCGAATCTTCGTTATAAACTTCATCACGATAAATAAAGGTGATGAGATCCGCATCTTGTTCAATCGCACCTGACTCACGGAGATCTGACATTTGTGGCCGTTTATTAGGCCGCTGTTCCAATCCACGATTTAATTGCGAAAGTGCGATTACTGGGCATTCGAATTCTCGAGCAAGCAATTTAAGCGAACGGGAAATTTCGGAGATCTCATTTACCCGATTTTCATTGGTGCCTTTAATCTGCATCAACTGCAAGTAGTCAACAACAATCATGCCTAATTGCCCGTGTTCGCGGACAATCCTTCTTGCCCTTGCGCGCATTTCCATTGGGCTTACGCTGGCACTGTCATCGATAAAGAGTGGACGGTCTTTAAGTTTAGCGACGGCATTATTGAATCCAGGCCAATCTTCTTCTGTAAGTTGACCAGTTCGTAATTTTGTCTGATTGATTCGACCTATGGAGGAAAGTAAACGAAAAATTAAACTTTCTGACGGCATCTCTAAGCTAAACACAAGAACTGGTTGTTCACCGGTAAGAACTGCATTTTCTACCAAGTTCATGGCAAATGCAGTTTTACCCATTGAAGGTCTGCCAGCAACAATGACTAAATCTGACTTCTGCCATCCCGAAGTCATTTCATCCAAATCTTGATATCCGCTGGCTAACCCAGTCAGACTTCCATCCAGCCCTGCCAATTCGTCAACTCGATCAACAGCTTTGGTCAGAAGGGGATTAATCGGGACAGGACCTTGATCCTTTGGGCGTTCATCTCGAATATTAAAAACTTGCTGTTCTGCGCCATTGAGAATTTCAGCCGCTTTCTTTCCGCCGGTGTTGTAGCCGGTATCTGCAATATTGTTGGCGACTGAGATAAGGCGGCGCAGAATGGCACGCTCCCTTATAATATCAGTATAGGCATGAATATTTGCTGTACCACGTGCATTTCCTGCGAGTTCGCTAAGATAATCTAAGCCTCCAGCGTTCTCCAATTCGTTGAGACTGTCCAGCGCCTCAACCAAAGTCACTACATCTATAGGGCTCCTGGCCTCACTTTGTTGGGTCATTGTCTGAAAAATTAGTTGATGCTCAGCCCGATAAAAGTCTACAGACAGGACAGTGTCGGCGACAGTGTCCCATTCTGTATTATCTATCATTAGCCCGCCCAAAACTGCTTGCTCAGCTTCGACAGAGTGAGGTGGGACTTTCAGAGCAGTCAGGTTTGAAGGATTTCTTCCTAGACTGGGAGTGCTTGGCTCAAAAATTTCAGACATTTAGGATAAAACGCGGGAAATAAAAAAGTACCAGCTGAGTTTACAGAATGGTACTTCAATAAGAAAGCTAGCAGCTCATTTCAGGTGCTAGGATTATTCTGCTAGCTTTTCTTCCTTAGAACTATCAGAAGATTCCTCCGAATCATCACTTTCAGAAGCATTAGCTGCTTCAGCTTCGTCAATTTCTTCAATAAGGCTGCCATCTGCAGAAACTCCTGCGGTTGACTCAAGTCCAACTACCGAGACCGAAATAGTTGCTTTAACATCATAGCCAAGCTCTAGGCTAATCTGGTAATCACCGAGCTCACGAATAACGCCGTGAGGCATTGAAACCTCTGCCTTGGTAATATCGCTACCAGCTTTTGCATTAACAGCGTCAGCCACATCTCTGGTTCCTACTGAACCAAATAATTTGCCTTCATCACTGGAATTAACTTCAATAGTTAAACTTGTTCCGTTAACTTTCTCCGCTCTAGCCTGTGCTACACCTATTTTCTCATTATGAGCAGCCATTAGTTCAGATTTTCGCTGATCAAATTCTTCCAAGTTTATCTTTGTAGCAGGAATAGCTTTACCCTGTGGAAATAAGAAATTCCGCGCATAACCAGATTTGACATTGGCAGTGTCGCCAATTTCGCCAAGTTTACCGATCTTCTCCAACAAGATTACGTTCATCTTGAATCCCTCACGTAGTCTTAAATATTTTCATTAAATTTTAAGTAAGTTTCTAACCTACTTGATCAAGTCTTGCTCGAAAGTCGTACCAACTATCTATCAATGCCAGCAACACAACTACTTGTATGACTGCCGGCAACATTAGCAATACGTAAAACACCACCAACACCAGGGAAGACATTTTCCGCTTTGCCACTACTGCGTGCAAGAGCCCTACCCCAGAAAACACCAAAGGTATCATGAAATAAAGCACCCAGGCTTGCGGTATAAATATCCCAAAACTGCACAAAAGCATAAAACCCAAAAGTATTAATGCAACTTTCTGTTTTATGCGCAACTGGTGAATTTCGCTTTGAAAGCCACCTGGATTGAATAAAGATGCTTGCATCCAACGGGCAAGCATCGTTAAAACGATTGAAAGAAACATATAAACCGAACCAATAATGGTGGTCATCGTTTCTCTTATCTCTTCAATCTCCATTCCTTGAAGATTATTCTGTTGAAAATATGGTTGTAGTTGCTGAAACACCGCATCTAAAACAGCTGGTTGTAATCGAAGATAAATTTCAATGACTAAACCGATGGCTATCGCTGCCAGGAAGGTAAATTCCCATGACTCAGTTTCTCGCAGCAGCCAAGTTAAGCCGGTAATGCCAAACAGCAGAACCAAAGGAACGATATCACCCAACATCGCCCAAACAACTAGCGGCAGCGCTCCCCAAATAAATACAAAGGTTGCTTCTTGCAAACCTTTGCGTAACATCACTATCCCAACAACTGCAGGGCTTAGTAAATTAATCAGTGGTATCAGGCCTAGTAAGCCTGCCGCTATTATGGCCTGCTTTCTTCCGGTCATCACGAATTCAGCGAGGCCGCGCATTAATTAAACCTGTTTAAACCTGGTGACTGTCCGTATATGGAATCAGTGCCAAATACCTTGCTCGCTTAATCGCAGTTGCAAGCTGGCGTTGATAGCGAGCTTTAGTACCGGTGATTCGGCTTGGGACTATTTTCCCAGTTTCAGAAACATAAGCCTTCAAGGTTTCTAAATCTTTGTAGTCTATTTGTTCAGTGCCTTCTGCTGTAAATTTGCAGAACTTACGTCGACGAAAATAACGAGCCATAATCTTTTCCTAACTTAACTATTGGAAGAGTTACCCTTCTTCTGTATCTGCTTCTTCTGTATCTGCTTCTTCTGTATCTGCTTCTTCGGACTCTGCTGCGTCTGCAGCAATTGCTTCTTCGGGAGCATCGTCCGAAATTTCTTCTGCGTCTTCACTAGGTGCCGCGGACTCACTGCCAGGCTCAGTTTCTTCCAGAGATCCAGCGTCTAATTCAACATCACCTGTTGCTGTTTCAGCGGCAGCGGCAGCGGCAGAGGCAGCTGCCTCGTCTTCGATCTTACGCTTTTGTTCAGCACGGACTCTGCGTTCCTTTCCCTCTCGCTCACCCTTTAGAATTAAAGATTCTTCAGTTTCAGCTTTTTTTGTTTTGATGATTAGGTTTCTCAGTACTGCATCGTTATAACGAAACAGGGTGGTTAACTCTTCCAGAATTTCACCACCACACTCTATGTTCATGAGAACATAGTGTGCTTTGTGGATTTTATTAATTGGATAAGCTAATTGACGACGGCCCCAATCCTCCATACGGTGGATTTTGCCATTATTATCAGCCATCAATTGGGTATAGCGCTCGATCATCCCTGGAACCTGCTCAGATTGGTCCGGATGCACCAAGAATACTACTTCATAGTGTCTCATAGAGACTCCTTATGGATTGAGTCTTCCAGCTAACGCTAGCGCGCGTGGTAAGACAAGGAGTGGTGTAGGATGGAGACAAGCCCCACCGGTAAAAAGAGCCGGAATTCTAGAGAGTTTCGAGAGCTGATGCAACTGCATTTGAGGCTATTCCCCGACTTTTCACGCTTTTTCAAGGACCCTTAAGGACCCTTAGCATTGATTCAATTACTTACCAACCTCCGCCAAAGCCGCAAATTCTGCCACCCGATGGACCATCAGGAGCTGATCTTGGAGAAAGACCCCATACTTGAAAACTCACCACTCCTGACTATGGCTCCTAGTTCAGGCGCTGTTTAATAGGAAGCTTTGTTCTTAGGGTGCTCATTCCTTAATGGAAGCCAGTATTTGAATCAGCCAGATAACATCGTCGCTTTAATTAGACATCAATGTCACTTGAAGCGATAAAAACCTGATTTCGACCTGCAGTCAAACGATACAAGACACAAATACCGGTAAATGCTATTAGGGTTATTGAAACCTTGCTTACTCGCTTTTCCTTTGCCGAATAGCTTCGAATAATGCTACACCTGTCGCAACAGAAACATTCAAACTACTTAATTCTCCTGCCATGGGAATTGAAATTAAGTAATCACATTTCTCACGGGTGAGTCTGCGTAATCCGCTGCCTTCGGAACCCATAACGAGGGCAAGAGGCCCCCTAAAGTCCTGTCTATAAAGTGAAATCTTTGCCTTATCATCGGTTCCAATAATCCAAACACCGACCGCCTTAAGCTTTTCCAAACAACGGGCTAAATTGGTTACCGTTACTAACTGGATTGATTCGGCGGCACCACTCGCTACTTTTCTGACTGTTTGATTTAACGTTACAGATTTATCCTTTGGAGTAATAACCACATCAACACCTGCCGCGTTAGCAGTTCTTAAACAGGCGCCCAAATTATGAGGATCCGTCACACCATCAAGAATAAGCAAGAATGGAGAAGTAAGAGATTTAATGTGCTCGTACATGTCTTGCTCAGACAATATATTACCCGAGGCAGTACTTCCTCGCTTAATAACTGCAACGACGCCCTGGTGCTTCCCATCTGTTTTCTTATCTAAGTCGGCTTTGTCCGTTTCTAAAATTGGAATACCCTGTTCAGCGGCTAGGGAAAAAATAATTTCCATGCGCTTATCCTTACGCCCAGCTTGAACTAACACTTGAGCAACATGTCCTGCCTGGTGCTTAAGTAATTCTCGGACGGCATGCAATCCATGGAAAATTTGTCCGCTCATAGACTAATTTCTATCTCTTCCACGTTTAGCTGATATCTGTTTAGCTTTATTTTTCTTGGCATTGCTCTTATTAGAGTTGCCACTTTTCTTCTCAAAAGTGGGATTTTGGCTCGATTTGCCATTGGCTCTTTTATTTTTACTTAGCTTTGATTTCTTTTGTGTTGTTTTTTCAGAAGATTTGACTGTCTCGTGATTGGCACCTGATTTTGTTTTTCTTAATTTTTCGCTTTTTAGTTTTCTGGATTTCGATGAAGCCTGCTTCTTATTCCATTTCGAAGTACTTTTCTTAAAGCCTTTCGCTTGTAGCTCAATTTTCTTTTCTTCAATGTCTACTCTTACGACTTTGACCTCTAATCGATCACCCAAACGATAAACCTGCTTACTTCTTTCTCCTTCCAGGCAATGCCGAACCGGATCGAAGTGATAGTAATCATTGCTGAGTTCCGAAATATGCACCAAGCCTTCTATATAAATATCATCGAGCTCAACAAATAGACCAAAGCTAGTTACGGAAATAATGGTACCAAAGAACTCATCTCCGACATGGGAAAGCATGTATTCACACTTCAACCAATCAATTACGTTGTAACTCGCCGCATCGGCGCGCCTCTCTGCTGCGGAACAATTTACACCAAAACCATCCATTTCAGAGGCACCATAAGGGTAGATCTTTTTCTTATCCAGTTTGTTGGCTAATTCGTGTTTCTGTAGATGTGCGCCAGGCTTATTTCGAATCAGGTGGCGAATTGCCCTATGCACTAATAGATCCGGATAACGGCGAATAGGTGAAGTAAAGTGTGTGTACTCTGGAAACCCCAGCCCGAAGTGGCCAATGTTGTCTGGCTGATAAACTGCTTTCATCATCGACCTAATAAGCAAGGTCTGCAGCAATTGCCGATCTGGACGCTTTGCCACAACAGTAAGTAACCGGGAATAATCTTCAGGTGTCGGTTTCTCACCTCCTCCTAAATGGAGATCCAGCTCAATTAGAAATTCTCTAACATTTTTTAATTTATCGAGATTGGGGCCTTCATGAGTGCGGAATAATGTTGGAATTTCATTCTGCTCTAACAAGCGCGCAGCAGCGATATTCGCACACAACATGCATTCTTCAATTAAACGATGGGCATCGGTTCTCTCAACTGGAATGATTTCTTTAATTTTTTGGTCTTTCCCAAATACTATGCGTGTTTCTGGGGACTCAAAATCCATCGCCCCATCATTTTCTCGGGAAGTTCGTAGCGACTTGTAAAGTGAATAAAGGCTTTCGAAATGCTGAATTAAGGGTTTATGTTTCACCCGTAATCTTTGCCGCACTTTCTCAAGAGTCTCATTAGCAGAAGTCTGTAGAATATCTGCAACTTCCGTATATGTCATTCGTCCATGAGAATGTATAACGGCCTCATAGAAGTTGAAGCCGGTCATTTTGCCGTCTGCTGATATCTCCATTTCACAAACCATCGCCAGCCGATCGATCTTCGGTTTTAATGAGCACAATCCGTTTGACAATGCTTCAGGCAGCATCGGAATTACGTGACCAGGGAAATAAACTGAGGTTCCGCGATTAATGGCCTCTTTATCTAACGCGCTATCTATTTGCACATAATTTGATACGTCAGCGATGGCGACATACAAGGTCCAGTTTCCACGTTGATGCTGGTGCGCAAAAACAGCATCATCAAAATCTTTTGCATCCTCACCATCAATCGTAACAAAGGGAATGTCTCGTAAATCAAACCTGTTAATAGTGTCTTTATCGTCTACTGAATTTGGTAGTTTTGCTGTTTCTTCTTTAACCTCCGCTGGCCATTTATGCGGCAAACTATGACTACGTATGGCAACTTCAATTTCTAGCCCAGGCGTGCTGTGATCGCCCAAGACTTCGGTAACAGTGCCGATCGCTTTGCGTCGACGACTTGGATATTCCGAAATTTGAGCAACAACAAACTCACCACTTTTGGCTTCGCCCATCTGTTTCTCTGGTATAAGAATTTCGTGACCGATGCGTTTATTGTCAGCAACTACTACACCGAAACCTGACTCCAGAAAAAATCTACCTACAATTTGCTCATGGCGCCGTTTAAGTATTTCAACGACGGTCCCTTCTTTTCTGCCACGATTATCGAAACCATTCAGTCGCGCCAGCACCTGATCACCATCAAATAGTTTTTCCATTTCACGAAGGCTCAGAAACAAATCTCCTGATCCGTCTTCGGGTATTAAATAACCCACTCCATCCTTTGTGCCCTGCACAATTCCTTTTATTAAATCCATGTGTGTAGCTAGTCCATAGGCTCCTTTTCGATTACTTATAATTTGCCCATCCCGACTCATCGCGATAAGTCGCCGTCGCAGCCCCTCTATTCTTTCTTCTTCATTTAGCTCGAGCTGTTTGCACAGCTTAGAAAAAGATGCGGGCGCACCCAAGTCTTCCAGATGTTCAAGAATAAATTCTCGACTAGGTATGGGGTTCTCGTACTTCTCCGACTCGCGAGATGCGAACGGATCAGAAGGCTTACGGGATTTAGGCATTAACGGAAAAACGAATGATCATTCGTGAATAATTATACACATGGAACCCAATATTGTCTGTGACAATTAAATAAAGGTGCCAGAATTTACAACCCTCACCCGGTCAACCTCTTGGCCAATTAATGCCATTTTCAGAGGTTAAAAATGCATAGTCTTTGCTTGTTTAAGGTTTTACTGTAAAACTATTAGCTTTATAGAAACTATAAAATAAGAAGTGGCTATTCATGCCTTCAACTACTAAAAATTGGATCTTCCGCCACACAGTCAATGCTCGCATCTGTCATTGGATTATGGTGGTTTCTTTTTTTTATCTGCTCTACAGCGGCATCATGATATTTCTGCATTTCCCTGAGTTGTATTGGGGCAAGGTTGGGTTTCAAGGCTATCCAGCTATTTTCAGGCTCGAAGATTGGGGTATTTCTTGGGAGCGGGCTGAAGAACTAGGTGATCGTCGCTGGGGTCGCAATTACCATTACCTATTTGCTTGGGTTTTCGTAATTAACGGTATGATTTACTTAATTTGGAACGGCTGGCAAAAAAAGTTCTACCAAAAGATGCTACCGACAAGAGAACAACTTTCAATTAGAAATCTAAAGTCAGAATTTGCGCGACATTTAAAATTAAAAGCGGCTAAAGGTGAATCGGCTGCTAGCTATAATATTTTACAGAAAGTTTCCTATTTGTTTGTTTTGTTTGCTCTGTTCCCGTTTATGATTATTAGCGGATTTGCTCAAATGCCAGCATTCACTGCAATTTCTCCTGAGTTAATTGATTTCTTTGGAGGCAGGCAAACAGCTCGAACATTACATGTGATTTGCTCACTCCTCTTAGTAGTTTTTGTATTTGTGCATCTTGTTGAAATGATAATTGCAGGAGCAGTAAATCAACTACGGTCGATGTTGATCGGTAAGTACGAAATCCATTCAGAAAGTGCTGAGGAATCATTATGAGTACGAAAAAGACTCTTCAAAACATCAATGAAATCAAGCTAACCAGAAGGCAACTAATATCTGGTTCTGGAGCACTTGGCGGGCTTCTGCTTACTGGCTGCGACACCCAGTTTTATAAACCACCGGTAATACGAGAAGGCTTTATGGGTGTTGCTGATGTGATGACGATGACGAGTCAAAGAATGCTGTTATCAAAACAGCAGTTAGTGCAAGAACACGACGCTAGCGAAATTACAAAGAATTTTCCTGTATGGAATCAGAGTAACCCCGATGATGAGGAATACCAACGATTGCGTGCAGGAAACTACGCAGATTGGCGCTTGCCTATATCTGGGTTAGTCAATAACCCTATATCGCTTTCCCTCGAAGATCTAAAGCGCATGCCGCGGCGCACGCAAACTACCATGCACATTTGTGAACAAGGCTGGTCGGCAATTGCCCAATGGACTGGAGCACCATTAATGTCTGTTCTTGAGGCTGCTGGCGGCGTCACAACAGAAGCGAAATACATCATGATTGATGCCTACGGCGGTTGGTACGAAGGTTATGACATGTTTGATGCAGTGCATCCACAAACTATTCTCGCCTATGGAATGAATGGAAAAGATATTCCTTTGGGCAATGGTGCTCCCGTGCGCTTACGCGTCGAACGACACTGTGGCTACAAACAGCTAAAGTTTATTAAATCAATTCAAGTGGTTTCGTCGGTTGAAGATTTTGGCAGAGGCACTGGCGGATTAAATTCAGACTTTGGTTTTCATTGGTATGCTGGAGCTTAAATAGTGCCATGAAGAAATTATCCAATTTAAGCCGGTCTATCGAAGGGAAAGTAGTATTCATAACAGGGGCCGGCAGCGGCATGGGACGTGCAACTGCGAAATTGTTTGCGGAATATGGTGCTAAGATTGCGGCTAGTGATTTGAATGAATCCGCCGTTTCAGAAACAGTAGAACAAATATTGAAAGCAGAATGTGACGCAAAAGCCTGGCAACTGGATGTCACGGATGCGTGCGCAATCGAAAGTTGCATAACAGAAGCAGCCTTAAGCTACGGCGGGATAGATGTGTTAATTAATAATGCCGGAGTGTCTTTAAGAACTCCTATCGATGACGAAGATTATGAGGAAAGATTCGCGAAAAGTGTCAGTGTCCTACTAACCTCACACACTCGCACAATTAGAGCTGCCCTGCCCTATCTACGAGAATCGAAATCGCCCCGAATTATCAATATCGCTTCGACCGAAGGATTGGGTGCCAGCCCTGGCAATAGCCCATACACTTCTTCGAAACACGGAGTCATTGGATTAACTCGTTCACTCGCTGCAGAATTAGGCAAAGAAGGCATTACAGTAAATGCTATTTGCCCGGGGCCTATACTAACGGGAATGACTGATTGGATTCCTGAAGAAGAGCGAGAAATCTATTCACGTCGCCGTATAGCATTAAGACGTTATGGTGACCCTGAAGAGGTCGCCCATGTAACTTTAAGCTTGGCACTGCCTGCAGCTTCTTATGTCACCGGAGCAGCCATTCCCGTCGATGGCGGCCTGACCATACGCCGAGGCTAGCTTTTCAGATAAATCCCTCTATTCTCGCAAAGAAATAATTATACTAAATTAGGCATTTCAAGTAATTGATCTGCCTTACTAAAAAGGAAGGGGTTACAGTAAGTCTAGTTTCCACGCACTGAAAAATTAAAATACCCTGAATATACAGTCGGGTCATCACCCACTGCAGTTCTCCATTCCACGCTGTAGTCACCGACAGTTACCGGATCCATGATTTCAATCATAAGATCATCCGCAGCCATTGTATGAAGCCCACGAAGTTGGTGCTCACCGCTTGGTCCAACTAGCTTTAAACTACTTCGAGCCACATCTGGCAATGCGTCGTAGAAAAGCCGAAGGGTTCTAGGTGCCCGAGTCAACTCACTATTTCTTTCTGGCTCTGCTCTCAACAAAGGCGAATAATCTCTTCCACTTACGCAAGTAGACAGAATCGAACATAGAAGTGAAGCAGTTATGATATGAATTAATCTTCGCATTGATTACTCTTCGAACATAGTGGAACAAGTGTACTACCTCCGCGGGAAAAATAAACCGGAAAAAGGCGGACAATTTTTTGAAATAAGTAGCTTGGTTTTTGCGCTTTTGAAAAAAATCTACTTTTTAACAAAGAGGTGCGGGGTTAAGTGAGTAGAGAATCTATTCACCTTGTGATTTGGGAAACAGCTTTTTTAGTATTTGTTTCGCTGTTTTTGGACTTGAGAAAGTTCTTTTGCAAACTGATCAAGCTTCATTCGGATCTCGTTTTCCTTCTGCTTTTTCAAATAAAGACTATCGCTGTCAAATTCTGCCTCTTGCAGCCTTTCGCTTTTAGTCCCTTCGACTACTACACGAGCGAGTTTACTCATTCGATTTAGCTCCAGCTATGCTAAGTGAATTATCGATATTTAAAATGTGATTTTCTTAAATGCCTCTGTGTTATTTTCTAAATTTCAAGCAAAGCACAAATTTAGTTTTTTTTAAAAACCGCTGCTTTTTTGCGATTTTATAGATCACATATCTAGCCTATTTCCGAATCTTGCCCTGTAAATTCAACAAGTTAGCGGACACTTAGGAGCGCAACATATAGTGTTAGTCGACCAAAGTCAAACAATATCTAGTGATTTATGGTGGTTTTCAGCAGCTTTCAAAATAGACAAATAAAGTGGTGTACTAGCCCCTTCCAATTGCAGCGTAATACCAGAAAACAATAACCGTTTGTATATCTTATACTTAGAGAGTTTATTTGATATTAATCTTTTTAAGATAAAGGACATCCAGTTGAATATTAATAGACATCCAATTAATATTGCTCATAAATTAATCACATAAAATAAGAATTATTTAAGTAGTGAATTTTTTAAACAGATTTTTTCTGCTAACTTACAAATATCGCTGCTAATTAAGTCAGTGTGTGGAAATATTACGAGGGTAACTAAAACTGTAGGCTTATAAATTTTTTAAGAAATTATCTATGAATGATTTTTACGTGCCATATAACAATCGAGCTGAATGTAAACCTCTAATCCATTTATTTGGATATTTAAATTCTACACCCGCTTTAATTCGACTTTTATGGTATTCAATCAGAGAAGTTTCACTTCCCGCTGCTATAGCGTAATGTCGATGGAAATATTTCACACTTTTTAGCCAGGAGTCAGATGAGATACCTATTCGTTGCAAGACAAGTTGTCTATCCTCGAGGACATTTATTGCTTTGCCAGAATTAGAGTCCAGTAACTTCAAAGCTTTGCTTGTTGATTCCAATAGTGCGAAATAACTTTGTTGACATAATGAGATTGGCTCATCATTCAAGCCCGGCATATCTGTAAATTGCTTAAGAACAGATTGCTTTCTAGTCGATTGGCGGCCTACTAAATGCTTTGTAGAACGACGCGTTAATAATCGATTCTGGCGATAACTTCGGTTTTTTACTTTCTTTGCATGATTTATCAATCGTTCCTGGATAGAAGTAAAATCACTCTTGTCGAGAGAGTCGCTGACTCCAGCACGAATTGGGTTGAGATCTACATAGGCCATGCAAGTTACCAATGCTTTCTCATCTAGAAGTGCTTGGCTCTTAAATCGACCTTCCCAAAATCTTCCCCTGCAGTCATCTTCTTTGTTTGCTCTACGGGCAACATGTTCGTTCAGGCAGCGCATGAACCAACTGATGTCTGATAATCGTTCTCGCCACAGTGTCACTTGCTGCTTCATCTGCCTCTGAGCAGCACGACTCTTGGAATTTTGACGTAATGTTTCTAGGATAGCCACATTACGTGGAAACATCTTAGTCCAACGCCGAATGACTTCCTTATCACTCCAAGTACTCGCTTTTTCCTGATCTACGAACAACACTAAATGATAATGATCGCTCATAACTGCATAGGCACAAACATCAATTGCGAAGCTCGCCGATAATTGTTTTATACACGAAACTAACCACTGTTTGCGATGATCAAAATTTTGACCAGTGATTGGATCGTCACCACAGAGATGCGCACGACGAACACAACGAGAAATGCAATGGTAATAGGGCGTATCATCGAGTGATATTTGTTGGTTACGCGCTCGTGTCACAAATTATCCAAGTAAAATATTAACTTCCAATTTTTGGCGAGGACCGATGATTGTAGAGTGTTTGTAGTACTATGCAAGGCATTGTTATTTAACGTTTTTGTGACACTGACACATATAATACAGATTATTTTAGAGGGGTTTTGGCATGAGAATTGGAGTTGATCTTGGTGGAACTAAGATCGAAGGTATTGTGTTAGCGGACGATGGCACAGTCAAAGATAAAATTCGTATTGACACTCCGGCGGAAAATTATACGAGTACGATTCATGCCGTTTGTGAATTAATTAAACAGCTACAAGCAATAGGCAGACTAACAGTTGGTATAGGAACTCCCGGCGCATTGACATTTCCTGACGAGGTCATGAAGAATTCTAATTCAGTATCTCTAAACGGTCGCGCACTGAAAAAAGACATTGAAACTATTCTTGGATATCGAGTCCGCATCGAAAATGATGCGAATTGTTTTGTGCTCTCAGAAGCTCATTATGGAGCGGCGAAGAAAGTAAAAACCGTATTTGGTGTAATTCTAGGTACTGGATGTGGTGGAGGTATCGTTATTGATAAGAGGTTGCTGATAGGGCCAAATAGCATTGCCGGCGAGTGGGGGCATAACTCTATTCCTGTTTCGGTTCATGAGCTAATTGACGGCGATCGAATTTGTCATTGCGGCCGCGTTAATTGCATTGAAACAGTGCTTTCAGGACGTGGTTTACAGCAATCTTATTTCGAGCAGACTGGTAAACAAGCGAATCCCAAAAGTATTTGCCAACAAGCTCAAGCAAATAATGATGGAGCAAAAGAATGTCTTAAGCGTTATTCCATGCAATTAGCCCGTTGTCTATCTACTATTATTAATATCTTAGATCCGCACATGATTGTACTCGGCGGTGGGCTTTCCAATATCTCTGCATTATACGACCTGGTGCCAAAAGAACTGGCCGGGCATGTTTTTACTGATGATGCTAAGACGCTACTTGCAAGGCCTAGATTTGGAGATGCTAGCGGAGCATTGGGAGCGGCCTGCCTTTGGGAGGTAAATGACTAGAGTCTGCTATAGGTTTTATGTGCTAAAAGGGTGATGTAGGATGATAGTATCTTCGCGGTCAGGACCAGTTGAAATTATGTCTACCGGCACCCCCACAGTATCCTCAATGTACTTTATATAGTTTCTAGCGTTATGTGGTAAATCATCGAGCGATTTCGCACCAGACGTAGACTCGCTCCAGCCTGGCAGTTCTTCATAGATTGGTTCCAAATTTTTGAACAAATCAACATCCATCAAGGAGCTAGAGGTATTCTCCCCTACTCCTTTATAACCGGTGCAAATTTTCACGCTCTCCAACCCATCTAATACATCGAGTTTAGTGAGGCAGATGCCAGAAACACTGTTGATCCGCATAGCAAATGCCACAGCGGCGGCGTCAAACCAGCCACAGCGCCTGTCCCGCCCAGTAGTCGCACCTTTTTCTGCTCCTACTGTTGCAAGATGCTGGCCCACGTCGTCAAATAGCTCAGTGGGGAATGGGCCAGATCCGACGCGAGTGGTGTAGGCTTTGGTAATTCCGAGCACATAATCTAAATAGAGTGGGCCATAACCACTGCCTGTAGCAGTGCCACCTGCAGTAGTATTCGAAGAGGTTACAAACGGATAGGTTCCATGATCAATATCGAGCAATGATCCTTGAGCACCCTCAAAAAGTATATTGTTGCCGGCTTTGCGATGACCATGCAAAATATCGATTGTGTCAGCAATCATTGGGCGAACTTGCTTGGCGAAACTTAGACAGTCGTCATGGGCTCGCTGAAAGTCAACAGGATCAGTTTGAAAATACTGTTGCAACAGGAAATTATGGAAACTAAGTAGCTCTCTAAGTTTCTCAGCAAACTGTTTTTCATTTAGAGTTTCCGCTAAACGTATTCCTCGACGAGCAACTTTGTCTTCATAGGCCGGACCAATACCTCTGCCGGTTGTACCAATTTTATTTCTACCCTTTTTTACTTCTCTTGCTTGATCCAAAGCTATGTGACTTGGAAGTATCAATGGACAAGCACCACTGATGCTAAGCCGTTCGCGAACTGGAATACTGCGCTCTTCCAATTCAGTAATCTCTTTCATTAGAGCTTCCAGACTCAGGACAACGCCATTGCCAATGACGCAGTTAACTTCTTCTCGGAGTATTCCCGACGGTAATAAATGGAGAACTGTTTTCTCGCCACCTATAACAAGAGTATGACCCGCATTGTGGCCTCCTTGGAATCGAGCAACTACTGCCACTTGATCTGTTAGTAGATCAACAATCTTTCCTTTCCCCTCGTCACCCCATTGGGTTCCAAGCACTACTACAGATTTTGCCATCTCTCGCTACTCAGTGAGCTTTGTTGATAGAGAAAATTAATTATAGTGAATCGACTTCCCAAACACCTTTTTTCAGTACTAGTTGTCGATCACAATTCATTTCTGATTGAGATTTCTTGTCCAACGGTATTCCGGTGAGATTTACAATGACAATCTCACCTTCTCGTCGTAACTTGTTAATCGATTCTTGCAATCCCACATCATTAAGATCCGGTGCAAGAATGCCGGCTCTTTGCTGGCATGTTTTCGCTGAGAGTTTTGCCAACACTTTTAGATCGCTATCAAACCCAGATGCTGGACGCGCACGGCCAAATACTTCTCCGATATGGTCATAGCGACCGCCTTTAGACACCGCCCTCCCATAACTCGGTGTATAGGCTGCGAAGACAATGCCCGTGTGATACTCGTAACCCCGAAGCTCACAAAGGTCGAAACACAATACAATGTTGGGAATACGTTGCTTAACTCCCTTAACGATTGCTACCAACTCTTGTAGTTCGGTCTTAACACTTTCTGGGGCATCAGCGAATACGGTAATAGCATCTTCTAAAGTTTTTTCATCACCGGACAGCCTAGAAAGGCCTTTCAACATATCACGCAAATTTGAATCATCGAGTGAAGCTCCTAGAACTTCATCGATTTCATCGTATGCTTTACGCTGCATAGCCTCGAACAAAGACTTTTCAGTATCTGTATCCATATTTGCTTCAAGCACGAGAGATCTGAAAATGCCTACATGACCTAGCACGATATGAATATCAAGAATTTCAAGCGCGCTAAGTGTCTCATGCATTAGACAGATTAATTCGATGTCACAGGCTTCACCTGAATGACCATAGAGTTCCGCACCAATGCGGATAGGGACTCTAGAAGTCATAATTCCTCTCGGCTTTGTATGCAGGACATTATCTGCATAACAAAGTCTGACTGGGCCTTCACGATTTAAGCGATGCGCATCAATACGTGCTACTTGAGGGGTAATATCCGCGCGAATACCCATCATCTGACCACTGAGCTGATCAGTAACTTTGAAGGTGTGTAAATCCAAATCGTGAGAGGATCCAACCAATAAAGAATTTAAAAATTCTATAAGTGGTGTAATAACTAATTGGTAGCCCCATAACTCATACAAATCTAAAAGTTGTCGGCGCAGCGATTCAAGCTTATAGGCTTCAGCAGGTAGAATTTCTTCAACCCCGTCTGGAAGTAGCCACCTTTTTGCGTCAGTCATAATGTGTCCGTTAATCGAACGATTGTTTGTTAATTAATGATTAGAAGAAGCATAGTTCCGATTAACATTATGGCCAAGCCGAAGAATCGAATAGTCCTATCATCAACTTCATACAACAACTTTATTAGGTCTCGATAGCGATTAGGTGCAATAAAAGGAAGTACCCCCTCTATCACCAACATTAAACAAAATGCTATCGCAAGTTCGTGTAACATACTTCGAAAACCCTAAACCAGACTGGCCCAAAGAGCATTTTCCGAGAACGCAGCCCGAAAGAACCTGAGCCACAATTTTGCAACTCAGGTTCATTTTCCTGTTCGGGAATATTTCTTAGCTCTAGCCGCTTACTTTTCTCACAGAGCTACTTACTTTAGATTTTTACTGGACCGTGAGCCCACCTTTCAAATATTTGAAATAATCACTGTCAGGATCAAGCAATAAAACATCGTTCTTAGAGCTAAAGGTTTCACGATAAGAATTCAGACTTCGCGTAAAAGCAAAAAATTCTTCGTCCTTGGAATAGGCTCCAGCGTAGATTGAAGTTGCGTCTGCATCTCCTTGGCCACGAATTTGCTCTGCATCGCGGTAAGCTTCTGCTTCATAGATAACAACTTGGCGATCTGCATCTGCACGGATGCCAATGGCAAGCTCATCCCCTCTTGATCGTATTTCCTGTGCTTCTCGATTTCTCTCTGTAATCATGCGGTCATAAACTGACGAGCGGACATCATCGGGCAAATCGATTCGCTTCACTCGCACATCGATAACTTCTATGCCGATATCAGCAGCAGTTGATTCATTAAGCTCAGAAGTTAAATCCAGCATTAACTGATCACGTTCACCTGCGACTACTTCGATAAGTGTGCGTGTGCCGATCTGATCACGCAGGCCATCATTGATTCGCTGAGCTAACAAGCTACCCGCGGCTGTTACATTTCCTCGTGTCGATATATAGAATTGTCCTACATCAATGACCCGCCATTTAGCATAGGAGTCAACGTCCAATGCTTTTTGCTCGAGGGTTAGAAACCTTTGAGGGGTAGCATCTTCAGTCTGAATTCGTGCATCAAATTTACGCACATTGTTCACCCAAGGAATCTTTACATGCAGACCTGGCTGGATGTCAGCGTTTACTAACTCGCCAAATCTGAGCATTACTGCTCTTTCAGTTTCTTTAACTACGAAAAGGGTATTGCTTAGTAAAAATACGGAAATAAATAGAAAACCTACTATGAGTACATTCTTCATGGTCTGCCCCCTCTGCCACTATTCGTTAAACGAGATCTATCTACTGAGGTATTTGAAGGCCCTTGCAAATAGGGTGCAAGATCATTGGCAAGATCTTGCCATTCTTGCGAAGTGCGTGGTCTTGCTGTGGAGGAACCGCTCTGCTCGAGAATCTTATCGAGGGGTACATAAAGCATATTATTACCACCTTCTACATCGATCATGATTTTGCTAGTAGCGGTCATTACGTCTTGAAGAGAATCGATATACAAACGCTGTCGAGTTACTGCTGGCGCTTTAGTATATTCAGTTAATAGCTGATTGAAACGCGAGGCATCGCCCTCAGCAAACGCGATAACTTCTTCTCGATAGGCGTTTGCCTCCTCCATTTGGCGCTGAGCTTGACCTCTAGCTTCTGGAATTACACGATTAGCATATTGTTGCGCCTGATTCTGTACTCGCTGCTCATCCTCTCGTGCACGAATAACGTCATCGAAAGCAGCACGCACTGCGTCTGGTGGCTGAGCATCAACCACATTTATTCGACTTACAAAAATACCAGTGTTGTAAACATCCATGTAGTCTTGCAAACGCTCTGAAACATCTGCCGCCACTCGGTCTCGACCAGTGGTAAGAATTTGTTCCATAGTATTACCACCCACTACGTGGCGAATTGCAGATTCGGCTGCATTATCCAAGCTAAGCTCAGGATTTTGAACCGCGATTACATACTTAACCGGATCTTGAATTAAGTATTGAACGGTCACTTCAATGTCGATAATGTTTTCATCAGTGGTCAACATAGCCCTATTTTGATAGGTTTTGTCGTTCAATTCAGAAACGTTGACTAGACTCACTTCGTCAATGAGGGGTGGATTCCAATGCAGTCCAGGTTCTGGAGTCGCATCGAGTACTTCACCGAATCGCAGCACAACACCGCGCTCTGCTTCATCGACAATATAAAATCCCATGAAGCCCCATACCACGAGGACGACAACAACTAAGCCAGCAACCAATCCTCCAGAAACACCTCTCGGTGCTGAAGTATGCCCGCCACTATTGCCGGAGCCACTATTGCCAGACCCTCCAAAGAGATTGTTAAATTTCTTCGTAAGGTTCTTAATTACTTCGTCAATGTTAGGTGGTCCCTGGTCACCACCACCACGACGACCACCGCCCCATGGATCGTTGTCGTTACCGTTATTGCCAGGTTCATTCCAAGCCATTGGTATCTCCATAGCTTTCAAGGACATAAAACGTCGATATTAGCTAATAATAATGAATTAACACAGCATTTTACAAAGTTAAAAAGCCCTGGATTCAGCAGATTAAGCAGTCCGCGCCTGTTCTTTCCTAACCCAAACTGGGTCTGAAGACTCTACTAATTCCGGGGCTTGTTCAAGTACTGCACCTTGTTGCATCAAGCGTTCCAGCTCCTGTTTAGGTAAGCGGATTTCGAGATGATAAAAACCACTTTCATCGATACGTTCGTCTTCGATGAAACCTTTTTCGTATAACTTACTTCTCAGACGGGTTTGCTCTGGCGCAATGCGTATTGTTTCCGACACTAAAGATCCTGCCAGAATTTCACTCACAGCTCGCAGCAGCAAATCAATGCCGATTCCTTTTTGCGCTGAAATCCAAACTCGCTTAGGAATTTGATTTTCATCATACTCGATCTCAGGCTTGGTTTTCTCTAACAAGTCAATTTTGTTGAGTATCTGTAACTGCGGTACCGACTCAGCACCAATTTCCTTAAGTACATTATTTACCTCATCGATATAGTCTATGTGAGATTCATGCGCACAGTCGATGATATGTAACAATAAATCCGCCGAAGCAGTTTCTTCTAGGGTTGCTCTAAACGCCTCAACCAATTGATGTGGAAGATGACTGATAAACCCAACTGTATCAGCTACTATAGCACCGCCAAAGTTTGGTAGCTCTACCCGTCTTAAAGTCGAGTCTAATGTGGCAAACAATTGGTCTGCAGCATAAGCTTCCGCATTCGTCAAAGCATTAAATAGGGTAGATTTACCAGCATTGGTGTAACCCACCAAAGACACTGTAGGAATTTCTGCCCGGCTTCGTGACCGTCTACCCTGTTCCCGCTGACTGCGAACTTTCGCTAAGCTTTTTCTAATAGACTTAATACGCTGGCCTATCATTCGTTGGTCTAGCTCAAGTTGAGTTTCCCCTGCACCCCGCAAACCAATACCCCCTTTCTGTCTGTCGAGGTGAGTCCAACCCCTCTTCAGTCTTGTGCTGAGATGTTGAAGCTGAGCCAACTCCACTTGCAATTTACCTTCATGACTTCTTGCTCGCTGAGCAAAAATATCAAGGATTAATCCAGTCCGGTCTAGCACACGACAATGTAATTCTTTTTCCAAGTTGCGTTCCTGACTTGGCGATAAAGCGTGATTAAATAAAACTACTTGTGCTTTATGTGCGCGAACAGCAGAAGCAATCTCTTCAAGTTTACCGCTGCCTACAAAATAATTTGGTGAGGGCTGTTTGCGAGCGCCAGAGATGAATTCTACTGGCAGAGCACCTGCCGACAAGGCAAGTTCTTCGAATTCGACGGGATCCTCCCGTTCCTTGTCAGATTCGATCGAGAGTTGAACCAGAATTGTGACCTCGCCAGTTTTTGGCCTTTCAAAAAACAAACATTATCCTCAAATTATACAGTCATATCTAAAATCAAGCATTTCCGAGCTCGCCACCTTCCTCATCCGGTACTTCGCTTCCCGCCATAGGAATTTTAACCATTCGAGCAGGCACAACTGTGGAAATAGCATGCTTGTAAACCATCTGGCTTACCGCATTTTTTAACAGAATCACGAATTGATCAAATGATTCAATCTGGCCTTGCAGCTTTATGCCACTAACCAAATAGATGGAAACTGGAATGCGCTCTTTGCGAAGCACATTTAAAAAGGGGTCCTGCAGTGTATGCCCTTTGGACATTGATTTTCTCCTCACAATCTCCAATGCTATCTATTATGCCAAGAGCCCGGTGCTGAAATAGCTAATATGCCTCTGGGCCCTATTGCGACTAGTAAAGTAAACCAGCAACAAAGGTCTATATTGAGATAGATTCCACATATTTCAAGATGCTGTCGATGGATTTATCTGATGGGTCGTCCAGACTCCGCAGATTTTCCCAACTACGAAGCCAGGTTAGTTGACGCTTTGCTAACTGCCTAGTAGCGATAATACTCCTTTCCACCATGGCATCATAGCTTAAATCTCCAGCCAAATACTGCCAAACCTGCCTGTATCCTACTGATTTTATTGAAGGAAGCATCTCATTAAGATCGTCGCGCCGATACAACTCGGAAACCTCTTCTAATAGCCCTTCAGCTAACATTTGTCGAAATCGTATTTCTATTTTTTGGCGCAAGAGTTCTCGGTCTACGGGCTGAATGGCGAAGAAATGCAAATTAAATGGTAATGATTCATTCTCTTGAGCCCTTCGGGCCTGATCTTCCATATAAAATTGGCTCATTGATTTTCCAGATATCAGGTAAATTTCCAATGCCCGCTGCACTCTTTGCGGGTCATTTGGGTGAATGCGAGCTGCGGATTTTGGATCCACACGTTCTAGCCATTGATGAACTTCTTCCCAGCCTTTCTCTTTTGCTACGGACTCGATCTCCACTCTAACCCCAGCATCAGCTTGAGGCATAGCAGCCAAACCATCTCGAAGCACTTTGAAATACAACATAGTCCCGCCAACGAGTAGTGGAGTTTTCCCCACGCTAAAGATATGAGCAATTTCATGAAGTGCGTCTACCCGAAAATCTGAAGCCGAGTAGGGCTCACTTGGATCTTTAATGTCCAATAATCTATGAGGCGCTTCACTTAAAGTGGCCCTATCAGGTTTCCCTGTACCGATATCCATACCCCGATATACTTGCGCTGAGTCAACATTAATTATGTCAAAAGCAAACCGCTGCACTAGCTCCACTGCCATTCCAGTTTTACCAGAAGCAGTAGGCCCCATTAGGCATAAAACATTAGGTTTTGAATTGGAACGATTCACGATAATTGCAAGGTGGTTAGAAAATAGTTACACGATTTCTTACTGACCACGTAAGAAAAGTCTATCTAGTTCATCCAGACTTTGATAAATCCACGTCGGGCGACCATGATTACATTGACCGCTGCGTTCTGTGACTTCCATGTCTCTCAGTAACGCATTCATTTCAGGAATGGTTAGATGGCGATTTGCACGAACTGAACCGTGACATGCCATAGTCGAAAGTAGGTCATCCTGATGGGATTGAATTCGATCACTACTACCGAATTCCAAAACGTCTGATAAAACATCCCGTACCATCTGTTCAACATTAGAGTCTTTTAAAATCGACGGAATTTGACGAATGACGATTGCCTCATCGGAGGCTCGCTCAATCTCAATACCAAGATTCAAAAGAACTAGTTGTTGAGCTTCAGCACAGTTCGCTTCAGCTTGACTCACAGCGATAGATAGGGGGACCAACAATGGTTGCATCTTTAGTTCTTCATTTTGGCAGGCAAGCTTCATTCGCTCATAAGTAATTCTTTCATGGGCTGCATGCATATCGACAAGGATCATGCCTTCCTTATTCTGAGCAAGAATATACACACCATGCAATTGTGCTATGGCATAACCAAGCGGAGGTATTTCTGCATCGTCTGCACCTAATTTTTCCATGGCTGCAAGATGGTCTTTTACATCAGTTTGCCATCCAGATGAGCTGTAACTGTTTGCCCGATAACTTGGTTCATTCGATTCTTTAAGTGCCAGTGGACTCTGGTAAGCAAATGTCTTAGCGCCTTCCTGTGCGCTAATCGGTGCATCTTGTAAGCCAAGTGATGTCGTTGAGCTATTACTTATCATTTGGTCAGATGGTGTCACTTTCGCCAGAGCCTTGTGCAAAGAACTAAAAAGAAAGTCGTGAACCAGCCTACTGTCTCTAAAACGAACTTCATGCTTTGTAGGGTGCACATTTACGTCAACCAGGGCTGGTTCCAATTCGAGATAAAGCACGTATGCGGGGTGGCGACCATGAAACAGAACATCCCGATAAGCTTGCTTGACTGCATGAGTAACTAATTTATCGCGAACAATGCGTCCATTAACGTAAAAGTACTGCAGATCGGCCTGGCTGCGGGAAAACGTTGGCAAGCTTACCCACCCCCAGAGTCTCAGACCGGCACGTTCTATATCAATATGGACAGAATTTTCTAGAAAGGCTGGACCACAAACCAAGCCTACCCGGCGCTGTTGTTCTTGTTCAGATTTCGCTGGCAGTAATTTATGAATACTGCGCTGATTATGTTGCAAAGAAAATTGCACATCAAAGCGACTGAGGGCAATCCGTTTGATTATTTCGTCGATTCGAGCAAATTCAGTCTTTTCAGTTTTTAAAAACTTTTTCCGTGCTGGAATATTAAAAAATAAATCTCGCACTTCTACGGTAGTTCCATGGGCATGAGCAATTGGCTCAAGCCGCGCGTCCATATCCTGGCCTGCGGTTTCGACTTTCCAACCGTTATCATCCTTGTCACCAGCAGCTTTGGACATCATCTTTAAACGGGCAACCGAACTAATGCTAGCTAATGCTTCTCCACGAAAACCCATGCTGACGATGTTTTCTAGATCTTCGAGATTTGAGATTTTACTTGTAGCATGACGACTAAGGGCTAGTACCAAATCGTCTTTAAGAATGCCGCTGCCATTGTCCTTTACTCTAAGTAATTTCACGCCACCCTGCTCAAGGTCGATATCGACCTTGCCTGCACCGGCGTCGAGACTATTTTCTAACAGCTCTTTTGCTACAGAAGCTGGTCGTTCGACAACTTCTCCAGCGGCAATCTGATTTGCCAGTCTCTGACTAAGTAAATTGATTCGATTCATGTACTAATGTGAGTGCTAGGTATCAAATTCTTAGTATTGTAGCACTAACATTCGCCCATTCTACGAAGAGTAGATATTAGAGAGGGTAGATTGCCAGAAAATCCTAATTACAGATTTAAATAGTCGGAATTTTTAGCACTTGTCCAACGAGTATTCTGTCGTTGGATAAGTTATTTACAGCCCGCAATCTCACAAGGCTAATTGAATAACGGTCTGCGATTCCCGAGAGTGTTTCGCCACTGCGGATTGTGTGTTCTGAAATTCTAATTGGACTAGCACCAGGAAGGTTAAGAACCTGACCAATCCGGATCGTGTTCGAAGAAAGATTATTCAATGATTTAAGTGCGATAGTTGTTAATCCAAAGCGTTGTGCAATAACCGATAAACTGTCTCCAGACTTAACGGTATATGTTCCTGGCGTAATGCCATTTTCTTTTTGCCATGCTACTAAAGTACCTTCCGGTGGTGCATCGTAAAAATAGTTCATGATTCCTTGAGCAATAGCTTGAGCCATATTGCGTTGATAGCTCGAAGAATTAAGACGTTTGGCCTCATCTGGGTTAGTGAGATATCCCGTCTCTATCAACATAGACGGGATGTCTGGTGAATTAAGTACCTGCAATGACGCTTGCTGAACCTTATCACGACGCAGTCGAGAAACCCCATCGAGTGATGCCAAAACACTGGTGCCTGCAATTAGGCTTTGCTCCATGCTCCAAGCCATCTGCAATGAAACCAGGGTTAAAGCCACGTCATCATCTAAGCTGCCGATAGCCAAATCACCGCCTACTCCACCCAGCAAATCAGAGCTATTTTCTTTCTCGGTAACGCGCCGTGCATTTTCTCTGTCGGCCCGATCTCCAGAAAGAGCATAAATAGTTACGCCATTCGCACGGCTACTGCGAAACCAGTCTGCATGAATTGCGACAAATAAATCTGCTCTGCCCTCTCTTGCAATTTGTGGGCGGCGTTGTAATTCAACGTAATAATCACCTTCTCTGATCATCACGGGCGTATAGCCAGGAATAGAGTCGAAGTAATCTCGCAAATAGCGAGATATTGCCAGGGTCACGTTCTTCTCTTTTATACGTCCGTCATAACCTATACTACCAGGATCCTCTCCGCCATGGCCTGCTGATATGGCAACAACGATTTCTCGCTTGGCGTCGGTGGAAATGGGGCTAATTTGGTTTACGACTGGATTCGAAGAGACAGAGCTCGTCTCGATATCGTATAGATCAATAACTAATCGATTTCCTAACTCACTGTTTGGCTGCAAGGTAAAACTGGACGCCTCTATTTGTTTATTCAGATCCAGTACGATTCTTAAGTCATTATCATTTCGAGAGCCACTCCTCATATTTTCGATTGGACTGGAGACAAATTCTAATTCCGAAAGGTCACCAAGTAGTATTGAGTTTTTAATATCGACCACAACGCGATGGGGGTTGTCTAAGGTGAATAAGTTATAGGAAACCTCTTCGCTTAAGTCGAAAACTAGGCGTGTATGATCAGGGGCACGCCACATGCGGACTTCATCAATACTGGCTGCAAAACTCAAAATTGGAGCGAGCGAAGCACTCACAACCGAGGCGAGTATCCTTAAGTATCTGGAATTACAACGAAAAATCATTCATTCACTACTGACGAACTTCAACATGTCTATAGGTTTCGGCCTTATTTCCACAATCTTTTGGCAATCTTAAGTCCTTTTTCTGAATGAATTTGACAATTTAACTGGCGTCCCGTTCCTTCAGTTTCAAGATCAATTGTTAAGTCAGCCGCAGGAATTACCCTCGCTCCCCGATTCGGCCATTCGATAATGCACAGATTTGAAGGGGAAAAGTATTCTTCAGCACCTAGATATTCTATTTCTTCAGGATCAGCTAATCTGTAAAGATCAAAATGGTAGATATGGCACTTAGTGAACTCGTAAGGCTCTATAATGGTATATGTCGGACTTTTTACCGCTCCCTTATAGCCATATCCCCGCATAATTCCGCGGGTCAATGTTGTCTTACCTGCTCCGAGATCTCCATTCAAATACAAAACTCCGCCGAGTGTTTCAGTACCGATTACCTTTTCAATACACTTACTCCGCAGAGAAGCATCAACAAAGGTCGCTCGAGCCAATTCTTGCCCAAAAGTAATCATCGCTGCTTCGTCTTCGAGAAATTGTTGGTAGTCTGATATCACAGTTAGGAAAGTGGTTGGTTGACTAGTTGCCGAATGAAAGGGAATAGATCGCTCGCTGTCATACCTTTTTCTCCACCGAATTCCATCGCCAAATCTGCTGCCTCACCATGAATAGAAACTCCGCAGCTAAGTGCGGCAGAAAGATCCAAGCCCTGTCCGACTAGGCTTGCAACAATTCCCGTTAATACATCGCCCATTCCAGCGGTTGCCATTCCTGCATTACCTTCTGTGCTCAGAAATCTTCTGCTTGAATCCTCTCCATCGCATATCAGGCTGCCACTTCCCTTTAGCAGACAAACACCACCCAATAAGTTCGCCAATCTGCTCACCGCAGAAAAGCGATCACTTTGTATTTCTTCTGTAGAACAATTAAGCAAGGTTGCTGCCTCACCAGGGTGGGGGGTTAATATCCAATTGGACCTCTTTAGCGAAGCTCCAGTCGCTATTCGTTCTGCTAATAAATTTAAGCCATCGGCGTCTACAATGAGCGGTGTACCGCGCGCTTGTTGCACACTCAAAGCATGTTGGAATAAATGCCGAGACCATTTATTTGTGCCCAGCCCTGGTCCTATTGCTATGGTAGTGGCTTTCTCAAGAAGCACTCCTGGATCGCTGTTTTCATCCTCAGTACCCCATACCATTAGTTCCGGCTGTCGCGCTAAAAAGGCAGGCCTGTGACTCGAGCGAGTAATTACACTGACTAATCCTGCGCCAGCACGTTGAGCAGCTTCTGCAGCCAATAGAGCTGCACCTCCCAATCCAACTTCTCCTCCAATTATTACCACATGCCCGTGATTGCCTTTATGAGAAGATAAACGTCTAGGGAAAAGGTCCCGGCTGACATCATTTATATCAATTCTATGAGTAAAAGGTGTTGGAGCTGAATCACTTGTATAAATTTCTTCAGAGACCTCTAAGCTCGCAAAGGTTATTTCTCCAGCGAAATCCCGTCCTTCTCCCGTCAACAATCCCTGCTTCATGCCGACGAAAGTCACTGTTAAGTCTGCCTCCACAGCTCTTCCAAAACATTTTCCGGTATCGGCGCTTAAGCCTGAAGGTATATCGACGGCAACCACAGGGCAGTGCATAGCATTAATACGTTCTATCGCTAATTGGTAATCGCCCGTTACATCACGGTCAATTCCTGTGCCTAATAACGCGTCAACAACAATGGTGTGAGCATGACCCGCCTCATCTATCTCACTACTTTCAGAAAAGCTGTGAAAAGATGTTTGTTTATTGGATGCTAATTCAAAAGCAAGTCTGGCATCACCTTTAAGTTGATCACTGTCCTTAAGTTGAATGACCTCTACACCGATACCAGCTCCTTTTGCTAGCGCAGCAAGCGCGTAGCCATCACCGCCATTATTCCCGGCACCAACGAATACAATAAGATGGCGGGTCTGTGGCCATCTGTCCCGAATTGCACTAAAAACAACCGCTGCCGCAGTTTGCATAAGTTTAAATCCTGATATGCCTTTGTCTTCAATGGCGATTCGCTCAAGCTCTCGAACTTGGGCTGCTCGATATAAATTTTTCGGCAACTTAACAGTAAAGTTACTCATAGGAGCGGCCTTAACCTTAGTTAAATTTCTTAATGAGGCGGCGGATTAATCTGAGAGCTGTTTCTAGTTCTTCTACAGGGATTTCTTGAGTGGCATCAATCGCCCAAGGATCCTGGACTTCTCGCAAAGTGTTGTATATTTCTTTGCCCTGATCACTCAACAAAACGAGAACCGAACGCTTATGTTTTGGGTTCTCGTGGTACTCCAGCAAGCCATCTTCAACCATGACATCAGTAATTCGTTGAACAGCTTGTCGAGATTGTCCTAAGACTCGGGCGATTCCCGGCACCGTCAATCCATTATTTGATAAAGCGATGGCGCCTATTACTTTCCAGCGCGCGTGAGTTAAACCCAAGCCTTCCGTCATGTCATCTCCCTGGGCAATGAGCAGGCCATTGAGACGAAAAACTGACAGCACCAAGTCGAGAAAAAGAACTCTTTTAGAAGGATGCACTCGGGTAAATCCTGAACTACTGGTTTATGTCAGTATGTTGTCACTGTAATGTAAGGCAGTCAATTGATCCGGTGCAGAAAATCTTCAAAAGAACCAATAATTTCTATTTGGAAACTAACAATTCATCAAGCAGAAAAGCTGGGTAGTCTTAAATGAAAAGACAATACGAAAAACACTAATGGCGGCAAACTCCAGGCGAGGATAATTTTAATAAGAACTAAAAAACCAACTTATTGATAAGTAATAGTCTTCATGTCGAAGGTTCTGGAAGGTTTCATGTCAAACGTTGTTAACCATCCTCCTGCCAGCGCTGTTGCTCCGGGTATTGTTACAGTAGAATACGAGGCATCAGTTACGTTAGCGTTCGAAATAAATAGTGAAGATAAAAGTAAGCCTTTTCTTTGCCTGTCTGTGTTTCATTTCTACGATTACTCACGCTGATGCAGTTCGAGATGCGAACCGTCTACTACGAGTGACCAACCTCGGTAATCGATTCGATTTGATGGCGTTAGATCAGACTCGCAAAATTATCAGGACCTATTCAAGTATCGTGAATATGTCTGTCGCTCTCGATTTGCCCCAATCAATTAAAAACTTAATTGCTGCCTGCTACGAAGAAGTCTATGCCTGGGATCAATTCGAACCAGGAATCGTGCAAATATTGGCTGAAAACTTATCACAAAAAGAGCTTCGCCTTCTAATCGATTTTTATAGCAATCGCGGCCTATCCCCTATGGAAATTAATACGTTTAAAAATACAGTCTCAAAAGCAAATGAAATCGAGCGAATAAGCCTTGAATATATTTTTGAGCACAGCGACTCCTGCGTAGAAAGAGACGCAGAATTGATCGGGGAATTTCTCGCGCAGCAGGCTTTAATTGAAAGTGAAAATACCCAGCGTCCCAACCCCTTCGATTTTGATGAATAAGCTCCACGACCCCATGCGCATTAAAGAGGGTGAGCAAGAATGGCTAGAAGCTATTGAAAATATATACGCGGCTTTGGATCATCCGGCGTTTGTTAATCGAACGTTGCTTCTAATCAGGCTCTACCACTTCAATCCGGACACCATCCGGACCTTCGACGAAAGATATGCGGATGCCCCGAAACGGCCTGGGCTCCATGGTAAATTCAACACCGTTTGAGGCGAACACTTCGCCCAAGTCATCCAAATTTTCAGCGGCCCAACCGAGATGATCCATCGACGTTCCCTGAGTAGGAACAATTACCTCATTAGCTCGTGCAACCATCAGCCAGACATCACTATAGTTTATCGCTGGGAGTACGCCTTTCCACTGCACGATGTCGCCACCAAAGTTGCTTTGATACCAGCTTAGAGTCCCTTCAGGATCCGGGGAAGAAAGATGAATATGATGCAAACCTCGGGTTTCCGAGTCGTCTATCAACTCAATCTTAGTACCCCATGGATCTTCCACGAATGAGAGTTGCATGCCAGAAAATTCGACGAAATCACCTAATTGAGCTCCGCCATCAGCAACTACTGCGGCCGTGATCTCTTCAATATTTGTCATGGAAAAACTGATGTGATCCACGCCGGTTCCTACCGAGCCTCCCGCGGGCTCCCTTTCAAAAAAAATCACGGAAAGTTCATCATAATAAACTCTATCAATTGGATACTGAACTGTATCTCCATCACCGCGGGTGAAGCGCCCTGCTTCACCGCCAAAATGTTTTACGTACCAGTTAACCGCTTCCTGCGCATTCGTAGCAGTTAAGTGAACATGGTCATAGGGCACTGCAGCAGTTGCGTTACCACCAAAGAGCAACCCAAAAATTAATAGAGCTAGTTTCTTCATCTCGTGCCTCGTTATTCTATATGTATATTTCTGTTCTTTTACAGAGCTTCAAACTCAATGTGTCATTGAATACATCAAGTAATTTATTCCAAGTCGATAAGCAGAGTTTGCATATCGGGTTGGGTAAGCTGAATGATACGTGTGCTCCCAACCGTCTCCCATATCAGAATTCCAATTGATCAAAACCATTACTCGCCCATCGTCATCGAGTATAGCGTGATTACTTGCAAAATTTATTCCTTGCTCTCCATATTCGTCAGAGCGATAAAGAGCCGGAATCATTTGAGGACCGTCAATATCATAATAAACATGAAAAATTTCATGATCAGGTTTCAGCTCTACAATCTCTCTATCAGGAAATACCTGACTAAATGCCGCATAGAAATTGTTCCACTGCTGTTGACCCCAAAAGTCATCGATTAACAAAAATCCTCCTCTTAGCAAATACTCCTTTAGATTATCTGTTTCCCCAGGACTGAGCACTAAACCACCGCCTTGACCGACTTCGAGCATATAAAGGAAGGGATAATCAAAAATCTTATCGTCATCGAAACGCAAAACAATGGGTTCGCTCATTACTCGAATATTGGTCAGCCGAGAAACGCCCCGCAGAAAATTCATATCCGCATCAGGAAAATCTATTGACCAAGTTCCGTAGCCAAAGCCTCTGCCATAGTAGGTGTCGAATTGAACCCTGACGAAATTAAACTCGCCCGCTTCATCGTAACCTAGATCATAAATTTCATCAGCAGGACCAGTGATCTGTGGATATACCTGAGCGTTAGCAATGCCAGCCATAAGCAATATCAACGTAAAAGTGGAAATCGAAAATGTAGATTTATTCATATGCCTTAATCTTCGTTACCTAACTAGATTGAATCTGGTTTATTTTTCCGGCCAGTTTCCCCGGAATCTGTGTTTAATTCAAGCTTCCTCTCTTTACACAAAATTATTAAGTGGTCGCTAGAAAGAATGTTGATTTAAAGAGATAACGTACTAGCGTTTTTGCTGACATGTTCTAAGCTGTATTAAGGAATGCAGCGGATCCCCTTGTTTCTCACAAAGAAAAATTCTGTTAGTCGTGGTGAGATATGAATATTTATGTACCTGGGTGCCCCCCACTTCATTGATCTTCTATTAAGAAATATTTTCACTGTGACCGCAAGGACGCACAATAATCTTCTTCGGATATTACTGGAGTAAACCATACATAATCATAAGCCACTACGTCGCTGTATCTTTGCAGATAACTCTCTGGATTTTCTTCATTAGGCTCAACTTCCATAAAGGCTATGGAAACAATATCATCTCTTGATAAATTGTTATGCTTAGCAAGCAAATAGTTTGGAACCCCTAAATCCTGTCTAGCATGATAATTCCCAGCAACTAAGACTGCTATTTCGCTATCATCAGGTGCAGCCATGCTTTGGGCCATAGAATAGTCTCTTGCCTGTTGAACTCGAACCATGGCTGGAAATTGAGATTCAGGTAAAAGTCCACAATGACTTTCATCAATATCAGCGATTAACTGATCCATAGTTGTGGCATTAAGAATATCGAATTCAACCGCTAATGAGCTTTGACCATAGACTTCGCTCATCCTTTCAGCACTGATGTTTCCTGCAGCAAGCGGAACTTCAGCGGTATAGGCTGCTTGAACAATTGGACCATAAAAATTCCAATCCCATCCTTTGTCATCCCAATTCAAATAATTTTTTATGTCATCAAGTGATTCCAAATTAGCACTCTGCATCTGCTGCAGGGCTGATAAAGAGTCACTATCCATCATTTCTAGTGTCAATTGACTCAAAGCGTCATTATTTATCAAGAATTCGATGAAATTTAATTGCAAAGCATGATGATCAGGGTTGTCATGTTTCTCACCTAAAATAAGATACTTGGCGCTTAAAGAAAGTTCAGAAAGCTGAGTGATTGAGACATAGGAACTAGTCGCGCTGCTCCATATTTTTCCAACTAGCGAATGATCTGCATAGAGTTCGGATTCCCATTCCAAAGAATTACTAAGCTGCGCTGAAGTACTTGTTGATAGACTAAAGAATAATCCACATAGAACAATCTTAATTTGTACCACCCATTTTCTCCCATTGACCATAGATTTCATCAGTCCAGTAATTTTGAAAGTACGCGATTGCGGCTAATTTCTCGGCCTCTTGGAGTGCATCTTTAAAGGCAGGCATTTTTCCACCAAAAGCTGCTCCTCCGTTATCGATAACCTGAATTAGCATCGAGTTCGGATGATGCCAGGCATGTGCCGATCCATTTAAAGGTGGTGGCGGAAAACTACCATCGTCCAATCTTTGTTTCCAATCCTCTGCGATTCCCTCTGCATTTGACCCATGACAAATTGCACAATTTGCTGCAAATACCAGCCCACCTTGGGCGACCTGATCCTTGGAGTACCAACGAGCCGAACGCTGAATCAATTCGATTTTCGATGTTTCGGCAATATCTGGCTCGAGATCACTGCAGGCCATGACAAGCATCAACAATGGAATAGAAGTTAAATAAGACTTTATGGATTGAAGAAATTTCATTTGCTATTAATTAAACTTCTTTTTTCGGATAATCAAAGTCCAGTAAGGTCGCAGTCCCAAACTCAACTTCTGACCAGGTATCTACGGGTAAACCTAGCTTTACTAGCCCACAAGTTGGAATGTTGTCGATGTCGACACCAGCCATCATATTGACGAATTCTGTAATCGCTGGGTTGTGACCAACCAACATTGCCGATGCGCAAGTTTCATCAACTAGGCTTGCGGCTTTTAAAAACATTCCAGCACCTGCAAAATAGAGTTCTGCGTTGCTGATCATATCATCCTGTGCAAAGCCAATGTTTTTCGCCAAGCGCTGGGCCGTGGACTTCGCTCGAATCGCCGGTGAACAAATAATACAGTCTACCAAATTCCCTTTTTCGACGAACCGATCGGACATCACAGGTACGTCTTTTAGGCCACGAGAACTTAGGGGGCGTTCGAAATCCTTTAATTCTGGGTCGCTCCAAGATGATTTCGCGTGCCTTAACAGATAAAGAGTCTTCATAGAAGGAAGGGCGTCACCTGACTATTTCGCTAGGATTTATACCGTAAAAAAACAACTAACTCCAGCTTAGTAAGATCTTAGATTTTACTAATAAGTTACGGAGAAATCGGGTTTTTTTGTTAAATTTCCTCTCAATGATTGCTAAGCCATCTGTACAAGTTGCCGAAACATTGTATTACTAGCAGAATCAACTAAGGAACAGGATCATGAAATTTTTAGGCAGACCAGTGCTATGCATCTTACTGGCTTTTCTGGCTACTTCAGCATTTGCTCAACAACAGAATAGTATTACCCGTGAATTAGAAGTCGGCGCCCTATTCACAACAGGTAATACGGATGAGCAAGCCCTTAATTTTGCCGGAGACATAGCTTTTACGCGCAATCAGTGGGAATACGGGTTCAATCTTGACGGACTCTATGCTTCTAGTGATAACGAAACTAAAGGTCAGCGATTCTATGGCATAGCTAGTGCAAACTATGAATTTACTGAAGACAGTTTTTTCCAAGCACGTGCTTCCCATGAGGATGATCGGTTTAGCGGATTCGACAGCCAATCAGATTTTACAGTTTCCTATAGACGTGGATTCTTGCGGAGCCGGTCGGACATGGACTTGATACTTAATACAGGTGTAGGTATCCGCTGGTCTCGACTTAATGGTTCTGACTTTGACGAACCTATTTTGCGAGTAGCAGGAGAGTACGAATGGATAATTAGTAATTCGGCCACCTTTAGCCAGGAACTTGCCGTGGAATATGGTACTGATTCCAACATTTATCGTTCTGATACAGGCATCACAACACAAATTCTTGAGAATCTCTCGTTGCGCTTTTCATTAAGACTTAAGCACCAAACTGAAGTTCCATCTGGGCGTGACGAAACTGATTCAGAAACAGCCGTTACATTTGTAATGAATTTCTGATCTGCTGGTCCTCTGTTTAATTTCTATTCGGAGAGGGCATTATGACCCCTGTTATTCGTTTGTATTGGGCAATCGCTTTAATCTTGATGCCGTTGAGCTTTCTATGGTTGCACTCAAGCATTGGGGGTTCTTATTCAATCCAAGCCCTAACTTCTTCCCCATTTCAACTAGTTCTCTTTCTGGTACTGTTGGCATGGGCCTTACTAGGCGCCTTTGACCTCTTTTTCTGTATTAGTAACCTACGCCGCAACTATCCTGTATTAGCCAATATTCGTTATATGTTGGAATACATCCGCCCAGAAATTCAACAATACTTTATTGCCAATAATGTTGAAGAAAAACCTTTCAGCAGAGAACGCCGCAACCTCATTTACCGGCGAGCCAAAGGGGCAGATGACACTCTGCCATTTGGTACCGAGCAAGACATTTTGCAGGATGGGTATAGGAGTATTGCGCACTCTTTGAGTACAACCGAAGTCGATGAAGAGCATGAGCGAGTATCTATTGGAGGGCCGGATTGCAAACAGCCATATAGTGCGTCCCGCCTAAATATTTCTGCATTGAGTTTTGGCTCACTCAGCTCAACAGCGATCGCCGCATTGAATCGTGGCGCCGCCTTAGGGAATTTCGCTCACAACACCGGCGAAGGTAGCATTAGTCAGCATCACCTTGAACATGGTGGCGATATAATCTGGCAAATAGGAACGGGCTATTTTGGTTGTCGCAATCCTGATGGCACATTCAATGATGACGCCTTCCAAGAAAGAGCTTCGCTCGATACAGTAAAAATGATTGAAGTTAAATTGTCGCAAGGCGCAAAACCTTCTCATGGGGGTGTATTACCAGGGATAAAAGTAACCGAAGAGATAGCCCAGATTCGACTAGTCCAAGTCGGCGAAACAGTTCTATCACCATCAACCCATCCTGAATTTAATTCTCCTGAGGGCTTGTTGAAGTTTGTTGATCGTTTGCGGAACCTAAGCGCCGGAAAGCCGATTGGGTTTAAGCTTTGCCTAGGCAAGAAAATCGAATTTCTAGCGATAATCAAAGCGATGCTGAAATCCAACATCTATCCTGACTTTATAACTATCGACGGAGCCGAAGGCGGAACTGGTGCTGCCCCTGTAGAGTTTTCCAATCGCATAGGAACGCCTTGCATTGAAGCAACTTACTACGTTAATCAAATACTGGTTGGCGCTGGTATCCGAGATCGCATAAAAATAATTAGCTCCGGACAAACTGCGACTGGCTTTGACATGTTAGAAAAAATTATTGTCGGCGCCGATACAGTTAATGCTGGTCGTTCAATGATGATGGCATTGGGTTGTATACAGGCTCAAAGTTGTAATACAAATCATTGCCCGACGGGAGTCGCAACGCAAAATGCATCCCGCGCTCGCGCTATTGATGTGCCAGAAAAGTCCGAACGGGTCCGAAACTTTCACTATGCAACTGTGCGCGCATTCTCAGAGTTGTGCGGCGCAATGGGACATAGCAACCCCTGTAATCTCCAGCCATCAGATCTCTATGCCCGCGTTGGTGGCGGGATCAAAAACTTCGACCAGATCTATAAACCTCTCACTCCAGGCCAACTGCATAATAACGAACCAATTCCTGAGTATTATCGAGATGACTGGTTAAAAGCGACCGCATCCAATTTCTAGATATTACTTGGAAACCTAGTCAGCGCATATAAACAGGGGCTATACTCAACTCGCTCTTGTTAAGACTTAGTGGACAAACACTATACCTATGTTGCGGCCTTTTCTAATCTGCCTCCTATTGCTGCCGGCATCAGTAATCGCGGACCAATCTGACGAACGTCTGGATGACCTGTTTTCTACTTTATTGATTAGCACTGACCTGACTACGATTCGCTCAACTGAAAATCAGATTTGGGAAATTTGGTTTAATCATGCTAATGAAGATGTAGAGCAACTTATACAGATGGGCGTTACTCGCATGAACTACAATCGTTATGCAGAAGCCATGCTAATTTTTACGCAATTGATAGAAAATTTCCCAGACTACGCTGAAGGCTGGAATCGCAGAGCAACCTTGCACTATATTTTAGGCAATTTAGATGAATCAGTTGCAGACATAGAAAAAGTTCTTGAGCTTGAACCAAGACATTTTGGCGCGCTTTCAGGATTGGGGCTAGTTTTCCTGCAACAGAAGCAACTGAGCAAAGCTAAGCAAGCTTTTGAAAATCTTGTTGATCTGCATCCAAACAGCCCAAATGCACAGGAAAATTTGCGCAGGGTAACAGAGGATTTAAGGCTAAACGTAATTTAAGAATTACAGCCATAAAAAAAGGGATTCTATTGAATCCCTTTTTTTATTCGACCTTATTGATTCTACTGACGTGAACCGGACACACCAAATGCTCCGAAATCACTGCCAAATTCGCCGTCCATTGAATCACCTTCAACGGTTCCATTAAAATCAAGAACTAGAGTTTGGCCTTGGGCATCAACTTCTGCTTCAAAACTTACAGCATTACCATCAAATGTAATTCCCGAAAGAGGCGCTTCGCCAAGCCCATCAGCTGACATACTGCCAGAACCATCAGCATTGATAGTTAAAACAGCAGGCAGGGCACCTAAAGGCGTATTCATCTCAACACCCCATACACCAACGGCAGGAGGTGCCGCGGCGGCACAGCCCACTAATATAGCTAAAGAAAGAATCAACCATCCGCTTAGTAATTTTTTCATAAAATAATCCACCTTTTTTATAATTCACAAGCTCAGACTGTTTTACAACGAAAGCTCGGAGTGCCTTATAGGCCATGCTCTTGGCAGTGTTTAACTCCCAAAATCCCCTTCTATGTGGAGTTGCCTCAATTGTGAAACGTTCGCCTATTGTCCTGTTAATCTCGCCGCAGTCAACCGTAATCACCGCCGATTCTTTCCATTCCAACCGAATTCACAGGCATTATGGGAAATTAGGGAATTTTCTGAGCGCAAAACCAATACTACTAAATTCTCTCTAAGCAATTATTCTTGCTCAATATCTAGCATATTCTATGTATCAATAAGTGCTTCTTAAATAATGTCGCTATGCTCTTGCTCCATCGAAGCTTCTAATTCTAAATTTTTAGTGACTACTAGGTCATAATATTGAAACCGGATCACCAAGCTATATCTAGAATTTCACGTACCTGGGAAGGACTATTCAAAGTTCTTGGATTACGTTTTACAACAGGGTGTTTAATCGCTCGCTTTGCGATTTCCCCCAACATACTTTTTTTAACTCCCACATCTCTCAAGGAAGTCGGAAGGTCAAGTTTTTTTACTAAAGATTTCACGGCTTGCCCAGCGGGCAAATCAGGACGTCCCAACGCACTAGCAATACTCTTCTGACGTTCTGAAAATTCAATACTATTCCAGTCAAGCACAGCAGGTAACATGACACACGAAGTGTACCCATGCGGAACACCGCAAAGGCTTCCTAAGATGTAACCAATGCCATGGCTTGCCCCAAAGGGAACTGTTCCGAGTCCGCAGCAAGCTAACCAAACCGCCTGATAATTTTCCCCTCTAGCCTGCAAATTCAGAGGATTGAATTTTGCTGCAGGAAGCGAGCTCGCAAACAATCCGACTGCTTCCAAAAAATGCGCATCGAGGTAGGGTGATGACGCGGCGGAACAATATCCTTCAATTGCATGATCAAGAGAACGGATTGCTGTTGAATGCCAAAGCCATTCCGGCGTTAGCGTTGCCAATTCTGAATCATAGATTATGCACTGGGGGCATAAATTCACTCCGCGATAGCCTTCTTTCGCTGCTCTTTGAGTATTAAGCACACCAGCATTGTTACTGAATTCCGCGCCAGAAAGTGTTGTAGGTACAGCTATTTGTCGGATTTTTGCGGGTTCTTCAAATAAGGTGAAGTCACCCCATTTTGCTCCACAGCTCCCGTCACTCAGTTGGGCATATTCTAGAAGCTCAGTCGCGTTGTTAATTTTTTGATCCAGAGCTAACTGCACTGCCTTGCTGCAATCAATTATTGACCCTCCCCCTATTGATACCAATAAATCTGCTTCTGACGCTCGCACTTTGTTCAAAACCCGAAGCACATCTTCTCGAGGCGTATGGGCACCTACCTGATCAAATAACCCGACACATTTATTATCTAATCGAGCTTTTATCTCAGCCAACTCGTCAGTAGCCTGACTTACGCTGTTTGAAGCCACTAGAAATACACGTGAAGCTCCCAGGCGTTCTATTAAAATTGGCAGGGAATCTTTGACTGATTCTCCAGATACAACAGTGTCTAAAGCGGAGTAATTAAATTCCATACCCGGGAACGTCTCATAATCAATAAGGCCGCATATACTCCCACAGCTTCCGACGTTAACCTATTGGTATAAAGCTTTTGTATTATTTATCAATTGATGAGGAGATAACCCTGCTATATGCTGCGCAAATCAACGCGTATTACCCGAAAAGAGGGAAATCAAAATGGCTACTTTTAAAGTAAACGGCATTGAACATATATTGGATATCGAACCGGAAATGCCTTTGTTATGGGCAATACGAGATGAGATTGGCTTAACTGGAACAAAGTTTGGTTGTGGAATCGCTTCTTGCGGAGCCTGCACAGTCCACATCAACGGCAAGGCGGTTCGCAGCTGCGTAACCCCCGTATCTGCAGTTGAAGGACAAGAAATCACCACAATAGAGGGCCTAGCGGTCGCTCTAGGGGGGACCAATACTTCTCTGCCTGGCTTTGCAGCAGTCCAACAGGCGTGGATTGACCACCAGATCCCACAGTGTGGCTATTGCCAATCCGGAATGATTATGGCCGTGTCGTCTTTTCTTGCGGAGAATCCAAACCCCAGTGATGCAGAAATTGATGCTGGCATTACCAATATTTGCCGTTGCGGCTCGTATCCTCGAGTACGAAAAGCAATACACGCGTTGGCGAATGCTTAAGGAGCCCAACAATGAAAGTGAGTAGAAGACGATTCATAGTATCCACTGCTGTGGTTGGCGGAGGAGTATTAATTGGATATTCAGCGACCCGTCCTAGCAGGCATAGCCGTGCCAACAACGAATTGACCAAAGGTTCGGAGCGCTTTATCACCTCGTTTATAAAAATTGATAAAGAAAATGAAATCACGATTTTTGTTCCACACTCAGAGATGGGACAAGGCATACACACAGCATTATCTATGATGGCTGCCGACGAACTGGATGCAAATTGGGAAGACATAAAAATTGAGCAAGCTCCAGCAATTGATTTATTTGCGAATGGAGATCTTGTAAAAGGCTTTGCAGGCGAATTTGGAGTTCCTGACGCTCTAATGCCCTTGGTTAATATGAGCGCATTTCCTATAGCAGAGATAATGAACCTGCAAATAACCGGTGGCAGTTCCTCAGTGCGTTACACCGGCGAAACAGCAATGCGCACAGCAGGCGCGGCTGCAAGGAAAATGCTTCTCAAAGCAGCGGCCAACCGCTTAAGTGTTCCCATCGATGAACTAACAACAGAACTCAGCCACGTAAATCACAACGCCTCTGGGCAGTCAATGAGCTATGGTCAGCTCGCTGCCGATGCCGCATTGCTTGAGCCTCCCAAAAATCCGATTCTTAAAGATCGAAGTCAATTCAATATTATGGGTAGAGCAATATCTCGAAATGACATTCCAGCAAAAGTAGATGGGTCAGCAATGTTCGGCATAGATGCGCATAGTGATGACATGCTCTTTGCAGCAATCAAGCTCGCGCCCGTTTTTGGCACTAAGCTCGCTTCAGTTGATGCCACCGAAGCCTTAACCCTTAGAGGGGTGAAAAGAGTAATTGAACTAGAGGATTCATTCGCGGTAGTTGCAGATAGCTACTGGCGAGCAAAAAATGCATTAGCGCTAGTTGATGCTACTTTTGAAGCGTCAGAAAACGACGCTATCTCTAGTAGTGACATCGACGCCCGGTTCAGTAAAGAACTTGCCGAAAATAATGGCAGCAAAGATAAAGAGGTAGGCGATGCTGAAGCAGAATTAGAGGTAGCAGCTGACGTTTTAGAGGCAAATTATCGAGTCCCCTATCTTGCCCATGCTGCAATGGAACCCATGAACTGCACAGTTCATTTTAAAGGAGATGCCGCAGAAGTATGGACTAGCACTCAAGACGCGCTAGGCACCGCTGGCCGTGTTGCTAGTGTGGCCGGTTTATCTGAAAGCAAAGTGACTTTCCATCAAACATATTGCGGGGGTGGTTTTGGTAGACGGGTACCGTTATTGAATTCTAATGTAATCGATCATGCGACACTGATAGCTATGGAATTTGAAGTTCCTGTAAAAACTATTTTTAGTCGCGAAGATGATATGCAACAGGATCACTATCGACCCGCCGTTCACAATAATTTTAAAGCAGCATTTGATGTCAATAGTAACGTAACCGCATGGCATAGCCGTTTTACCGGTCCGATATCAGTGCCAGGTGCATCTCATATACCTTACGCGATTGAAAATCAATCAATACGGGTTGTCGATGGTAAGACCCATGTCCCGATAGGACCATGGCGAAGCGTAGATCACACGCAACAAACTTTTTTCACAGAATCATTTATTGATGAAATAGCTAATCGCGCTGGTGTGAATCCGTACCAGTTTCGGATTAATTTACTACAAGCTCATCCTCGCCATAGAAAGGTATTGGAAGTTGCTGCAGAAGCGGCGGGCTATGGAGAAAACTTACAAGAAGGACGTGCTTTAGGTATTGCTGTACAAGAAAGTTTTGGGAGTTTTGTAGCGGAAATCGCAGAAGTATCGTTAAATAAAGACAATCAGCCAGTCGTACATAAAGTTACTTGCGCAATTGACTGTGGATGGGCGGTAAACCCAGACATAGTAGAAGCGCAAATTGAAAGTGGCATTATTTTTGGATTGTCTGCCGCTATGTATGGTGAGATTACTATTGAGAATGGTCGAGTTGCACAGGGCAACTTCCCTGACTATGAAGTAGTAAGGATGGCTTCATCGCCTAAGATAGAAGTACACATCGTCGAATCTGGTGGGGCACCAGGTGGTCTCGGGGAGCCCGCAACACCACCTATTGCCGCGGCGGTAACCAACGCCCTCTACATACTTACAGGGCAGAGGGTTCGTGATTTACCAATCATGAATCACGAGTTCTCCATTGGAAACCCTGTGGCTCAGGTTTAATTATTGGAACAAAGTTTCGGGATCTGCTTAACCAAGCTATAGGCCTCGAATAATGAAGCTTTCGGCCCTAATTCAGCCACAAGTCATGCTACACTTGACCCTTACCTGTACTAGAGAGCCTCCCCCTCAGTGCTGATACTGATTCTTGGCCTACTACTTTTTTTCATCCCACATCTCCTTCGAGAGTTCGGGCTTAGAGACTCATTAATAGCTCACTTGCCCAACAGGACTGCCTATACAGGACTTTACTCGTTATTTGTACTCAGCGGGCTAGTGCTTATTGTTTGGGGCAAATCCCTCGCACCTTTTACTATGGTGTGGGAACCTCCTTTCAGCTTGCGTTACCTTTCTTCAATACTCATGATCCCTGCGTTCATTCTGCTGGTAGCGAGTAATATACTTACCTCTTATATTCGCTGGCAGTTGAGAAACCCCATGTTGCTGGGAGTATTTATATGGGGAATTTCTCATCTTTGGGCGAATGGTGATTTGGCATCAATACTCCTCTTCGGGAGTTTTAGCTTATGGTCCGGTTTAAAGTTTGTAACCCTGCGCAATAATTCTGAGTCAGCGTTAGTGCCAAAACTCAAATGGTTATGGCGAGATTCTATTGCGGTGATTGTTGGGGCAGTGGTTTATTTCCTTGTTTTTATTAACCACGGTCAATTATTTGGAGTCGGTCTTGCCCTTAATTAAGTCGAATTTAACACTACTCATAATTGCGATCTTGCTCTCCCATAAGCTTGCAGCACAAGAAACAAGCGACAGTGTTTGGGCTGGAAATTGGATAGGAGATGGAACTCTATTCCAAATACAAGTGGAAGTTACGAATGGCGTCATGAAGGTCCATCAAGTTGAATCTATGGGTTTTATTTGGACTAGCAAAGATGGATCAGTAGAAGGGAATATCGCAAGGGTTGAAGTTGAATACGCCGGCGTAACTGGCATTATTCAGGCGGAATTAGTTGATGCACAAACAGCCGTTGCTTTTGCTGCAACTTGCACTCCAGACTTCATGGTTGTCTGTGCCTTGGCGAAAGATCGACAGGCTGTATTTAAGAAAATCTCCGTAAATTAGATTTCATCCGCCGACGCAACGACTTTCTTTACGATTCCGTAGGCAATAGCCTCATCAACTGTCATCCAATAATCCCGATCAGTGTCCACAGCTACCCGCTCTAGATCTTGTCCAGTTTCCTTGGCTATTAGCTGATTAATTCTCGCCTTGGTTTTGACGATTTGCTCTGCCTGAATCGCAATATCGGTCGCATCACCCTGTGAACCCCCAAGTGGTTGGTGAATGAGAAAACGCGTATTAGGTAGGGCAAAACGATTTTCCTTATCTGCTGCAAGGTAGATTGTAGTAGCTGCACTTGCGACCCAACCGGTACCAATTACTTTTACCGCTGGCTTAATAAATTTAATCATGTCATAAACGACATCACCAGATTCAACATGCCCGCCTGGTGAACTTATATAGATAGAGATTGCATCGTCGCTTTCAGCAGCTAACGCTAACAATCTTTCAGTCACAGATCGCGCTATCTTGTCATTGATTTCACCAAATATTGTGAGTGATCTGGATTTGAACAGCTTCTCATCCATAAAGCCTGAGCGACCTGCTTCTTTTGCTTCCTTAATTTCCTTGTCTGGTGAGTTTAAAGCCATGAATGATTCCTAATTAGTGTAAAAATATTATGAACAAGCTTGCTGGTTGCTGCGTAGGTAAGCGATGATTTTCCATAAGTCATCATCGCCTTCTGGAAAATTTGAACCAAAGCCAACCATTCGAGTATTGGGGACGCCAGTGGTAACGGTGTCGAAGATCTCTTGATCGCTACCGCCATTTTTCCATTCACAGTCAAAGAGGAATAAGGCATCTGATTCGCCGGGTTGAATGCGATGGCAATAGCCGGAACAACTGCCAGCGAAAAGCGCCCGCCCTCGCCCTACTGCCTCGGGATCTGCCATGAAAGCCTCAACAATAGTCGGCTCAGCAGGTGTTTGGGGTTCTCCACCGCAGGAGGCTAACAATCCCAGGAAAATTACGATCATGGACAATCTAAAAGACTTCATAGGCATACTCTTTATAAATTCAACTTTCGTGCGCGAACGCAGCATAAAACAGTCGAGCAAATATTAGCAAGCCGTTCACTGCGATTAGCTTATCTCTTGCTATGACCCTTACAGGGTTTCTTCTCCCAAAGGCTTAAACGTAATCAGCAATTGGGGCAGCAAAGTTAAAGAACCTGTTAATGCTACTAGCATTGCGAAACTAGTAAGAAGGCCAAATACAATTGTCGGAATAAAATTTGACAGAGCCAAAATTGAAAAACCAGCCACGATAGTCATGGAAGTAAAATACATCGCTCTTCCAATACTGTTGTGACAGAAAAACATGGTCTCTCGGTACTTACCAAATCTCGGAAACTCACGTCGAAACCGGTGCATATAATGAATAGTGTTATCTACGCCTATTCCGACAGAAATAGCGGCGATAGTTATCGTCATAATGTCTAGTGGAATGCCTAACCACCCCATAATTCCCAAAACAACTGCGGCAGCAATGGCGTTAGGAACGATACAAATTAGAGCAATGACCCACGAACGAAATAAAGCAAGAAACATCAGCATGATGGCCAGCATTACTACACCCAAAGTGAGAATTTGTGATTGAAATAGGCTTTGTAGCACATTGTTATACATCACGAGAATGCCTGTTAATCTTACTTCTTCGTCTTCGAACCCGAATTCTCGTTCAACGCCAGATTCAATGCGCCTCAGTAGTTCATTGCGATTTAAACCTTCCGCCGATTCAATAACTCTAACATTATACCGCAGTTGATTGTCTTCTATCGAAACAAAAGGATTCAATACTGTATCCTTAAGAGTTTCTGGTATTCGGCTATAGAGTAGCGCCCATAACAATCCGTCTATTGGTTCATTAGCATTAAGCTTCTCTGCTAATTGTATAACCGCCCCAAAAGAGAGTACTTTTCCTGTTTGTTGATCATTGTCTAAATATTCGTGAATCGCTTTTATCTGATCCATTTTGGCAGCGGTAAACCAATAACCATCATTATCTAAGCTATCGCCAGAGCCATCATCAAAATCTCCAAAACTATCATCGAAGCCATCGTCAAATTCTTCTTCAGCATCGGGCAAATCCACCACAACATCAAAGGACAGTGTTCCTCCAAGCTTGTCATCAAGGAGTGTCATGCCTTGAAATATTTCTGTGCTTTCTCTGAAGTAGTCTATAAAACTATTTTCTACGCGAAGCCTGGTTAAGCCAATTACACTCAACACCAGAATCAGCCCATAAATAATAAGAACGTTTCCTTTAAGCTTGTCAGTGATAGTAGCCAAAGCTGCGGTGAGGTTAAGTCTTAAGTTGGAAGAAAGCTGCGTGTCATCAGCCTTAAGCATACTCATGACTGCTGGAAATAAAGTGAATGCCACTACAAGCGCTGTCGAGACGCCCATCACCATCATCCAACCAAAGGTGATAATCGGCAGGATTCCACTAACGATAAGAGAACCAAAGGCAACTGCTGTGGTAAGCGCAGTGTAGAGACAGGGCCGAAACATACTTCGAATTGCATGCCGAAGTATCTTATCGTGATTACTGTAATGCCTAGTTGCACGTAATTCTCGATAACGCACAATTAAATGCACGGTTAAGGAAATCATAATAATTAGAAGTAGCGAAATAAAGTTAGAAGATACAACAGTCACTCGCCAATCCATGAGCCCAAGAACTCCAACCATAATAGTGCCGGCTACAGCGCAACATGCTAGAGGCATTGCTACCCAGCGCAATTTTCGAAAAATTAGACCGAGTGCCACAATTATGAGCAACACCACTGCAATACTAAAACTGCGCAGATCAGCCTCTACGAAAGTTACCAAGTCATCAGCTATCATAGGTGCACCGCCCAGATATATCTGAGCACTATCCTTGTGATTATCGAGTACATTTCTAATATCACTGATGATTTCATTTTGCCGGTCTGCTGCTATTACGCTGTCGGTTGCGTACCCTGCTTCAACATCAACTAATTCCAACGCTTCTTCTTCAGTAAGGCCATCATCTCGCTCTAGATTTCTCAATTCAGTACGACGCGCTAATAAGGTGCGAGAAGTTTCATCAATTGAGAAACCAACCAACAAACCTGCTGTATTGCCATCAGGGCTTATTAACGCATTCTGAAAAATAGGACTATCCATGATTTCTTGACGAGCTAATTCTAGATCTTGCTCTTCATCCTGAATGGTAAGATAGTCTTCTGATATTCCTGTTAACGGCGTATCGCCAAACACCGGAACGTTGAGTATTGAGTCCACAGATTCAACACGATCTAAGGCCAATAAATCTTCTCGAAGTTCACTAAGTAGTTGAAGAGTTTTGGGGTCGAATAGATCAGTAAAGGGGGTGTAAGCCACAATGACTGATTCACCTATACCGTATCGGTCACCAATTTCTCGAGAGAATTCAAGATCCGGGTCATTCTCTAACAGCAATGAATCCGCCGATGCATCTAGGCGAAAATTTTGTGCATGCCACGCGAAAAAAACGACCAGCAAGAGAAGCACCGAGATTACGAGTGTAGGTTTACCAAACACAATATCGTCATAGAGTTTGGCGGCTGAGGAGGGCATCAATAAAAAATTCCGTTTACTATTCGTATTATTTCTATCTGCTGATATTTCTCTATAGAACTAGAGGAAAACACTATATCCAATTAGGCAGCACATTTCGATTCTCTGCTTAATACTTTAGATAATCCCCGAGGTTAATTAGGCAAAAGAAACCCAGCGCAGGGCAGATTTTCACAACTCTTGTCAGAAGTAGTCATAAATAACTGATTAACATTAATGAAAATTAGTTTGCAGCGGCTTCCATCTCCAAGCGACGGGCCCCTCCCATAATACCTGGAAATGCATAATTTCCTTCATGACAGGCATATTCATACATCACTTCATCTTCGGGCTTTCGATTCATTGCGACTTCACCCGTCCATGGCTGGGAATAGGTAAGCGGGTCTTCGATAGTAAACGTATACTTAATCTTGCTGATATTTAAAAGATCAAAACGCTCAGTGATGACCAAATCATTAGAAGATCCACGAAAAGATTGTTGTGGATGAAAGTTTTTTGTTTGAACAACCAAGGTATCTCCATCCCAATAGCCAACAGAATCTCCCATCCATTTCTCTAGGTCATTTGGATTGTGATCCTGATCTAAAGGAATTATGCGGGCATCATGAACCATCTCAACAAATACCATTACATGAGTTGGAGTTTGCACAATCTGGTAATTATTATTGTAAAGAATGGGCAACATAGGCGGCCCAGAGCCGGATCCAAAAGTAAGCAGGCAGCGTTCCGCTAGCGGCCGAATCTCATGCCCATCATAGGCCTCTACCCCCGGGCGAGAGCGCCATTTAGAACGAAGATCATTACGTGGATTTTCTCCACCTATAAAAGGAATTTGCCCATTAGGAGGGTCCACAATAATTGATGTACGGTATTGACCATTTATTTCGATCGTTTGAGTTCGAGGGTCCCACCAAAAACTGTTGTAGCCAGCATTTGCATTGCCGTCAGTGGGCGCCGCGCGATCGCCCTCGATAGCCTGACCTTGTCGATCATATCTGTCACGCCAGGCTTGCATTTGAGCCTGTGCTTCATCTTCATTCAAAAAACCTTTGGTCCCATATTCTTCGGGTCTAGCTAGAGGAGTCTGGGAAGCATTCGACCAAATTCCTTGCATATCCGGTTGGCCGTCCGGAGTGCGAGGCATGTCCCAATCTTGAGCCGTGGCGTTAAAGCATAGTATGAGAACTGCAAGGAGAGCCGCATTCTTTGTCATTTTTAATCTCCGAGTGCCTAGTGAAAGTCCAGTGTAATCAACACACTGCTGACAATCTAGAATCTTACTCCTGTTGCCGTCTCGTCTCAATGAAGAGAAAACTAACTGTCAAATTAAGAATTCATTCCATCGCTAATCAGTTACTAAAAAATGCACACATCTCGTATGATTTTCTGTGACAAAGCCGATCTAAAAATTAGGTAGAGGCTGGCTATATTGCTACTATATAGCTGTTCTGTTGGGTGTCGGCGCCAATTTATCGCATTGATTCTGCCGTTGATCTTAATCTAGATAGACAAACTTTGAGCAAATACACTGTTATCCGGTAAACTTGTACTCAAATCTCTGGTTGAACCAGAGCTAATAGCCAGTTGTAATTTGTGTAACAGAAAGACGAATACTTAGATTGTTGTATAAGGAGTTGAAGAATGAAATCGCTGAGCAAAATATTAATCTGTAACGCTTTGGCTATTTCAACGGTGGTTGTCCTTGCAGATGATTGGTTGCGTTCGATGCCTGAATTTGAACTCACCGACCACCTTGGTGAAGTTCACAACTTGGACACGTATAGAGATTTCGAACTCGCTGTTTTTTACGTGCAAGGCGTTGGCTGTCCAATCGCCCGAATCGCATTACCAAACTACCGCGAAGTTCGCAGAGAATACACAGAACAGAATATTGCCTTCAGCATGTTCAATTCAAATATTCAGGATAATCTTCCACGTATTGCAAAAGAAGCTGATGAGTTTGGAATTGACTTCCCTATATTAAAAGATGATGGTCAAAACCTCGCAAAAGCCTTAGGGGTAGAAAGAACTGCGGAAGTCTTTGTAGTGAATCCAAATACCCAAAAGGTTTTGTTCCGCGGCCCTATTAATGATCAGCTCGGATACGAAACTCAGCGCAATAATGCCAACGAGTGGTATTTAAAAGATGCGCTAGACACTATCCTCGCTGGCGGCACTGTTAATATGGAGAACATTCCAGATTCAAAAGGGTGTTTAGTCGCGATCTTTTGATACTTACGACAGCATTATTAAAAAAAGGGGCGCAGTGCGCCCCTTTTTTTGCCTCTAATTAAAGGCTTGCCCGAGGATTTGTGAGCACTACTCCTGTTTTTAACGAGATCATTGGACTAGATTCGCCGCGCACCTTTAGTTTCCACTGAATGAATAATTCTTGATTGCCTGCTTCATTTCCAGTGCATAGATAAATTATTTTTGCTTTTTAGAGTCCTCACGCTATGCTTCTCCAAATTAATCAATAATGTTTTTTCTGCGATGATAAATTCTTACTCAATCAGTCGAGTCGCATCAATTCTTTGCCCACTTTGTATAGCATTAGTTGCGGGCTGCAGCTCTAACCCAGTTAATCCGGCCGATTATGCACTGACTCTTCCTAGTGCTCGTATAGAATCCAGAGAAGCACCTAGTCCAGAAGAACTGGCTGAAAAGACCAAGGTGGTTATTCTGGGAACAGGCACACCAATTCCCGACGCCTTCCGCGCGGGTTCAAGTATTGCAGTTATTCACAAAGGACAAAGCTATTTGTTTGACGTTGGCTCAGGTGCTATTCGTCAGGCTACGATTGCTCGCTATAAGTATGACATTCCTTCGCTCTACCCCACTCAAATTTGTTGTGTTTTTCTTTCTCATCTGCACAGTGATCACATCATGGATTTTTCTGAGCTTGCACATACTTTGTGGTGGCGGAGGAGCAATGGTTTGCGAGCTTGGGGGCCGATAGGTGTTGAATCTATTGCAAATACCTTAGATGAACTAATTTCAATTGATGCCAATTTTCGAATCAATGGTGTGCAACCAGTTACTAACCCTGATGGTTTTAGAGTCGATGCAGCGACAATTACTCCCGGAATATTGCTGCACGAAGATGATTTAACTATCGAAGCTTTTCTTGTCGATCATGGTGATATTGATCCTGCATTTGGTTTCAAAATTACTACCAATGATCTTTCTGTAGTTATTAGTGGTGATACTGCCTATAGCGAAGTCATTGCGGAAAAAGCTCGAGGGGTTGACCTACTCTTTCATGAGGTAATCTCACGCCAAGGCTTAGAACAAAATTCACCGGGTTTTCAGCGCTACCATAATAGCGTGCACACTACTTCAGATGAGCTTGCGCGCCTGGCTCGAATTGCACAACCAAAAAAGCTGGTGCTCTATCATGGCTTGTTTTATGGGACAGCAGAGTCATCTGTATTAAATGAAATAGAAGCTCTATATGATGGAGAAGTAATTCTCGCGAACGATCTGGATGTTTTTACCACGGACTCTCGCTAGCAACAAACAAAGAGCTAAGCAGCTTTCATTATTTCAAACTTGCTTCTATCTTCAGCAGCCTGCTCTGATCGATCGAATATGGATACCACCCACATGGTAAAGAACGCCAAAGATACGGAGAAAAGGGCAGGATAAGCTTGTGGAAAGATAGGTTGTTCATTTCCTAGCACATCAACCCATACTGCCGGGCCAAGCACCATCAACAGTATTGCAGTAACAAGTCCCATAACTCCGCCAGTTACAGCTCCTTTAGTCGTCAATCCCTGCCAGTACATGCTCAATATCAGCAATGGAAAATTTGTCGAAGCTCCAATCGCTAAGGTTAGGCTCACCAAGTAAGCGATATTTTGCCGCTCAAAAGCTATACCTAATAAGGCAACGACAATTCCTAGAGCAACGGCTGCATATTTAGATAACCTAATTTGTTTATGTTGGTCGACTTCACCATTCATGATGACATTCGTGTAGATATCATGGGTAAGCGCAGTGACAGATGCCAACATCAAACCGGCGACCACAGCAAGTATTGTCGCAAAAGCGATTGCGGCAATGATGCCTAAAAAAATCTCACCACCAACGGCGTCAGCTAAATGTACTGATACCATATTGCTGCCACCAATTATTCCGCCCGTGCTATCCAAGTAAGCAGGGTTGCCTTTAACCAATGCAACTGAGCCAACTCCTATGACAAAGAATATTAGTATATTAACGTAGGAAATAGCTCCAAGAGCAACACCTGCCGACACTCGCGCACTAGCTTTGTCTTTAACAGTAAAAAAACGCATTAAAAGATGGGGTGATCCGGCCAAGCCTAGACAAAGCCCGATGCCTAGAGAAACCGCCGAAAGCGAAGTGAGACCAAGTCCGCCTGCTTTAGTCAACAGACCATCCGTACCATGATTAGATTGAGCTGCCTCATACATAGAAGAAAAACTGAAATCAAAGCTCGCCAGAGTCAGCAATGCTAAAACTGTTACACCAACAAGCAACAAAATAGCTTTAGTGATCTGCACCCAGGTTGTCGCCAACATGCCACCAACAGCTACATAAATAACCATTAGTGCTGTGACAATAATGACTGACCAGATATAAGAAATACCAAATAATACTTCGATCAATGCACCTGCACCGACAATCTGTACCATCAAATACATCAAGGAAAAACTTAGAGTCGTAGTTGCAGCAAGAATTCGAATAGGTTTTTGTTTTAAGCGAGCACAAATTATGTCGGTAAAACTGTATTTGCCAAGTGCTTTCAACTTATCTGACATGAGATAAATCACAATAGAGAATGCACCTAATGGCGCACCTAGATAGATAACAGCATCATATCCAGCACCAAAAATTATCGCTGTAATTCCTAATAATGTTGCCGCCGACATAAAATCACCGGCGATTGCGAAACCGTTAGAAAGTCCTCCAATCTTGCCGCCTGCAACAAAAAAGTCGGCAGCACTAGATGTTCTCTTCGAAGCAACAATGGTTAACCCAACTGTACCAATGATAATGATAAGAAAAAGAAAGATACCCACGGCTCACTCTCCCTGACTTTGCTTTAGATAGCGGAACGCCAGTATCGGTGTCAACAAATGGAGAAAAAGAAACACGAGCATACCAAGATTCATGGGGCCAAAAATGTCTATGGCCATAAAGTCAGGGAAGAGCGGAACACCAAATACCAAAATTAAAAACAAGAATAGAATTATCCCTGTATAAACCCATTGTCGCTGCATGAAAAATTCCTTCGGTATTACTAGATAATTGGATTGCCTAACTGACGTGTATGAAAATGATAATTTTCTTGTTCTTCTTTTAAGAGCTGGTTGAAAACTTTCCGAAAGTGTATCAGCGCCTCATCTCCCTGAAGGCCTTTGGGTTGAAACTCTTCGTGGTATTCCAACATTTTTTGTTGGGCTTCAATTATTTCTTTATCTTCCATAAAACCTTCAAGAAGGCTGGCCTTCAATGAAACAGAAATAGCTGGGTCGTCTATCTGGTAATTATGTAAATAGTTCCAAAAGAAATGAGTAGTTGAACGAGTCTCTGGTGTCATGAACTGGCAATTTCGATATTGCTTAACTCCGTCGAAGTTCTCACTACTTGGATCCCAGTTTAACGGCGCCATTATCGTAGACATAAAGAAACTGCCTGGCACCAACATCTGCACACTGTTGCATCGATCAATTTTCTTCGGAGCATCGGGATTCACTTTAAGGTGATAAGGTGCAGGCGCATCGCCCTTACTCCAGCGGACTATATTGAAACCTCTTTCGAGCTTCTCGACTTCTGGGTTAGTCACGAAGGCATAATCCTCAGAGCCTCCTAGCGTATTGGTGTGCACGAAGGCTAGATGGGAAAAATCCGCTAGATTATCGACGATTAACATCCAATTGGCGTCATAGTGCAGATAGGCTTCTTTCTCAAACCCACGCCAAGTTGGATCTGAAAGTGGTTCGTAATCGTGAATATCATTAGCTCTAGCGAGTTCAGGGTCACCCATCCAGATCCATAAGAGATTGCCTTTCTCGACGACTGGATAGTTTTGCACACGATGGTTCGGGCCAATAAAATCCTGCCCCGGAATTTCAATCACTGCGCCACTGTCGTCATATTTCATACCGTGGTACATGCAGCGTATGCAATCGCCTTCTATTCGTCCTAAAGAAAGCGGAGCACCCCTGTGACAACATCGATTATCCAACGCAATGTATTTACCACTTTCGCCTTTGTAAATGACAATAGGTTTTTCGAGATACACTCGCGCTACTTTTCCAGCATCAGCCAGCTCATGAACCCAGGCTGCTGGGTACCAGCAATTGTAGAGAAATGGGTTTGAATTTTCACTCATGCCTTCTACCTTTAACTCGAAATTTCAAATCGAGCAACGGTGCATCCTACTGCGAAAATCGGCAGCTCTGCGGAATAAAACTGCAAATCGCCTTTACCACCCGCAGCCGCTGCGGCAGCAACCAGTGTTCGAATCTCGAATCCACCCTGGCCTGCCTGATCATAAACATCTTCATCGGAATAACTAAGCAACTTTTGTTTGTCTTGATTCATCAATTGCTCTAAAAACTCTCGATCCCAAGCCTCATTGATTTTGCCGGAATCAGGCGTTGCCGGCCAATGGGAAATACCACCAGTGCCGACTATTGCTATTTTCTCAGATTGTTCATCGCACGCCTGTCTGAGGGCCTCACCAAATCGCCATACTCTCGTCAGCGGCGTTAGTGGCGGACCCTGACAATTTATATTGCAAGGAACAACTGGCATATCAAAATTTGGTGTTAAAAAATGCAGAGGTACCATGATCCCGTGATCACACTTCCATTCTTCCGAGTAAGCGATATCAACTCTTTGCATAACTTTTTTGGCAAGCCTCAGCGCCAAATCAGGCGCGCCAGGAATTGAGGTTTTTGGAATTTTCAACCATTCAGCATCTTCGACAGGGCCATGATGTTTCTCCCCAATGCCGATACAGTAGGCTGGCATATTATCCATAAAGAAATTCGCAAAATGCTCCGCCGCTACAACAACTAAGACTTCAGCCCCGCTTGCTTCAATCTCCTTCCGTTGATCTTCTAAGCAATTATAAAAAGCATCACGCACTAAGGTATTAGTCGCAAGATTCGCTCGGCCAGTTATCCCCGGAGCATGACTTAGTATTCCAGCATAGACCAAGCTCATTAGTCAGAGTCCTCGGATGTAACGAGAGTTTCTGCAAATTGCTCTCCCCCCGCCGTCATCGCATAAATTCCTGCGCGAACTGGGCCGTGATTATCCACGCCTTCTCGCATTAGCTGCAAATAGTCAAACCATTCCACCTGCAAGAATGCTGCATAGTGCATCAGTATCTGACCGTTTACGCCCAGCACGTAAAGTAACCCGATATCGCCTGAATGCAGTGCTTCATACTCTTCCATCGAAAAATCATACCTTGAGAGTACAGCGGCTTTATCAGTGGAGAAAGCTTGTTGCGTTTCTTCGTCACGATTTAAGTGATACAAAAATTTTTGTACCTGATAGAGGCTCATATTTCAGACCCTCGCGAGTTTGGGAACGTGATGATCATCTGTGGCAATACAAACATTTTTCGTTTCCATGTAAAAATCAAAACTGTAATTGCCACCATCTCTGCCAATACCGCTGGCTTTCATGCCTCCAAACGGCGAAGGTAAATGGCGATTATTCTCAGAATTCACCCACACCATACCGACATCCAAGTCTCTACCAAGTCTTATTGCACGGCCGGCATCGCCGGTCCAGGCATAGCCCGCCAAGCCGTAACGCACACTGTTTGCAATCTCCACTGCCTCTGCTTCATCAACGAATTCAATAGCCGTAAGTACTGGCCCAAAAATCTCTTCTTGGGAAATGCGCATGTCCGGGCTTGCTTTGGTAAACAATGTTGGCTCAATAAAACAGCCTTTACCGTCTAGATCTGACACATTGCCACCGATTGCAATAGTCGCTCCTTCATCTTTGGCAATATCAAAATAGGACGCTACTTTATTGAGGTGAATAGGATGAATTAGCGGGCCAATTTCTGTGGCTGGATCCAATGGATGGCCGATATTCAAAGCTGCGACTCTTGCCCTTACCTTTTCAACAAATCCTTCCGCGATAGTAGACTGTACCAATAGTCTGCTCGATGACGTGCAGCGTTCACCATTCAAACTGTAAATCATGAAAACTACTGCATCTAATGCGCGTTCGAGATCCGCATCGTCAAAAACGATGACAGGATTCTTACCTCCTAATTCAAAATGAACACGTTTAAGTGTGTCAGCGCCCTGCTTCATAATCGCACTGCCAGTCTGAGACTCACCTACAAAGGCAATTGCTTTAATGGCTTCGTGTTCCGTAAGTGCCTTACCTGCAACTTCACCAATGCCATGAACAGTATTGACGACCCCAGCAGGTAAACCAGCTTCGTGCATTATTTTTATCAACAAGGAAGCAGAACAGGGTGACCATTCGGCCGGTTTATGCACGACTGTGCATCCCGCTGCTAAGGCTGGTGCGATCTTCCACGTTGATAACATAAACGGTGTGTTCCAAGGCGTGATGATGCCAACGGGACCAATTGGCTGCCTGGTACTATAATTCATATGTTGTTGTGCTGGCAGAGAAAGACCATTGCGTGCATCTGCTGCCATGTCGGCAAAGAACCGATAATTCTCAGCACCACGAATTGCAGCTTTTTTCATAAACCTTAGGGGCTGGCCAGTATCAAAACTTTCAACTAAAGCAATATTTTCCGCGTTTGCTTCGATTGCATCAGCGATTGCATGTAGAAGTTCTTTGCGTTGTTTGCCAGGGAGTGACGCCCAATCATCAAACTCTGCTTCCGCTGCTCGGCAGGCAATATCGATATCCTCAGCAGTGCCAGCCGATACTGCTCCAATCAGAGAGTCATCCACAGGTGAATGATTGCTAAATGTTTTACCGTTGACAGCTGCTACTGATTCACCATTTATAAAGTGTTTAATAGGTTCTACAGAAAATTTTGCAAGCAACGGCTTTATTTTCTGCAGATTTTCTTCAAGCAATTCCCGGCTCATGAAGGATTCTCCTGGTCTGACATGAACTCTGGAATTCGATTGCGGTTCCATCGCGTTTCAGTACTTATCTCCTGAATTTCATAGGATAGGGCTAATGGCCCATCGACCATATTCTCATCAACATGCCTGCACAAGCATTCATAAAGAGCTTCACCAACTTCCTTACGGGTCTCTAAAGAGCGCCCTTCAGCGATACGCAAATAAACTGCGATAAACCCATAGTCCGAGGATTGATCTGCTATTAGGCAGCGGGATGCGATATGAACTCGCGTGCGCAAACCCCTTACAGGCAATACATTTTGTTGGGCAGCGCATTCGTGGAGTACTCGAACCAAACCTTCTAGTTCAAGTTCCTCACTAATATTCGAAGAGACTTCTATGATTTGATGAGGCATAAATCAAATCTCAAAATGCTAGCATTGGATTTTTATATTACTTAATATATTAAATAAATCAATACATGTACTTTCTTGCGCCACATATGACGTTGCAAACGCACAATTAGCAATTGGAATAATTCACTATGAAATTTCTCAGCTTTACAAAGGACAACAAGTCTTACTTTGGGGGGATAAGTAGTGAGGGTGTTGTGAACCTTTCCAAACGCTACCCTGAAATAATAGATCTTCGGCAAGCAATTCGTGAGCGACGCTTGGGAGAACTCACTAAAGTTGTCACTTCTTCGGAAGCTGATTGCTCATTGGATGACATCCAATATAAGCCGACTATTCCCAATCCTGAAAAAATTATCTGTATCGGGGTGAATTACAACAACCGCAATGCAGAGTATAAAGACGATAGTGACCTACCCAAGTATCCCAGTGTTTTTATGCGCAGCAGAGAGTCTCTTGTCGGGCATGGGCAACAGATCAACAACCCGCCAGAATCTGAACAATTAGATTACGAAGGTGAGATAGTTTTAATAATAGGAAAAGAGGGGCGAAGAATTCCTGAAGAAGACGCCCACGAGCACATAGCCGGCCTTACTATTATGAATGAAGGATCGGTAAGAGATTACCTGCGGCATGCAAAGTTCAATGTAACCCAAGGAAAGAACTTTGAAGGTTCTGGTTCTGTTGGCCCTTGGATGGTCACCGCCGATGAAGTTGACCCAATGAGTAAGTTACAGGTCGTTACTCGAGTTAATGGCGAAGAAAGACAGAACGATGTTACGGATAATCTCATGTTTCCTTTTCGCTTTCTTGTCAGCTATTTATCCTCCTTCTACCGTTTAAAGCCAGGAGACTTAATCGCTACAGGAACACCCAGTGGTGCAGGCGCTCGATTTGATCCACCCAAATATCTGCGTGGAGGCGATGTAGTTAAAGTCGAAGTCCCCGGTGTTGGAATACTGTCCAATCCAATTATTGAAGAACTGATATAGCTACAAATTTGATTTAATGGCGAAACTTAGAAACATCAATCGAAGCTTACCCATGCAATTACTGCAGGCGCGGGAATCCACCATGTTCCTGTTTCGACCAATGCTACGGCAGTTTGGGTTGACCGATCAGCAATGGCGAGTGATTCGTGTGCTTGCAACCAATAAACAAATAGAAGCATTCGAACTTTCACAACAAAGTATGATTCTACCTCCAAGCCTAACGAGGATTCTAAAGAACTTGGAAGAGAAGGGTTTCGTTAAGCGGTCAACAGATATCGGGGATCAACGCAAAGTGCTGGTTAGTCTATCAGCGAGGGGGCAGAAAAAATATCAGCAAGTAGTTCCTGCGTCAGAAAAAATATACCGTTCCATTGAAAGAAAATTGGGCAAGCGAGACCTAACAGAACTTCTTAACCAACTGATAAATCTCAACAACAGTTTGGAAAACCAAAACTAGTTATTCCTAAAAGGAATGTAAAATGAGTAACGTAGTAAAAGGATCAATTCCGCCGATAATCACTCCTTTTTCTAATGGTGATGTGGATTTGGATACCTACGCAAAACTAATTGAGTTCCATGTTAACGAAGGATCTCATGGCATCCTGGTAAATGGCACGTCAGCTGAGCCTTCCACACTGACAGTGGCTGAAAGAAATCAATTAGTTGATGTTGCTATCACTGCGTCTAATAACTCTATCTCAGTTGTTGCTGCTACGGGTTCTCAGTCCTTGGCGGAATCGAAAGCGTTAACTGACCATGCTGTCACAGCTGGGGCTGATGCTCTACTTATCGTTACTCCCTATTACATTAGGCCACCACAGCGGGGAATTATTGAGTATTACCTTGAAATCACCAAGGACATAGATATTCCGTGGATGATCTATCACATTCCCGGCAGGGCTGCTGTATCAATCACTATTGAAACCATTAGACAATTACAGCAGCAGTCTTCAACTTTCATTGGCATGAAGCATGCGGTAAACGATCTTGGCTTTGTTTCTGAATGTTTGGCTGAGTTCCCAGATTTCAGTGTCTTTGTGGGACTAGAGGAACTCAGTTTTCCTGAATTGGCGATCGGTGCAGTTGGATTAATGAATGCCGTTGGAAATTTGCGTCCTGGAATTCTGGCAGAGATGTGCCAGGCGGTTTGGGAAAATGATCTAGAAAGAGGAAAGTCACTTCACCATCAACTCTTCGAGCTCAATAAATCAGTATTCTATGACACCAACCCAATTCCAATTAAATACATGATGAAACGCATGGGACTGTTGCCAAATAATGAGCATCGATTACCGATGCATCCGGCACCATCGGAATTGGAAAAACGCTTGGATGGGGTATTGGATAGAGCCGGATTGCTATAATTCCGAAATCGCAATTACGAATAGTTCTAATGCTGCCATAGACATGGGCGTCCATGACAACACCCTTCGTCTTTACCAGATGATCAATTCTGCGAAGCTGCTTCATGTTCCGCCCGGCGACCACCAGCGAGAATTCCCGGCATTGCGTAGTTACCTTCATGGCAAGCGTATTCGTAGATAATATCTTCCACAGCATTCATAGGTAATTCTCCGGTCCATGGCATAGAGAACATTTTTGGATCGTTAACGGTAAAACTATAGAGCAAAGTGTTTTCATCAAGTCGAGAGAAACGTTCAGTCACTTTGGCGTCAGGAGACAGAAACAAGAAATGTCGGAGAGCACCACGCAAGCCCTGTTGTGGATGAAAATTGGTAGTTTCAACCACCAAGGTGTCTCCGTCATAATATCCAACAGAATCACCTAACCACTTAGCAATTTCATCATGCGTACTGTCTTTCATGCGCACAATTCTAGCATCGTGATTCATCTCAGCCATTATCATTACATAATCTTCAGTCTGCACTATCTGCTTATGGTTATTATACAAGACCGGCAACATGGGAGGACCACCGGAAGATCCAAAGCCCACGAGGCAGCGTTCTGCCATTGGCCTCACTTCAGGCCCATCGAATTCACCAACCCCTGCTCGGGCGGCAAAAATGCCTTGCAGGGCGCCTTCGGCCCAGGGTAGACGACCATTTTCTGGCTCGACAATTATCGAAGTACGTATCCCGCCATCTATTAAAGCCATGCGCTCGCCCGGATCCATCCAAAAAGTATTGTATCCTCCCACAGCAGCCTCTGCTCCACCCACGCTTTCAATCAACGTATCAAGATAGCTTTCACCAGTCTGACCAATTCGAGCGGCTTCTTCTGGCGTGATAACTAGCTCGCCACCAAATTGTTCGCCTCGTTCCAACATAGTGACGGTGGCTATGTTATATGTTCCTTGTAAATCAGGGGCACCAAAACTGGTGCGAGCTACTTCATAGTCCTGGCCGACAGCAATGGCTGAAAAAAGTATCAGAGCTACAAAAGCTTGAACGCGTATTTTGAGACAGAACAACTTATTCACGATAATCTCCAAATAGAAGTAAATCAGGCATGAAATCTAGAACAGCGAAAACAATGAATTAGTTTACACGAATAGACAATTACAGGCGATTACGCTTGATCTGGCTAAATAAGGATTTTGTTGCAGGGTTGATTACTCTGCAAAAGCCCGCTCAATCACGTAGTGAGCTCTTATGCCTTGACGGGATTCTCTGAATCCCCAGTCGTTCAATATATTGCAGCTATCTTTTAGCATGCTGGGGCTACCACAAATCATGAAACGATCATGCCTTGGATTGGCTCGGGACAATCCAATGTCTTTAAACAGTTTGCCCGATAACATTAAGTCAGTTATGCGCCCCCGATTGCAGAATTCTTCCCTAGTCACGGATGGATAATAGACAAGCTTTCTTTTTACATCATCACCAAAGAACTCGTTGCTCGGAAGCTCTTTATTAATTAGTTGTTGATACGCCAATTCGCTGGTAAATCTAACACCATGTGTCAGGATTATTTTATCAAATCTTTCGTACACAGACGGATCTTGAATAATACTGATAAAAGGTGCGAGACCTGTGCCGGTGCTAATTAAGTAAAGATTGCGACCTTCCAAAAGATGATCAACAACTAGAGTTCCAGTTGGTTTACTGCTAACCAATAATTCATCACCCACTTTAATATTTTGAAGTTTTGATGTGAGGGGTCCATCAGCAACCTTGATGCTTAAGAATTCCAACTCTTTGTCGTAGTTTGGGCTCGCAATGCTATAGGCTCGCATCAGAGGTTTCCCCTGAACTTCCAAGCCCAACATAACAAAATGGCCATTCTCGAATCGTAGGGATCGATCACGTGTTGTTTTAAAACTGAAAAGCGATTCGTTCCAATGATGCACATCAGTCACAGATTGAGTTGATAGATGAGCCACTGTTAATTGCCTCTACTTAAGTGAAGCCAGATTGTAAGCTTCCATAATATATCTGTAAAATTGATTGTTTATATATCTATTATCTATTTATTAGATATACTTTCTAGATGCACTTTACGCTCAAACAGCTCCAGGTCTTTATAGCGATAGCGAATCATCAGAATGTGAGCCACGCGGCAGTTGAGTTGGCGATGTCTCAGTCAGCTGCGAGCACCGCCTTGAAAGAGCTCGAATATCGCTTCGACGTGCGTTTGTTCGACAGGATCGGGAAACGCTTACAACTTAACGAACAAGGCGCTTTGCTTAGACCAAAGGCCACAGCGCTTATCTCCCAAGCTGAACAGATAGAAAATTCACTTATAAATCAATCAGATATAGGCGAATTAAAAGTGGGTGCGACATTAACTATTGGCAATTATTTGGCAATCGGTATCATGTCGGGCTTTATGCAGGATCACCCTTCCGCGCAAGTAGAGCTACAGGTAGAAAACACCCTCGCTATTGCCAACAAAGTCCGCAACTTCGAATTGGACATTGGCTTGATCGAAGGTGAGCTTCAGGAAGCAGATCTTGATGTCAGCTACTGGCGCGAAGACGAGCTTTCACTATTTTGCTCGCCTGACCACGCTTTGGCTAAAAGGAAAAAACTAACTGACAGGGATTTAGTCGCTGCAGACTGGATAGTCCGTGAGAGAGGTTCTGGAACACGACAAGCTTTTGATCGAGCGATGAGTGGCTTGTTATCTGAATCTAATTTGAGATTAGAATTACAACATACGGAAGGTATAAAAAGAGCTGTTGAGGCCGGACTCGGAATTGGTTGTTTGTCCGAGCTTACGTTACAAGATGCTTTTAATCGGGGAACCCTTGTCCGACTTACTGCACCACAACGAAATTGGACACGTAAATTTTATTTCATCTTACATAAACAAAAATTTCTAAGCAGTGGCATAAGAAGTTGGATCGGACACTGTAAGATAGTTGGAAATAGTTAAGTGAAAATCGCAACACGAAATTTTTCTTTATCGCAACGAGTTGCACACTTAACTGTTGCTAATCACAAATTCCTGATTATGCTTGCAACTGTCATTACTCTGCTACTAAGCATAGGGATACTACGAACTAGTTTTGATACCTCCTTAGACGCATTGCTAACCGAAAGCGATCCTTATCTTGATGAACTTGAGCTTTTAAGTGATGAGTTTCCTACCAACTCAGAAATTCGTTTCGCATTCATTGCGCAACCAGGTGAAACCATTTTCACGCCCCCTGTTCTCAATGCGATTGCAGAGCTCAAGGAAACATTCACCACTATTCCCCGCATTCGCGGCATAACGACGATACTTGAATTTACTTCTCCTGAGACTCAAGCCCGTTTATTTAGCAAACCACTGGAGGAGTATTCTACCCCTGAGCTGCTACAAGTCAGCGAAAATGCTAGAAAGGATAGGCTGCTAACGAATAACTTGCTTTCGAAGAATGGTGCTTTGACTTTTGCTGTTATTACGTTAAACAGCAGAGATATTGCCAATGAAGAGCGGCTGGAAATTGCTACTGCTGTGTTGGATCTGCAATCTCAGTTACGGCTATCAAATCCTGAAGTAACACTATTTGCTAATGCAGATGTTCTTCTTGAGCAATCTAGCCAGCAGGCCATGATAGATGATTTAACCACCCTTCTCCCGATCGTAATTCTTCTTTGCGTATTAGTAATTTGTTACTGCTTTAAATCTATTACACTGGGGATTTGCATTCTCGCCCATGTGTTATTCACTGTGCTCTGCACTGTGGGTGCATTGGGCTACCTAAGCTTCGCTTTCAACAATATTTCCATTATTGCTCCTTTGGTCGTCGTCATAATTTCGGTGGCTACCAGTGTTCATATCATTTCAGTCTACAAACAAGCCCTTCATAAAGGACAATCGAAAGTGGCTTCAATGCTCCACAGCATGGGCTACAACTTCCAACCAGTAACGTTAGCGGCGATTACGACTGCTATAGGGTTTTCATCACTTAACATGTGCTCGTCGCCAGCAGTGCAAGATTTTGGGCGCATTGTGGCGATTGGCATTATTTTTTCCTATCTGCTTACCCTGTTTATGCTGCCCTCCCTGCTTATATGGCTGTCTAAGCTACCCAAAGATTCTGATCCCACAGATATCCCCTTTCTGCAGAATCAACTTCAGCAGATCATAGATTTCACTAACTTGCATGACAAAAGAATTTTTTGGACTTGCAGCACCATAGCAGTTGTTACTTTGTTAATGCTGCCTCTCAATGAAACTGATTTTGATCGATTAGATTTCGTAGCAGACGATTCTGAGGTTCGTCAATATTACGATGTGGTAAGCGAGCACATGAATCGAGGTCCAGCATTAACCTATGGCATCGATAGCACTCTAGAGAACGGTGCGATAGACCCAATTTTTTTAACCAAGATTGACAAATTTTCACAATGGCTAGTGTCTCAGGAAGATGTTGAATCTGTTATAAGTTTGACCGACGTATTGAAAACAATTAATCAGATAGTAAATGACAATCAAGAAGAATACTTTTTGTTGCCAGTTGATACTGATACTAATACTAACTATCTCAATGCCTATCGCACTATAGAGAGAAACTATATACCCCTAGCGAGCTTTCTTAACAAGACTAGTTCTCAGTTGACCCTAACAGTGAATGCGTTGCCAATGTCCAATCAGGAAATCATTGATCTAGATAAGAGGATTACTGCCCAATTCACCGATTCTTTCGAGACAGCCAATCTAATCCATGGAAGCGGAATACTCTTGTTTGCTCGCATGGATGAACTTGTAACAATTGAATTATTGCAAGGTTATTCAATTAGTCTATTACTTATTACACTTTGTTTAATAATTGGTTTTAGAAGTTTGTATTTTGGAATACTAAGTGTAGTACCAAACTTACTTCCAGCAACTATTGTTTTTGGGTTATGGGCATTATTCGTGGGACAACTGGATCCTTTTGTTATGATGTTGTTCAGTATAAGTATTGGCCTGGTAGTCGATGATACAGTCCATATACTAAGCCATTACCTGGAAGGACGTAGGGCAGGCGCTAACAAGAGTGATTCTATTGCGCACTCAATAAAGGTTGCTGGCCCTGCACTAACTATTACAACGTTAGTGCTCGCTTTTGGCACAACTGTGTTGATCTTTGCGAATACATTGTATTTTCAGCAATCGGCGAAATTGCTGGTCCCTATAGTGGTGTTGGCATTAGTACTGGACTTACTTTATCTGCCTACCATTTTGAAGCGCTTCGATAATAGAATAAACACACAAGAGACTGTGACTTCTTGATTGGTTCGAACTATCATCAAAGCCCTTAACAGGAGAATAATAATGATTAATCAAATCAAAGAGTTTCGTACGTTTTCTTTCTTGATAGCCACATTCATGCTCGTAGGGGTACCTCTCATGGCCACAGCACAATCACCTGCCAGTGACTTAGAGTCTGAATTCTTATTAGAATTGCTGCTGGATGTTGATCCTCAACTTGATGCAGGGCATACCAGCATTGCGCCAGTAACCGGTGGCACTTTTTCTGGCGCCCGTTTAAAAGGCATGGTGCACGATGGTGGGGCCGACTGGATTACTCAGGTTTCAGGCCACAGTAGTCTCGATGTGCGCATCACCTTGGAAACCGATGATGGTGCAATTATTTATATGACTTACAAGGGCGTAGTAGCCAGAGGTGACTCCGGTTTGTATTGGCGAGTTACACCGGTATTTAACACCGCATCCGAGAAATACGATTGGCTAAATCACCGGGTTTTCGTTGGAAAGTCTAAGCAGGTAGAGGGCAAAGTTGCTTATGACGTATTCGAGATTCTCTAAGCATTCCGGCAATGAGCGAACCAAGCGAGAATATGAGCTAGTTTAGCGATAGAGGCTAGGCTCATAATACGACCCATAATAAATTTCCCCTGTGACTTCAGGCCTGGGTAACAGACTAGAACTTTCAAAGCAGCCTTTGACTATGCGTGAAAACTTATAGCCAACATGGCACGGGCACAAAAAACCCGATCGCTCCGGAGTGATCGGGTTTTAATTTCTGACTCAGAGAGGTAACCCTGAATTAGTCTTCACCGCCTTGGTCGATGTCTTTCCATCTCACCGCGCCGAAAAACATCTCATCCCAGCTCTCATTACCCCAATCTACGTTGCGATCAGGATTTGGATTTGCTGGATTCTGCCCTGAATTATCCCACGCTGCTGTGGCGGTAATCTTGGTGCCACCTGGAACGAACTTAGGCTCATTGTAGGTGTAGCTTAGCTGCCAGTTGTAATTGTATTTGGCAACATTGATAAGCTCTTCACTAGTTCCGTCTGGATAGTCAGCAACAAAGCGCATGCGCTTGCCACGAAAATGCATATGTGGAAGGTAGCTATGGATGTGCGCATCGTTCTCAATAACGATACTGGCTGTCTGTTCAAAAGCCGGATCGTTAGCTGGAATTGTAGTCCAAGTATTTGGGAAAACGCAGGCACATTGTCCTGACATTCTCTCTTCAGGCACTTCACCCAGCGGATAGAACCAAACACCTAGCTGGCTGTTATCAACTGTCTCGCGTCCATTTGGCGTGTAGTGCATATTTAATTTAAGGACTGATCCAGCCTTAACCAATCCACCAGTATTCGGTGGTGCTAGATCTGGAGTATCGCCCGGAATATAAGCAGTAATGTCTGCTTTGTCCCTATTTCCATCTCCACCAAGAAAGCGTCGACCAGATTCACCTGGGAAATCTAAACGATTAACTGTGTGATGAAGGACTGTCCGATCACCGGCAATAATCTGGCTGCCCCGCACCCACCTGTCTTCCTCCATGTCGAAGTTGACTTCGACATTCACAAATACACCATTGCCAGTCGCTGGCACGGTGGTAGCAGGTATGTCTAGTACCAAGTCTGGCTCACCAAAAGCCCACTTGGATTCTGGCCATTGCAATAGAGCAAGTGGATCATGGTCACCATCTTTTGGTGCACCAGCATCAACCCAGGCAATAATGTTGCGAACATCATCATTATCAACCAGCCGATCATTAATGAATTCGCCGATATGACCATCAATCTGGCCGGGGGGCATACGTCGAGTCATTAATACTTCGCGAATCATCGGAGACCATCCTTGCACCATGGTGTGGCTATCCATGGCGAATGGCGCTACTCCACCTTCGCGATGACAAGTTGCACATTGCTCAGCCAGTACCGGTGCAATATCTGCCACATAGGAAGGCACACTTTCCGCAGCCGCGAAAGAAACCGCCATGCCAGAAGTTTCGACCAATGCTGGTGATACTTCTTCGCCGGCAAGAATTTGTTCAATTGCACCTCCCGCAGCGGCAACTGATCCGCGGAATTCAACGGTAAATCGCTTCGGATCGAAGAGCAGTACTTCACCAACACGAGCAACGCCAAGCGCTTGTGAAATCAAGCGCGCATCATCCATTAATACAGGAATATCGACACCGTATTCAGCAACTTTGTCCTGTACAGCTTGTCGATTCAAACGACCCATTGGATTAATCATTAGGAATTCAACACCAGCCTCATCGAATTTGGCTTTCAGTGCGTCAAATGCGGACACTTCCGCTGCATCACTATCATTAGCTTGGACCAGTAACGCAATCGCCTGATGATCATCGTACCAACTCATTCCATGGTGATAACCATCTTGATCCAATAGTGAAAAATCTCCAACACGGTCTGCTGCCGCTGCTACCGCAGGCATAAGTACCAGTGCCAGAAACGAAGTTTTTAATAAGCTCACTTTTTTCACCGCTTCCTCCTAAGTCTTTATAATTCTTTAGAATATTAGTCTATAGACCCCGAAAATTGGGTTTTCTCTATCATACGGCCTGAATCGGATAACCCTACTCGAGCAGGCACTCTTTTGAAAATTCAGCATAAATAACCTTACAACCATACGATCTATAAGGATTTTCGTCAATCGGAAAGATATCCGTTTATCGTTTATAAAGCTTAGCTTAACCCAGCGATTTTAATGGAGTTTCTTTCTCTACGGCAGACCCTAAGATTCGCTTCAACTCTGGGTATAAAACAGGATTAGCGATTAACAAATCGTCAGGGTGGAACTGCGGATCGATGCCCTCCGGCACGTCGCTAAAATGACCGCATTCTGCACCAGCCTCCTTTGCTATTAGCCTCGCAGCTGCAAAATCCCAAATACAGAGGCTTTCGTAATAACCATCTAATCGCCCTGCCGCTACCCAACAAATATCGAGAGCAGCAGACCCTAGTCGCCGAATGTCCGCACAATGATGTAATACGACGCGTAGTCGCTGAATCATGGGTTCCAGATTAGATTTTTCGTAAGGAAACCCCGTGGCAATAATCGCGCGATCAAGCGCTGGCTCATTCGCTATTCTGATCGGACTATCGTTAAGAAAGGCGCCCCCTCCTTTCAAGGCTGAAAACATTTCCTTAGTGAAAGGATTATAAACAACACCAATTTTTACTTGCTGCTGCTCGACAAAGGCTATGGAGACTGCTGACTGATTATGTCCATGGGCAAAATTCACCGTGCCGTCAATAGGATCGACAATCCACACTGATTCCTGGATTTCTTGAAGGTTGCCAATATCGGGAGAGAGCTCTTCAGACAAGATCAAGTGACTGCCATATCGTTTACTAATCTCTTCACTAATAAATTTATCAGCTGCAAGATCAGCATTAGTTACCAACTCATTGCCATGTTTAAATTCATGAGAAAGCTTAGCCTCTAGCCTCTTCTTACAAACTATCTCACCTGCTTGCTCAGCAATACCAATAGCAAAGGTCTGAACTTCCTGTAAATCCATTTCCATCTACCGTTGCCCTCTGCTGAATGAGTAATGAATCTAAGTGCCAGTAAATTAAAGCCAGAGACTATAACTATTAGCATTATACTAGGAAGAGACTAACATAACGCAGTAAACAAAAATGCCAACAATCTATAGATCATGACATCGCTAAGTATTACCGTTAAATATTCGAGCTTTGCTGTGTTCGCTACACTAGCAAATCTTTTCGCACAAGAATTAACAATTAGATTTTATAGTGCGTTTCTAAATATCTATGCGGGCATCCTGGCCGGCACACTAGTCGGTTTGATCTGTAAATACTATTTAGATAAGCGCTTTATCTTTGGTTACCGCGCTTCATCGGCCTTTAATGATATGCGAAAGTTTCTCGCTTATAGTCTCACTGGCATAGGCACAACCCTTTTATTTTGGATGGCTGAAATCAGCTTCGAATTACTCTATGGTACAAAATTCGCCAGATATTTAGGTGCTGTCATCGGTTTGACCATTGGATATGTAGTAAAGTATCAGCTAGACAAGCATTACGTATTTCCAAAGCGAGAAGTTTAGATGCAACTACATGGCTGGGGCAGGTTTCCGGGAGTCACCGCGGAATTACTCGAACCCCCCACACGAGAATCGATTCAGAAACTTTTTGGAACTAAAAAGAAACACGGCCCAATGATTGCGCGTGGTGCCGGCCGCAGCTATGGAGACAGCTCTCTCGCGGATACTGTCTTAAGTAGCCGCTTCCTGGATAGTTTTTTAGAATTTAATGCGACCACCGGTATCATAAAATGCGGGGCTGGAGTATCTATGGGTGCTCTGCTTACAGTTATCATTCCAGAGGGATTCTTCGCCCCTGTGCTTCCTGGAACAAAATTTGTCTCGGTTGGCGGGGCCATAGCGGCTGATATTCACGGCAAGAATCACCATACAGACGGTAGTTTTTGCGACCATGTAAGAAGTTTTTCTTTACTGCTGTCCTCAGGGGAAATAATTCAATGTAGTCGCGATGAAAATAAGGAGGCATTTTTAGCTACCTGCGGCGGGATGGGATTAACCGGAATAATCATTAATGCCACGATTTCTCTACATAAAGTATCAAGTGTCTTTATTAAAAGAAATTCTATTATTGCTAAAAATCTTGATGATTGCATGGATCTGATTGACCAGAACGAAGATAGCAAACACTCTTTTGCGTGGCTGGATTGTTTGGCCCGCGGGAAAAGTCTCGGCAGGTCAATTCTCCATTTGGCAGACCATTGTGCAGATGGTCCACAACAACCAAAATCTAGAGTTAGCTTGTCAGTACCGTTCGCAACTCCAGGATTTTTCTTAAATAGATTTAGCAACAAATTATTCAACAACGCGATCTATGAAATGTGGAAGCATCGCGAGAACCCTTCAATCGTAAACTATGATTCTTATTTTTTCCCGTTAGACAATATTCGAAATTGGAATCGTCTCTATGGCTCCAAAGGCTTTTTGCAGTACCAATTTGTCATGCCCTCCAGCTCTGCCAGAGAAGGGATTCGCGAAATTCTAAAAATAGTATCTGAATCTTCGACAGGGTCTTTTATTTCTGTCTTGAAGAAGTTTGGCAATGCTAATCAAAACCTACTGTCATTCCCCACTGCTGGTTATACATTGGCGCTAGATTTTAAAAATGAACCAAATGTTTTCCCTCTCCTCAATAAACTCGACGAGGTTTTATTAGCCCACGGTGGCCGACTCTATCTAGCCAAAGACTCAAGAATGAGTGAAGATGTATTCAAGGCTGCTTATCCAAATTGGGAACGTTTTGTGGAGATAAAAAAGACCCTTGATCCAAGCAATACTTTTGTTTCCCGCCAGTCGATGCGATTGGGATTGACGCAGTAGAAATAAATCTACGGAAAAAATAAAACAAATAGATAATGAAAATTCTGATTATTGGTGCCACTTCAGCAATAGCAAAAGCGTCGGCGCGCTTGTATGCAGCGCGCAAAGCACAATTATTTCTTATTGCTCGAAATGCAGAGTTATTGATCGAGCTCAAAGAAGATTTAATGATCCGTGGTGCGCATTCCGTTGCTTATTATGTGCTTGATTTAAGCAATCAGAAAAATCACAGCGAAGCTCTCGAGCAAGCCAGGCAATCGTTAGAAAAAATTGACATTGCGCTGCTTTGTCATGGGTCACTGCCAGATCAAGAAACTTGCGAAAATGATTACAACAGAGCCAAAAAAGAAATCAATGTTAATGGTCTTAGTATAATCTCACTCTGCACTGAACTATCAAAAGTGTTTAAGGCGCAACAAAGCGGCGTACTCGCAGTAATTACCTCTGTCGCCGGTGATAGAGGCCGCCAGCCTAACTTTATCTATGGAGCCGCAAAATCGATGGTTTCGACTTATCTTCAAGGACTAAGAGGTAAACTACTAGCCCATAAAGTCCACGTAATCGATATCAAACCAGGCTTGGTTGATTCACCAATGACCTCAAAGTTTGACAAAGGTCTCTTGTGGTCAACCCCTGAATTGGTGGCGAATAAGATTGTGCGCGGTATCGATCGAAAAAATCATACGGTATATGTTCCTGGCTACTGGCGTATAATTATGGCGACTGTATGTTTGATTCCCGAATTCATATTTAAGCGATTAAAGATCTAGATAGTTGACTAGCTCAAATCCCCATCTTCCACTGTTTGTTGATCTCGACGGCACATTAATCAAGACAGATTTAATATTCGAGTCGTTATTACTCCTTTTAAAGAAGAATTTTTTCTATTTATTTGCAATTCCGCTTTGGCTTTTAAAAGGAAGAGCTCATCTAAAATTTCAATTGGCGAAGCGGGTAGTTGTGCCTGCAGATCGACTTCCGATAAATGAAGAATTTCAAAAGTTTTTGGAACAAGAGAAAGCCCATGGCAGAAAACTTGTGCTTATCTCCGCATCAAACCAGATTGCTGTAGAAAGTATTAGCCGGCGCTGGGATTTATTCGACGAGGTTTTCGGTAGCGATGAATGTATAAATCTGAAGTCCAGACACAAGCTAAAAAAAATTAAAGAAATAAATTCTGACGAAGCATTTTCTTATGCTGGAAATTCTGCTGATGACTTACCAATATGGAAAGAAAGTGCCGAGGCGCTTCTAGTTAACTGTGGAGATAATCTGGCAAAGAAAGTTGAAAATAAAAAATTAATACGCTTCGATTTACCTTACTCAAGAACGCTAAAGCTTCTAGAAGCTATGCGCCCCCATCAATGGCTCAAGAATCTTCTGGTTTTTTTGCCTTTGGTCTTGTCTCACCAAGTTAATGATTTTGACCTATTGCTTCTTTCAACCACTGCTTATGTAAGTTTTTGTTTGTGTGCGTCTAGTGTCTATCTCCTTAACGATATGCTGGATTTGCTCAGTGATAGACAACATCGATCGAAACGTCATCGCGCTCTTGCGTCAGGTGAGCTTCCACTAGTGGTCGGGTTTATTGCTGCCCCGCTTCTCTTTTTGGGAGGATTTCTTATCGCCTTCAAACTTCCATTCTTATTTTTGTTGGCGCTGTTAGGCTATGGAGTCTTAACTTCTTTATACAGTTTTTACCTGAAACGCTTATTTCTGCTGGATGCCATTACTCTAGCTATGCTTTATACCCTCAGAATAATAGCAGGTGCTGCAGCAATTACTGTTCAAGCTACAGGTTGGCTAGTGGCGTTTTCTTTATTTTTGTTTTTTGGCTTGGCCCTAGTTAAACGAGTAACGGAATTGTTAAATCTAGTTGCAGAGAGTAAACATAGGATCGAAGGGAGGGCCTATCATGATGTGCATACGCCGTTGCTTTCAAGAATAGGTATAGGCTCCAGCGGATTTGCTATAGCAGTTTTTATGCTTTACATAACTTCGCCAGAAACAACCCAGCTCTACAGTTCACCTCTCGTACTATGGTTAATTTGCCCGCTATTTATGGTGTTGCTGGTTCGTATCTGGCATTTCGCTAATGAGGGAAAACTCGAGGAAGACCCAGTGTTGTTTGCCTTAACAGATAGAATAGGACAAGTAATTGCACTGGTATGCGGACTGCTGATTTGGATCGCGGCTTAAACACCTTTCCCTAAAATTCCAGCATGGAAATGTAAGTGCTTCTCGATAAAGCTCGAGATAAAAAAATAGCTGTGGTCATAACCATCGATCTGGCTATAACGAAGGGGATAACCCGTCCGGTTAGCTACTTCTACCAATAGCGAAGGCTTTAGTTGTTCCTCTAGAAATTGGTCTGCTGACCCCTGATCTACCAGCATCGGAATTGGTTGGATTGCTTTTCCCATGAGCTCGACCGAATCGTAGTCAGCCCATTTGCTCTCATCGTCACCGAGGTAGTTCTTAAAAGCCTTGACTCCCCAAGGACAATTCATTGGAGAAGCAATGGGCGCGAAGGCTGATGCGCACTTGTATTTGTCAGGATTTTTTAACGCAATTGATATCGCTCCATGACCTCCCATTGAATGACCCATTATCGATTGAAGTTTTTCATCTGCAGGAAATTCTCGATTTATGATTGAAGGTAGTTCTTCAACTACATAGTCGTACATCTGATAATGTTTTTTCCAAGGCTCTTGAGTTGCGTTTAGATAAAAGCCTGCGCCTAGACCAAAATCATAAGCAGCATCTGCATCATCCGGCACTCCTTCTCCACGAGGGCTGGTATCCGGGGCCACGATAATGACGCCAAGCTCTGAAGCCAGTTTCTGAGCACCCGCTTTTTGGACAAAGTTTTCATCAGTGCAAGTTAAACCTGACAACCAATAGATTACTGGTAATTTTACGTCAGCACTGCTGGGCTACTTGCTCCGGCAGAAATACTGAAAAATTCATTTCGCAGATGACAGTCGACGAAAAATGTTTACATCGAATCTGAGTGCCACCAAAGCATTTATTTCGCGCTATCTCTTCCATTCGATTCTTATTCCTATGTGCATTAACTCTAAAATTTTAAATTAAACTAAGGGTAATTCAATTCGCCTGCCAGATGCAGCACTTCGATGTACAGCCTCGGTCCACTCCATATATTGAACACCAGTAGCAAAACTGTTCAGTGAAATTTCTTCTCTGCCTAATATTGCGTTGATGAACTCTTCTTCGACGCGATAATAGGCTTGCTCTTGGACAGGATTGGGGAGCGGTGATAACTCATTATCACCGCGCCTTCCAACAAATACATTTTGTCTGTTATCAACAAAAATCGTGCCGTCACTACCATGTATCCAGGTTTGATTGCCACTTGAGAGGCCCGTAGTTTCGCTAAAACGCATGTGAACTTGCGCGCTATTAGCGAGCTCATAGATAACATCAACATGGTCGGGAATTTCTACATCGACACTTTGACCATCACGATTTAAACGTTTAGCCACATAAGTTTTTGTTTGTGCCATGACCTGATTACCCGGGCCTAGCCAACGCATCATCGATTCATAAGTTGAGCCTAAGTTTAGTGTGTTAACGCCACTGAATTCCACATCATGTCGCCAGTCCAGTTCAGCTGGATTTTCAACAAAGGTTCTCCTTAACCGCTGTATCTCAACTGAAAGAACGTCGCCTAAATAACTCTCCGAGACTAAGCGCTGCACCACATTGTCTATCACATAACTCGTGGAAGTTGGCACCAATTGAGATATCAAATCAGGATAGCGAAGAGAAGCTGCCAACATTTCCCGAGCTTCTTCAGTGTTATTTGCCATGCGCGCCTGACACATGACATGTTTTCCACTTTCAAGACTCGCCAGTGTGAGATCTCGATGCATGTAGGGCCAAGTGCCAATAAGCACTGCATCTATCTCTTCGTCAGCCAGCAATTCTTGCCAGGAACCGTAAGCTTTAGGAATACCAAACTCTGAAGCAACTCGCTGACTCGATTGCAGAGTCCTGTTTGCTACTGCAGCAACTTCGCACTCGGCAATGGCTCGAAATCCTGCTAGCTGAACATTCCGTACATTGGCACCAGCCCCTATGATACCAACTCTTATTTTTCTGCCGATGACAGAATTCTGGGCTGTTAATGGCCTTGATGTGAATGATGCAACCAAAGGAATCGCTGCAGATTTCAAAACTGTGCGCCTTTTTATCTTGGTGGTTTTGTTTACTTCCAAGGTTTTGGATTTTTTTTCTGACATAAACGTGTTACCTATTTTGTATCACTAAACATTCACTGCAGTAATTACTTCTGGATCATGAAGCTCTCTTCAATCGGATTCCATTTGCTGGGCTTATCTATTTTGGTGATTTTCATTGGCGTCGATACTTTAGGGTCCAACAAAAATTCAAATTGTTCGACGTCTCGGACTTTCGGGTCCAACCATTTTTCAACCAAGTCTGAATCTTCAAAATCCAGCATCAGTGGCATCGATTTGGGGTGAATTTCGTTCCATTGAGGGACTAACGGTGGCAGAGTGATTATCGACGCCGAATACACTATTTCTCCAGTTTCTCGATTCAAATGCTCTTTATATAAACCACCAAAGGCAATTGCTGAATCTTCTAATTCGATCTTGTGATATGTTTTTTTATCACCCAAACCTTCGACAAATGCAGAAGCAGGAATAAGACAGCGAGACTCTCGAAATGGTTTATAGGCAACTGCACGTTTACTAAATAATTTGTCTGATCTCGAGTTGAAGCTGGCGTACTTGTAGTTGGGTTTGAGGGATTCCTTATCGAGAAACAACCACCAAATCGCCTCTGATATTTTACGCACACCTGCTTCGTTGTGAATAATCGAAATTTTGTCCCCGGGAGCTATGTCATGGCTTTCATGACTAGCCTGTAAGCTGATTCCAAGAGTTTCACAAAGGCTTTGGATCTCTGGGCTATTGATTAGATTGAATCGTCCACACACAGCCTGTAGTCTCAGTACTTAATGCTGAATTTACAAAAAAAGAATGCAGGTGCTTTCATGTCTCGCTTTGCTAATTTATTAATCTTTCTGCTCTTATCGTCATTTTCAAGCCTTAGCCTTGGTCAAAACCAAACAAGTTCTGACGCTCAAGCCTGCGAAGACTTGGTATTTTTGCGCAATCTTACCATTACCTTGGCACAGATAAGAGACAACGACCAATCAGAAAATAACTATTGCTATGTGCGAGGAATTATCTCTCCAGCTATCCATTTTCATGCGCAATTGCCTTTACCCGGCAATTGGAATGGAAGGTTTCTGCAATGGGGCGATGGTGGTAAAGACGGCGACTTAGACTACGCCAATCACCGCGTCGCCGAGGGTTATGCGGTAACTAATTCCAACTTAGGCCATGACAATGGTGTTGAGCCTGGTGCTTCTTTTGCATTCAACAATCGTCAGGCAGAGATTGATTTTGGCTATCGTGCAGTGCACCTAACCGTGATGGCTGGCAAACGATTAGTTAATGAATATTACAATCGCAGTCCTGATTTTTCTTATTTTGAAGGCTGCTCTCAAGGCGGACGTCAAGGTCTCATGGAGGCACAACGATATCCCAATGATTTTGATGGCATAGTAGCTGGCGCGCCAGCCTTTGCATACCAGGCGTTAAATGCCTCCGGTGTCTGGAATCTGCAACGAATGTATAGCAACAATCTTGCCGGGAACTTAGCAGTGGATACCGACGGCAATGGCAGCTTTGATAGCTTGAATCTAATCGATGTTTTACACGAACAAGTATTGGGCAAATGCGATGCTATCGATGGTATTAGCGATGGCGTAATCGATAACCCCATGAGCTGCAATTTCGACCCAACGCTGGATCTGTCAGATCTCATGTGTCCGTCAGGCACCAATTCAGATCAATGTTTTACGAGCGCCCAACTCCAGACCATTATCGATTTTTATAGCGGCCCACAGGATGATGCCGGAAGGCAGGTATACCCTGGGAAAGCATTTGGATCCGAACCCCGATGGACGGGCTTCTATGTTCCCCACGAAGGCAACAATATGGGGCCATCGAAATTAGTTGGTGTCGCGGGCGATCACATGAACTATCTGTTTTATGAAGATGATCCCGGGGTAACTATTCCCAATGTAAGGGACTACGACTATGAAGCAAAGACCGATGGAGTTTTTCCCGAATTTCACTGGAAGGATTACGACATTAATGATTTTTACTCTGGCAAAGGTGACTTAATGATGTCGATTACTGATGCTGCTGATCCTGATCTGAGCCAGTTCCTTAAAGATCGTGGCGGCAAGCTAATTGTTTATCACGGCTGGGTAGATACGTTAATCGTGGCAGAAGATACATTGGACTACTTCAATGAAATGGTTAACGCGACTTTTGATGGCAATCTAACTCAGGCCAGCGAGGCTAGCAGATTGTTTATGGCGCCGGGAATGGGTCATTGTCGGGGAGGACCGGGACCGGATAATTGGGACAAGCTCGCGCCACTTGTGGACTGGGTTGAAAATGGTGTGGCGCCAGAATATGTCACTGCCGAGCACCGAACTGATGGCAAAGTGGATAATCAGCGTCCTGTGTGCGCGTATCCGCAGCGAGCACACTACATTGGTCCAGCAAATGGTGCGAACAATCCTGACAATTGGTTCGTCGAAAACTTTCAGTGTCGCTAACTAATCGTTCACACCTCCACTAACTGACTGAATATAGTCGAAGTTTTAGCCGCGCGATTGCAATATCGCGCGGTTTACTGTTAGCTTTCACAACAGAATTTTCAAATAACTAAAGCCATGAGGTAATTATGAAACTCGGCCTTAAAATCCCACTTATTTTAGTTACTGGCATCCTATTTTTCTCATCAGCCATTCAAGCACAAGAAGTTTTTCGAGCACGACTCTCACCGATGCCGACTACTCCTCAGACCGTAACTACCATTCTCGGTGAAGGCGAAGTTATTTTAACGCTTAGCGGAAATTCACTCAGTGTTGAAGGCAATTTTACTGGCATGAGCTCAGTAGCCACTGGCGCCCATATTCACAATGGACCACCTGCACAACCTGGACCTGTGATTCATACACTCGAAGTTTCTCAAGCGACCAATGGAAATGTTGGAGGTGAGTTAAGTCTTTCTGACGAACAAGTAGAAGCACTGCGCAATAACGAGTTTTATATTCAAATTCATAGCGAGAGCAACCCGCCGGGCGAATTACGGGGTTGGGTTTTTCTACGTAGCCAATTCGATAATCAGTAGTTACTGGGTTAAATAGAATGCAATTCAATATTGAAGTTAAAAAAAGACACCTGGGCTTTAGTTCACTTGCTATTTTCTCAACAATAGCGCTCAGCGCTTGCGGTGGAGAAACAACCACACCGGAGGTAGCCCTAGTTCCTGCCGAAATAGAAACTGCACTTAGTTTTGAACTACAGGCTGCTGAGGGTTCAGATCTTTTTGCCACCAATTGTGCAGCCTGCCATGGCGCTAACTTGGAAGGCACTACTCTCGGACCATTACTTTCCGGTTTCTCATTTGTGCAGCGCTGGGGAACTCAAACTCCTGCGCTACTGCTTGGAAACATCCAATCAAACATGCCGCCTGGCGGTAATGAAAATCTCAGTGACGCTGACTATTTGAGTATCGTGTCTCATATTCTTGATGCCAACGGTGTTGATTCAGTCCGTGATGCGCTTACTGCCCAAACAGATTTTACTATTGCAGATAATATCTCCCAGATTGTTGCACAACGGCAAAGAGCCGATCCGCCAGCGCCGCAAGGCTTAACCGTTGCGGGCAATACTGACGATTTTGTTGAGTTCGTCCCTCTCACTCAAGAGATGTTGCGAGACCCGGATCCCGCTGACTGGCCAATGCACCGGCGAAATTTTTATGGCCATAGTTACAGCCCTCTGGATGAAATCAATACTGAGAACGTAAAAAGTCTATCGTTGGAGTGGGTCTGGAACATGCATGAAGGTGATTCTGAACCCGCGCCTTTGGTTTATAACGGGATCATCTATCTCATCAACCCTGGAAACGTTATTCAGGCACTTGATGGCAAAACCGGTGAATTAATCTGGGAACATTGGAGTGGGCCCGCGAATCGTCAAGACATGCGCAACATTGCCATGTATGACGACAAGATTATTCAGGCGACCACTGATGCCAGACTAGTTGCCCTGGATGCACGCACAGGCGAACAGGTTTGGGAAACTCAAGTTGCTGACAACAGCAAAGGATTTTCCAACTCTTCTGGACCGATCGTTGCAGATGGCAAAGTAATACAGGGATTAGCGGGTTGTGCACGATACATTCCTGAAGATTGTTATGTAAGCGCCTACGATGCGGACAATGGCGAATTACTTTGGCAATTCGAAACAATTGCGGAAATGGGCCAACCAGGTGGTGACACCTGGGGCGGCCTTGATGATGTGTTCCGAGCGGGCGGTGAAACCTGGATTACAGGCAGTTATGACCCTGACTTGAACTTAACTTACTGGGGAACAGCACAACAGAAACCCTGGGTCCCAGTCTCACGACACATGTCAATTTTCGACGTCGGTTTGTACACCAATTCTACAATCGCAGTAGACACAAACAGCGGTGAATTGGATTGGTTCTTTCAACATGTACCAGCTGAAGCACTAGATCTAGACGAAGTATTTGAACGAGTCTTAGTTAATCGTGGTGATAACAAGTTTGTTTACTCCCTCGGCAAATACGGAATTCTTTGGAAGAATAATCGCGTAACTGGCGAATTTGAAGACTATGTGGAAACAGTCTTTCAAAATGCTTTCACTGATATCAATGCAGAGACTGGAGAAGTCACTTACCGAGAAGATATTCAGAATGCTCAATTGAATGAATGGACTTCTGCTTGTCCGAGCAGCGCTGGTGGAAAAGATTGGCATTCCATGACTTATCATCCGCCTTCTGGATTAATGATTGCGCCGTTAAGTCAAACCTGTCTAGAAAATGCTGCCAGAGAAGTTGCATTAGTCCAAGGCGGCGGCGGATTGGCAGCGAGCCGCAAATTTTTTGAAATGCCTGGCACCGATGGCAACTTGGGTAAAGTTGGCGCTTACCATGTAGACAGTATGGAGGAAGCTTGGAGTCATCAACAACGAGCATCTCTCCACACCGGCACAATTTCGACAGCGGGCGACTTAGTGTTCGTCGGAGATCTTGACCGCCGCTTTAAGGCCTTAGATGTCAATACCGGGGAAATTCTGTGGCAGACTCGACTGGGCACTTCTGTGCAAGGCCATCCGGTCTCTTTCGCTATTGATGGTAAACAATATATTGCCGTAACGAGCGCTCTCGGTGGAACTAGCCCCCGTACTGTGCCTGGTGTTATCGCAAACCGAGATAACTTACCCAAGATGGGGGCAACGCTATCTATGTGTTCGCCTTACCTGAAGAGTAATTACTAATTAAACTTTCCTGATCAGGTTTAAAACTATGAAAGCAATGAAATCAGTTTTAGGAATATCTACACTTTCAATATTAGCTGCGTGTAGTGGCGAAACAAACGATGGCACTGGGGTAGAATCTGATATGGTCGATGCGGTTGAAGAAAGGCCAAGTGTCACATTTTCTAGCCAAGCGGATATCGGCGCACAAGCTTATGCCACGAATTGTGCTGCTTGTCATGGCGCCGAAAGACAAGGAAGTGCTCTAGGCCCAATGCTAAGTGGCGGTGGATTTATTAATAGCTGGGGCCGACAGTCGGCCAGCAACTTTTTCGTCTATCTAAAAGCGAATATGCCTCCTGGCGAAAATCAGAACATGGTCGATGAAGACTACGTCAATATCATCGCCCATATTATGCGAGGAATAGGTGTTCCAGATTCAAACCCTGTCATAGTAGCTGATGCTGAATACCCTATGGCTATCAACGCTCCCGATATCGGTGCAGCCATCGCGCAACAAGCCAGGGAGCCAGTGCGTCCGTTAGGTGTAATTCAAGCTGGTACCGTAGAAAACTACATACCAATCACCAATGCGATGCTGGAAGATCCGTCACCTAATGACTGGCCTATGATCCGCCGCACCTATGATGCAAATAGTTATAGCCCGCTGGATGAAATTAATTCTGCAAACGTAGATGATCTCCAACTAGAATGGGTATGGAGCATGCATGATGGCGACTCCGAGCCTTCGCCTCTTGTCTACAATGGCATAATTTATCTCATTAATACCAGCAACATAATTCAAGCTCTGGATGGCAAAACCGGTGAGTTGATTTGGGAACATCATGCTGGCCCATTTGATAGCGAAGACATGCGCAATATCGCTATCTATAACGACAAGATAATTCATGCCACTACTGATGCGCGATTGCTTGCCCTTGACGCACGAACGGGTGAACGGGTGTGG
>CAXYEH010000051.1:0-30782 GCA_964275945.1 uncultured Pseudomonadales bacterium
GCTCATTTGGCCTGTGGTGGTTTGACTTGGGATGATGTGGTGCGGGTTGATTTTCCCGGCTATGAAGCTAACTGGAACGGCATAATTAATGGTGATGTTGATGTTGGTTTTGGAGCAACCGTTTCCGGACCACCGTTTCGTCTGGAAGCTTCCCCAAGAGGTATTCATTGGCTAGAAGTACCACATGACGATGAAGAGTGTTGGCAGAGGCTTTTAGCCATCAGTCCTTATTTTACAAAACACATGGCGACCCGCGGAGCTGCTATCAACGATGACAATCCCCTTGAAGCCGGGACTTACCCTTACCCTCTGTTAACAGCACTAACGACTCAGGATTCTGATTTGGTTTACTCACTAACTCGGGCATTGAACGAAAACTACGATGACTATAAAGACGCGGACCCTGGTGCCATTGGCTGGGCACTCGATCGACAAGTCTTTGACTGGGTCGTCCCCTATCATGAAGGTGCTGTATCCTACTGGCGGGAAATAGGCGTATGGACAGACGAAATTGATGCCCACAATCAGGGGCTAATTAGGCGCCAGGAGGTTCTGGCGGCTGCCTGGATCGAAGTGATTGCACAAAATATTCGTGATCGAGATCAATTCGTTGCTGCGTGGATGCAAATTCGTGCGCAACACTTAGATGCAGCCGGCTTCGATCCGGTCTGGCGCTAGTGGCGGGCCACTCAGCTACATTACCTACTCCGCTCCAGTGGGTGACAGGGATTGCCGCAGTTGGTAGTGCCTTTCTAGCGATGGATTCTCTGCGGTTATTTGCCGAGGCGCCGCTCTTAGATTTTGTTATCACAGTTCAGAATCATTATTACTATGCTTTAATGGGTTTGTTGCTCCCTCTATGTTTCCTGATCTACCCTACGTTTCGCAGCCCTAAATCTTATTATTTTGATAGTGTGCTCAGCCTGGCAGCATTTTCGTCCTGCGCCTTCTTTTTTGTAAATGCGGAAACTATGCTGGATTTTGGTTGGGAATTTTTAGCACCAAGCTATGCAGTATGGGTTAGTTATTTGCTATGGGTGCTAATAATGGAAGCGGTTCGCCGCAGCGGCGGCATGGTGCTATTTTTATTGGTGCTGGTATTTTCACTCTACCCAATTGTTGCAGACAAATTGCCAGGGCCGATTTCCGGCATGTCTTCATCGTTGTCAGAGACTGCTTCTTATCATGTCATGAGCATTGAGAGTATTCTCGGTTTGCCTTTTAGAGCTTTCGCCCAGTTGGTTATTGGTTTTTTGATCTTCGGCATTGCTTTGCAACAAACAGGTGGTGGTCGATTTTTTATAAACCTAGCTTTCGCAGTTTTTGGCCATGTGCGCGGAGGTTCTGCAAAAGTGGCAATAGTATCTAGTGGGTTGATGGGATCCATGAGTGGAAGCGTAATTACGAATGTACTGACTACAGGCCAGATGACGATTCCAGCCATGCAGAAAAATGGTATGGAAAAAGATTATGCCGCTGGGATCGAAGCCTGTGCTTCAACGGGGGGCGTATTATTGCCGCCGATTATGGGGTCTACCGCGTTCGTCATGGCGACCTTTCTAAATGTTCCCTATACCACTGTGGCATTAGCCGCAGCCATTCCCGCTTTCTTGTATTTCTTTGGATTATTTATTCAAGTTGATGCTTATGCTGCACGTAAAGGGTTGGTTGGAACACCCAAGGAAGAGCTACCAAGTTTAAGCACCACTATGAAGCAAGGCTGGTTTTATATTGCCGCTTTTATGGTATTAATTTTTTTATTAGTTTATTTGCAGCGAGAAGCAGTAGCGCCTTTTATCGCGACAGGTGTGCTCGTAGTCTTAAACCAACTCTCAACTGACAATCGTTGGAACCTAAAACAAGCTGCTTCATTTCTCGTTGCCACTGGAAAGTTACTAATGGAATTACTTACCATCATGGCTGGAGTAGGTCTGATAGTTGGCGCTCTGTCAGTAACCGGGCTATCTGGGACCCTTGTTAATGACCTCTTGTACCTAGCTGGGGATTCCACACTTCTGCTTTTATTGATGGGAGCGTTTAGTAGTTTCTTGTTAGGGATTGGTATGACCGTAACAGCGGCCTATATATTCTTGGCAATAGTGCTCGCCCCCGCTCTAATTCAGGGCGGCCTAAATCCAATGAGTGTCCATCTCTTTATTTTGTATTGGGGCATGCTTTCATTTATTACGCCGCCAGTTGCCCTGGGTGCATTTGCAGCTGCGAGTATTGCTGGCTCATCAGCCCTTTCAACGGGCTTCAAGGCGATGCGTTTAGGCAGCATTATCTATTTTATACCGTTTTTCTTTGTGTTGGAGCCAGCCTTAATTATGGAAGGTAGTTTATTACAGACATTAACTGCCACACTAAAAGTTGCAATAGGTATTGTGTTAATCGCTGGCACTCTCCAAAGTTATGTAATTGCGATAGGTTTCATTGATCGTCCAGGACCTCTGGGAGCAGCTGGTCGCATCTTGGTTATCATTGGCGGTGGATTAATTGCGTTACCTACTACTGAGGTCATTGGTTTTAATGTGGGGCAAGTGACGCTATTTATTGTTGGTGCGATAACAGCATCGATGGGTATATTAATTAGTCGAAGATCTATCTCGGATTCTGCTTCAGTTGAAACTGAAGCTAGTTAAATTTAGCAGATTCGCCTAACTTGCGAGTGCTGTAATGTCTCGAATAATTTAAAGCCACATTTTTAGTAGAACAAGAAAACCAAAAGGACTGCGATGTCAGACGTATTTGTAAAAGCGATGGGAGAAGACCGGCCGCCATGGGAATTTGACGAACGAGCTTTCACTCAACCGCCTCCGTTGAATGAGGCAACAGTAGCTATTGTTAGCACGGCATCTTTACATCATGAAGAGCAGGATGATTTTGCGCCAGCGGATACGGGTTACCGGATATTGGATAACGGCAAGCGTGATTTTCAAATCGGGCATTGGAGTCCGAATTTTGATGCCGTCGGATTTGTGGTAGATATGAATACGGTTATTCCTCTTGATCGATTAGATGAGCTTGCTGCTGACGGTACTATTGGGAAAGTATCTGATGTGCATCTGTCCTATGCGGGCAATCAATTCGATTTGAGTGCGACCCGCATGGACAGTGGCCCAGCTGGCGCGAAATTCCTTAAGGAAAATGGGGTTGACGTCGTTCTGCTAACGCCGGTCTGACCTTTATGTACGCGCACCGTGAGTACGCTCGCCCATGTTTTTGAAGCAGAAGGTATTGCTACTATTTCGCTTGGATCTGTCCGTAAGCAGCTAGAAAGTGGTGCGCCTCCGCGGGGCCTATTGTGCAACTTTCCATTAGGGAGACCATTGGGAGTGCCGAATGATAAGGAATTTCAACACAAAGTTTTAGCCCATGCCTTCAACCTGCTCGGTGCAGAGCACCCACTCATAGAAGAATTTAATGAAACAGTCGAAGAAGGTGGCGCTGCAAGTTTGTCTTGCCCATTGCCGCCGCGCTCGAATGAAGGCTTGCATGCAGCACTTGATGAGATTCGTGGTTTGCGGCCCGCCTATGATCGTGCGATAGAACGTTATGGCAACCGTGCTGGAACAGGGCGCGTAGTCGAAGTCGATAGAATTGAAAGTGCTGTGGCGTCTCTAATTCGCGTTGTTGAAGGAACGCCTTGGAAACAAGCTGGCATCCCTGGTATTCCTTCACGGGTTGCTCAAGACATTCGCGGTTACTATGAATACGCTGCCTTGGGACTTAGTAATCATATTCCCGCTGCCTGGTCTGGGGCGAACTGGTTTTTCGATATTACTGAAACCGGTCAAGTCGTGTTGCAAGCTCGCGCGGCAATGAAGCGAGCTGGAGAAAAGCGGCCAATTTGGTTTTATATGGCCCCGGGAGATCGATAGAGCGGTGAATTGGAAACGAGGGCTTTTGATTTTCTTGGGGGTTCTAGTTTCCATACCTGTTCTATTTGTGTTTACTCTTCTGTTTTTACCACGCCCAGGTAACCTAACTCCAGATCATGTCTATGAAGGCAGTGCGCAAGCTATAAATTATTGTCAGCTCCCCATTCTCGATGGTTCCGGGTTACTGGCGAAAGAAATTCCTCAAGGGCATACCCCAAATTGTGGCTACAAGGTATTTCCAAAACCGATACTCGCGGGTTGCACTGAACCTTTGCCGGAAGGCGCAACTGATATGCGAGGACTCTGGATGGCAAGGAGCAGAAGTGATGGCAGCCTAGGCCACATCGAAAGAATCGAGCAGTGTGGCAACCGTTATGTTGTGACTTCCTCTGGTGTAGTCCATGACATGACAACAGACGGTAAATTATCTGGCGCCTCAAATGACGTGCGTCCAGTAACTTTGGGTTCTTTTAATTTTTGTATACGCACCAGCGCAACGACTGAGTGGATAGATAGCCGACTTCAATTCAATGCTGTTGGTTTGGTGCCGGTTGTAAAGAGGTATATGGAAGGCGATGCATTAAAATGGGAGTATCCGGGAATCGGAACAACCTCAATGGAGAGAATTTGCGAACTTCCAGAATAGGTCTAAAAGCAGGAAACTAAAAAGGCGGCAAGGTAATTATTCCCTCCGCCTTTTTAGCTGCTATTAGAGCTTTTTAATCTTTATTCCGCTAAGACCTAATTAATGATCTGCAGTATCTGCAGATGCTGCGGGCAACGCCATTGCTGTCAGCTTGGCGCCAGTTTGCAAGATTACATACTGATGCCCTTCATGCATCCAGGAGCTCATGCCATAGCGGGTTTCTGCAGGGGCTTCAATCCTGCCTAGTCGCTCACCAGTCTGTTTATCTACTGCATACAGCAAGGGGGTTTGGCCATCGTGGTCCACAGAGGCGTAAATTAGCATGTTTGCAGTTGCGACCATTGAAGGAGCGCGACCGCTTCCAGTATCACCGACATCGATTCCTTTCAATGCTGGATTGTTGCGAACTCGATCCGGTGTTTCACCAGCAGGAATTCTAAAAGCAATCTCGCCGGTGTTCATGTTGTAGGCAGTTACAGTGCTGTAAGGTGGCTTAACATAAGGGAGGCCAGAAGGCATGCGCGGCGGTCTGCCACCGGCGCCATTGGCATAGGCCGCGAACGTAGTTCCAGTGGGCTTGTCGATGCGGGCATCGGCTTCTTCACCAGGAATGACTCGTTGCCAACTACAGTTGTTTGCAGAAGGTACATAGAGAAAACCAGTGGTGGGATCAGCTGCGGGGGGTGCATAAATATTTGCACCGCCACCATCGCCTGGGCACATGGCAGCACTAATTAATCCTTCGGTATTCTCATCATGAATTGGCGGATTGAATAGTGGGCCCATTTTGTAGCTGGACATTACCTCTAAAGCCTCACGATGTAATTCGGGCGTGTAGTCAACCAAGTCTTGTTCGCTAATTCCTTGCATTTCAAAAGGCGGAGGCTTAGTTGGAAAAGGTTGGGTTGTCGCCAGCTTTTCTCCGGGCACACTGGAAGCAGGAACTGGGCGATTCTCCATCGGCCAAATTGGCTCGCCTGTCATTCTGTCGAAAGTGTAAACAAAGCCCTGCTTAGTTACCTGTGCGACTGCTGGAACTTTGCCTCTGCCAGGTAAATTTAAATCTAACTGGATTGGTGCGGCTGGATTGTCGTAGTTCCAAACATCATGCTTAACAGTCTGAAAGTGCCAGCGACGATCACCGGTTTCCGTATCTAAGGCGATGACACTGGTGCCAAACAACCCATCACCAGGACGAAAACCACCGTAGTAATCAATCGTTGGTGGATTGGTCGGCACATAAACAATATTGTTTTCAGGGTCTGCTGTTAATGGCGCCCAAGAAGAAACATCGCCAGTCCATTGCCAGGCATCATTTTCCCATGTTTCATGGCCATACTCACCAGGACGCGGAATTACATTGAACTTCCATTTAAATTCACCGGTGTGTTTGTCATAGGCGAGAATATCGCCAGGTATGTTCTCTACCCTTGCTTGCAAATACCCTTGCTCTGCTGAGTTGCCAACGACAATAGTGTCATTAACCACAATCGGTGGAGAAGACGCAGTAATATATCCAGTCTCTAACGGAATTCCTTCATAAGGATCGTAGGGATGTCCTAGGTCGGCGAGCATATCGACAACGCCGGTTTCTGGAAAATCTGGGATTGGCACTTGTCCACCAAAACCTTCTAGCGGCCGTCCAGTTTGCGCATCAAGTGCAACTAGGAAAAAACCAGGAGTGGAAATGTAGATTACGCCTTTGCCGTCTATGCGCGAGTAGGCGATACCCTTGCCGTAAGACGCACGCATAGAGTATTCCCAGCGCGGAGTATTAGGTAGGCGATATGCCCACAAAGTTTCGCCAGTCTTTGGGTCGATGGCGACAACATTTCTGCGTGGACCTGACACAGTAAAAAGTTTTCCATCGACATAAGTCGGTGTTGAGCGACCGCTATAGCCATTAAAGCTAGATCCATCCCATTCCCAGGCTACTTCGAGTTCATCAAAGTTATCCGCTGTAATTTCGTCTGCTGGAGTGTACCGAGTGTGCGCGTAGTCACCGCCGAGGGTGAACCATTCCGCGGTATCTTCGGTAACTAAATTCTGGCCCATACTAAATTGTGGTACTAATCCGAATATGACAGCCAAGCAGCTCAGCCTAATCAGCTTTATAGCTCTTGAGCCAGCAGATTTTTTAGTACATGCATTCATCTTCGTTACCTCTGTAGATGTAAAATTATAGAAGTTTTTAATCATTGCGGAGATTTTATAGATTGCCGGTTTTTTTTGAAAGATGCTTATTCCAGGTATAGGGCCGCTTCTGGGCAGGGCGAATATATTATTAAGTTAAGCAATGGTTATAGTGCGCTCGAACTAACCCCGCCGAACTCTTGCAGCACGTCACTGGCACTTGAGCCAGGTACAGAAAGATCAAAGCCAAAAAAATTTGGCCGTCTTTCCGCTCGTAAGGCCAGGTCCAGGGGTGTCATACCGCGATTATTCAGTGCATTTACATCAGCACCACGCCCGGCCAATTCTCGTATTATGTTGGGTAATCCTCTAGCGGCAGCATCATGCATTGCTGTCGACTCATTGTGGTCCCTATGATTCAAATTAACACCAAGGTCCGCTGCCGCGATCACCGCCGCTAGTGCTAATCGTTCTTCGCCGGCAGGATCTGAATTTGGCTGGACGTAGAATCTACCGCGTGTGCTATCGCCTGTAATTGCAGCCTGCACAGTGCTAGCAAATCCGCCGATGGCCTGCGGGGTGTAGGAAGCGCGATCTGCACGCTCTCTCGGCCTACTCCACTGTTCTTGATTAGCAAGCATTGGATCCGCGCCACCATTGGCTAGCGCACGCATAATCTCTGCTTCTCTAAAATTGGCAGCAATCCAAAACGGTGTGGCTCCAACTAAAGGGGTTTTTAGAGCCCAATCTTCGCTTGCTCGCTGGACTGGATTAGGTTTTCGCAGTCGTGTATCTGGATCTGCGCCATGTTTTAAAAGTGCGACAACTGTATCAAGATCGCCTCGCAGAATTGCAGCATGAAGGGCGTTATAGCCAGCGCCAATCAGGGTTGTGTCAGCACCCTTTTCTATTAGCATTTGCGCCATAATTGAATGACCACTGTGTGCGGCAACGACTAATGGACTGGTACCATTCGCAGCAACTCCATTAATCTCAGCGCCTGCGTCAAGGAGCAAGCGAGCGACATCAGTATGACCCTCTCGGGCAGCGAACAACAGTGGAGAAAAACCACCTAATAGTTCATTAATTCCTTGATCAAATGCGCCACCATTTGTGGCGTCAGCAAACATTAGCCTTGGACGTTCCCTGGAACGTGCGTCCAAATCAGCGCCAGCATTAACCAGCGCTGATACTGCTCCAACGTGCCCTTGCGCTGCGGCCCACATTAGAGCAGTTTGTTCTCGTGAATTTTCTATTGCATTAACATCAGCCCCAGCATCAATCAGATACTGAACACCCGCTGCCGAACCTGCTCGCGCAGCGGTCATGACCGCGGTTTCGCCTAATGTTAACTCTTGGTTTGCGGTAGCGCCTGCCTTTAAAAGAATTGCGATTAATTCAGCATTACCTGCTTTTGCAGCAAGATAAAGCGATGAAGCATTTAAGCGGTTAACCGCGTTCACATTAGCGCCTGCAGCAATGAGCAAGTTTACCATCTCAAGATTTTCTCTATAGGTAGCCCAATGCAACGCAGTGGCGCCATCAGTTTGGCGCAAATCTGGGTCTGCCCCGTCTTTCAATAGAGATTGAACAGCCTCAGCGTTTGAGTACTTGGCTGTTTCAATGAGCTCAGGATTTTCAGCTTGGGCTAAACCGCTTACAACAATGAAGAGGACAGTTAGCAATACTGACAGGTAGATTTTAGAGAGCTTCAAATTCCGAACAATCATATTCAGGTCTAAATTACACTTCAGCTAAAAGTTCAAGGCTGTCTTTGCTATAGCCTAAGTTATCTGCAGGCACGCCCATTTTGTCTAGCATAGTCAGATGCAGATTAGTAATTGGAGTACCTTCCCTATATCGAAGGTGCCGCCCTCCATTGAGTGTTCCGGCTCCGCCTCCAAGCAGTGCTAAAGGAAGTCCAGCGTTACTGTGTTGGTTACTATCAGACATGCCGGCACCATAGAGCAGAAGCATATTATCTAGCAGGGATCCATTGCCATCAGAAGTAGCATCAAGTTTGTCCAGATAACTAGCAAATAGCCGTGTATGGAATTCGTTTATCTTAGTGACCTTTTCATAAAGTACTGGATCATCGCGGTGATGAGAGGTTGGATGATGAGAATCTGGTACACCGATTTCAGCATAAGTTCGCCCACTTAGTTCACGCCCTAGCATAAATGTTATAACCCTAGTCAGATCTGTTTGATAGGCAAGCACCTGCATATCGAACATTAGTTTGGCATGTTCTTCATAGGTATCTGGAATTCCAGAGGGTTGTTCTACTTCCGGAATTTGACGATTGCTTTGCGTTTCTGCCATCTGGATTCTTCGCTCAACATCGCGCACTGCATCCAGGTATTGATCTAGTTTTGCACGGTCGCCTGCGCCAACGGAACGATTCAGTTCGTCCACTCGTTCGGTGACTGCATCGAGCAAACTCCGATCCTTTCGAATGCGTTGCAGGCGAACAGCGGGGTCTGTAGTGCCGATATCACCGAACAAACGTTCAAAGACTAGGCGCGGATTAGTTTCCATTGGCAGCGGCGTATTGGCGTCGCGCCAGGCGATAGTGCTGGTGTACTGACAGCTAAAACCAATGTCACAAGAACCAAATACATCATTTTGGTCGAGAGCGAGTTCTAAAGAGCCGAGTTGAGTTACTCGACTGAATTGGCGCGCCACCAATTGATCCATAGATATTGCCGCTTGCAGATCTGACTCAGTCCGCGCGGGAATTGCACCAGTGAGAAATCGTGTCGATGCACTGGCGTGAACCCCCGCGTTGCTCTGGGCGCCATTGAGCCCTGTTATGACCGTCATGCGGTCTTGGTAGGCAGCCATGGGCTCAAGAATTCTTGTTATTTCAAAATTCGCTCCTTCCGTTGCTGGAGTCCATGATTTCATTGCCATACCGTTCGGCACGTAAACGACACCGAGCCGTTTTGCCGGCTGCGCTTCTTGTGCTGACGCGGAGGAGAGTGCCGGGACCATGCTGTCCAAAAGGGGAAGCGCTAAGCTGGCACCAAGCCCCCGGAGCAATGTTCGCCTTGGTAAGGTTTTTTTAAAGATATTCATAACTCAGTTCTCCGCATTTGAAATGGAGTGCTTTTGATTACGCCTAAAATTATTGACGACCAGCTATAGTTATCTTCCGCCGCTGTGCGCACAATTGAACGCACTGAGGGCATGTCATAGTATTCGAGATTGCGCCCAAGGGCGAAGGTCAAAAGTTTCTCGGTCACAGTGCCAACAAAGTCATCGGGTCTATTCAGTAAAAGATTTTTCAATCCGTCTGGGCCATCAAAGGTACTGCCATCCGGAAGCAGCCCTGAGGCATCAATTTCCTGACCCGCAAACTGTTGTCGCCATTTACCTATTGCATCGTAGTTCTCAAGTGAGAACCCAATCGGGTCCATGGCCGCATGGCAAACTCGACAGGCAGGATTTTCTCGATGCATTGCCATTGCTTCACGCATCGTTAGCACTCTTCCGTCTTCGTTCGTTTCTTCAAGTGCTGGTATATTCGGTGGAGGTTCTGGAGGCGGCCCACCTAATAAATTTTCAAGCACAAATTTACCACGTAATACAGGCGATGTTCGATTAGGATAAGAAGTCACCATCATCAAACTGCCATGACCAAGTAGGCCACCACGTTGGTCATCCTCTAGATTCACCTTGCGATAACGGCTGCCGTAGATACCAGGAATATTATAATGCTGTGCGAGACGTTCGTTAACGAAGGTATAGTCAGCGCTTAGTAGTTCTAGCAGACTATTATCGGAACGAATTTGATCATCGATGAATAATTCTGTTTCACGCTGAAACGCATTACGCAAGTTCTCATCGAACTCCGGGAATCGAGTGGGGTCCGGATAAATTCCATCGAGGTTGCGTAAGTATAGCCATTGGCCAACAAAATTTTCGATAAAGGCATCGGCACGAGCATCAGCCATCATCCGATGTACTTGCTCCTCGAGTTGAGCCGTTTGTTTTAAAGAGCCTCGTTCAACTGCATCTAAAAGTTCAGCATCAGGCAAGCTACTCCAAAGGAAAAATGAGAGCCGGGATGCTAATTCGATATCGCTAATGGCATACATGGTTCCTGGTTGCGCATTGACAGGGTCTTGCTCAATTCGAAACAAAAAGTCAGGAGAAACTAGTAATCGCTCTAAGGCAAATTGAATGCCTGTATCAAAGTCACTTTCTTGATGACCTTGATTATAAAAGTCCATAAGCCCCGCAATATCCTGTTCATTAATGGGTCGACGATAGGCGAGTTTCGCTAAGTCGCTTAAAATTTCCCGTGCACAGGCCGGTTCTTCATCGCTATTTGTTGGGCTACAGGAAAAAATGCGACGCCGACTCGGAGTATCGCCAGGACCCGTTGCTGATAAGGGCCCCTCAATCTGAATGCTGCCGATACTCGGATTAACATCAGGCAGTTCTGTCACCGCTAGGTGGTAACCAAATAACCTCGGTTGCTGAACACCCTCAGATTCCCACATCTCGCGCGGAAAAGTAGCACCAATTATTCGAGGCCCGGCATTTACTGACACTAGGACTTCGAAGCCTTTATCGGCAAAGGCCATCATGAATTCTTCCCAGTCGTCGCTGCCGCGAATATTACCAGCATAACTGTAGGGAGCTGGTGTTCCGGGTGCGTCCCCACCGAAGCTGAAAGTCTCTAGTCGTTCGCCGTCGATACTAAGTTCCATTTCGTGAGATAAGTCATACCCTCGAACAAAGTCCACGTAATTAGTTTGTAGATTGACCGTAATCCGGTATTCGCCGTCAACTGGAAACATATGTTCGATGGCAGTGCCACCGCGAGAACCAAAAGGCAGTTCATCGTTTAGACGATCGTCCTGAATAAGATTCAACGGAACATCATAGGTTGTAATCGAAGCGCCTCTGGGCGTTGCACCTATCGCTAATTCAGCGATCTTGTGTGCTGCCGAAACATAGCGCTCTACTAACACTGGTGATAACGCCAAGACTTCAGCATTATTATCAAAACCATATTGATCCGGTGCATCAGGCGGGATAAGTTCAGCGACATTGATGTCGAGGTCTAAAAGATCTCTTACGGCGTTTCTGTATTCGGTTTGGTTGAGCCGATGGAATGCTTGAGTTCGACCTGGATCTACTCTTGCTTCTGCCACTTGATCCAAACCAGATTCAAGCCACGTTCGAAATCCTTCATAACTGTCTTTATCAGGACGTGGATAGTTAGGTGGGGGCATGACACCGACTCGAAGCTTCTTAACAACTTTTTCCCAAATCTCAGGATTTGCAGCGAGGTTTAAAACATTTTCTGTATCAAGGGTTAATCCGAGATTACGCAATTGAGTGGTTTGCAGACCTTCGTTGTCGATCGGCGCGGAATTAACTATCGCTTGGTTATGGCAGATAACACAATATTGATCCAACAATGCACGTTGCGGAGACACCTGAGAGGGCAATGCAGGTTGCTGTGCGGCAGCTCCAAAATAGAGACCGGACAATATTAGGTAAACACAGGCTGATAGAAGCCGATTCATAACTGATCTCAGTGAGTCGCCTACTTTTACATTAGTTTTCGACTATCCCGTAGGCTAACACTGGTGGCTGCTAGTATGAAGTCTCAAATTGAAACAAATCAAAGAAGTGAAAGCCGCGCCATTGTTGACGTTCCACCAGATTGCAAGCAATGATAATTCAAAACAGCTAGATATTCCTCCCTGTAGGGTTTTCAACGGTTCCGCATTCTTCCCCGAGGTAGCCATTGCCGCCGCAGTAGCTGATGTCCTGTAATTGAATGAGGATGCCATCTGGATCAGTGAAATATAGTTCTGGTGTGCCTTCCGTTGCGCCGCCGCGATCGGCTCCCCGCATGGTGACAAAGGCTTGCAGAGGACCATTGGCTCCTCCGGCCTCACCTAGGATCGTCAGGCCATAGCCTTCCAGTAATGAAAAGATTTGATCGACGTCGAAATTTTCAACTGCCAGAGATGCGTGGTGAATCCGACCGGACAAAGGTGGAACCGCAGGTAGAGCAAGAAACTGTTTGCTAGAACCAATTCTCATTACCGGCAGCGCGCCTTGATAAGTATCAATAGGCATGCCGAATAGACGTTGATAGAACTCGATAGAACGGGGTTGATCTTCCACAAACAATGTAAAGTGATTGAATTCAATTAAGTTTAGTAGACCCGGAGTTGGCGAGGGTTCAGGTGTTGCTAAACATTCTTCACCTTGCAGGCCGGCACCACCACAGTAGCTGGAATCCTGTAACTGTATGACGATACCGTCCGGGTCGCCGAAATAAAGTTCTGGTGAACCGGAGGGCGCTCCGCCAAATTCTTCACCCCGCATTCTTACTCGCGACTCTAATGGTCCAGATTGACCCGTAGCCGCCACACCGTTTTCTGCGAGTATTTCCACAATTCGCTCGTGGTCGAAGTTGTCCACTTCGAGGCAATAATGGGTGATCCGGGGATTGTCGCTAGCGCTCCCCCCTATGGCGATAAATTGAGGACCATTCCCTACCTGCAACACGATTGTTCCGCCTTGTCGTGCGGCTATAGGCATACCAAAAAGCCCCTGATACCAGGCTACTGATGCAGTGGGGTCAGACACACTAATAGTCATATGGTTAATCGCTTCCACTGGAATAGGTGGAGCAGAATTCGCCGCCGCGAAAGCAGAATTGTGTCTGCCTTTTACGCTAAATCCTGCCACTGCAAGCGCTGTCAGGGAACTTAGAAAAGTTCGGCGACTAATTTGTTGTTTTTTAAGTGCGCTCATCATACGGTTGATTTCAGAATCCATGATTCACTTTCTCCTGACAATGAGTGGAATAGGTACTCTCAAAATATTACGCGGCTCAGCAATAGAGGTCTTGCTAATTGTTGCCCGGCTTGCTTCGGAGAGTTTCCAAATGTATTTTCCAAATAATTAGTATTAACAAATGTAACGGTAGAATAGCTCTGTGCCTAGTGGTTTTCTCAGTGATTTCCAAATCAGACATAAATTAGTAGGCCAGTCGTTTATAAAAATGCTACAAATCAGAATCAGCAGGAAGCTAGCTTGAAAATTTTGCTAGGAATTCAGCGTAGAGACGCTACTAAATAGTTCAAAGGAGACTCTCATGTCCTCGGTTGAAAAATTGTTTTTTAGAGAAGCATCTCTTCTAAACATAGTTTTACGATTTTTAAGCCATGGTGTTTGTATGGCAGCCCTATTTGCAGTGACACTATCAGCAGCCGCACAACCACAAGCCGGTCTTGGGGTAATCGAGGGCAAAGTGCAAAGCAGTAATGGTTTAGAAGCCGGGGTTTGGGTTATAGCTGAGACTGATGATTTGCCTACTCATTTCATTAAGATCGTGGTTACTGATGATGGCGGTCGTTTTCTCTTGCCAGAATTGCCTGAAGCCCAATACAAAGTTTGGGTGCGGGGCTATGGTTTAGTTGATTCGGAACCAGTTTATTTACGTAGTGGTGCCGATGTTACTTTAAATACTTTTGTTGCCGACTCTGCGGCAGAAGCGGCTCAAGTCTATCCTGCCAACTACTGGTATTCCTTGCTCGAAGTTCCTGATGCTGAGGAATTTCCGGGAACTGGCCCCGATGGTAACGGGATTTCTGAAGGCATGCGCAGCCAGTCACAGTGGATAGATATGACTAAGCAAGGTTGTCAACTCTGCCATCAATTGGGAAACAAGGCGACTCGCACATTGGATCACCTCAGTCATCTCGATTTTGATTCTAGTGTTGAAGCTTGGCAATACAGAACGGCCATGGGAATTCGGGGCCCTTTTATGTCTAGTTTCGCAGGGCGATTCGGCCCGCGTGGCATGAAAATGTATGCGGACTGGACAGATCGAATTGCAGCGGGCGAAACGCCGCCAGCACCGGAACGACCTAGTGGGCTGGAACGCAATGTGGGTACTTACACTTTGGGATTGGGGTAATGAGTCCTCCTATATTCACGATGAAATTACAACTGATAAGCGCGATCCAACACTTAATGCAGGCGGATATGTTTACGGTGTTGATGGAGGGCATGGAACCTTGATTGAGTTGGATACACAATCAAATGAGTTTCGTACTATTGAAATTGCAGTAAAAAATAATACGGATAATCCTGCTGTTACCCGCTTTGCTCAGCAGTTTCCAGTGCCGTCAGCCTACTATGGTGATGAAGCATTGTGGACGGGCCCTGCGGATCCACACAATCCTATGTTTGATGAATTGGGTCGTGTTTGGATGACTACTAAGGTGCGTGGTAACAATCTGCCGGATTGGTGCCAAGCAGGATCTTCCAACAAATATGTACAGTACTATCCAACCCGGGGCAGCTCTCGTCAGGCTTCCTACTATGATCCAGCCACTGAAGACTTTGGACTCATTGACACTTGTTTTGGTACCCACCATTTGCAGTTTGGATTTAGCGAAGATCGCATGCTCTATTTTAGTGGTGGTGGCGATGTTATTGGTTGGCTAAATACGCGTCAGTATGATCGCACTGGCGACGAGCAACTTTCTCAGGGTTGGTGTCCGATGGTGGTAGACACCAATGGTGATGGAGTTATTACTAAACCTTGGAATCAACCAGTTGGTCCGCTTCGTAGCGAAAATGAAGGTGGAGGCGGAGAGCAACTCGGTGAAGTTAATTTAAGTCTTGATACCCGAATGAGCCCAGGTAGTTACGGCATTATCGTTGACCCAGTGGACAATGTTGCTTGGGGAGTTGGTACTGAATTCCCTGGCCGTATCTACCGCTTGGATATTGGCGCTAACCCCCCTGAAACTTGTCTCACTGAGGTCTATGAGCTTCCTGTAATTAATGGGGATATTCAAGGATTTGGTCCAAGAGGGCTCGATGTCGATAACAATGGCGTTGTGTGGACAGCATTATCTGGTAGTAGTCACATCGCTAGTTTCGATCGTCGAAAGTGCGATGTTCTCAATGGGCCTGGTGTCATTGATTCACAACACTGTCAACAAGGTTGGAAATTATATGAGGTGCCAGGCCCCACTCTTAAAGGCACTGATGTTAAAGCTGATTTTCACTACTACAATTGGGTAGATAACTATAACGTGCTTGGTTTAGGTGAAAATATTCCTATAGCTACAGGATCAGGTTCAGATTCCCTTCGGGTTCTTAATCCGGAAACTGAGGAATGGGTCACTATGCGAGTTCCTTATCCTTTAGGATTTTATTCCAGAGGATTAGACGGGCGCATCGATGATCCTACTGCTGGGTGGAAAGGCCGAGCTGTTTGGGCTAACTATGGCACAAATTTTAATTGGCATACCGAGGGCGGTAAAGGAACTACTAGTAAAATGGTTAAATTTCAGATTAGACCTGACCCCCTTTCTAACTAATAGTTATTGATGAGATCACCGTCGCGTAGATTCATGATTCTCAGCCTTCTTTTTTCTGCAGGGCAGGTAATTGCTCAGCCAGCTGAGGATCTTGACCTCGGTTCTGTTGTTCAGAGTTTTAACAATGCGCGCATAATTATTGGAGATGGTACAGTAGTTGAGCGTGGATCTATTTTAATCCGTGCTGGAATAATTTTGGCCGTGGGTCCCGCTTCCAGCATGAATCTACCAGTAGATGCAGTTAGTTATGATCTTGACGGCCAGACAGTTATTCCGGCGTTGGTAAATACACATGCTCATTTGGGCTGGGAAGCATACGGAGATTGGGGGTCACAGTTCTTTACCGAGGAAAACTTGACCGACCACCTGTATCGCCATTCATACTATGGTGTCGGAACAATTATTTCGACCGGCAGCGATAAGGAAGACATAGCTAAACGTGTCAAGCTTGAGCAACAAAAAGGCAATATAGGTGGTGCCCGCTATCATCTCTCGCCAGGCATGGGCTCTCCCGGTGGCGGCCCCAATCCACGTTTCACGGATGATCCAAATTACTGGGGTGTAAATCCTATCGGAGATCCTGAGCAAGCCGTAAGAACCGTGAGGGATTTAGCAACCAAGGGATATGGCATCGTTAAGATCTGGGTTGATTCTCGCGATCAGCGGCGAGGCTCAGAAGTAAAGCTCGCTCCAGAAATTTATAGCGCCGTGCTAAACACCGCTTCGAACTATGATATGCGTATTATCGCTCATGCTACGACATTGTCTGATCATAAATCACTCGTAGGCGTTGGCGCCAGACGTTTCATCCATATGCCTTATGACACAGAAGTAGACGATGAGTATTTAGCGATGGTTCGCGCGAACAATGTTTTCATAGTGCCAACACTTGGGATGATTACTAAGCGTGAGTCTTATTATATTCCCGCATTTCAGGATTCATTCTTCTATGATCAAGTGCCCTTGTCAGTGTTGGAAAATTTGAATGAAAACTACAACCCGACATCAACTAATCAAGGCATTGCAGCGGTGCAACGATCTGCAATGCTGGCGAGTAACTTATTTAAATTAAAAGATCATATAATTCTCGGCACTGACGCAGGAGCTGTCGGTGATTTTTTTGGCTATGCGGATCATGTTGAGCTGTCACTGTTTGTGCGAATGGGGATGACCCCAGGGGAAGCCATCGTGGCTGCAACTTCGCGTGCAGCAAAGGCATTCGGTTTAACTAATGTGGGAAGTTTGCAAGAAGGTAAGGCTGCAGACTTTGTTATTCTGGATGCAAATCCACTAAATGATATTAATAACACTCGACGAATCAGTGCGGTTTACGTGCGTGGTCAAGCTGTAGATCGGGAAGGGTTAAGTGCAAGATGGACATTGGAAGATTAATTTTAACAACATGCGCTAGAATTCTTTCTTTCATGTGTATGTGTGGAATATATGTCAGTGGAATTTTTTTTCTATCCCCACCGAGTGCATTCTCGCAGTCCGGCAACACTGATGGAGAGTGGGCGAGCTACGCTGCCGATGCAGGTTCAACTAAGTATACTAGTCTCGATCAAATTGATGCTGATAATTTTGATGAATTAGAAATCGTATGGCGTTGGGCATCCATCGATGGTGATCTTGATTTCGAAGCAATGTTAGGCCCTGATGCGGATGTCAGCTACGGGCGATTACAGGCAACCCCTTTAATGATTGATGGTGTGCTCTATATGATCACAGCAGTCAATCAGGTTGCGGCCTTAAGCGCCACTACAGGCGAATTATTGTGGTCTTTTGATCCACAAGCTTACCTGTCCGGCACGTCCATTAGCCCGCTGGGATATCACCATCGCGGTGTTGCCTATTGGAGTGATAATGAGCTATCTCGCGTATTGTTCGCGACTAATGATGGCTATTTGTTCTCATTAGATGCGGCTACAGGCAAGCCGGACTTAGCGTTTTCTGGTGGCCGCATTGATATGACTGATGGGATACCAAGGGCTGATAGAGATGCCTTGGACTATACTGGCGCCGTTCCGCTGGGGACCGTTTCTCCGCCGATTGTAGTTGGTGATGTACTTGTAGTTAACCAAATCACTTCCAATCGTCCCCATTATAAAGAGCGCCCGCCTACTTTTGTACGTGGATATAACATTCGTTCTGGGGATTTAATCTGGACATTTCATACTATTCCTCAGGGTGGGGAATTCGGTGTAGATACCTGGGAAGAAGAATCCTGGCGTTATACTGGTAATGGTGGTGTTTGGACGCAAATGAGCGCCGACCTTGAGTTAGGTTATGTCTATTTGCCGACTGAAGCACCGACGAATGATTTTTATGGAGGACATCGTCCAGGAGACAACCTATTTACCCAAAGTGTCGTAGCATTAGATGCTGCTACCGGTGAACGTGTCTGGCATTTTCAAATGATTCATCATGGTTTGTGGGACTATGATACACCTGCTGCACCAAACTTAATCGATATAAATGTTGATGGTAGAGAAATTAGAGCGCTAGCTCAGGTTACCAAACAGGGGTTCACTTACGTATTTGATCGTGCCACTGGCGTTCCAGTTTGGCCCATTATTGAGCGACCAGTTCCCCAGGGAACAATGCCCGGAGAACGCACGTCGCTGACGCAACCCTTTCCCACTAAGCCGCCTGCTTTTGTTGTGCAAGGATTAACAGAAGACGATCTTATCGATTTCACTCCTGAGTTAAAGGCGGAGGCATTAGAAATACTTGACGAGTTTGTTTATGGTCCTCTCTTCACGCCAGCTAGTCTGCCCGATGACAGCACTGGCACCCGTGGTACGATTTTTGTTCCTAGTGCAGGCGGCGGCGCAAACTGGCCAGGAGCTGGTGTTGATCCTGAAGCAAATGTCTTATTTGTTCCTGGTTCAAACGGCGCCTTTTATCCTTTTATGGGAACACTGTCAGAAGATGAATCTAATTTTCGTTTTTATCGCTTGGCCAATCGGGGTGTTCCAGGGCCGCGCGGCTTGCCTCTGCTCAAACCACCTTACTCTACCATCACTGCCTACGACATGGATCGAGGCGAAATTCTATGGCAAGTGCCAAACGGTGACGGTATGGCTCGAGTGGAAAACAGTTCTGTGGTTGAGGGAATAGACTTACCTCCTCTTGGTGGAGGTGGGCGTCACCCGGTATTAGTGACGGCAACGCTACTTATACATGGGCAGAATGCTGGCTATGGCCCTTTGCTTATCGCTCGCGATAAAGAGACAGGTGAAGAAATTTCTTCTCTCGAACTGCCGGCGAATCCAGGGGCTGCGCCTATGAGTTATGCGGTCGATGGTAAGCAATACATCGCAATTGGTGTCAACAATGCGCCAGTGCCTGAGCTCATTGTTTTTTGCGTTGCCAGGAGAATAGCAGTTACCGGTGTCTTAGAAGAGCTAGTCAAGACTTGGTTTCAAAGTGACACCTATAATGGTTCTTCAAGAAGTTGATGCGACCCTTAAAAATTAAAGCTTACTAGCGGTATGCCATTGGACAAAGCCTTGAATTGGATATACTGTTTCTTCTTTTGAAGAAATCAAGATGGAGAAATCGTGATGAGAAAAGCTGAGCTCGCCTCAATTGTAATCGGATTGGCGCTCCTTGGAGGAGTGTTTAGCTGGATGGTCACGGCTCCCTACCTTGGAAACACAGGACTCTCGCGTGCACCAGGCGTCATTCTGGGTGGAGACATCGCCGAGGTACCGAGTGACTTCACTTCGCTTAATGAAAGTGTTCGTGGCCCATTGCTGATGAAGCAGAGTGGTTTTCCTCCCTTCGTAAATTATCTGTCTTGGGTAGGTACTTCCGAGGGTGTTATTACTGCAACGCGTCCTGACGGAGGGCTTTGGGCGCAGCGCGTTCGAGATCGAGGTGGTAATGGCTGGCTGCGCATAGGTGAAGAGACTTATGAGATGGAAGCCTTTGAAATTCATGGCGATGAGCGTATTGCGATGATGGAACAATGGGCTTCTAAATCGGGCAGAACATTAGATGAGCCACTTTATGAGGGATCAGAGCCACTTCGTGACTGGGAAGTTTTCTTTTGGAAACCTCGGTCGTAGCTCGAAACAAAAATAGTTTTTTGCAGAATTGGATCGATCAATAAAAAGAAATTTTGGCGGTTTCATTGTTTGATGGCTTATAGAGTAATAAGCCGACTCGTATGCCCCAGCGTTAAAAACTATCGAGATCTTTTGCTTTAGTTTTCTTTAGTGCGCTCAGGTTGTAATTTTCAATAGTTACAACTTTTGTTAAGAGGATTTCAGAGTGCGTTGTTAGTTAGCCGTTTATAATTATCTAAGATTTTGCTTCTTGCATAAAACTGGCTTCAGTTTCAGCGACTGTCTCGTTCGTATCGGTTCTGAACATCTTCCCTTGCATCACAATTAGCCTGCCTCTTTGCTTGACGCAATGGCCTTCGAGCTTTACTTTTATGCCAGTCGGCAAACTATCTTTATATCGGATATCACATTTCGCTGTGAAGCCGCGCATGCCATTCAGGTGAATCCAGTTAGCCATTACATCATCTAGCACACTAAAAATAATGCCTCCGTGGGTGACTCCGTCCCAGCCACAATGCAAAGCGTCCGGTCTAAATTCTGAGCGACATACATTGTCATCGTCTAGGCGAAATATTAGCTTAAGGCCGATATCATTCGTTGGCCCACAGACAAAACATCTGCGGCCATCTGCAGTCATATCATTCACGGGATAATTTCCTTCTATCTGATTGTAGTCTTAATTATAAGTCTATAAAAAATAGAAACAATGCGGATCGCATATGAATATTTGCCTTAACTAATTGATCCTATAAGTTTGTATTAACCGGCATGCTATTTTAATACCTAGTCTATTTTTATTTTAATTAGTCGATGAATGAATTGCCTTCAAGCTGCTCGGCAATTATTTCTGGGATTTTGAGCTGTAAGTGGGTGGTTATTGACGGCAATATATCAACTATCGCCGATGAATTGTTGAATTGGCTATTTAAATTGCTGCTGTTTGTCGCAATCCAAGTTGTGCGTTCTCGCTTACTTTGACCGCCATGATTTCTTCCCGTGGCAACATCTCTCCCATGATCAGTTGTTACCACGACTAACCAGTCTTCATTAGCGGTGTGTTGTCTGAATTGCACGGAATCCCAAATCCTGCCAACGAAGCTATCGATGAGAGTTACTGATTCCATGAACTCGGGCCCATCACCAAACATGTGGCCCACATCATCTGTATATTCTAAGTATACCCACGATAAACCGGGGCCATACTCTCGAACATATCGCGCAGCTTCTTTGCTAACCAAATCATCGATAGCTTTTATGTGGTTTCTGCCTTCGTCATGGGGGAAGCGTTCCAGATCTCGCTCGAATCCATCAAAATAGTAATCCAGCTTAGTTCCACCTGCCTTGCTTAGACCATCACCGACTAACCGAGTACGGTTCTCCAACCATGTCGAGAACAGCGCGGTCTGCAGAGAAGGGTTAAGTTGTTTAGCAATTCTAAAAATATCCCAATATTCATAGTTAGGATTATCAATAGCGTTGTCATAAACATTGTGTTTGTTGGCCCAGGTTCCAGTCAATAGGCTGTTGTAACCGACTGCAGAAACCGTTGGGCTTTGTGTGGGCCCACCGGCTTCCCCGCCGACATAGGATCTTGTATAGCCTTTAGTTCCTGCAAGATCATCAATATTAGGAGTGTAAGTCTGCTCAAGTACATCTGCAGGTATTCCGTCGACAATGATGAATATTGCCTTTGGTGTTGATTCTGAAAAGTTATTTGATAAATGGCATCCAGCGGGAATGATCAGCACAAACATTGCAAGGAAGAAAAATCTACGATACGTCAATACAAACGAGGGAACTAAGGGCATGAGTCGGTCTCTTTGGTTTTGTTTGCTATCTAGGAAATTCTAACAGGGATTAAATGGAGTCTGATAGACTCAATGATAATGAACTCAACCATTTTTCCGCAGAGTGCCGGTTCGTAATGCAGACAATTCTTTCGAGCGCTGTTATCGCAGTGTTGATTGCTTCGTTCTTGATAATATTGCGTTGGGGGAACCTTATTCTTACGGGTCAGATGCCAGCTCGCTTTTTTGCCTTTTTTGCGATTTTGTTTACTTCAGGTCTTGATGTGGGGCTGATCATGTTTCCGCTGACAGAGTTTCCGATCTATGAGTCTGAGCAGGTTTATAGTTTTACTAATCCTATTGCTATTGAGTTCGGGTTTTGGGGTTTTTTTATTTGGATTTTCTATTTTTTAACGACATGTTATTTCTGCATCATTGAGCCACGATTGAAGATCTTTGAAATTCCTTGGGTGAAATTCATCAACAACGTCATCATCATTGCCACCTGTGCATTTTCTGGCTATTTATTTTTACAATACTTGCCAGACTATTTCCCAGGGATTGGCCCATTTTTTAGATTCTCTATCGTTGCCATTGTGCTTATGGGAGCCGTTTATTCCAGCACTGATATTCGTTATGTCAAAATTTTAAGTTTGTCCTCTACTTGGCTATTCTTCGCATTAATAATAGTGATGTGGGCTTTTGGTGGATTGGGTCTGGGCGGCTTGGCTATCAATCTTCTTGAAATTAGTGACTATTTTATAAATATCGATCATTTTATTTTGCCTTTCTCAGATTACCATGCGTTCTATCTATTCTGGTGGTTTGCCTGGAGTATCATGATTGGGCAATTTGTTTCCCGATTTGTTGGTGGTTTGCGTACTTGGCAGCTATTGATAGCTTTGCTAATTATACCATCCATACCAATCGCTATATGGTTTTCTGTACTATTTGAGGTTTATGAGCAGGGTTTAGATATTTCTGGTTTTATAAATGGGTTTATGATTTTGGTGGGAGTCATCTTTGTTACTAACTCTTTAGATTCATTAACACGACTTTATTCAGAGAATCTTCAATTGACGGTCGATCGGCTTGGCAAGCTAAAATACATTGGTATACATTGGTGTTTATTGTATGGACTAATATTATTTTATCAATTTACGCCATTACAGATTGAGTGGATCGGATTAATAGTTATCGGTTTCTATGCTGCAATCTCGGTATTAATTTATTTTCGTAGGCAGATGCTTACACTTTCGACAAACACTTAATAGGGGGTCACCTTGGATGAATTCGACTACATAATCGTAGGCGCAGGTTCAGCGGGTTGTGTATTGGCAAACAGATTGTCCGCTAATCCGTCTCATCGTGTGCTATTAGTCGAAGCGGGTGGCAATGACAAAAATATTCTTGTGCAAATGCCTACGGCATTGTCCTATCCCATGGCCATGGATAGATTTAATTGGGGATATTATTCTGAGCCTGAGCCGGGTCTAGATGGCCGATGTATTAGCTGTCCTCGTGGCAAGGGACTGGGCGGCACCTCATCAATCAATGGTATGGTTTATGTGCGCGGTAACCCTCATGATTTTGAGGAATGGGAATCCTTAGGGGCCGAGGGTTGGGGTTATCGAGACTGCCTACCTTATTTCAAGAGAGCTGAATCATGGGTTGGAGGAGGTAATACCTACCGAGGAGGAGATGGTTATCTTGGAGTGAGCGCGGGAAATGAAATGCGTCTGAATCCTCTCTATCGCGCTTTTATCGATGCGGGGGTCGAAGCTGGTTACCCAGAAACCAAAGACTACAATGGCGAACATCAGGAAGGCTTTGGTCCTATGCACATGACTGTGCGTAATGGCGTACGTGAGTCAACAGCACGTGCCTATTTAAAGCCCATCATGCATCGCTCGAATCTTACAATTCTTACTAATGCACTGGTTCATCATATTGAGTTTCTAGAAAATCGAGCAATTGGTATCCGTTTGGAAATAGGTGGTACTCCGAAAACTATTCATTCTAAGCGAGAATTGCTTCTAACTGCGGGAGCAATTGCATCTCCAATGTTGTTGCAGCGGTCAGGTATAGGCAGCGAAGAGAACTTAAGAGCATTCGGTGTAAACATAGTACATAACCTTTGTGGTGTCGGTGAGAATTTGCAAGACCACTTGGAAGTATATTTTCAGTTTCATTGCAAAGAGCCTATAACTTTGAATTCCAAATTAAATTTATTCAGCAAAGCTTTAATAGGTGCTAAATGGCTTTTGTTTAAAAAAGGTTTGGGTGCAACTAATCATTTTGAATCCTGCGCGTTTATCCGTTCAAAGAAAGGATTAAAATCTCCGGACATTCAATACCACTTCTTGCCTGCTGCGATGCGCTATGATGGAACGCCTTCTATTGATGGCCATGGATTTCAAGTGCACGTAGGCCCGAACAAACCAAAGAGCCGTGGATGCGTGAGAATAAGTTCAGCAGATGCTACAGCGGCACCCAGCATTCTTTTTAACTACTATCAGCACGAAGAAGATATTCAATCTTGGCGACAATGCATTCGCCTTACCCGAGAAATCATGAAGCAGTCAGCTATGGATAAATATCGTGGAGCAGAAATTCAGCCAGGATTTGATGTGAATAGTGATGCCGAGATAGATGCTTGGGTAAAGCAGAACGTTGAAAGTGCTTATCATCCTGCAGGTACTTGTAAGATGGGTAATCCAGAAGATCCTCTGGCGGTTGTGGATAAGAATTGCAATGTAATTGGAATAGAAAATTTGCGCGTAGTTGATGCTTCAGTTTTCCCAACTCTGCCTAACGGTAACATAAACGCGCCGGTTATAATGGTGGCAGAAAAAATTGCTGACGTAATTCTAGGCAAGGAATCCCTCGCACGGTCAGATGTGTCGATAAAGGTTCCGATAGAATGGCAAAAACGGCAGAGAGAAGGAACACCAATAAGAAAGGCTGACCTTAAGTAATCCGGAGTTCTGTGGTCACAAATTGAGTCAATCAGGCTCCAATTAGTAGTACTTGAAAATATTCCTCTTAGTCATCCACTGACGGGATACTTCCTGAATTTTTACCCTCGATTTCCCAGCGTCTCCAGCCGGCTAAGATTCCTGCTAATCCATGATTACCTTCATGGCAAGCAAATTCATAAATTCGCTCAGACATACGACTCATTGGTAATCTAGCGGACCAGGATTGTGCCCAAGTATTTGGATCATCCACTGTGAATTCATAGTCTAGCGTATTCTCATCGAGCCACCTAATGCGCTCTTCAATTTTCATTTCCGGTGAAGTGTTACGCCAACCATAATCAGGGTAAAAATTTTGTGTGCTAATTACTAGGGTATTATTTTCCCAGCGAGCAATTGAATTCCCGGTCCATTGGGAGAAAGGTGCGCCATGGTCGCTGGCGAAAGGGATTATGCGCGCGTGATGAACCATTTCAGTCATTATCATTACATGATGCTCTGTCTGCACCAATTGCATATTGTTATTGTATGAACCAGAAACCATTGGTGGCCCGGTGCGGTTATTTATAATACAGCGGTCGTTTAATGTACGAGCTTCTGGTCCAGCGCTTTCTCTTCGAACTTGTTGAGTATAGGCTGCACGTTCTCTGCCAATCGCGCTGAGAGGAGGTAATCTGCCATTCGGTGGATCGAATACCAATGAAGTTCGATAATCTCCGACGGTATCCGTGCCGCGCTCATACCAGAATTCATTATAGGAAATCACACCTGGTGGATAACCTGCGCCACCTACAGAGTCGATAATGAGATCTCTATTCTGGCGTCTATTCTCGTAAGCTGCCCATTCAGCTGCTTCCTCTCGGGTTAGTGTTGCTTTGTCCGCGAGTTCTGTTGGTCGTTGCAAAGGAGTAAGAGTACGGAAAGTATAGGTGCCTTGCAGATCTGGATGACCATGCTCAGTGCGTGGCATTTCCTGTTGCGCCTGGAGTGTCGAACAAAGTGTCGCTGATACAATTAGTAGGGCGAACCAGTTTTTAGTCATTGGAGTCTCCAGCCAAGTAGTAGTTATGATTGACGGCAAATGATGTGAAGACAGTACTCCTATCTGGCGAATTTTTGAAGTGTTTAAGGCATAGAAGGGGGGATGCTCTATAAATCACCCAATGGTTGATAGTGCGCTGTGAGCTCGCGCATCTAAAAATACATTTATTCTCATGGAGCTAATGTTCTGATTAATTCGTTTGCAGTAAAAACTACCAGTTATCTCGCAAGCGACGCAAACCAATAAATGTCGATTGATCATCCAGCGCACTTGCACCAATTCCTGCACGCACTTGTGCCTGATTGAGCCTGAAGAAAATATTTATTTCACGTTCAATGCCAATATTACTTACAAAACTCTCAGCATCTAACCCTTGCTTAAACTCCTCTCGTAAGTTCAACGCTGATTGATTGTCAGGTTCGCGATCGAGAGTGAATTCTAAATTATTTTGAATATAGTCATGGCCTGGAAAAATTCGCACATCGTCAGAAAGCGGGAAAATTTGCTCTACAAAAGTGTTGTACAAGACTTTAGGCTCGCCACCAAAATCACATCGACCCACGCCAGCATTGAACAATGTGTCACCACAAAACAAAGCCGGTTGTTCTGCATCGGTACCTGAGAAATACAAACAAATATGGCTCATTGTGTGGCCGGGAGTGTCCATTATTTTCAGTCTCAGCTTTCCGCATCGCAATGAATCTCCAGCTTGCACTCCTCTATCAACATTGGGTATCGCGTTCATGGCTTCTGTATGAGCAACTAGTTCAGCTCCTGTGGCATCAATTACTGGCCCATTGCCACCAATATGATCATGATGATGATGGGTGTTGGCAACCGTTTTGATGGTCCAACCTAGGTCTGTAGCTACTTTCAAGCATAAGCCGTGGTCCAGTGGATCGATAGCGATTGCTTCCAAGGTTTGTTCGCAGGCCAGTAAATACATGTAGTTGCGTAAGTTGTTTCGAATAGGAATTTGTTTGATTAACATGGCTTCGTTTAATTTTATGAATAGTGGTTAGAATAATAGATGAGGCTGTGCGTTTTGTAACGAACTTTGGTGCCGCCTGAGTCTTAATTAAGAGTAGTGAGCAGGTAAGCCTGATCTAATAAAGGCACTAAGACTATTCAGCTTTAGAGTGGTTCGAAAGAAACACAATTTCTAACCCACTGTAAACTAGCACTCACTCTAGTAATTCAGTATTTTTTGAAATTAATTCAAATGACTGAAAAAGCGACAGCTATATTCGTAAGACGATGTTTTAATGATCTGATATTTTACGCTACTCTCAGATATTGCATTTTCTTGCATTTTCTTGCATTTCTTAGGTTGTGAAAAACAATAATAAAAGGACCAGTCATGACCGATAGTGTTGAAGACGGCAAGGGCAAGATCAAAATACCACCAGTTGCATCAGTGGATAATCCATATGCTAATACTAGTGCCAGGAATTATGCACTGGTGGTTCTTACTCTCGTCTACACCTTTAATTTTATCGATAGACAATTACTGTCTATTCTGCAGGAGTCAATCAAGATAGACCTGTCTCTATCAGACAGCCAATTGGGGTTGTTGACCGGTTTTGCATTTGCCATGTTTTACGTAACTGCAGGAATTCCAATTGCTCGTCTAGCAGATAGAAGCAACCGAAGAAACATAGTCGCTGTCTCGGTAGGGCTTTGGAGTTTTATGACAGCGATAAGTGGTTTTGTCCAAAGCTATGGTCAACTACTGGCTGCAAGAATTGGTGTCGGTATCGGTGAAGCAGGGGGAAGCCCACCTTCTCATTCAATTGTCTCGGATATTTTTCCGCCAGAGAAAAGAGCAAGTGCTCTCGCTTTTTATTCCACAGGTGTAAATCTCGGCATTTTATTCGGTTTTCTGTTCGGCGGATGGCTCAATGAGTTTTTTGGGTGGCGGGTTGCTTTTATGGTAGTGGGGGTGCCTGGAATTATTTTGGCCATTATTGTGAGAGCCACAGTGCGGGAACCAGTTCGCGGGCTGATTGAGAATAAGAAGGTCTCAGAAAAACAAGTCCCGTTTCGGGAAGTGGTATCTCTTTTGTGGCAACGCAAGACATTTAGGCACATGGCATTTGCTTGTGGCCTTAATGCTTTTGTCGGATATGGAACAGTAAATTGGATTGCCTCCTTTTTTATTCGTAGCCATGAAATGTCGACAGGCGAATTGGGAACCTGGCTGGCACTATCTACTGGCCTTTTCGGCGCTATTGGAGTTCTTTTTGGTGGAATGTTAGGTGATAAGCTAGCCAAAAGAGATAAGCGCTGGTATCAATGGATACCCGGTCTTGCGACAATTCTGGTTGTTCCATTTCTGCTGATCGTGTTTCTCACAAATTATCAATATGTTGCGCTGGTGAGCGTATTCATCCCTGGATTATTACAAAATGTTTATCTGGGCAATTCGATCGCAACCACTCATAACCTGGTGGGATTGCGCTGGCGCTCGACTGCTTCTGCAATTTTACTGCTAGTAATTAATATTATCGGACTTGGACTTGGCCCTTTTGCAATCGGTTTCCTAAGCGATTTTCTTGCACCAACTTTAGGCGCTGAATCTTTGCGCTATTCCATGTTGATACTGCTGCCAACAGTAATGATTTGGTCGAGCATCCATTTCTATTTAGCGTCCCGAACGATGTTAGTGGAATTGGAGCAAGCACCTGAATGAGGGCATTCAGTCAACTAATTATGAATAACAAAAACACTTGTCTAACTAATCTTAGAATCGGTTTACGACTCTTGAGCCTGATAATTTTGGTCGCTAGCCATTATTCCGTAATGGCTTATGAAATTGATCCCAATGCATCGATCGCTGATTCGCCGACTTCGATACTTGGGATTAACCATATCGCTCTTTCAGTAAAGGACCTCGATTCCATACTAGAATTCTATCAATCTGCTTCGGACTTTAAATTAATACGTAGAGAAACTGTCCGCAATAGCAGTGCAGCAGATAAATTGTTTGGTCATGAAAGCATAGAGTATGAAGTGGCCGTACTCGAAGCGCCAAATATGCTGTTTGAACTTACCGCGTTTAGTCATAACCGGAACAAGTCGCTTAGTAAGATGCCAGTGCAGGGTCCGGGGATGACTCATACTTGTTTTCAATCGCCTGCACATCTTTCGGGATACGATAAATTTAAACGAGCTGGAGCAGAGATGCTGAGTCGCGGCGATAGTCCTATCGACCTATTGGGTCAGGGAGTAACTTATGCTTATGCATACGACCCAGAAGGAAATATGCTCGAGCTAGAGCAGCTTGATTTTGATCGCTTAGGTGGTGACCGTCGAAGTCCCGAATGGATTGAACAAGGTTTTGACATGTGGATGACACAAGTGGCTTTGGTAACCCACGACATCGAGCGACTAACTGACTTTTACTCTGAAATAATGGGTTTTGATCCTTATCGAACTGCCGATATCCAGGGGCGTCCCACCTTCGATGATGCTACTGATATTGACAATTTGTCTCTCAAAGTTATGTTCTTCAAAATGGCTGCACAGTCGAAATCCATGGAATTTTGGGAATATGTTAGCCCTGCAACGCCCGAACAAGTTGGTGAACGTGACAGTACAGATTTTGGTTATTCTTATTCACTCGAGGTGGGCGATATTCAAGCAGAGTATTCTCGCATGGTTGGTTTGGGCGTAGAGTTCGTTAGTGAGCCAGTGCTTTTAGGAAATTTCTGGCAGGTCTACGCTAATGATATCGATGGCAATGTTTTTTCTTTACGCCAGGCAGTAGATCCTAATTCATCTTACTCAGTGCCGCAGCTTGAATTGTAGTCATAATAGAAGCAAGGCAATTATAAAACTACTTTGTTGCTTCACTGACCTAGAAATTATTTTGTAATAACTTAATATCCCTCTATTCGTATTAGCAAATTCGAACTCTCAATAATTGAAGAATTTTTGCAACGAATTAGTAATATGGAAATTAATAATAAAAGGTGAGGAATAGAATTATGGAGTATGACGAAGTTGTATTAGGGAGAAGAAGTATTCGTGGTTATCAGAAAAAGCCAGTTCCACGTGAACTAATAAAAGAAGTCATAGAAATAGCAATACGTGCACCTTCGTCTCTAAATACACAGCCCTGGAATTTTTATGTAGTAGCGGGAGAGGCCCTCGACAAAATTCGTGCAGGCAATACTGAGCGGAACCTTGCGGGCGTCCCCGACTCAAGAGAATTTAGAAATCATGGTGCTTATGAAGGTGTGCATCGTGAGCGACAAATAGGTATTGCTAAGCAACTTTTCAAAGAAATGAAAATTGAGCGCGAAGATAAAGAAGGGAGACAAAGTTGGGTACTGCGTGGCTTCAGGCAGTTTGATGCTCCGGTGTCGGTAGTTGTAACTTATGATCGATCGATTCACGGCGGTGATATTGCACCTTTCGATTGTGGTGGTGCAACCAATGCCCTCGTTAATGCAGCCTGGTCTCGTGGTCTCGGCTGCGTAATTAATAGTCAGGGGATTATGCAGTCCCCAGTTGTTAGGGAACATGCGAATATCCCTGATGATCAAGTTATCATGATCTGTGTAGCCATGGGATTTCCCGATGACAGTTTTCCAGCCAATGTGGTTGTCTCTGAACGGAAGACCGTGGATGATGCAGTAACATTTGTAGGGTTTGAAGATTAAGTAAACTGCGTGGATTTAAATCAAATTTTTGAGTGACTGCTATCATTTTCAGATCAAAGCAATGAAGAATGGAGATCGCTAATGTTGCGAATGTGTCTATCTATTATTGTTTTAACCAGCCTTGTTGCCTGTTCACCACAGGATACACAGACGTCAGCCGAAGATTCAATTCGACTTCCCAACATAGTAATACTATTTACC
>CAXYEH010000052.1:0-26710 GCA_964275945.1 uncultured Pseudomonadales bacterium
GCCTCAAAATATCACAAACGTTTGTGAGATATTTGCCGAACGTAGGAATTGGTATCAGGCAGCTCATGCTTCAGAAGAGCGCTGGAGAGTTCCGATCGCAGTCAATATGGCTTTTATTTATCAAGAATCTAGCTTTCGTGCTCGGGCCAAACCGGAGCGTACCCGCTTTTTGTGGGTGTTGCCGGGCCCAAGGCAGTCTTCGGCTTTTGGTTATGCGCAAGCATTGGACAGCACCTGGAACGATTATGAGTCTACATCAGGTAATAGTAGAGCGTCCCGTTCGAATTTCGCTGATGCGATAGATTTTGTTGCTTGGTACAACGCTAATTCAAGTATGACAAGTAATATTGCGTCTAGTGATGCCCGCAATCTCTACTTTGCCTACCACGAAGGCAATGGTGGTTATCAACGTAGAACTTATCTCGATAAGCCATGGTTGATCGATGTGGCGAATAGAGTGCAAGAAAATTCAGAGATGTTCAGTCGACAGCTCAGTTCTTGCCGACCCGATCTTGAGAAAAATTGGTTTCAACGCCTTCTTTCCTAGTAAACTTAATCTCAGCTAAACAATTTGGTTTTATAGTTCCTTGATAAATAGGTGGTTTTAAGAAACATATGAGTTGGTGGGGACGAGTAGTTGGTGGAACCTTTGGGTTCATGATGGGTGGACCTTTAGGTGCGCTGATGGGTGCTGCTCTAGGAAACTACTTTGATAGCGGCCTTAGTAACCTCGGTATTGATGAATCTCTTGGCCTTGGCTCCAGGGAGAGAGTTCAGTCTGTTTTCTTTACAACAACCTTCGCCTTAATGGGCTATATCGCTAAGGTTGATGGTCGCGTAACTAAGGATGAGATTGCCATGGCCGAAAGGGTCATGCAGCAAATGAATCTAAATCAACAGCAGCGCACTGTTGCAATGAATCTTTTTAACGAAGGCAAAAAGGAAGGCTTCCCTGTGCATGAAGTCTTGGCGCAGTTTAAGCGTGAAAGCTTTAGGCGTAGAAACTTAGTTCAAATATTTTTAGAAATTATTGTTACCACTGCCTTCGCTGACGGGCTATTACATTCCCGAGAGCAAAAAGTCTTACAAGACGTCGCGCACGATCTTGGTTATTCCCGAAATCAATTTAATGATCTGCTCGCTCGAGTATCGGGTCAAGCTCAATTTGGCGACCCAGTATCTAGTTATGACAAATTAACGGCTGCTTATGAATTGCTTGGTATTTCAGAAAGTGCAACTAGTGGTGAGGTTAAAAAAGCGTATCGCAGACAGATGAACCAGCACCATCCGGACAAGTTAGTCGCCAAGGGCCTTCCAGAAGAGATGATCGACATAGCAACAACAAAGACGCAGGACATTAAAGCAGCCTACGAGCTAATTAAAGCCAATCAATCATCAGGAAGAGGAAGAACAAGAAATTGGAGCTAATTAAAGCCAATCAATCAAACGTAAGCGAACCCTGGGCTTAGCTAAAGGTTTCATTGATATCATCTAAGACTTCACTTCCGGGGCAAAGGTCATGGTTTGTCAGTCTATTAAAAGGTTTGTCTACAGTGTCCTGTAGTTCGTGCAAGTCTGAGGTTGATTGATTTATATACAATAGACCAGTTGCAATCTTACCTTCTTTTTTATGCTGATTGATGTGATGTTGGGCATTTTCTTTGTCATAGGGATCGTAGTTGTTGCCGGTCTTATGCAGATGAATCACTGACCCATCGTGTAGCGTTATTTCTTTTTCTTTACCCGCCTCATATTTAGTAGTGATTTCCTTCCGCATAGGCACAAAATCTACTTGACTCAAAGCTATGTAATTTTCCCAAGTGTTTTTATAACCATGGGTAGACGAGTCGGTATTATTGAACGTTACACATGGAGAGATGATATCAATAAAAGCAAATCCTTTATGCGTCAAGCCAGCTTGTAGTAAAGGAATAAGCTGTTGTTTGTCGCCAGAAAAAGATCGAGCTACAAAGCTTGCGCCTAATTCAATCGCCAAGGTTGCCATGTCAATATTATCATACAGACTTTCTTCGCCTGTCTTGGTTTTTGAGCCTAGGTCCGCGGTAGCGGATAATTGACCTTTAGTTAGCCCATAAGTACCGTTATTGGCAACTATGTATAGCATGTTTATGCGGCGCCTGACGATATGACAAAATTGTCCAAGCCCTATTGAGGCGCTGTCGCCATCGCCGGATATTCCAACATAATGGAGGTCCTTGTTTGCTATATTGGCTCCGGTGGCAACTGAAGGCATACGTCCATGTACTGAGTTAAAGCCATGGGCTTTGCTAAGAAAGTAAGAAGGTATTTTTGAAGAGCAACCAATGCCTGAAATCTTAGCAACTTTGTGTGGCTCCAAGCTCATTTCTGCTGCCGCTTGTATTATTGCAGCGCTTATTGAATCGTGACCACAGCCTCCACAAAGAGTAGTTAGTGTTCCTTCATAGTCGCGCCTGGACAAACCAACATCATTTGTTTCTAGACCCGGATATTGGAATTTTGGTTTAGTGATATAACTCATTTTATATTACGTCCGAATAGGCTTTAAGCAGGAACATCTTTAGCGTTCTCGAGTGTGTTCATTGAGTCGAGAATATCCCGCTCTATGTGCTGCGCTGTAATGAGGAGACCGTTGTAACTCAGAATAGAGTGCATTTGTTCTTCATTAGCGTTGCATTCTATTTTAAGCAGGCTTTTAAGTTGTGCGTCACGGTTTTGCTCGATGATATAAACCAACTCGTGGTCGTTAATGAATTCTTTTATACTTTGGTGAAAAGGAAAGGCTTTTATTCGAAGAGTATCTAACGTAATGCCTTTTTTCGCTAAGCTATCTAATACTTCTTGAATAGGGCCGGTAGTAGTCCCGAGATAAATCATACCTAGCCGCTGTTTTGCTTGATTTGATATTTCAGGTTTTGGCAAATAGTTGGCAGCAGTCTCAAATTTAAGCGCTATGCGGTCCATAACTTCTGCATAGACATCCCCATCTTCTGTATAGGCGGCATTAGCATCATGTGAGCTACCACGATTAAAATAGCTTCCTTTATGAGGGTGAGTGCCTGGATAAGTGCGATAGGGTATGCCATCTCCATCAATATCTTGATATCTACCGAATTTCTCAATTTCCTCAAGTTGTTCTGAAGATAGGACTTTGCCCCTGTCATAAACTCTCGAATCATCCCAGCTCAGCTGATCGCAGATTTGCTCATTCATGCCGAGCTCGAGATCGCTCATTACGATTACAGGAGTTTGTAGACGGTCTGAGATGTCGAAGGCATCGGCAGCGAACTCGAAGCATTCTTTTGGAGTTGACGGAAATAATAAAATTTGTTTCGTGTCGCCGTGGGATGCATAAGCACAGCTGAACAAGTCACCTTGCTGTGTTCTTGTGGGCATCCCAGTGGAAGGTCCAACTCGTTGTATATTAAAAAGAACAACCGGTACTTCAGAAAAATAGGCGAGGCCAAGGAACTCTTGCATTAGAGACACACCAGGGCCTGATGATGCAGTAAAGGCGCGTGCACCATTCCAGCCAGCACCAATTGCAATTCCAATCGCCGCCAATTCGTCTTCTGCTTGAATAATTGAAAACTTCTTTTTGCCTGTACCGGGGTCAATGCGCAATCGATTGCAATACTTGCCAAAAGAATCAACGACTGACGTTGAAGGCGTAAGTGGATACCAGGAGGCAATTGTTGCCCCGCCATACACACACCCAAGGCCTACAGCAGTATTACCATCAATGAGAATTTTTCCAGCTGTTTTGTTGGACTTTTTCAACTGTAAGGGAAGAGGGTATTCAAAATTTTCGCTGACGTATTTCTGTCCTAATTCTAATGCATGTATGTTTGGCAGGATTAATTTTTCTTTACCACGGAATTGCTCGCTAACCATTTCGGTGAGTACTTTAAAGTCAATATTTAGAAAAGCCGCCAAAGCACCGACATAAACAATGTTTTTAAATAACTGGCGCTGCGCTGGTTTTTCAAATTCGCGCAAACAGATATCTTTTAAAGGCAGAGGTAGGTAGTTTACATCATCGCGTATTAAGTCATTGGCGAGTGACTTGGAAGAGTCGAACAAGACATAGCCGCCTGGAACAACAGACTGAATATCGGCTTTAATGGTTTGCTCGTTCATGGCAACCATCAGATCTACGCCTTCTCTACGGCCGAGATAGTTGTCTTCAGAGACTCGAACCTCGTACCAAGTCGGCAAACCTTGAATGTTAGAAGGGAAAATATTATGAGGGCTTACGGGAATGCCCATGCGGAAAATTGCTTTTGCAAACATGTTGTTAGCACTGGCCGAGCCAGAGCCATTCACATTCGCAAATTTGACCACAAAATCATTGACCTTGGGCATGGCCTTTATTTTCGTGGAGTGAACTAACTCTGGCACGCGTCAGCCGCCTTTGCAGTATTGAAAAGGTATTTTCTCATATCCCAGGCGCTAGTTGGGCAGCGTTCAGCGCAGAGGCCGCAGTGCAGACACAGATCTTCACCCTTCGCCATTATCCGTCCGGTCTTGAGTACATCTGAAACATAAATATCCTGCTCAAGGTTCTGAGCTGGAGCAAGGAGGTTTTCGCGCAACTCCGGCTCTTCTGCGTTTTCAGTAAAAGTAATGCAGTCCGTTGGGCAAATGTCGACACATGCGTCGCATTCAATACAGAGTTGGTCAGTAAACACAGTTTGAACATCGCAGTTAAAGCATCGCATAGTTTCATTGAACGCAAGCTCTTCGTCAAAGCCCAGTTCAACTTCCATGTTAAGGTCATTAAGTGTTTGTTCTTTTGCAGCATGTGGCACGGCATAGCGAATATCATTGCTTATGTCATTGTCGTAAGACCACTGATGAATACCCATTTTCTGACTATCGAGTGTTGTTAATGGATTGGGTCGCACGGCTAAATCTTCTTTATTGCAGAGCAAGTGAATAGACAAAGCTGCATCGTGGCCATGCGCGACGGCTGTAATTATGTTATCTGGCCCGAGCGCTGCATCTCCGCCAAAAAATATTTTTTCATTGGTAGACTGAAAAGTAGATTTGTCGAGAATAGGAAGCTCCCATTTATCAAACTCTATACCAAGATCACGTTCAATCCATGGAAAGCTATTGTCTTGGCCTATCGCACAGAGTACATCCTCGCAGGGGATAATTACCGGATCTTCGCCGGTGGGTATAAGCAATCGTCTTCCATTTTTATCATATTCTTTCTTAACTTTTTCGAATTCCATGCCTGCTAATTTGCCATTTTCGATAACGTATCTTTTTGGCACATGAAAGTTTACAACAGGTATGTCTTCATTCATCGCATCTTCAATTTCCCATGGAGATGCTTTCATTTCGTCAAAGCCGCTTCTAACTACAACAGTTACATCTTTGCCACCCAACCTTTTAGAAGTGCGACAACAATCCATTGCGGTATTGCCACCGCCCAAGACGATGACATTTTTGCCGATTTTATCAATATGCTCAAAAGCAACACTGGCTAGCCATTCGATACCTGTATGGATATTCGCTTTAGCCTTATCGTAGCCAGGTAAATCGAGGTGTTTTCCTAGCGGAGCGCCGGTACCAACGAAGATAGCGTCGAAGTCTTCCTTTAGTATGGTCTTCATACTGGTGATTTCTTCGCCAAATCGGCAATTGACGCCCATATCAAGTATGTAGTGCAATTCTTCTTCTAAAACTTCTGCGGGCAACCGAAATCGAGGAATTTGAGTGCGCATTGCTCCACCGCTAAGGGAGTCCTTTTCAAAGAGGGTGATTTCATATCCTAGTGGTAAAAGGTCTCTAGCAACAGTCAGTGACGCCGGCCCTGCGCCAATCAGAGCGATGTGTTTCCCATTTTTTTTCTTCGGAACACTAGGAATACGATCTTTAATATCAGACTTATAGTCCGCCGCTACGCGTTTGAGTCGGCAAATCGCCACTGGTTCTTCTTCTACCCTGCCTCGGCGGCAAGCAGGCTCGCAGGGACGGTCGCAGGTTCTGCCCAGGATTCCCGGAAAAACATTAGAATGCCAATTAATCATATAAGCATCGGAGTAGCGTTTTTCTGCAATCAGTCGGATGTACTCAGGCACTGGGGTATGGGCAGGACAGGCCCATTGGCAATCTACTACTTTATGAAAGTAATCGGGTTCGGCAATGTCGGTTGGCTTCATGGTCTGTGCTTTTCTTTATCGCTCAATTGAATGAAATCAGCTCCAAGAGCAATTTCGGCGCGGCCCTAGTATATGTAAAAGGATCAAAATTGTAAGTACTTTATGAAAGGGTAGGGTTCGGCTTAGATACCAACAATTAGTTGAGAATTTCTAGGTTCGCAACACAGGGTATCGCTTAAATACCACCATTAATCTTTGACCCAGTTCTTTATTGATAATCACATTATTTGCTACTAATCTCTATTTCGGCACCTTGATGGAAGTAGTGAAGTTTAATGGATAGGATTTCGGCTTAAATCGCCATTTCTTTCCATTTTAACTGGATAATAGGAAGTACGTCCTTTGGTTAGGAAAAAGTATGGATAATTTAAAAAAAGGATTTGTAATTGCTGAGTTATGGGGGTGTTAACTCGGGAGAAAAAAAGCCCAGCGACCTAGGGTGCTGGGCTCACAATACTATCAAGGGAGAGATAAATGAAACAAAACCCAAAATTTTGCATAACATTTACCTACACTAACTCAGACTGTAGAGGTTCGTAAAAGTTCCAAAAATACGCCTTTTGTTTTAGTTTATTTACAAATTCTCTCGAAATCGTTTCAACCTATTGAATTCATTGCATATACTTTATGTCAAAATCCTTATCTTGAAGAACATTTTCTGAATCTCGATTAATAATCACGCCAATACTGGCGGAAGAAGGGTCGAAATAGGTCTGAGCGACATTGCGCAAGTCTGCCAGAGTGGTTGAAAGCACCCGCTCCCTAAAAGTCATTCTGTGCTCTAATGTTCGATTAAATAAACCGTTGTAGAACGCTTGTTTAGCTTCTCCTGCGGGCGATGAAGGTTTGTCCATATTGGCGATGACGCCCAATATTGCTTCCTCCAAATGATGCGACGACTGCTCAGCACTGAGTAACCATTGAATTGATTTATCGAAATCGTTCAATGTATCTAAGAGTCGAGGGTCACGGTAAGAGTAGAACCGAAAAGAAGCGGAGTTAGCATCTTGTCCTGCCCCTCCCCCATAAGCTCCTCCTTGTTCTCTGATTGCGCGATGAAGGAATCCATTTCTTAAGTAACCGGCTAGCACATGCAAAATTGCATTATCTTTATGGTTCGAAGCAACCGTTGGGTAAGCTTTCGCACAGAAGTTTACCTGAGTTGTTGTTGTCCATGCCTCTCGGACTGTTTTACGGACTGAAGGTAGTGAAAATTTCGCCAGCTGGGTGGAATGGTCATTCGAAACCCATAGATCGTTTATGTCGGCTAGCATGTTTTCTTTTTGATAATGCTCTCCTATCGATAAAATTTGCGTATTGCTCGCAAGAAATATTCGATGCAGAAGTTGAAACTTGTCGAGCAATTCGCTACAAATTTGGGGATCATTCAGTTTATTTCGCAATTCTTTCAGTTGTTTGATTCCTGACAGACCTCCGAACCTATGGCTTAACTGCCCGGTTGGGTTCATTTTGCTGGACGCCAAGGTCATAGCGAGACTATGACCTTGTCCGGTAATACTATTTTCTCTCCTCGTACAGATTTGTTCTATTAATTCAGCAAGGCGTTGTTTCTCATCGAAGCGAACTTCTAATAAAGTTTTCTGTAATAGCTCTGACAGTTTTTTGTGATTTGCGTTTAGAGATTTTGAAGAGAATGTTACGTAGCCGCTTACATCCTGCTCATCGTCAACTGAGCTTCTAATGCTACTAAAGCAATTAATACCACCACTAATTTGAGATTGCCAAACTTGTGCAGCTTCATAGCCAATTTCTCCTATGCCAAATTCAGTCAAACAACTTGTATATAATGGTAATGCGTCAAGCAGCTCTGGTTTAATTTGAGGAAGGTCGATAATAATTTGCTGGTAACAAAGCCCATTCGTGCCTCGTTCAAAAAAGCTGCAGGGTAGAGCAGAATTTTTGAGAGTTTGTCTTGAGCACTTAGGTTCGTCTATGCTTGCGGGCACGTCTTGGAGGCCGACTTTTGGGAGCACCGTAGGGTCATCATCTTGCATTTGTCTCTCCGCCAAAATTTTAGACCGATTAATTATTTCTGTGGTTTGCTTTTCGGTGAGAGACTGTTGAATAGTGGCGAGTTTTTCCTTCTCTGATTTAGCTGTACGGTTCGCAAGTTCGCTGTCGGGCTGCATTGTGAGTGTAATGCGGTGGGGGTTATCTATTAGCAGCTTTTGGATTAGGCCAGGGATAAATGATCGGTTTTTTATTAATTCTCGAAGTTCGTCCAAGACTGGATCAATATTTAACAAACTAATTGGGTCTCCCCGATGTAATGCTGTAGATAGACCCATTAATATAAGTTGCAATCCATAAGGATAGCTATCGCCAGATATTTCCCGCTGGTTAAGCTCCAATTGGTGTAAGGCTGCTTCAATCTGATCCTGAGGTATACCGTCTTCAACCAATTTTCTAAGTGTTGACAAGACCAGTTCCTCAACAGACTCTGTAGAGTCCAAGCTACAACCTTCGAGTCCAGCCATAAAACTCATTTCGCGACTTGAGTCTTCCAAACCACACATAGGTGAGGGCGAAGTGCCAAGATCGCTTGTTTCTAGTATTTTTAATAAAGGACTTGCACTGTTATCTAGTAATACGCTCGAAAGCAATTGGGCCTTGAAGACTTCAGTTAAGTCAGTGCTTTGACCCAATAGCCAGCCGATTATTACATGCGTTTTATCGGGCTCGATATTGTCCGCCGCATACGGCTCTTCGAAGCGCAAGGGTGAGTTGTACCTCTGTTCATCCCCAACCTCTATCTTAATGTCTAGTTTTTTAAATTTAGAGAGCGCAAGATCCTCAAATGTCTGTTGATGCTCTAGCGCAGTAATGTCGCCAAAAGTCATGAATACACTATTACTGGGGTGATAGTGGCTTTTATAAAACTCTTTTAATTGCACGTAGCTAAGCTCAGGAATATTCTCAGGTTCGCCGCCACTGTTATAGTGATAGGTGGTCGTTGGATACAAGTATTTATTTAGTGTTTGCCATAGCACGCTATTAGTAGAACTCATGGCACCTTTCATCTCATTAAAGACAACACCTTTGTATTGGAGTTCAGAGTCAGCGTTATCTAATTCTGTGAATTCAAGGCGATGACCTTCTTGCAAAAAATCCAATTCATCCAGTCGTGAAAAGAATGTTGCATCTAGATACACGTTCAACAAGTTGTTAAAGTCTTTCTTGTTTTTTGACGCGAATGGATAAGCCGTCCAATCACTGCTCGTAAAGGCATTCATGAAGGTGTTTAGAGAGCGCCTGATCATCATGAAAAAAGGGTCTCGCACAGGGAAGCGCTCGCTGCCGCATAAAGCGGTGTGTTCCAAGATGTGGGCAACTCCTGTCGAATCCATGGGCACAGTTCGGAATGCAACTAGGAAGACATTCTCACTATTTTCACTTGCTAGGTGATAGTGCAGAGCCCCAGTCTTGCGATGGATATATTTCTCCATCACGATATTGAGCGATGGAATATGTTCGCTATGCTTCCACTCAAATGCAGGATGGAGTTGCTTGGGTTGATTAACAGAGGGATTCTGAGTCGTATCTATTGTGCTCACTTCTGTCATGAGTTGACATAGTCCTTTTCGTTGAATTAGAGGGTGAAATCCTAAACACTATATATTGTGTTCAGGTTCGGGGGGAGTCTCCATGCTGAAGTTCCCTAGTTTACCTGAGCGCAAATCATTTAGTAATGTCTCCGCAACTTTGTGGAAATTGATTTTTCCTCCTTTGCTCCTAGCGCCTGTGGACCCTCCTATAGTACTTAATAGTTCTTCAGGAGATTGAAGGGTGCTGTCAAAGTTATAACGATTCTTAAGGGCAGAAAATTGATGCTCCAGGAAATACTCCGCCGCGAACCAGGCTATGTCTTCGATATCAATAGCGGTATTTCTAATGGTTCCCAGAGTGGCTAATTTATAAGCAGCTAGTTGATCTTCCAATTTTGGCCACATAAGCCCTGGTGTATCGACCAGATAGAAGGTTTCATCCAACTTAATTCGTTGCTGGCCTTTGGTTATTGCCGGCTCATTTCCAGTTTTTGCTACCTTCCTTTTGATTAAGTTATTTATGAATGTTGATTTCCCAACATTCGGGATACCAGTAATAATTAGTTGTGCATTCTCCTTAAATCTTGGCCTTGTTACGATTAGTTTTCTTGCTATGGCGGCTAATGCCGCTGCCGCAATCGGGGCATGCATGGTGTTTGTTAGACACACAATCGGGGCTCGAGCGTTAGATTGGTTTTGAAGTTGAATATCAAAATAATGGCGCCATTTTTCGGTGGTAACAGGATCTGCAAGATCACATTTGTTGAGAATAATTATCCGTGGCAGGGATCTGCCGAGTGAGCCTAATAACGGATTCATGCTGGCTTTTGGCACTCGGGCATCAAGGAGTTCAATAATTAGATCCGATGTTTTAACTAATTTAACCAGTTCTTTATTCGCTTTATACATATGTCCTGGGTACCAGGAAATAGTCATCAGATAACCCCTTAAATCGTCACAGCTTAGAGTATACTTCCTTTTGAAAAATCTAGAATTGGAAATCTCAATATAAAAATGAGCTTACAAGAAAATATAGCGGTAAAGGTCACTTCGCATTTGAAGCCATCTCATCTTGTCATAGAAAATGAAAGTCATATGCATGGAGGCCCGGCAACGGAATCACATTTTAATTTAACGATCGTTGCGCCTTGTTTCGAAGGCCTTTCTTTGGTTAAACGACATCAAAACTTATACAAGCTATTGTCTGAAGAGTTAGCAGGTAGTGTTCATGCCTTAGCACTGCACTTGTATTCACCTGAGGAATGGGAGATACGGCAAGAAACTGTGCCACTATCGCCGGATTGTAAAGGAGGCAGTAAATCAGAGATTTCTTAGTGACCGCTGCTATCACAAAATAGACATTCAATGATTTCTGTTATCAAAATGATTTAGTAAGCTTTCATTTGCCTCGTGATAATCCTTAGTATTCTATACCCCTCCCATCGTAAATATCTGAGTCAAAAAGGTTAATTAGCCATTGGATGTGATGCTATTGTGTTATTCTTGACTTGGCCGATAAGGAGTAGAGTTTGGTATATTGATTAGAGACTTAGAGAAACTTAACTCAAGTAGTCTGTAATCTCTGGCTGCAGATAAATTTAATTGATCTTTATTCAACTAACTAATTGATACTGATGCAGCGGTGCTCGTTTCCGTGGTACTCGGGGATAGAATTTAATTAGATCGGCTATGATTTCATCATCGGTTTTAACGCAGTTTTGGCGCCAACAGTGGGCCCCAAAGGGCACTCGCGGCATTAAGTTGTCCGTTGCAGCTATTTGTCTGGCGACTATAGTGGTGCTTGCGATAGCCGCTAATAATTTTAGTCAGGATGTAGACCCCCCAGAACAGATTCTGGTTATACAAGAACCAATTGTTGTATTCCCTGACTTCGCCTCGATCAACAGTATCTCAGCAAAGAAACAACAGTTCTTCGATTATCTTGAAGTTTTTGTCATCGCTGAAAATATAGCTATCACTCAGTTCAGGGACCAACTTGATGATTATCTCAAGATCACAAGTAGTGGTGCAGGATTTAGTGAATTTGAAAGGGAATGGGTGTTTCGCTTAGCTAGACGCTATCGAATTGAGGTCGGAAATTATACAGAGAAAGAAATTGTCGATGAGCTTCTATTACGAGTTGATGTATTGCCTGTTTCCCTTGCTCTAGCGCAAGCTGCGAACGAATCAGCTTGGGGCACTTCTCGGTTTGCTTTAGAGGGCAATAATATTTTTGGGCAGTGGTGCTATGAGCAAGGGTGTGGAATCGTGCCTGCGCGGCGTCAGGCAGGAGCTATTCATGAAGTAAAATCATTTGTTTCTGTTGAAGGTGCCGTAAAATCTTATTTTTTGAATATTAATAGTCATCCGTCTTATTCTTATTTGCGTGATTTAAGGTCTCGCATGCGAGCTAGAGGGTTAAGGCTGGACCCTATGTCATTGGCCATTGGTCTAGGAAGGTATTCAGAGCAGGGAGACAACTATGTGGACGAAGTTCAGAGGATTATTATTCAAAACGGTTTACGCAAGAGAGATGTTTAAATTCTAGTCTAAATTGATCCACTGGATCGAGTACCAAAAATACCTTCCAGCAGCAGGCGCCGGCGCAGTGCAAAGATAGCGCCATCTTCTTCCTTGAAACTCCTGATCAGGAGTAATTGTCAAAATCCCATTTTCTTGATCGACCCATTCCATTGGGAGTGGCTGACTGTTAGCGAAACAGCCGATCTGAGAGATGTTGTAATCGCCTTCGGCAAATTGAAGGGAGACTTTGGGGGCTCGGGAAGTGGTTACTGGTGATAATGGCTCTATCAATTTTACATTGAATGCTTTTGTATCGAATTTTGTACGAGCTGTCTCTAAATTGGCATAAATAGAAGCGAGTGGGAACCGAGGTAGTGCTAAGAAGTCGGAACTGACCCCCACGGCGCCAGAATTCTGAGCTAAACCTACAAAACCATTTCTTGCCAACATGGTTTTAATACCTTGGTCAAATTCACCGTAAGGATAGGCAAGGTAGCGGTGTGTTTGTCCGGTTTCGTCCAATATCCTTTGCTCTGCTGAAATAAGTTCTGACTCTAGTCGTTGCAACCATGCTTCATCGTCTTCGTTAGCATATTTTTCGAGCATATAAGGGTGCTCAACCATATGATTAGCTATTATCACACCGGCATCCGACATTTCCCGAATTTGATTCCAAGTCATGTAGTTATTCTGGCTTCGGTCTATTGGTCCAGTACTGAGAAATAATGTGAAAGGGAAGTCGAATGACTGCAGCATAGGAAATGCTTCTTCATAAATTGAGATGTAGCCATCGTCGAAGGTAATCGCTACTGCTTTGTCTGGGGTGGGATTGCCTGCGCGTAAGTCTTCTACCAATTGATCAAGGGGAATAACATTAAATTCGTTATCCCGCAGATATTCTAAATGTTTACGAAAATTCTCTGGGGAAATACTCGTAGAAGGCGGCGTATCTGATGCAACGTGATGGTAGAGGAGAATTACGCCATGGCTCTCTTCGGTAGCCGAAAAAGCCATTTGGGTAATGATGAAATTAAGGGTGCTGATGCAGCCCAAGATTAGAAGCGCTCGCATAGATTGCTCAAGAATTTGCTGATTAGGCCTAATAGTATCTCAAATCTTAGCGTTTGATGCTCTCCTTGAGTCACTTCTTAATCGGCGTAGGCGAAGGTATAATGCTGCCCCCAATTGAAGGTGGGGCTTGAAGATAAGCATCGATCCGTATGTTTTCTGGGTCTGGATGCTCAAAATAGGCTTTGGGCTGCAATCAGTCAAAGGTTCAAAAATGGAGAGAAAAATGATGTATTCGGGCAAGGCGCTCAAAGTAGAAATGTTGCCTTCTGGCGCAGCCAATTTGGTCTTCGATTTAGAGGGCTCATCAGTAAACAAATTTAATCAGGCAACTCTGAGAGAGTTGCGGGAAGTGGTAGCTCTACTGCAAGGTTCAAATGTTTCGGGTTTGATTGTTTCAAGCGCCAAACCAGCATTTATAGTTGGTGCGGACATCACGGAGTTCACCGCAATGTTTTCTGAGCCAGAAGACATTATTTTAAGTTGGCTTGTAGAATCTAATAAAGTTTTTAATGACCTAGAAGATTTGCCTTTCCCAACAGTGACGGCTATTAACGGAATTGCGCTGGGTGGTGGATTTGAAATGGCACTAACGACTGACTACCGAGTTGGTACTGTAAAGTCTGTCGTTGGATTCCCAGAAGTGAAGCTTGGAATTTTGCCTGGATTTGGTGGAACGGTCCGTTTACCCCGTTTAATCGGAGCGGATAATGCTAACCAATGGATTAGCAGTGGGTCTCACATCAAAGCTCCACAAGCACAAACTGAAGGTGCTATCGATGCAATCGTAGAGGAAGACAAGTTAATTGCAGCTTGTGAAGATATGATTAACCAATGCAATGCCGGCAAACTGGATTATAGAGCGGTAAGAGCGGTAAAAAATTCAGCTCTGACATTGCAGCCAATTGAGCTTAATGTAGCTTTTGAGACAGCTAAAGGGATGGTGTTAGCTAAAGCAGGTGCACATTATCCGGCACCCATTACCGCAGTACAGGTAATGCAAGAAGCAGCATTGTCTGATAGAGCTGGCGCGTTAGAAATTGAGCATAAAGGTTTTTTAAAGCTCGCTAAGACTGAGGTTGCTGCTAATTTAGTGCAGATGTTCCTCAATGATCAATTTCTTTCTGGTGCAGCAAAGAAGCAAATCTTGCAAGCTGGTGAAGTGAGTTATGCTGGAGTTTTAGGCGCAGGGATAATGGGTGGAGGAATTGCCTATCAGTCCGCGCTTAAAGGTACACCAATAATAATGAAGGACATTGCTCAGGAAGGGATCGACTTGGGTATGAACGAAGCTAAGAAATTACTCGGCAAGCAGATGGCGCGCGGCCGAATAGATGCAAACAAAATGGTTTCCATTTTGGGTGACATAACGCCTTCCTTAGATTATGACGGTTTTGATAAAGCCAATATCATCGTCGAAGCGATTGTAGAAAACACGGGTATTAAACAATCTGTTCTTGCGGAATTAGAATCTCTGGTTGATGAGAAAGCCATAATTGTCTCCAATACTTCCACCATTTCAATTGACGAATTGGCGACTGCTCTAGAAAGGCCTGAGAATTTTTGTGGTATGCACTTTTTTAACCCCGTGCCGGTAATGCCTCTGGTGGAGGTAATTAGAGGAGAGCACAGTAGTGATGCCACGATTGCTACGACTGTGGCCTATGCTAAGAAGATGGGTAAAACGCCTATCGTAGTCAATAATTGTCCTGGCTTTCTAGTTAACCGGATCTTGTTCCCTTATTTCGGCGCATTCTCTCGACTTATTTATGACGGGGCGGATTTTCGACAGATTGACAAAGCAATGGAAAAATTTGGCTGGCCTATGGGGCCAGCATATCTTCTTGATGTCATTGGGGTTGATACTGCAGTGCATTGCCAGGATGTTATGGCTGCTGGATTTAAAAGAATGAATATTGATTTTGATAGTGCGATTGACCGTTTATATGCGCAGAAAGACTTGGGGCAAAAAACGGGAAAGGGGTTCTATCTTTACGAGATTGACAAACGCGGTAAACCGAAAAAGTTACCGAATCCCGAAATAGAAATATTGATTTCCTCGGTACAACAGAATTCTAAGGAATTTACGAACGAAGAAATCGTTGAGCGAATGATGGTTGCGATGTGTATTGAGACTGCGCGCTGTGTTGAAGACAATATCGTAAGCACGGCAATCGAGGCTGACATGGGATTAATTTTGGGACTAGGGTTTCCGGCATTTCGTGGTGGAGCACTACGTTATCTCGATAGCTTGGGAGTATCAAAATTCTGTCAGGTCGCTGATAAATACGCAGAATTGGGCGAGTTGTACACGCCGACTGCGCTTATGAGAGCTAAAGGCGCGTCTGGCGAAACTTATTATGCGTAGGGTGAGGATTTATTTATGAGGTTGCAAGCTAGAGACGCAGTAATTGTTGATGGAGTCAGGACACCTATGGCTCGCTCCAAAGCTGGAGCTTTTCGAAATGTAAGAGCGGAAGAGCTATCCGCCCATTTAATCAATGCTTTGTTCGATCGTAATCCAGAGGCGTCGCCAGAAGAGGTGGAAGATGTAATTTGGGGCTGTGTTAACCAAACCCTCGAACAAGGTTGGAACATTGCCAGAAATGCTGCTCTGATGTCAGTGTTACCGCATTCAACTTGCGCTCAAACCGTTAATCGTTTGTGTGGGTCATCGATGTCCGCTTTGCATACGGCAGCAACGGCGATTCTGAGTGATAATGGAGATCAATTCATTGTCGGCGGCGTCGAACATATGGGGCATGTTGGCATGACTCATGGAGTCGACCCAAATCCTAGGGCCTCGAAGCATATTGCTAAAGCGTCTTGGATGATGGGCGTAACTGCTGAGGTGTTATCGAAAATGCATGGCATAACTCGGGAACAACAAGACGAGTTTGCAGTACGCTCACATAAGCTAGCTGAAAAAGCGAGAAACAATGGAGGCTATGATAATGAGATAGTCGCTATCGAAGGGCATAACGTTGATGGTTTCAAATCTGTCATCGAGCAAGATGAAACTATTCGTCCTGATACTAGCAGGGAAAGCCTTGCCCAATTGCGACCAGTATTCGATCCGGTTAATGGCTCTGTAACAGCAGGTACATCTTCACAAATCTCGGATGGTGCTTCTGCCATGCTGCTGATGTCAGCTGAGAAGGCGCAATCTTTGAACTTGAAGGTCAGAGCGAGAATAAAATCAATTGCTTATGCAGGAGTAGATCCCTCGATTATGGGATATGGCCCAGTGCCTGCGAGTCAGAAAGCGCTAAAAAAGGCTGGACTTACAGTCGGTGACATAGACTGCGTTGAGTTAAATGAAGCTTTTGCTGCTCAAGCTTTACCGGTGCTTAAGGATTTAACTTTACTGGATGTTGTTGAGGACAAAGTCAATCTTCGCGGTGGTGCAATCGCCCTAGGCCACCCTTTAGGGTGCTCCGGCACACGAATAACTACAACGCTTCTGAACAATATGGAAGACAAAGATGTAACACTTGGACTAGCGACGATGTGCATTGGCTTGGGTCAAGGTATTGCAACAGTGCTTGAGCGTGTTTAGTTGAACCTTCAATGTTAAAGCAAGCTGATCAATTGAGTCTAAATCGAAGCAGGAAAAATTTGCGACGAGATGTTGGTCATGCTATCGCTGATTTTAATATGATCGAAGACGGCGACTTGATCATGGTGTGTTTGTCTGGGGGTAAAGACTCTTACACATTGTTGGAGATCCTGCAGAATCTACAAAAACATGCGCCAATAGATTTCAAGATTCACGCAGTCAATCTTGATCAAAAACAACCAGATTTTCCTGAACATGTGCTACCCAGTTATCTCGCGAGTCTTGGTGTTGAATACCAAATCTTGGAGCAGGACACATACTCCATTGTGACTGATAAGATCAGTGAGGGAAAAACCTATTGTGGTCTATGTTCGAGGCTTCGGCGCGGTATTCTCTACAACTATGCCGAATCTATAGGAGCGGATAAGATTGCTCTCGGTCACCACCGCGATGATATCGTCGAGACTTTGTTTTTGAATATGTTTTACGGCGGAAAACTTAAGGCTATGCCGCCCAAACTGTTAAGTGACGATAAACGTAATGTGGTTATTCGACCATTAGCTTATTGTAAAGAAAGTGAGATTAGTAAATTTTCTGACCTTATGCGCTTCCCTATTATCCCCTGCAATTTATGCGGTAGTCAGGACAATATGCAACGTCAGGCTATTAAGTCGATGCTACAAGAATGGGAAAAGAAAACTCCTGGTAGAATTGAAACAATTTTTCGTAGTATCGCTAACGTGTCTTTATCTCAACTAGCGGATACTAGTTTATTTCCATTTCAAGAGCTTAGGAGAAGTATTTCTAACGATACGCAGTTAGATTTAGTCGAACTCATTTAATGTTTGTTGTTAAGCCTCCCCAAAGATATCGGTAAAGCAATCGATCTTGTTATCGGCTACTTTGGTTGGCGAAGTTATTTGATGTGCCTTAAATGTCTCAAAGGTTAAAAGAGAGATGGAAATTCCTTTTACAGAATTGACTGATGAAGCACTTCGGGGCGTCATCGAAGAGTTTGTTTCCCGAGAAGGTACAGATTATGGCTCTATTGACTTTTCTTTTGAGGAAAAAATAGAACAAATAAAAGGGCAGCTCACGGCAGGTGATATAAAATTGGTTTTTGATGCTGAGACTCAATCATGCAATCTGGTTAAGGTTATTTAGAAGAGAGCTAGAGGAAGAGAAATTAAACTATGTCGAATCGAAGTTCCTGTGACGCTCTATTCGGGCATTTAGAATCGCTTTTTGTCTTTGATGTTCTTGATTTGCAGTAGGAATCCGTTTACACCTACTTAGGCTTTAGCTCTGCATAAGCAGAGTTCAATATTTTAATTATTCTTTCCAGTCTTTAATTGAATGCTATGTGGAATACGTAAATATTGACTAAATTCGATATAGTTGAAGATAGATAGTATCCTCCGGCGGTGTCATCGGTACAATTTTGAAAAAATATATGGCTCTATGTCGGACGATCTAAACGAACTACATATAGGTAGCAAAAAAATTGGTGAGAGCGGTGCAGACTCAACTGAGATTGAGCTGGACGCAAAGGGACTATATTGCCCAGAGCCAGTAATGCTCCTGCATAATCAGATCCGTGACATGAATGCCGGGCAATCTTTGAAATTAATTGCGACAGATCCATCTACTGCACGTGATGTGCCAAAATTTTGTTTATACCTTGGCCACGAGTTACTCTCCCAAACTCAGCAAGAGGGACTGTATGTGTATCTTATAAGAAAGAAAAAGGATTAGAGCCTTTGTCTGAAGAAGTGGAGAGCTCGGATGTCTATTTGATCGATTCGTCTATTTACATATTCCAGGCACATTTTTCTCCTTTCGTAGAATGCTTTGACAAGAATGGCGGTGAGTTAAGCGCGCTATTTGGATTCGCGCAATTCTTATTACAGTTTTTAAGACGGGTAAAACCAGATTATGTTGCGACAGCTCATGATGAGAGTTTATTTTGTGGTTTTCGCCATCAATTGAGTCCAGATTATAAATCTAATCGGGAATTGCCAGATGAAAACTTAGAAATGCAATTGAAAGGTTGTAGTGAATTATGTTCAATCATGGGCCTCCCTACTTTTTCAAGTAAAGTGTATGAAGCAGATGACATAATTGGAACCTTAGCGAATTCGGTGAGACAGAATAATTCAAATGTACAAGTGCAGATCTTATCAAAAGATAAAGATTTGGCCCAATTGCTTAAATCGGCAAATGACTGTTTATGGGACTATAATCAAAATAGTCGGCGTTACCCTACAGATATCTTTGAGGAGTTTGGTGTCCATCCCGAACAATTTCCAGACTACTTAGGTCTCATTGGTGATTCGGTTGACTGTATTTCTGGGGTGCCAGGAGTTGGTCCGGTAAAAGCAAAAGCTTTGTTGCAGCAATTTAAGAGTATTGAAGAGATTTATCAGAATATAGGTCAGGTTTCATCACTGGAGCTTCGGGGAGCAAGCGGGCTTGCTAACAAACTTCAAGAATATGAAGATTTGGCGTATCTAAGTAAGCAATTGGCAACAATTGTATGTGAGGTTTCTGATCCCGAAGAGCTATTTGGTTCCGTAGCTTTGGATGAATTAAAACCTGTGACTCCTAATAAGGGAAAATTTCTCGAATTCCTTGATCTTTACAACTTTAGTGAGCCAGATAAAATTAGACTAGCGGGTTTGGCTGCCAGTTTGAGTGCGAGATAAATTGAGGCGATGAAAATTGTTGCAGATGCAGACCTCTACAGAGTTGCAGATTTATTCGCAGATCTGGGCGAGCTTGAATTAGTTCCTGGCCGGAAAATTACAAAGAATCATTTGGTAAACGCTGATGCACTCATTGTGCGCTCTGTGACCTCGGTTTCTCGAGAGTTGTTAAGAAAGACACCAATTCAATTTGTAGGAACCGCAACTAGTGGCATTGATCATGTGGATGCAGAATATTTAGCAGAGCATAATATTAAGCTAGCCGATGCGAAGGGAAGCAACGCCAATGCCGTTGTTGATTATTGTTTTGCGGCAATGGCTGAACTCGGTTTGTTAGATAGCCGTGAGCTTAAGTCTATGACTATTGGTATAGTGGGCTGCGGCGCAGTTGGTAGTTTATTCGCAAAAAAGCTAAGTGCCTTAGGGCTCTCTGTAATAGTAAATGACCCACCATTACAAGAAAGAGCTGAAGTGGATTCAGAAGCAGTCCCTTTTCGTTTTTGTACGTTAGAGGAAATCTCTCGGTGTGATCTTATTTCACTTCATACTCCGCTCGTAAAGAAAGGCACTCATGCCACCTTTGGGCTAATAGGGCTCGAATTTCTACAATCTCTTTCTAGAGGAGCAGTCTTATTAAACACCTGCCGAGGAGGGGTGGTAAGTGAAAAAGATATCGGGAAGTTTTACCAAGAAAGGAATGATTTGAACCTTGTGTTTGACGTTTGGGAAAATGAACCAAACGTTGCGAGTGAGATAGTCAAAACTGCAAAAATTGCGACTCCTCATATCGCGGGTTACAGCATGGAATCAAAATTCGCAGCGGTGAATTCGTTGCGTAAATCTTTTGCGGCCAACTTTGATTTGCCTATAGTTAATCGAGAATTAATTGATATTGATGCAAGTGAAAGCCACTGCAAATTTAAAGAAGGAAATTCCCTGAAAACAATCCTGGGACAGGAGTTTTCATTGAAACAAATTAGCAATGATTTTAAGAGTGCTGTAAATGATTGTCAGGATCTCAATTATTTTGATAAAGCGCGTAAACAGTTAATCTCCAGAAGGGAGTATCGAGGAGCTTTGATGGATGACTCAGCCTTAGGAGAATTTCAAAAGAAAATTTTAGCTCAACTAGAGATGTCGATGAGTAAAAGTTAATTCCTGTATTGTTCCAGAACACTGCCAATCTGTTTTATAGCCTGAGAGAGTTCATCTTCTCGTGGTAAAAATACAATACGAAAATGCTGCTGGTCCGTTATATTAAATGCGCTTCCTTGGACTAGTAGTATTTTCTCTTGATCTAGAATATCCAGAATGAGTGAAGCGTCATCTTTTATATCGTAGACAGTAGGATCTAGCTTTGGAAACAAATAAATTGCCCCCATTGGCTTTACACAAGTAATTCCCGGTATTTGATTTATTAATTCCCAGGTTATGTCGCGTTGTTGCTTTAAACGTCCACCAGGCAGGATAAGTTCATTAACACTTTGGTATCCGCCAAGTGCAGTTTGTACTGCAAATTGTGCAGGTACATTTGCGCATAGGCGCATGTTCGTTAGAATTTCGAGGCCTTCAATATAACTCGCGGCGGTATGTTTGGGTCCACTAAGTATCATCCAGCCAGATCTAAAACCCGCCAGGCGATATGATTTGGATAAACCGTTAAAACTTACAGTGAATACGTCATCGCTTAATGAAGCTAAAGGAGTGAATACAGCCTCGTCGTAAATGATCTTGCTATAAATTTCATCAGCAAAAATAATTAGTTTGTACTTACGAGCAAGTGTGACTAGTTCCAGTAATATTTCACGACTATAAACCGCGCCTGTAGGATTGTTTGGATTAATAATGACTATTGCGCGCGTGCGCTGATTAATTTTAGATTCGATATCGGAAATTGAAGGAAACCAGTCTGCAGCTTCATCGCATAGATAATGAACCGGATTTCCACCGCTTAAGCTAACCGATGCTGTCCAAAGCGGATAGTCTGGAGCCGGGATCAGTATCTCATCTCCATCGTTGATTAGTGCCTGCATGGCTATCGTGATTAGCTCACTAACACCATTACCTAAATAGATGTCATCAATTTCAACGTCTCTAACCCCAAGTCTTTGGCACTCTTGCATAATGGCTTTCCGGGCAGGGTACAGACCTTTGGAGTCACTGTAACCCTGGGCGGCGGAGAGATTATGAATTACATCATAAAGAATCTCATCTGGTGCATTGAACCCAAAAGCTGCAGGATTGCCTATATTTAATTTAAGAATTTGGTGCCCTTCTTCTTCAAGGCGTTTGGCTTCTTCTAGGGTGGGGCCACGTATGTCATAACAGACATTGTTCAGCTTGTGTGATTGCCTAATGCTGTCGAAAGATGAATCGGCCATTGGAGTATCGACTATTGACTCTATTTTTTTCATCATAGTGTAATTGGCCATATCGGCATTGATATAATTAAAACCCGATTTTGGATAAAATAGCTTTTTTAAGTTTTATGTATAAGAAACTTTCTTATTATACAGGAAGTTACGAATGATACCTAGATTAGAAAATAAGCGAGTAAGGATTATAAATGGGAGATACTCCAGAATTACCTGATAAAAATAGCAAATCTGAAGAAGAATGGCGCCAGAAGCTTGATGCTGAAAGTTTTCATGTGCTCCGGGAAAAAGGAACTGAAGGGGCATTTACTGGCGAATACTGGGACTTTAAAGAAGAGGGAGCCTATCACTGCGGGGCCTGTGACCAGCCTTTGTTTTCTTCTAAGGCTAAATATGATTCTGGGTCGGGCTGGCCTAGCTTTTATGAACCATCAGAAGCAGGAGGGATTAGGGAAACTCCAGATTATTCACATGGTATGGTCAGGACTGAAGTGGTATGCAGTAAATGTGAATCTCATTTAGGCCATGTTTTTCCAGATGGGCCTCCAGAAAGCGGTTTGCGTTATTGCATTAATTCAGTGTCATTGGGTTTTAAGAAAAGTAGCGAAATTTGATTTAATGTTGTCGAGATACAAATAATACGAGTGCCTGTTGGTCACTGGAATCGATACTGTTAGCTTCATTATTAATGCAAGTAAACATTGTCGATGAGCTATAAGTAATCCGTATTTCACGCAGGGCTTGACCTCTCCATATTGTGACCTATTTAAGTGCCGTGAAGCCATTAGCCCTCAGCAAAAAAAGTAGCATTGTAAACGGGATAGGGTACTTTCAGGAAAATTACGTAGTCTAGCGAAGCTTTTCTGCAAGTTGCTGCATAAACTGATCGAGGTTGCTTTGTGCCTCTGAGCGGTAGCGAAAAGGGCCTATTTGATCCCCTTCTTGAGTTTGAAAATACCAGAGGTTCTGTTGGCTAAATATCCGATGACTGCCATCTGGATTATCAGAAATTAACTGCTTATTTTGGCGAGAATTTGACATGGTTTTTAACTCTCGGGCTAACGCTGGGATTGTTGGTCTCCGCTAGCTTAGGGTTACTGCTAAGTTAACTTAGCTCCAACGGAGGTTGACGGGTAACCTTAAGCTAGCGAGTAAGCTCATCATAAACGCCGTATTATTATTTTTGAAGTAGGCAAAAAATATGCCACTCACATTTTTAGGACAAACTGATTAAAATTCGTACAGTGACTTATTATTTTTGATTATCAATAAGATACGAAGTATTTTGAAAATTCGAGGAAGACCTTTATTTGCCTTTAAAACAACAAGATAGCTAGCACTCTTAAGAATATTACTTTATTTTGCCGAATTTAATTTTGCAAAATAATTGCGATATTAAAGTTGATTAATAGTTTTTTGTACATAGTTTAGAGAGTCTTGGTCGTTGATATTCTGAAAATCTAATGGCGATGTTCTCTCTATCTGTACTAGCTTGTTTTTTAGCATCGGCATAGCACGCTTTGGTCCATAGATCCCTTTTGCAATGGCGTCTTTCAACGCATTTTTAGAGGCTAGAGACCAAATTGCAAACAATGGTTGAACTTGGCCATCGCATTCAGTCCAAGCTACTTCATCGGAGCTACTGTTAAATTCGTCCAACAACCGATGAATTAAAGTAGTGGGAAAGATAGGAACATCGCCAGGAAGGCATAATAGCTTTTGAGGTGGGTCTATCAGATTCGCTTCGATCCAAACCATGGCGCTATAGATTCCAATGAGTGGGCCACAATAACGACTATAGATATCGTTAACTATCGGCAACTGCAAATACTCGTACTTTTTTGTATTGTGGTTTGCACTGATCATCACATAAACTTCGTGCTCTTGAAGCGCTTCCAGGGTCCACTCAATAAGTGGCTTATTGCAAAGATTTTCCAATGGCTTGTCGAGGCAGTCCATACGGGTCGCTCTGCCGCCAGCTAAAATTACCGCGGCGATGGGATGATTTTTGATAACCATTGGTTACGTTTTTCCTGAAAAAACTAGTTGGGTAAATTGTAGGTGAGTCAGCGCGATAAACCTAATGCCCATCCCCGGATATCCTTACGCCTGAATATGCTTTGACTAATCTTTCAGGCTCTTTTAACAACAATTGCAGTTGCATTTTCGATATGGGAAAATCGCGCACTCCGCGGGTTGGGTCGAATATAGCTAACTTATTGTTTTTTAGGCAATCAGGATCTGGGCTTCACCAAAACGGCCCTCTGAGTCGAGTCATTTTGTCTTTAATAATTACTTAGCAACGGTGAATTGAATATTGCGCGAAATCGATTTCGCGAGCAAAGAGGTAATACATGCAAGTTTCTGTTGAAACCACAGACGGTCTTGAGCGAAAAATGACTATTGCTGTTCCAAGTGTGCAAGTGGACTCTGCAGTAAATGCTCGTCTCCAGGAGGCAGCAAAGTCAGTCCGCTTGAATGGTTTTCGTAAGGGTAAAATTCCCTTTAAGGTCATTAAAAGTAAATTTGGAAAGGGGGTACGTCAGGAAGTAGTGGGCGAACTTATGAGCCAAACTTATTACGATGCAATTAATCAGGAGAGTCTAAAACCGGCTGGGCAACCCAAAATTGAGCCAACTAATATTGAGGAAGGTAAAGACTTAGAATTTGTTGCAACATTCGAAGTCTATCCTGAAATTACCCTTCCAGATTTCAATAAGTTAGAAGTTGAACGACTTAATGCCGACATTAACGACACCGACATCGATGAAATGATCGAAACGCTTCGTCAACAAAGACAAACCTGGGAAGTGATTGAGCGTGAAGCTGCTGACCAAGATATGACCAATATTGATTATCTTGGCAAGAAGGGTGGCGAAGAATTTGAAGGTGGTGCTGCTCAAGGTACTAATTTGGTATTAGGTTCAGAGCGAATGATTCCCGGCTTTGAAGCTGGAATAATTGGGAAGAAAGCTGGCGATGAGTTTACTTTGTCACTTGAGTTTCCCGCGGAATATCATAATGATGTTCTAGCTGGCGCAGCCGTTGAATTCGATATCACATTGAACTCTGTTAGCGAGCAGGTATTACCAGAAGTCAATGAAGAATTCTACAAAAGTTTTGGAGTTGAAGAAGGCGGTGTAGCGGCGTTTCGGGAAGAAGTATCGAACAATATGCGGCGCGAGATGAAGACTGCCAGTCGCAATAAGCTCAAAACTAAAGTGATGGACGCCCTGGTTGCTGCTGTTGATGTCACTGTTCCTGAATCTTTAGTTAGCAATGAGATTTTACAGCTAAAGAATCAGGCATTGCAGCAAATGGGTGGCGCGCAGGGGGTCGATCCCTCAATGTTGCCGGACGAGCTTTTTAAAGAGCAAGCAGATCGCAGAGTTGTGCTCGGTTTGGTGCTCGGTGAAATTATCGGAGAGCAAAATCTGCAAGCAGACCCTGCTAAAGTGAGAGAATCCGTAGAAGAGCTAGCTGCCACTTATGAATCTCCGGACGATGTGATTAACTGGTACTACGGCAATAAAGAGCAATTAGCCACAATCGAATCTGCAGTCGTTGAAGATCAAGTATTTGACTACATAGTAGAAGAGTCAGTGGTGATAGATACAGAGGTGAGTTATCAAGAAATCATTAAACCTGAACCCCGCGAGGACGCGAGTTCTGAAGATGATGATATCGAATCAGATAATACAGAATCTGAAAGCTAATTACTGTCCGTAACAAACTGGCAATCGGAAGATGAGGGCAACGTGAGAATTGAACTCTGAGGCCAATTTAACTGAAACGTTTTTAAAGGAATACCCATTTATGTCAAATTTCGAGCCACCTAGCGCAGCTTTGGTGCCTGTTGTTGTTGAACAGACAGCGCGAGGCGAACGATCTTATGATATCTATTCACGATTGTTAAAAGATCGGGTCATTTTTATGACAGGCGTGGTTGAAGACCACATGGCAAATTTAGTGGTGGCTCAACTACTATTCCTCGAATCTGAAAATCCAGACAAAGATATCCATTTGTACATAAATTCACCAGGGGGTTCGGTTACTGCAGGCTTATCTATCTATGACACTATGCAATTTATCCAGCCGGATGTAAGTACAATGTGCATAGGTCAGGCTGCCAGCATGGGGGCATTGTTATTGGCCGGTGGCGCCAAGGGCAAGCGTCTAGCACTACCGCATTCTCGAATGATGATTCATCAACCCAGCGGCGGCGCACAAGGCCAGGCATCAGATATTGAAATACAAGCTAATGAAATCATTAAGTTACGTAAGAAACTTAATATTTTACTAGCAGAGCATACTGAGCAAAGCGAGGAAGCAATAGCCATAGATACGGAGCGCGACAACTTCATGGGCGCCGCCGAAGCCCTAGAATATGGCCTTGTCGATAAAGTAATTGAGAGAAGAGTAGATAATAAGGTTGTTGGGGAGTCGGAATCCGACTAAATTCATATAATCCCCTGGGTGTGGCGGCAATAGTCATCCTTAAATTGTCTGGAAAATAATTAATGAGGCGCCTCAGCGTTGTAGGCCAGAGTTAGAGGCAGTAAACGTGGAAGTGGTTATTCGCTAAGCGGACAAGAGTTTGTTTAATCAAATTGAACGAATTCTCGTTTTTTAGCGTATTGATAGACATCGAATGGGCTTTAGGTAGAAGTATGTCAGACGAACGCTATAACAAGGGAGATTGATAACGGGAAACTGCTTTATTGTTCCTTTTGCGGCAAGA
>CAXYEH010000053.1:0-46396 GCA_964275945.1 uncultured Pseudomonadales bacterium
GGCGACGTTGCAGCAAACACAAGGTATCCGAAAATACTACCAATCAACGCAAGTTGATAAATCTTAACGTAGGCAAATAACCTGCCATAAAGCTGCCAGCCATTGTATTTATGATGGTTAAGTTTTCGCTTGCCCATTAGAAACTTGCTGGATCCACTGTAGTTCGTTCAAGGTCCTCAGAATACTGAGTTGCTATATTCATTCGTGTGAATCCAGATTGGCTAATTGCGTCCATGGCGGTCACTACTGATTGATGAGTAGCTTCCGCATCCGCAATCAGAATGATCGGGACATTAAGATCGCCCCCAGATTCTATCTCTAATCCCCTCATTAATGTTTCAATTCTGCTGTTAATCAAAGCCCTACCATTAACAGTATAGCTACCCTCGCGAGCTACTATTATTTCAATTTGAGACGACTGATTTTCTGCAGTATCAGCATTTGCTTCAGGCAAATTTATCAAAAGACGAGTTTCTCTACTAAAGGTCGTTGTCAACATAAAAAAGATTAATAGCAAGAAAACAACATCAATAAGTGGAGTTATATTGATAGACAACTCTTCTCTTAATGTACGCTTAAATTTCATTTATTGTTTTATTTCTACCCGTCTATCACTATGAATAGCATCAACAAGTTTCATCGACTCTTGCTCGAGGCTCAGCACCAAAGATTCTACTTTGCGAGAAAAATAACGGTAAGACATATAAGTCGGTATTGCTACCGTCAATCCAGCAGCAGTTGTTATCAAAGCTTCAGATATTCCGCCGGCCAGGGCATTTGCATTTCCAGTTCCTAGCAGCATGATTTCGCTGAAGACGCGAATCATGCCAACTACAGTTCCTAATAAACCAAGAAGGGGCGTAATGGCCGCTATAGTCCCGAGTGTATTTAAATATCGTTCCATGTCATGCACAACTTGGGCGGCAGCCTGCTCAATAGAGTCGATCATTGCTGCACGACCATACTTGGAGCTCAACAAGCCGGCGGCAAGTATTTGACCGAGAGGTGAAGACAATCGTAATTCAGTCAATTTCACCGAGTCGAGTTGATTATTCTTCAGCCAAGTCCAAACCTGAGCCAATACGTATTTTGGAGAAATACGAGCCACGCTGAGCGTCCAAAACCTTTCTATGACGATGGCGATAGCCAATATCGAACAGAGCAGTATAGGCTGCATTAGCCACCCCCCTGCTCTAACTATCTCTACCACTTAAAATCTCCCTCCAATCGAACTGATAGATTACCATAGTCGCGTATTACTTAGGGATCTAGGAATTCCAAATTCGGAAAGGATTATTCTATGCGCAAAGCTTCAGCTGGCTGAATCGCTGCAGCTCGTCGAGCTGGATAAATAGTTGCTAGAAGCGACAGAGCAAAAACACCCACGACAACCAAAAACACATCGATAGCGCTGAGCTGTGAAGGTAGAAAGTCTATTGGATAAACTTCTGCATTTAATAATTGTATAGACAATCTGCGCTCAATAAATTCTGCGATATTAGTAATTTGTAGCGAGCCTATTATTCCTAGCACCACCCCAATTACGATTCCTATGGCACCAATAAGACAACCTTGCCACATAAATATTCGATTAATAAGTTTTGGACTCGCCCCTAAAGTCCGGAGTATCGCAATGTCGCCAGTTTTGTCCCGAACAATCATAATCAAGCTAACAATTAAATTAAAAGCCGCTACCCCGATAAGTAGCCACAACATAAAACTAATAATACTGCGGGAAAATCGAATATTCTCATAGATAGCGCCAAACTGTGCTGTCCAGCTTGAGGTCCTAACTATTTCTGGCAATTCAGCAGCCAACTGGGAGCGGGTTACATCTGCTTGCAATACATCCGAAGTTCGGATACGTAATCCGTTATAGGGAGTTCTTAATCGGAACAAAGCCTTGGCGGCAGCAATGTTGATCATCACTAACTCATTATCTAATTCCTGCGTGCCAACACGGAAAATACCCACTACTTCAAACTTTCTAAAATTTGCGAGAGGAGTAAGTGGGTTTAATGTAATTGATGGCGAATACAGATCTATTCGATCATTAAGGCCCACATCTAGTCTTTCAGCCAATGTTTGTCCTATTACGATTCCCCAACGCTCTTCCTCAAGCGCTGCCAAACTGCCGATATTTATGAATCTTCCGATTGCGGAAACTGATGACTCCAGCTCAGCGTTAATACCATTTACTAACACACCTTTACTGCTTTGCTCTGTCGCTACCACTCCAGCAACCTCTATCACCGGCGCAGAGGAAATTACTGCCGGTGATGCATAAGTAATTTGAGAAATATTTTGCCACTGTTCACTACTTAGGTTTTCATCAGAAGAAACCGTAACGTGCGGAACGATGCCAAGTATATTTTCTCGCATCTCAATATCAAACCCGTTCATCACCGAAAGCACAGTAATTAAAATCGCTATACCCAAAGACAAACCGGCAATACATATTATCGACATGAACGAAACAAGATGTGAATGTTTCCCGACACTCACATATCGCAGCGCAATATATTTAGGAATGGAAACCGAGCTCTCATTCATGTAATTGCCCGTCTTCTAATACAAGTTTTCTCTTCATAGAGTTCGCCATAACTTCATCATGAGTTACTACAATAAAGCTAGTGTTCAGCACTTGATTTAGCTCTAACATTAACTCTTGGATTTCTTCAGCGGTTTGGCGATCAAGATTCCCAGTAGGCTCATCCAATAGCACACATTGAGGTTCTGTAACCAATGCTCTTGCAATTGCAACCCGCTGCCGCTCTCCACCAGAAAGTTCGCCAGGTTTATGCTCTTCTCGACTGCCTAGGCCAACTCTTGCCAGCATTTTGGCGCCCTTCTCTGTTGCGGTTTCGACACTAAGACCACCGATCAACATAGGCATGCAAACATTTTCAAGAGCCGAGAATTCCCCTAACAAATGATGAAATTGATAAACAAACCCTAGATACTTATTACGTAAATAGCCACGTTCGGTTTCATTCACTTCTGCAAGGCTTTTTCCTCCCACGTACACCGCACCCCCCGTAGGAAGGTCTAAACCACCCAGAAGATTCAACAGAGTTGTTTTGCCGGAGCCGGAACTACCGACAATGGCTGCTTGATCGCCAGGCAAGATCTGCAGATTAATGTCTTTTAACACCTCAACAACCTGAGGGCCTTGAGAATATATTTTTTGTAAATGATTACAGCTAAGAACTACTTGGCCCTCATTCATCCTGGAAGCTTCCTGATTTATTCTGCTCTCTACTCATAACGTAACACTTCTGCAGGCTGTATCTTGCTGGCTCTATAAGCAGGATATAGAGTAGCGATAAAACTAACTCCCAAAGCCGCGAAACAGACCAAGGCAACTTCTGAAAGATTAGTTTTAGTTTGAAGATGAGAGATCAAATAAATATCAGCACCACTGAAAATAGAATTTATTAAGCGCTCAAGCAACAAACTCAAATCAGTAATGTAGGCCGCCAATAGTAAGCCCAATATAGCTCCTACGGCTGTTCCAAAAATTCCCGCTATCATTCCCTGCAGCACGAATATTTTCATAACACTTGCCCGGGTTGCCCCCATAGTTCGCAAAATTGCAATATCTGCACTCTTATCTGAAACCACCATAACTAGGGTCGAAATAATATTTACAGCACCAATAATAACGATCATCAACAACATAAAACCGGTTAAGACCTTTTCCATATTTAAAGCATTAAATAAATTGGCTTGAGCTTCGTTCCACGGGACGATTGAATCGATTTCACTCTCTGCAAATGCCGATTGAGCTATTTGTTGTGCTCGAAAAACATCATTAACTTTCAAACGAAGCTGGACTTCAATGGCGGGATCTTTTGCAAATAATTTTTGTGCCGGCTGTAAGTTTATTAAAGCAATGTTGTTGTTTCCATAAATACCAAAATCTGCAAAGCCGACCACTTTAAATGCTTGAGTCTCATTCAAAGACCTCTGCAGTAAACTGCCTAGACTTGTGATACTTATTTCTTCACTGCTGTAAATCCCTAAAGAGCCCGCTAACTGAGTACCCAAAACAATGCCATTTTCCGTCTGATATAAAATTTCAAGTAGCTCTCGGTATCTCGCGTTACTATTTTCAACAACGTCTGATTCTAATTCTGCCTCGATACCCCTCAGCCGAATAAACTGACTCTCCCCTTGATATCGTATCGCCGCCTCACCCTCAATAAATGGAGCAGCCGCCAATATATCCGGCGAGCGCGCGATACGAGCCACATGCCCCTTCCATTCATCAAGCATGTTCGCACTCGCGACCGTAACATGGGGGACAGACTTAAGAGATTCACCACGCATCGTAGCAATCGACCCATTAATGATAGAGAGCGCAACAATCAGAATAAGGACACCAAGGCTTACTCCGAGCATGGAGATTAAGGAGACAAACGAAAGGAGAAAATTGTATTTTTTCGTTAAAGAATATCGAAGGCCGATAAACACAGAATAAGGTTTAAACATGCAGAGCAGTTTGCAGCTTGTTTTAATAAAAGGCAACGCACAGCCTAGCTTTTCCCTAGACTCCCAAGGATATTAAACCAGTAACTTTAAAGCTGGTCGGCGTGGCGCTGCAATAGCCGCTGTACCGTCTTAAAGCTGATCGGCATTACAGGAGTAGACACTTCATTAGAAATTACACGCAAAGACTTGCCTTGCTTTTTCAAGTCGATAATTTTCCGCAAGACACGTTGTTCAGACGGGCTCTCAATTAGCCGCCCATTCTCATGAATCATGAAGCCAAACGGGCGACTACCTCCAAGGTATCTTCCCTGCTTGCGCTGCCGCTGTTTAACGCTCTTGATACGTTCTGCTGATTTACGTTTTTCCAATGAAGAAAACAGAATCGCGGTTTTTGCAAAATTAACATTGAATTCTAAATTGGCAATATCTCCGCCTAGTTCAACTATATGCAGCTGAACCTGCTTTTCTCTTAGGATACTAAATAATTTTACAGCTTCCTGGCTTGAGCTGACTATTCTCTCTAGCTTGCTACAGAGTATAACGTCTCCCGACTGCAACATTCCCATTAGCTTCTTGCCACTTTCCCGCTTTTTGAACTCAAGACCCCAACTGCAATCCGAATCCCTCAGGGTTTCTGTCATAAACCAACGTTTAGTTAAACAATAGGTTTGAATGGCAAGTAATTCTGGCTCTAGGATTGCTTCAAGTTGATCTTGTTCGAGCGTCGCTTCGAGCTCCGATGTTCGGCAATAAGAATAAATTGTCATTATTTTGTCCACCACCTTAACAAATCCGCGCCCTGCATTATTCTTGTAATGGCTATAGGCGTATGTGCCTGCGTACTGACAAAGCCACGTAGCTGAGTATTTTACACACAGGCTATTTTCATAATCAAGCAATCGATTTCCATTCAACCCTCACTTTGAGGGAGATATTCAATCATTTCCGCATGCTATTGTTTTTATGGGAAATTCTGCACAAAAAATCTGTCTCAGAAGTTGTTATACCTGAATTGAACTGTTATATTGCAAACACAGCTCCCCCATATTTGGGCAAGGGCTGTGCTCATCGCTCCTGCAGTTCTGAAGATACAGCTAGCGATGATGAACCATTTTCTGATCCCCGCCTAACAAAGCGCTCATCTGGAAATGAGGCAAGCTGCCGACATAGGCTTTATTGGCGGGCTCGAATCTTCTTAAGACTGGCTAAGACAGCTAGCGGATAGTGCCCAGTACCGCCAAAATAACTAAATTTTTACTATTCATGCCTTGAGCATGACCAAAACTTGAGTCTTTGTCTTTAGCAAAGGCTTTAATAAGAGAGAACTTAGGAATTCAAATTCGAAACCCCGGCTATAACCTAGAAAGCGTATAGCGGGGTCTGAAGCAAGATCAAAAATAATGGGCTTTATTTAATTAAAACAGCAAGTTATATGGTAGATACGACACCTTCATTGGTACAGTTAACACTGAGTTTGCACAATCAAACATAGTCTACACTTGTTGTCATAGTCCCAAGTTTTTGGGTTGATAGTACGAATACCTCTTCATGCACTTTGCAGAAACTTAAAGTGCTAAAAGAGCTCATCGCTGTCTGCGTTAGGCCGAATTTCCCTCCCAAGTTTACTCTCTGTAATTAATACGGAATGTGAACTAATCATGAAAAGAATGCTAATCAATGCGACGCAAGAAGAAGAATTGCGTGTCGCGCTCGTCGACGGGCAAAGGCTTTACGATTTAGACATCGAAAACCGCACCCGAATCCAGAAAAAAGCGAACATCTACAAAGGCAAAGTGACTCGTGTTGAGCCTAGTTTAGAGGCTGCATTTGTCGACTTTGGCGCTGAGCGACATGGATTCCTTCCTCTAAAAGAAATATCTCGTCAATACTATGCTAGGGATGTTAAGACCAGCGGAGACCGAAGTAATATCAAAGAACTGCTCCGAGAAGGCACTGAAGTCATAGTCCAAGTTGAAAAAGAAGAGCGCGGCAATAAGGGTGCAGCACTGACTACCTATATCAGCTTAGCGGGACGCTACCTGGTATTAATGCCGAACAATCCTAAATCGGGAGGAATATCCCGTCGAATTGAGGGAGATGACCGCTCTGAAATAAGAGAAGCTCTGCGCAGCCTCACTATTCCGGATGGCATGGGCCTAATTGTCCGTACCGCCGGCGTCGGCAAAGATCAAGAAGAATTACAATGGGATTTAGACTACTTGTTAGCTCTTTGGCAATCAATCACGGAAGCCTCTGAAGAAAAATCAAGCCCCTTCTTAATCTTTCAAGAAAGTAACGTAATAATTCGAATGATTCGTGATTACCTACGCAAAGATATAGGTGAGGTGCTTTTTGACACTGAAGACTCTTACAAAGAAGCAATTTCATTTATAAACCAGGTAATGCCCCAGTACGAAAATCGTATAAAACTCTATACAGAGAAATTACCTTTGTTTAACCGCTATCAAATCGAAAGTCAGATTGAGAGCGCTTTTGAAAGAGAGGTAAAGCTCCCTTCTGGTGGATCTGTAGTAATTGACCCGACAGAAGCGCTTATTTCTATTGATATCAACTCATCGCGTGCAACACGAGGTTCCGATATTGAAGAAACAGCACTAAGCACCAATCTGGAAGCTGCAGACGAAATTGCCCGTCAACTTAGGCTCCGTGATATGGGCGGCTTAGTAGTTATCGACTTCATTGACATGTTGTCGAATCGTAATCAACGTGAAGTTGAGAATCGCATGCGAGACGCTCTAGAATCTGATCGAGCCCGCGTTCAAGTTGGAAGAATTTCCCGCTTCGGTCTTTTGGAAATGTCCCGCCAACGACTCCGCCCATCGCTGGGCGAAACTAGCGCCATTGTTTGCCCTCGTTGTAGTGGTCAAGGCACTATTAGGGATGTAGAGTCTCTATCCTTATCAATACTGAGAATCCTTCAGGAAGAAGCGAATAAGCAAAAGAGCCAGGAAATAAAAGCCACAGTTCCATTAGTCGTCTCGTCATATCTACTTAACGAAAAGCGTCTCGCTGTTTCCGAAATAGAACAACAAAGCAAAACTCGTATTGTTATCGTCCCTAGTCCTAAAATGGAAACACCCCACTATGAAATAACTGGACTAAATCAGCAGGCCGAGACTTATGATGTTGAAATAACTGCAGTACCCGAACCAGCCCCCAACTTAAAACCAACAGTCGAAATGGCAGCAGTGGAAAAACCATCGGTTAGTGGCGGATCTACGCAAAGACCACCTCCCCCCAAAAAAGGTCTATTTGCCTCAATTTTGGCTGCATTATTTGGTGGAGGCGTCAAGAAAAAAGCAAAACCACAAGGTCGAAATCGACAACAACAAAATCGCAATAGAAGTCGGCAAGGTAATCGAAATCAAAGAAGTCAGCAAACGCGAGGCAATCAACAGCGAAATGAACGCCGGGATGACCGCGACAACCAGAATAAACAAGGTAATCAACAACGTCGTAAACAAAATCAAAATAAAACCAATGACTCTGCACAGAAGCCCAGAAACAGCGATGAACGGCAGCGAAATAAGGATGACAGCAACGATAATCGGAATGAAAGACAAGACAGGTCCGGCGACAAGGCACTGCGTCGCCCACCAAATAAACGCTCCAAAAATACAAACCAGCGAAGACGCGGACCCCGTCCAGAGTCTCAAACCGAACCCAATGGAAACAAGAGTACTGAAAATGAAACTACTGCTAACCAGGCAATAGGTCAGACACCACAAGAAAACCAATCTAATAAAACCGGAAACCACGACTCTAGAAGGCCAACGAATAAAACTAGACAGCAGGCGCCAAAAATAGACCAGGCCACCACTCCACCTATTACTGAAACAGCAAATGAAAACGAAGCAACAAACCAAGAATCAACGCCAATAACAACAGAGATCAGCCAAGCTTCATCTGAGCAGAACCCTTCTAGTGGAGCTGGCAGCCCGATTGAATTTAACGCGAATGAGACATCGCCGCCGATTGTTGATAGCTTTTCAAACGACACCACAATAGCAACTCAGATGCTCTCTGCAGAGGGAGAACCTTCCGCTAGCCAGAAGGATGCAGTCGGTTCAAAATCTCAAGGCAATGTTCAAAAGGATACTTTATCTCGTAGTGATACTCCGGCAGCAGCAACATCATCAAGCTAATACTAATGAGGTTCCCAATATAAAAGACCCTCGTTTTAATCCTACTAAAGTAGCCCAAACGGAAGATACAGCATTCGAAAAAGTAGACAAAAATATCGCCAGTGAAAATGCAATGTCAGAGCGCTCAACTGATACTGCCGACTCACAACAATCACCCATGATTCCGGAAATCAAATCCGAAGCCATCCAGATAGAAGGTTCTAGAACTAAAGTAAATGATGCCTTAGATTCCGGTGATTCGCTTGAGGTTGACTCTGGTGCGGCAAAGGAAGCAACGAAAGAACAGTCTCAAGTTACCAAGCCACCCGAAGGCGGACGCGCATCCAACGATCCAAGAGAGGTTCGCAAGCGCCAAAAACAAAACTCTAAAGAGTGACGTGAATAGAGCCCGGATCTCCGGGCTTTTTTTACTAGCTACTTTTTAATCGGTGAGTAATTCTTCTAATTCCGGCAATGCCTTAAATAAATCAGCGACTAAGCCATAATCAGCAACCTGAAAAATTGGAGCTTCCTCATCCTTGTTAATAGCTGCTATAACTTTACTATCTTTCATTCCGGCTAAGTGCTGGATCGCCCCTGAAATTCCCACTGCAACATACAGGTCCGGCGCTACAATTTTACCTGTTTGCCCAACCTGATAATCATTGGGTACGAAGCCTGCATCTACAGCAGCGCGAGAAGCGCCAATAGCTGCCCCAAGTTTGTCGGCTACTTTTTCTAGCAAGACAAAGTTTTCACCATCTTGCATCCCTCGCCCGCCTGAAATAATTATCGATGCTGATGTGAGCTCAGGTCGTGCCGAAACGGAGAGAGTTTCACCCAAAAATTTCGTGGAGCCTTGCTCTACTCCGAAATCAGTATCTTCGATTATCGCTTCGCCACCGGGTACCGCGTCTGCAAATGCCGTAGTTCTAACAGTTAGAACTTTAATCGAGTCCGAAGACTGCACAGTTGCTAAGGCATTACCCGCATAAATAGGTCTAACAAAAGTATCTTCAGATTTTATTTCCACAATGTCAGAAATCTGTGCAACGTCTAAAAGCGCTGCCACTCTGGGCAGTAAATTTTTCCCAGTAGTAGTCGCGGCAGCTAACACATGAGTATGATTCTTCCCAAACTCTGCAACTAGTGGCGCCACGCTCTCGGCGAGTTGATGTTCGTAACAAGCATTGTCTGCATGAATTACTTTTACGACTCCAGTTAACTGAGCTGCCGCTTCCGCAACTGCCCTAGAGTCACTCCCGGCTACCAATACGTTAACGTCGCCACCTATCTGTTGAGCGGCAGATACAGCATTTAAGGTACCTGGCTTCAGTGAACTATTATCGTGCTCTGCAACTACTAAAATTGCCATGGGGTATTCCTGTCCTTAAATTACCTTCGCTTCGTTACGAAGCTTGTCAACCAGCTCTGCAACTGACTCAACTTTTACGCCAGCGGAACGCTCAGCTGGAGCTTCAATTCCCAAAGTTTTGAGATTCGAACTAATATCGACACCTAAATCACCAGGCTGGATGATATCAATAGGCTTTTTCTTTGCCTTCATAATATTCGGAAGCGATGCGTAGCGCGGTTCATTGAGTCTTAAATCTGTAGTGACTATGGCGGGTAGATCTAGCAATACAGTCTGCTCACCACCATCAATCTCACGACTAACTTCAATTTTCCCTTCTTTTATTTCCGCACTGCAGGCGAAAGTTCCTTGAGGATAATTGCATAGAGCAGCTAGCATTTGGCCAACTTGATTGTTATCCGTATCAATTGAAAGTTTACCCAGTATTACCAGGTCAATTTCTTCCTTTTCAATAATCGCCTTGAATATCTTAGCAACTGCCAGCGGATCTGTTTGGCCCTCAGTCTCAACTAGAATTCCGCGATCTGAACCTAAAGCTAGCGCTGTACGAATTTGCTCCTGACAAACCTGAGGGCCTACCGAAACAGCAATGATCTCATCGGCAACACCTGCTTCCTTCATGCGAATAGCTTCTTCAACAGCGATTTCACAGAACGGATTTATTGCCATTTTCGCATTAGCAAGCTCCATTCCTGTACCATCAGACTTAACTCTGACTTTCACATTCGCGTCTACAACGCGCTTAACACCAACAAGAATCTTCATGGATTCCCCACACAAATAATAACGAAAGATAGATTGTTAGTTAGGCTGGGCATTATTCCATTGCCGGGCCCAAAAAAAGGGGGCTAATAATGCCGCTTTTAGAGAGTTAGGTCAAATCCAACCAAACCATTCTACCAATCACAGACATCATAAAACGATCAGACTTTAGGGCAGGATAAAGTCCATATTTATTATCCATAATGGAAGAAAGAAGTGAAATTATGAAAACATCATCTATCGAACTTACTGTCTCGTTCTGTCTTGTCCGACGCTTAATGGCTGTCCATTTCTAGCGGATCGAGCAGGGGTGGTCAGAGCGGAGCTGACAAGTAACTCTGTGAAAATAACGAATACCACATCGAGACTTCTTAAAAGTAATAATTTATGTCCAGAATAAGTCAACTCTGGACCCTCAAACTAATTCAGATATCCAGCAAAATTCCGCTCTCTCTATATTCATCGAATAGTTAATTAGCGCTCTGACAAAGATCTGAATTAATCATTAACTCTAGATTCCTTATTAGGAATTTCGCTATCGTAAAGATCCTCATGTCTAAATAAAGCAGAGTTAACTTACTCCGCTTTTCCGAGACTGAAGAATTTGCCTTCACTCCAAACTCCCAATTCATTGCTGGCATTATTTACGGCGACTTCAACTAGACGATAAAAAACAGGCCGATTGATCAAGGCCTCTAACCCGTTCCGCACGTGCACTGTAGGATGCGGCTCAGAGCTCAAATTAGTATTCGTTACTACTATTGGGTGATCGGTATCGACAACTAGGGTCTCTCCAACATTTGTAGTAAATACGATCTGCTGTTGGCCACCACGTTGAGTTATATTCATTTGATTGGCGACAAAAGGGCAATCTTCAACTTGGATCCGAACTTTCTCCACAGGGGTAATGAGAAAGAACTCACCCGAGTCGTCAGTCATCAAAATAGTGGAAAACAGTTTCACCATGGCTTGACGACGAATAGGTCTACCTTCATGAAACCAAGTCCCATCCTTGGCAATACGTATATCAATGTCACCGCAAAAAGGTGGATCCCATAGGTGTAGAGGAGCAGGACCCCTATCTTTGACTCGGGCCACTAATTTAAAAGGGTCTATCGGCACTAACGGCTGACCTTCCTGTTCCAACTTTGACTTTGTAATCTAATTACCCTATGAAAAATGCTAGTTGTGAGAAATATCTTGTAACCGAAGACAAGATTATACTCATTTAATGCCAGCTTGAAATCAGGATGACTTATCGAGAGCTATAGATACACCAGAATTTGATCATAGGTTAATCTGTTCTAGAGATGCAGCAATAGCCGGTGTTACACTTGATGAGTGATAACTTACAATGACAGGCTATAGTCGACCTCCTTCATGCCTGACATTAACTCAGTTGCAGCAAGCACCGCGCTATCCGAAAGAAAACAAATTCTTCTGGATCTTCGCTCCCCTGCAGAGTTCAATAAAGGCGCTTTTCCTAATGCGATAAATTTGCCATTACTTACTGATCAAGAAAGAAAAGCCGTCGGTATTTGTTACAAACAATCCGGGCAGGAAGCTGCAATTCTCTTAGGAGAAAAGCTAGTTTCCGGCAAAATTAAAACCGAGCGTATGGAAAAGTGGTGTTGCACTATAAACGCTAACCCTAATACTCTTCTCTATTGTTTCCGAGGAGGCCTAAGGTCCAAAATAGTTCAAGGCTGGCTCGCAGCTGAAGGGATTGAAGTTCCCATAGTTGAGGGTGGCTATAAATCTCTCAGAAGATTCAGTCTTAACACGGTTGAGCAAGCCGTTAACCTGAAGAAATTTCTCGTCATTGGAGGAAAAACTGGCTCTGCAAAAACCCATTTGCTCAATAAGCTATACCATTCCGTAGACTTGGAGGGGGTAGCCAATCATCGTGGCTCTGCTTTTGGACGTCGAGTACTAGACCAACCGAATCAAATAAATTTTGAAAATCGAATTGCTAGCAAATTATTAGAGATAGAGTTTGAAACAGCCAACAAAATATTTTTAGAAGATGAAAGCAAAGCCATAGGCTCGCTCAGCGTCCCATCTTTGCTAATTCACGAAATGAAAATGTCTCCAATCGCACTTATCGAAGAAACAATTGAATCGCGAATCACCACAATTCTTGATGACTACATAATTTCCAATCACAGAGAATTTGAAGCCTTCTCACCTGAACAAGGCTCAAGACTTTTTTCGGAGTTCTTGTTAACTAGCTTATCCAGGATTCGGCGCCGACTAGGTGAAGAAAATTACTCTGAAATTAAAGCACTTATGGGTCAAGCCTTGGCAACGGAGAAAACCATTAAAGGCAGGGAAATCCACTGGGTTTGGATTGAAAAATTACTAACAAATTACTATGACCCCATGTATGAATACCAGATCGCAAAAAAATCAGGTCGCATAGTTTTTCGAGGCTGCAAAGATGAATTTCTCAATTGGGCGATGCACATTGATAAAGCACTATAAAAAATAACGCAATGGCTATTAAGCGAATAGATATAGAGCAAATTCGGCCCCATATCAGTAATGGCGCCACCATACTTGTCCCTAATTTAAGAATAAAAGACGCTATTACTGCCGGGCACCTGGATAGTTTAACGAGAAATGTTGCACCCACCCCTAAGATATATGCTGTCGATGTATTTATTCTTAAATGCTGGAGCAAGAATGCTCGCCTAGGTGTAGCACCCTGTGCCAATTTGCAGCCTTTGTCAGCAGTCGAAGAATTCCTCGTTTGGCATGAAATCATAGAATCTAGCTTAACTGATATTCCACTTTTGAACCCTGGTGAAACTGCGTCGGTTGTTGCGCGCAGTTACCAGACTAGCAGGCAATGGCTTGACCCAGACATTTTAAATAATGAACTCAGAGCAAATTCTGCGATCAAAGATATTGCTGTTTTTGATAAATGGACTCTTCAATTTAAAAACTATTGCGACAAACATCAGCGAATTAGTTTAGTAGATTGCACTAAAGAGCTGTCAAGATTACTAGAACAGAAAAAACTGACTTATTTTCCCAAGAAAACCGTATTGGTAAATTTTTACGAGCCGCCACCGCTTTACGAGCATTTCTTTTCTGTAGTACCACAACTAGAATCAGTTCTAACTATCAAGGACAAACCCAATGACAAAATTCCTAAAGTTAAAATTAACTTTAGCAGCCCCGAGTCGGAATTACGCCATTGTGCTAATTGGGTTGAAGACCTGTTAGCCAAAAACCCCTCAGCTCATATTGGCTTAATAACTTGTAATAAATTGTTAGAACAGAGGCAATTAGAACAACTGCTGGCCGACGATTTTTCCCCAAATGGGATGTTCGCTAACATTGACGACCAAGCAGTCTTCAATACTACCTCGGCAAGTAAGAATTTACTTGATGCGCCTATAATTTACGACGGCCTACTCTTGCTCAGTTTAGGTCAAGATCAGCACAATACGGAAGATATTTGCAGGGTACTGCAATCACCATATTTGCGTATTAGTGACGAAGAGCCTGAGAACCGTTTCAACCTAGTTGCCCACCTACAAATAAAAGGTTCTTCCACTATTAGCGGCCGAGATATTTCTTACCTTGCCAACAGTAAAGAAAAGGCTTACAGCTGTCCGTCCTTCTCTCAAAAACTAGTTGAGGTGAGGACTGAGATTCGAAAATTAAAAAATCTAGCGTCTCCATTAGTATGGAGCAAAGTATTTGAGGCAATATTTGAAATTCTGGGATGGCCTGGGCCAATTGCTAGCAATAAGGAGCACCGCTTCTTAAAGCAATGGGATAAGTTATTTTCTGAGTATAAAGGTAGTTCTGAGTTAGTGGCCCCACTAACTTACTCTAAGGCATTAGCAAAACTTCGTTTGCTTTGCGCTCAAGACAAACAACGCAAACCATTTGATTCTTCTCTAGCCCTCTCTTACTACACGGCAACCGAAGCGATAGGCTTGGAGTTTGATTACATTCGGTTTCTAGGGCTAAACGATCAACAGTGGCCGGAACCAGTCAATCCATCACCTTTTTTACCCTATGACATACAAAAAACGGCAAACATACCAGGCAGCCACAACGATATACAAATCTCAATTGCAAAAAGGCAATTTGATCAACTCATTAGATCAACTCGCGTCTCTATTCAGGCCAGTTACTACTCGACTGATCGCGACCAAAATTATCGGCCGAGCGGTTTCTTAAAATGCTTTTTAGAACACAAAACTCATACCTTCCAACTACAAGAGTTAAGCAACAAGGCAACAAAGCAGTTAAATACTTTACCAATCTCCACCATCATTGATGAATCTACTAGGCTCGAAGCTGAAGAGAGCTTGCAGGGAGGTGCCAGTGTTCTCAGTGATCAATCTGCCTGTCCGTTCCGAGCATTTGCGCTAAACCGTTTAAAGGCCTATTCCCCTCCCAGGCTAGAAGCAGGCCTCAGTAAAATGGCCAGAGGAAGTGCAATTCACATCGCTCTGGAATATTTATTTGCAGAGATCCGGAGCCATGGTGAATTGATCAGCCAAACTGAAAATCAAGTTTTAGAGTTATGCAATCAAGCTGCGGTCGAAGCCATCCAGTATCTCAGCCTAAATCATCGCGACATAATGACTCCAAAATTTCAATCAATCGAACAAAGCAGGATAAAGAAACTATTGCGCAAATTCATTCAAGTAGAAAGAAATCGACCACCATTTCAAGTGCTTGCTCGAGAACAAGCCTTCACTCAGCAATTTGACAACTTTGTACTTAATATTCGAATCGATCGCATCGACCAGCTTAACGACGGAACATTGGCGCTGATTGATTATAAAACTGGCAAATACAGGGTTTCCCCTAAAGCGTGGATGGATGAAAGGCCAAAAGATATGCAACTTCCTCTTTATCACTCCGTAGCATCTGCAAGTGATATTTCTCCTATTGACACTGTTTCAGTAGCTCATTTACATGCTGAGAAAATTGGCCACTCAGGTATCACTGCATCCGATAATTTCTCACATCAGGTCCGATCAATTGGATCCCAAAAGGGAACAGAGATCTCATGGAGTGAAATCACAAAATCTTGGTCGAGCAAGGTCGAATATCTTGCCCATGAATTTAATCAAGGTGTTGCAGATGTTAACCCTGCTGATTCCGCTGCTACCTGCACTTACTGCGGACTTCAATCCTTATGTCGAATTCAAGAACTAAGTTCTAATAAGCTAAACAAAATTACCAATGCTATTAATGATGATTCCTCCAATCAGGTCAGCTAATGGGAGTACAAACAAACATAACACCAACAGACCAGCTCGAACGTGATCAGGCCTTGGATATTAAAAAGTCTTTCATTGTCCAAGCGCCAGCTGGCTCTGGCAAAACAGGCCTACTCACATTGAGGTTTCTTAGGTTGCTGAGTGTATGCGAGCAGCCAGAACAAGTTCTTGCTATTACTTTTACCCGAAAAGCCGCGAGTGAGATGCGAGATCGCATTATTAACACCCTTTGGTGGGCGGCGGAATATATTGGCAACAGTACGTCTATAAAGAACAATTACGACGCACTGAGATTAAGAATCGCTAAAGCTGTGCTTAGTCGTGACCAGGAACTCAAATGGCAGCTTCTTAACAATCCTTCACGCTTAAGAGTTCAAACAATTGATAGTTTTTGTTTTTATCTCGCAAACAGACTGCCAGTGTTAAGTCAAATTGGTGGCAACCCTAATGTAAGCACAGATGTTGAATTATGTTTTAGAGATGCCATTGCCAATACGCTTTTACAATTGGAAAGTGATTCAGCATTAAGCTCAGATGTCGAACGAGTGTTAAGTCAACTGGACAACGACATTGCTCGAATTGAAAGATTGTTAATTGGCCTGCTTCAAAGCCGTGATCAATGGCTCCCTTATACTTTAGAACTAGGGAATAGCGGTGACGAAGCAAAGAAGTACTTGCAAGGCTGCTTGAACGAACTAATTGTCGAATCAATCGATGAAGCCCGAGAGGCATTAAAACCCTATTCACACGATTTGATAGAATTAGTCAATTTTTCTGTGATGAATTTGCAACAAAATAAGCCACCTACTTACCCAAATTTCATTTCTCTTGATAGCTTACCCGAGTCGACATTTCATGCCTTGTCTGATTGGCAAATTATTATCGAGCTATTGACAACCAAAAAAGGAACTTGGCGAAGAGTAGTGAATAAAAGCGTCGGATTTCCGACCGGTGATGAGACAGACTCAAATCATCAGGCACTTTGCAAATTACACAAACAACAATTTGCCAAATTGAATCAGAGTCTAGTCAGCAACGATGACTTGCTAGAATCAATTAATTTTCTTCGCCTTCTACCAGACTCTCCTCTAGACGATGATCAATGGAGTTTTTTAACAGCACTAACTCGTGTACTCGTTCATCTGAGTGGCGAGCTACTATTTTCATTCAGAAAATATCGCAAAGTTGACCACACGGAAACTGGTGCAGCGGCGAGAAGCTCTTTGGGTACCGAAGAAAACCCCACCGACATTACTCTTGCCCTAGATCACAAGATAAATCACATTCTCGTCGATGAATTTCAGGATACATCAAAATTACAACTCGAAATCCTGCAACAAATCACAAGTGGCTGGGAGCCTGGGGACCATCGTTCTCTATTTTTAGTCGGTGACGCCATGCAGTCTTGTTACGGGTTTCGGAATGCCAATGTAGGCATCTATTTAAATGTCCAAAAGCATGGCCTTCCACAAGTCAGCTTACGAAAACTTCAACTTAGTGCTAATTTTCGCTCCGACTCTGGCGTGGTCGACTGGATTAACAGACATTTTTCTACTGCTTTTCCGGCACAGGTAAATATATCAAGAGGAGCAGTCCCTTACACCTCTTCAGAAGCAGTAAAACCAGAATATCTCTCAACCGCAATTACTACTGAAATCATCTGCTATAACGAGGAAGATCGATCAATAGCGAATAATGAAGAAGCAAGAAAAATAATTGATCACATAAAGGCATTGAAAAATAATGCCCCCGGTGAATCGATTGCCATACTGGTGCGCAACCGAGCTCACCTGAACGCAATAATTCCTGCTCTTACTGAGCACAATATTGAATGGCAATCTACCGATATCGATCGCATGCAAGCCCTGCAATCTATTGAAGACTTGCTCAGTCTAACCAAAGCACTACTCAACCCCGCCGATCGTCTTTCTTGGCTAGCGCTTTTACGAGCGCCCTGGTTAGGCCTGCGAACTTCAGACCTTCTTGTCATTGCGAAAAAAGCTAGCGAGAAAAGTGTTTGGGACACCCTTCAACATTTGGATCACCTAGTCTCACTGTCAAAAGATGCCAGAGAGCGACTTCCGCACTTTATAGAGGCTATTGGTTATGGGATGCAGTATAGATATCGTATTTCATTAAGAGCACTAATTGAAACGACATGGTGCCTTCTGCGCGGTGCAGCTACTCTTGCTAGCGAGCGGGAAATAACCAGTGCTCGCCACTATTTTGTTTTACTTAATGAGCATGAAGTCGCTGGCGGGCTAGGTAATATTGCTCAGTTTCAAGAGCAGGTATTTAGCGCTTTTATACCACCTTCCATTCAGCATGAAAGACCCACCGAAGGCATCCCGATTCAATTACTAACGATGCATAAAGCCAAGGGATTAGAATTTGATCATATAGTAGCTCCCGGTTTGGCTAAGCTTACAAGAAGTAATAACAACCCTCTCCTTGAATGGCATGAAAGAGTTAATAGTCAAGGACAAGCCAGGCTCTTCATGGCGGCATTAACCGAAACTGGCGAGGAAGAAGACAAACTGTACTCTCTCTTGCGCCATGAAAAAAACTATAAAGCTTTCTTGGAAAACACTCGCTTACTATACATAGCAATTACCCGAGCGAGAAAGTCAGCAAAACTATTCGCAACCGTAGGCGTAAATCAAAAGCAAGAATTACAGATTCCATCCAGTAGTTTATTGAGTAGAATTTGGCGGGAAATTCAGAGTGAAGCACATAAGGGGATCAACTCTCTTCAGGTTCACTCTGCAGATCTCCTAGCATCAAAGTGCAACTCTAAAGATAATTCCACAAGACTAGGTGTCCCCTTACCGACTCTAATTACACGATTCACCAAATCTCCAGTTTTCGAGCCAAAAGAGCGTCTCCAGTTGCGACAGCAACTACCAAACGCTAAAACAGACTTAACTCTGACACAGGAATCATCACAAAAGGAAGGAATCTTAAATGCAGCTATTGGCAGCCTTATTCACTCAGCTTTGGAAGACTATTCTAATAGTAATGACAAAGAGAAATTTCTATCCAACCTCGAATCACAAAAGGCGTACTGGAAACTTTTACTCCACAATAAAGCAACCTCGAAACTTGAACTAACTGAATCGCTAAGTTTTATAGCAAAAACCCTAGAAAAACTGCTGCATGACAATGGTCTAAAATGGATATTTAGCCATGATTACACGGAGTGTCACAGTGAATATCCAATCACTTCAATATCCCTAGGAAAAATCCACGAGCATATTATTGACAGGACTTTGGTTGATAATCACGGTGTACGCTGGATTATTGACTATAAAACTGGGATCCCAGTTAACGAAGAGGAAGCAGATTTCATCATTAAGCAAAAGGTAGCGCATGAATCTCAGTTATATCGATACAGATCTTTGTTTGCCGAATTAGAAAATCGAAAAACCAAAACCGCCATTCTATTTACGAGCATCCAAAAACTTATTGAGGTTTAATATCAGATGTTTATAAATGCTGATCACTTATCTTCGTCTGCAATAGCAAATATACCTTTAGCATTGCGGAGATACCCCTTGTAATCCATACCGTAGCCGAACAAATAACGGTCTACAACTTCCAACCCTACAAAATCTGTTTTCATTTCTGTCAGCTTTCGATCATGAACCTTGTTCACCAAAACCGCTGTGTAAACTTCTACTGCTCCTTCCCCTTTACAATACTTCACAATAGCTTCCATGGTCGCGCCTTCATCGAAGATATCATCGACAATCAATACAGTTCTCTCCTTCAGCTCCAGCAGTGGGTAACTATTCCACTGCAATTCCGACCCAGTGGTTCTCTCTTGATATCTACTGACTTGGATGGTATCTATTTGCAACGGGAAATTAAGGCGTGTTAAGAGATTGCCACAGAGTATTAAGCCGCCATTCATGACACATAGCACTATTGGGTTTTTGATGCACAGCTGTGCCGAGATCTGTTCTGCTAGTTTATCTATTGCCGCCCCAACCTGCGTATCTGAATAAAGACGATCAGCCCGATTTGCGATTTCTTGTATGCCGGCAGTCGTTACGTTCCGCATTTAATAAGCACCCTTGCAAATCTCACGAACGCATTTCAGGAACTAGCCCATCAATGCCGTCGAGAGTAGTGGTTGGGAATGCAAAGTCCGCTTCATGAAAATGGACTATCTCAATAATTTTCAGCATGACATCTTGTTTGATTTCATGAAATTGAATCCAATCAATGGTTTTGGTGAAGGTATATACAAATAAATCCAGAGAGCAAGCAGCGTAAGTATTAAAATTCACAATCAGAGTTAGAGAGGAATCAATATCGTCATGGTTTTGCAACATTGTTTTTATCCCCTCGACAATTCGCGCCATCTTGTCTGCATCTTGATAACGAATACCGATAGTTTCGTAAATCCTTCTATTCGTCATGCGCGAGGGGTTTTCTAAAGCCAAGGTGGTGAAAACAGAGTTAGGTATATACAAAGGCCTTTTGTCAAAAGTTCTAACCACCGTTAGCCTCCAACCTATACTTTCTACTGTGCCTTCAATGTTTCGGTCAGGCGACCGAATCCAGTCACCTATCGCAAATGGGCGGTCGAGATAGATCATCAACCCTCCGAAGAAATTAGAAAGAAGGTCTTGCGCCGCAAAACCCACAGCCAAACCACCGACACCACCAAATGCCAGCAAAGCCGTAATCTCAATGCCTACAGTGGGCAAAGCCACCAGTGCAGCTGAAATTACAGTGGAAAGGCGTAGTAATTTAGCGAGAGCGTGCAGAGTCGTCGGATCAAAGCGAGTTTGCTCTGAGCCTGGCTGCCTTTGGAGATTTTCAAGAATTCGCGCTTCAGCAGAACTAATAAACCGCACAAGAAAAATCATAATAAGAACGATAAACGCAAGCTGCCCCACCAAATCGAGATTACTTGAGGCAAAGAGATCAGACTCTATGTAGCCTGCACTAATTCGCACTGCCCAGAGCAAACCAAAAATCAGGATAAACCATGATAATGGTTTATGGGCTGCTTCAAACAAAGCATCATCCCAAACATTGTCAGTTTTCTGTAGGTGACGCTCTAAAATATTCAGTATACGCATCGCTAGGTAGCGCACTATTAAGGTAACGGTGACGACAGCAAATACCTCTACCCCCCAACCAAGATCACTCAAACTGTCTAGAGATAACCAATCCACAATTTCTTCCTCTTGCTAATTCGATGTTAAAGACGCAACCATGTCCTTTGCTGCATGCCATTTCGGCTCATTGTATAAATCACTAATCTCTGCAGCTGGTTTTGAACGCATACCTGAGATTCTTAAATGCCCTTCGATACCCGTAGACTCTACCCAATCCGCAACATTCAAAGCCGCTGCTCGATCATTGCATACTAGTATCATGTCACAGCCAGCATTAAGCGCGAGGGCAGCTCTATTTACCGCATCGCCTGCTCCATGCGCCGCAGTCATCGATAAATCATCTGAAAATACAACTCCCTCGAACTTTAGCTCATCTCTGATTTTTTCTTGAATCCATAGCTTTGAATAACCAGCACAATGTTCATCGACAGCAGGATATCTGACATGAGCTGGCATAAGAGCACCCAATTTAGGAGCTAACTCTGCAAATACGCGATAATCGTTATTTAGCAGTTCTTCAGAGGTGCGGTCATCACAAGGAAGTTCAATATGAGAATCAGCTTCGACGGTTCCATGGCCCGGAAAATGCTTGCCTGTGGCCTTCATGCCAGCAGCATTCATTCCATCGATATAAGACGATGCCGTTAGCACTAGCGCATCCGCATCATTTGCAAAAGCACGATCTCCGATAACTTGACTTTTTGTAGTAAGCAAATCTAATACCGGCGCAAAACTGAGATCGAGGCCGTAATGGAGCACTTCCGCTGCCATCGCCCAGCCACACTGTTTTGCGACTTCCAAGCCATGCTTTTTATTTCCCGATACGGCCTCTCCTATTAATCGCAAAGCTGGCAAGTTTAAAAAACCCTCACGAAACCTTTGAACTCTGCCACCCTCTTGATCAACGGCTATTAATAATTCTTTCCTGCACTCTCGCACTGTTGCAATTAACTCTTTAAGCTGCAGCGGTGATTCGTAATTACGGCTGAATAAAATTAATCCGCCCACAGATTGCCTTTGCAAGAGATCATATTCGAAGGAAGAGATTGAAGTTCCTTCCAGATCTAACATAAGCACACCAGGAGGATTATTTTGTTTATTCATTGACACTATTTAGTATTAAGAAATTGGATTATCACAGAAGTTTAATGAGAGAAAATGGATTTTAAAGCGCTCAATAGTTTAGCTTCTAATATTAATTCAGCCCGTAAGCTTGCCACAATTTTTCTCAAATAGTATGTTTTGTTTAAAGATGTACTCAAAACAAATAATCGAAAGAAAAATTCTCAAGTGTTTAGAAAAAACTATTACGCCGTTAGCAAAGGCTATATTTATGAAAAATCTCATAACTGTAACTTTGTGCTATCGATAGACTGCATGTAAGTATACGCAGCGGAGCAAGCTAGTAGCACTGCTGAAAACCGAAATAGGTTTACGCTCATCAACCCATCCTGTCAGAGAACATATCTAAGGTACTTTCCAGCACTATTTATTAGCTAATCCAACTCAGCGAGGACTTTTGGATTCTTTCTCTCTGGCAGCAAATTTCCCCAATAGCTTATTTCCTCTCAAGAAGCTATTTCAGCTAGGCATCATTAAAGTTCTCTTGAGATTGACAGACAACTGTATATAATTACAGTTGTTTGCTTACAGAGGGTTCTCGGATGCACAAGTTAACTTCTCGGCAGGAAGAAATACTCGGCTATATCAAAGACTATTTACAAGATACAGGATTCCCACCAACTCGCTCAGAAATAGCGCAACAAATGGGCTTTAGGTCACCTAATGCGGCAGAAGAGCATCTCCGGGCCCTAGCTCGAAAAGGGGCCATTGAGATGATGCCAGGTACCTCTCGAGGTATAAAATTGCCCATTAATGAACAACTAGGCCTACCTATCATTGGTCAGGTTGCAGCAGGCAGCCCAATTTTAGCTGAAGAATCTATCGCTGATTACTGTGATATTCCACCGGATATGTTTACGCCAAAGGCTGATTACTTATTAACGGTAAAAGGCACCAGTATGGTGGGAATAGGAATCTATGAAAACGATTTGCTCGCAGTACACAAAGTAGACAGTGCCAATAATGGAGACATAGTTGTTGCCAGAATTGATGACGAGGTTACCGTAAAAAGATTAGAGACTAGCCGAAGCAAATATAAAGTGAATTTAATAGCTGAGAATCCTGATTTCTCACCTATAGAAGTGGATGTACGTAGCAATGATTTTGCAATCGAAGGAATAAGCGTCGGTGTAATTCGCCGAGGCCTGTGATCGCTATAGTCCAATCAATGAGGAAGGGTTTTCACTAACAGCTCACATACTATTTTGGGCTACCAAATCCAAGAACGAACAAGAAATTGTAATCTTTACCTTTATTTTGTGGCTTTCTTTTTAGCCACTTTCTTTTTCCTCGGCGCTTTGGTTATTTCCCATTTACTATCCTTGTAAATAGCCTTCCATCCAGTCGCTTTCTTATCTACTTCAGTTTGAACGTATTGCTCTTTTGTTTTTCGACTGTAACGAATCAGAGTCTTGTTTCCTTTATCATCTTGAGTAGGCGCATCGAATAGAAACAAATATTTTGGATCAATTTTATCCTTATGGGGAAGCAACTCTTCAACAAATGGCGCTCGCGTTTCTCTATTGCGGGGAAATTTACTCGCCGCTAAAAACAAACCAGATGCTCCATCTCGCAGGATATAATGGTCCTCTACCGTCTCACAGATGAGTTCCGGCATTGGCACTGGGTCCATCTTTGGCGGCGCTGCCTCACCATTACGCAATAACTTACGCGTATTTGAGCAATCCTTATTACCGCAACCAAAGTATTTTCCAAAACGTCCGGTTTTAAGCTGCATGTCAGCGCTACATTTGTCACATTCGATAACCGGCCCTTCATAACCACGAATTTTGAATGCGCCATTTTCAACATCATACCCAGGACAATCTGGATTGTTTCCGCACACATGTAATTTGCGTTTTTCATCTATGAGATAAGAGTCCATTGCTGTATTACACTCTGCGCACCGCTGCTTCGTTCGTAGAAGAATATTCTCTTGTGCTTCTGCTTCTTCAGCCGTATCCGTGCGGATAGCTTCTTCACCCGGAGTCAGGTTAATAGTCTGTTTGCATTGTTCTTTCTTCGGTAGAGAATACCCCGAACAACCTAGAAATACGCCAGTAGATGCTGTTCTTATTTGCATGGTAAGCCCACATTCAGGGCAAGGAATATCGACGCCTGTGGGGTCATTCGTGCGCATGCCTCCATCAGTTGCTTCTGCTTTCGCGAGCTGGCTAGTAAATCCTTCGAAGAAGTCATTCAGTAGCTTTTTCCAATCTTTCTCACCTGCAGCCACTTCATCCAATGATTCTTCCATCTTTGCGGTAAAATCATAGTCCATCAGATCAGTAAAACTTTCGTGCAGCCTTTCAGCGACGATGTCGCCCATCTTCAATGCATAAAAACGTTTACTTTCAACTCGGACATAACCTCGATCCTGAATAGTTGAAATAATCGAGGCGTAAGTGGATGGTCTCCCAATATCACGTTTTTCTAATTCCTTTACTAAACTCGCTTCGGTAAAACGGGCCGGAGGCTTAGTAAAGTTTTGAAAAGGCTCTAACGTATCTAATTTCAGAGTCTGCCCAACCTCTACATGCGGCAGCACTATGTCTTCTTCTTGCGATGGCATAACTTTTAAATAACCATCAAACTGCATAATGCGACCTTTTGTACGAAGTGAAAATTCGTCTGCACCAACAGTAATGCTGCTACTTAGATATTTAGCTGGGGGCATTTGGCAGGCAACGAAATACTGCCAAATTAAGCGATAGAGACGGACTGCGTCTGGCTCCATACCCATTAAGTGATCAGCCTCTACTTTCACCTCACTGGGACGGATTGCTTCATGCGCTTCCTGTGCCCCTTCTTTGGAACTATAACTGTGAGGCGCTTCAGGTAAGTATTGGCCTCCAAAATTAGACTCAATGTAATTCCTGCACATAGACACAGCATCATTACTTAAGTGCGTCGAGTCAGTCCGCATGTAGGTAATGTAGCCAGCCTCATAGAGGCGCTGGGCCATCATCATCGTTTTCTTAACCCCGAACCCCAATCTAGTGCTCGCAGCCTGCTGCAGGGTAGATGTAATCAGAGGCGGCTTCGCTTTCGAAGAGGTTGGTCGATCATCCCGCTTTAGAACTTCAAATTCTGCCGCATTTAAGATCGCCAAGGCTGCATCTGTATCAGACTTGTTGTCAGGGCGAAAATTACTGTCTTGTTCTTTAGTAACCTGACAGCGCAGCTTAGCAGAATCAGGAGTAACTAGATTCGCAAACACTTCCCAGTATTCATCGGGTATAAAGGCTCGGATTTCTCGCTCACGCTCAACCACCAAGCGCACAGCTACCGACTGAACGCGGCCTGCAGATAACCCTCTGGCGACTTTTGCCCACAGCAATGGTGAAACCATGAAGCCCACTACCCTATCAAGGAATCGTCTTGCCTGTTGAGCTTCAACATAGCGCATATCAACCTCGCCAGGTTCTGAAAAAGCTTCAGTGACTGCGCGCTTGGTAATTTCATTGAAAACAACCCGCTTGTAGCGATTTGGGTCCCCGCCTATCGATTCTTTCAAATGCCAAGCAATAGCCTCTCCTTCCCTATCCAAATCCGTGGCCAGATAAATATTTTCAGCATCTTTCGCCAGCTTCTTTAACTCAGCGACAACTTTTTCTTTGCCTGGCAGAATCTGGTAGTTTGCTTTCCAGTCCTTGCCGGGATCTATTCCCATTCTGGTTACAAGTTGTTGTTTAGCCTTCTTTTTCTTGAAAGCTATTTTTTCTTCCGGCTTCATTTTGCGCGTAGCTGCCGCCGCCGCTGCACGGGCTTTAGTATCTATAGGCTTACCGCTGCCGCTAGTCGGCAAATCACGTATATGACCAACACTAGACTTCACCACAAATTCAGGACCTAAGTACTTGTTTATAGTCTTGGCTTTCGCGGGTGACTCTACTATGACGAGCGATCTAGGCATCTAATGGTTTACTTACTAAGGAATTGTTGAAAAATTGAGCAAAATTGAATTCTGCAACCTCAAACAGCGCACATATATAAGGGCAAGCTTCCGCCCGGTCAAGTTTTCTCTTAAAAAAAGTACACAACAATTTAAAATAGGAATAGTTAGATTGAGCCAAATCCATGCAAATGAAAGACAGAAATTAGGCGCTTTCTATACCAAAGTAAGAAAAAGCACTTAGCTTTATTTAGTCAAATTTCGAGTGATATTAGACGAGACAATGTCTACTAGCAGCTGCTCAGAGCTTAAGGTCAAAACAATGCTACATGGCGCTTAAATATTTCAAAGAGGATATTTATCAAAGAATCAATTAAAAAATTTAGATCTTCACTTCATGTAGCCAGTCAAAATCGTCTGCAAGCTCACCTTTTTGTATACCCACTAACAGGTCATACATTTTTTGCATGATAGGTCCGACAGTTTGACCATCTTGACAAACAGCGTGCCATTTTCCATCAAACCAAATCTTTCCAACGGGTGATAACACAGCAGCTGTGCCGCAGGCTGCAACCTCTTCGAATTGTGCAAACTCTTTGCGCAAGTCAATTGGACGTTCTTCAGTTTTCATAGATAGCTGTTTTGCAGCCAAATCCATTAATGACCGTCGCGTGATACTCGGCAGAATTGCGTTTGAGGAAGGTGTTATAAAAGAACCATCTTTCATTGCAACAACAATATTCGCTGAACCAGCTTCATCAATATATCGATGCTCTGCCGAATCTAAATATAAAGCTTCATTGGCACCTAACTCCTTTGCCTTTAATGTGGCCAATAACCCTCCAGCATAGTTAGCACCTGCTTTAAAACTACCAGTTCCCGCAGGCGCAGCGCGGTCCATCTCTGAAACAGCAAGACTGATCACAGCCAGCCCTGTTTCTTTATAGTAGGGCCCTACCGGCGACACAAATACTCGGAACTCATACTGCTGGGCAGGATTAAGTCCAAGATTTTCACCAACACCAATTAACATCGGCCGTATATATAAAGAAGCACCTGACCCGTAAGGTGGAATCCAAGCTGAGTTAGCACGCACCGTTTCTTCAATAGCCCTAATAAACAAGGGCTTTGGGACTTCAGGCATCAATAGCCGCTGTGTAGTTAAATTCATGCGCTCGCTATTTAAATCTGGGCGAAACAACAACACTCGGCCATCTTCAGCGGCTTGAGCTTTCATACCTTCGAAACATTGTTGCGCATAATGCAGCGCTGGCGCACCTTCATGAACTAATATCATTTCGTCATTAACTAAAGACCCTGCATTCCAGGTCCCATCTTTATAGGTTGCGGTAAACCGATAATCAGTTTTTGAATACTGAAAACCTAACTGAGCCCAATTAAGAGCTTTCTTACTCACTTTTGCGTCCAATTCCAAATTATCTCGATTGCTGAAATGGTTAACCATATATTATCCGGTATAAGCACATTAATATCTAGGATGCTCACTGGTGATCCTGTAGCGATGCTCAGCCGCTTCAGTTAGACTCTCGCGCTTTTCAGACGTTAAAAACTTATGCAGCTGATAGATATCGGGGCAAATCTCACTCATGAATCATTCGAGAATGATTTCGAGCAGGTCGTTGCTGAAGCCAAATCAGCGAAACTGAGCCATATCATCCTTACAGGAACAGACTTGGCTACCAGTAAAGCCGCTCAAAAAATGGCAACGAAGCAACCTGAATTTTTCAGCTGCACCGTTGGTTTTCATCCTCATATCGCCACATCAGTTAGCGCAATTGACCTGGCCAGCGCTAAAACCCTCAGTTGTGCAGATCATGTTGTCGCGATTGGGGAGACAGGACTTGATTTCAATCGAAATTTTTCGGCAAAAGAAGATCAATTACGGATTTTTGAACATCATCTACAATTGGCTGCAGAGTTACAAAAGCCCGTTTTCTTGCATCAAAGAGATGCGCACGATGAGTTTTTCCCTTTGCTGCAGAAATACCGGCCCAATTTAGTGGGTGGAGTTGTCCACTGTTTTACCGATACTGCTCAAGCACTGCATGATTATCTGGAATTAGACATGTATATCGGCATCACTGGCTGGATTTGTGATGAGAGGCGCGGACGAGAACTGCAGCGGGCCGTAGGCAAGATCCCTCAAGATCGACTTCTTATAGAAACCGACTCTCCTTATTTGTTACCTCGCAGCCTACACCCAAAACCAAAATCCCGCAGAAACGAGCCGGCTCACTTGATTGAAGTTGCCAAAAGCATTGCTCTGCATAGCGGCCGAGAACTAGACGATGTAGTGAGGTGCTCCACAGAAAACGCAGTCCGCCTGTTTAGGCTGCCCGTGAGCTTGAGCTTGGAAACCTCATAGGAGATAGTGGCAATCTTTCTCTAATTTCTCGTTCTCTCGATCCTCCAGGACATTCTTATCAAGATCTCGATAATCGATTTCTGGATTACAGATCATTTCGTTTCCGCCCCAAACCTTGATACATCAAAATAAATTAAGAAGATCTTCCAATTGAAATGGCCAACCTATTTCTTCATTAGTTTGCTTATTCTTAACCACTGGAATTCTAATCCCATAAATTTCAACCATTGATTCATCTGTGCTGATGTCAATTGACTCAAGATGGAATTCTTTGAAAGATCGCAATTCAATCAGTAAGTTTTCTGCCAATTCGCATAGATGACAGCCGTCAGTGGTGTATAAGATTAGAGCTTGCATTACTTATAAGCATGCCCGGAGTAAAGGCTAATATCAATTTCCAGCTTGGTCTGCCCACTCATAGCCTTCCCCCCCTTTTGAACAAGTAAAAAATCAGCAAATTGGCATGTTGACTGGCTTAAAAAGGTTTAGATTAGCACTACCCAAACTGAGCTACATCCCTGAAGATGCGCTACATTCCGCTACAATGTTCGTCTAGACATCCCTCATAAAACGTTTACAATCCCTGTCTTCGCGTTACGTGGTCCATTTACAACAGAGAATTCTTCATATGAGCCATCATGGAATAATAACAGAACTAAAAAGTTGGTTATCTCAACAGATTATAGGACAGGAACGTCTACTTGATCGTTTGTTAATTGCATTATTGGCCGATGGGCATTTACTCGTTGAGGGTGCTCCTGGTCTAGCGAAAACTAAAGCTATTAAAGATCTTTCTCGAGCCGTTGAAGGCGATTTCCATAGAATTCAATTCACGCCTGATTTGCTGCCGAGTGATATAACCGGCACTGAGGTATTCAGACCCGAAGATGGTTCTTTCCGCTTTCAACAGGGCCCTATATTCCATAACTTGGTGCTGGCCGATGAAATCAACCGGGCTCCAGCCAAAGTACAATCTGCGCTACTAGAAGCCATGGGGGAGCGCCAAGTCAGTGTCGGCAGAGAATCCTTCACCTTGCCTCCTCTTTTCCTTGTGATGGCAACACAAAACCCTATCGAACAAGAGGGAACATATCCACTGCCCGAAGCTCAGCTAGACAGGTTTTTAATGCACGCTACTATTGACTATCCAGCGATCGAAGCAGAACGAGATATTTTACATTTAGTTAGAAACGAGGCACAAAATCAACAAAGCGAGCCGCCAAAACAAATTGCTCAAGCAGATCTATTCGAGGCACGTCAAGAAATACTGTCCATGCACATGGCTCCAGAAGTTGAGGAATACATAATCCAGCTAATTATGGCATCTCGACAACCTGAACTTTACGGGGACGACTTGGCTTCATGGCTGGAATATGGCGCCAGCCCCCGTGGAACAATTTCACTCGATCGATGCGCAAGAGCATACGCCTGGATCCAGGGACGCGATTTTGTTAGCCCTGACGATGTTCAGGAAATCATGTTTGACGTTCTACGCCACCGCATATTGCTAAGCTTTGAGGCTGAAGCCAGTGGGGTTACCCCGGACAAGGTTTTAGAGACAATTCGCGAACGTGTGCCTTCAGCTTAACCCGGCAAGGACACGCTTATGTCGGCGAAGATTCATATTGACCCACACCAGTCCCGCTATCAGAGCAAAGGGGCTGTAGTTAGCCTGCAACATTTGCTAATTCAGCGCTATGCCGCTAAAAATTTAGAATACATTGCCCATACCAGATCTATTGCGGGAATCTCCGGTCTGCATCTATCCAAGATGAGAGGACGTGGGATCGATTTTGAAGAGTTTCGACCCTATCAGGCAGGGGACGATATACGATTAATCGATTGGCGTGTCACCGCGCGCACAGGCCGCCCATTCACCAAGGTATTCAGAGAAGAACGAGAAAGGCCTGTCATCATTGCGGTAGATCAAACTCATAATATGTATTTTGGCAGCCAGATTGCCTTTAAATCCGTTATTGCAGCGCAAGCAGCAGCGCTCTTCTGCTGGCTTGCCATCGATAATGGTGATCGGGTCGGTGGCCTCGTTTTTTCAGATGTTGATTCCAGTTTGGTGCGCCCAAAACGGAGCCGTCGTTCGGCGCTGCACTTACTGAATCAGGTTTTCCAATACAACCAGAAACTCACCGAGATCGGAGACCCTGAGAATCAGGAGCCGACAGACTCTAGTTTTCGTCCCGGTTTAGCCCACGCTCTTGGGCAAATTCGACGAATTACAAAACCCGGCAGCACTCTGTATATAATTTCAGATTTCATTAGCTTAGACGAAAAAGCATTGCAATATCTTAATCAACTGTCTCGCCATAACAATGTAATTTGTTGCTTGGTATATGACACTTTAGAGGAATCTTTGCCTGTTCCTGGTATCTATAGCATTACCGATGGCAACCGCAAAGGTGCCTTAAATACTCATAACAGCAAGGCAAGAATGCGATATCGAGAACAATTCCATGAGCGCATCGAGCACCTTGGTGGTGAACTTGATAAATTAAAGATTCAATTGATCAAAATGCGGACCAACCAGCTTGTGGTGGAGCAAATTCGACAATGGATAGCGAAGAGCTATTAGAACAACTCGCAGATATTCATTTGCCAGTTGAAATCAGCTACTGGCCGCCCGCACCTGGGTGGTGGATACTCGCCGTTATGCTATTGGCAGGCGGGATATTCCTGTCTCTCCGATTTATTCAATTTAGAAATTTACAGCAAGTTTGCCGACACGCATTAATAGAGCTCGAAAACTGTTATTTGCAACTTGCTGAAATCGATTCCAGCGACCCCGGCAATCAACTCCGCTATGTAAATGAAGTTAATTCCGTCCTGCGGCGAGTTGCGTTAGTGCATTTTCCTCATGCCAAAGTTGCCAGTCTCGGCGGTAAAGCCTGGGTTGATTTTATAAGACAAAAAGGGGACTCTTCAGAGCTAAATGACGAAATTGCCGCAGCCTTGAGCTTCGGGCGTTTTCAGACACATTGTGAAGTTGACATAGACAAAATGAACAGTCTTGGAAAAGCATGGATCACCAGTCTTTATTTAGGAAAGCAGACCGACTCAGATCAGCAGGGGCTCAGTAGCTAATGCTTGAATTCACTTGGCCCTGGGTCTTTCTAGCTCTACCCTTACCCATTCTTATATATAAGCTTTTTGCCCGAGCTCCGAGGCAAGATGCGGCACTCTATGTGCCCTTTTTTAGCGTACTATCGCGTCTTCAGTCGGACAATGAAAACCTATCTAGCGGCCGTTTACTAAACCTCATTTGCTGCACTTTGATTTGGTTACTAATCATACTTGCTGCGAGCAGACCACAGTGGTTGGGCGAACCTGTCCAATTGCCCTCTACAGGCAGAGACCTTATGCTATCTGTAGATATCTCGGGAAGCATGGAAGCTCAAGATATGGTCGTTGGTAATCGCCAAGCCTCCCGAATAGATGTGGTAAAAGCAGTGGTCGGTGATTTCGTTGAGCGCAGAGAAGGCGACCGACTTGGTCTTATCCTATTTGCCGCCCACGCCTACATTCAAGCACCGCTTACTTTCGATCGTGGAACCGTTGGCACTTTATTGGAAGAAGCGGAGATAGGTATTATCGAAGAGTCGGCTACAGCAATTGGCGATGCTATTGGGCTCGCGGTCATTCATCTTCGCACACGCCCGGAAAATAGCCGTGTACTGGTACTGCTGACCGACGGGGTAAATAATGCGGGCGCTGTTTCACCAGAACAGGCAGGTCAATTAGCACAACAGGAAAATATTAAGATATATACAATTGGTATTGGTGCGGATCAGGTAGTGCAACGAACATTCTTTGGTGCTCGTGCAATCAATCCTTCAGCCGAACTTGATGAAGCAGTATTAACTCGTATTGCCGAATCAACTGGTGGTCGATATTTTCGCGCTCGCGATGTAAATGATTTAGTCGATATTTATGAAGAGTTAGACCTCCTCGAAGCTATCGAGCAAGACGAACAAACCTATCGCCCTACCCGTGTTTTGTTTTACTGGCCACTTGGGGCTTCGATCATCATTAGCTTCATACTCGCTTTAGTTTCTATTCCCTGGTTGTCATTGGCAGGAAGAGCACGTATTGAGGATTATGAAGACGATCTAGAAGGAGATAACGAAGTAGCCGCCAGCGGTGGGAATGCCTAAATGGATATTTTAATCCCCGCAAACTTCGTTCAGGATTTCCATTTTCTGCGCCCTATCTGGTTACTCGGGCTGATACCCGCTTTAATATTCTTTATGGCCATGTGGCGAATTAATACGGCGGTCACGGCTTGGGATAAGGCTATCGACAAGAATCTACTTCCCTATTTATTAGATCGCAGCAAAAATGCTGCTCAACGCACCCCTCTGTTACTTCTATTTTGTGCATGGGTACTATCCACTGTCGCCATGGCTGGACCGGTATGGGAGCAATTACCTCAACCAGTGCAGAAACGAGAGGATGCTTTGGTAATAGTCATGGACCTATCACTATCCATGTTCGCACCCGACCATAACCCCTCTCGCCTCGATTTAGCTAAACGTAAACTACGAGATATTTTGGCATTGCGTCAGGAAGGACAGACCGCCTTGGTTGTTTATGCAGGGGACTCTCATACAGTCACTCCGTTAACGGATGACGTAGTGACCATAGACGCTTTAGTTTCTTCACTTAGCCCAAATATCATGCCTTTGTTTGGTAGTAATCCAATGTCAGCTATCGACATGGCAGTAGGTTTACTCGACGACGTCGAATCCACAGACGGGCGGATAATGTTAATGACAGACGGCATCAGCGGATTCGATCAAGAACTTTTAATTACTGAACAACTCGAAGAAACTGGCTATGAATTATTGGTCATGGGCATCGGTACCGAGGAAGGCGCGCCAATCCGCACTAGCGATGGTAGTTTTCTTACGGATGAAAATGGCGCTATGGTGATACCTACGCTAAACAAAAACGTACTGCAATCATTAGCCAATCGAGTTAATGGCCGCTATCACGACATCCAACTCTCTAATGCAGATTTGGCTTTCTTATTGTCTGAAAACCAATTACTTGATGATCAAGAGCTAACAGAAGTCGAAGAAGAGTTCGATGTATGGAATGAAGCTGGACCCTTTCTCCTATTATTAGTTTTACCGCTTGCTGCGTTTACTTTTCGGCGTGGCTGGCTCTTTAGCATTGTCTTACTCACAGGCGGTGGTCTGCTATTCCCAAGTCAACCGGCTCAGGCCTTCGAATGGCGAGACCTTTGGAAGACCAAAGACCAACAAGCTGCAGAGGCATTTGCAGTTAACGATCATTCCCTTGCTGCTGCTTTATTTGACACGAGTGATTGGCGCGGTGCGGCAAGTTATCGCGCCCAAGATTATGAATCCGCTATAGCCGCCTTTAGCGCTAGCGATACTCCAGACGGACATTACAATCGTGGCAATGCCTTGGCTCTCGCAGGAAATTATGCAGAAGCTATTGCTGCTTACGATATTGCTATTAGCCTGGAGCCGGAACATTCGGATGCAATAAGCAATAAAACCATTATCGAACAACTCCTTGAAGAACAAGAGTCAGAACAAGGCGAAAATCAAGAAGGTGAGAATCAAGAAAACCAGTCAGAACAAAATTCGCAAAACGAATCAGAAGAACAGAACGAAAACTCTGAAAACCAAGATCAAGAAAGCCAAGAAGGCAACGAAGATCAGCAACAAAACGAGCAACAAAATGAAGCGCCTGAAGAGCAAGAAAGCTCTGAATCGAATAGCGAACAAAATACTCCGAGCCAGTCTAGCAATGAAGAATTTGAAGAGCAGCAAGCGCTCGAACAATGGTTACGCAGAATTGAAGATGACCCTGGTGAACTATTGCGTCGGAAATTTCGCTATCAATATCGCCAACGCCAACTAAACGGCACAGCGAACAGCATTCAAAATGGAGGTCAGATCTGGTGAAGCATATGACCAAAGTCCTCCAGTTCTTGCTAACCCCTCTATTCTTAATCACTTTTGCCGCGAATGCCCAGGAAGTAGAAGTAACAGTCGATCGCAATGAATTAGCCCGGGGAGAGACTTTAACTTATACCATTCGTGTATTTGACCAACGCCAGGGAATGCAATTAGACCTAACCCCACTAACTGATGAATTTGATGTTTTAGGTACTCGCACCTCTAGTCAAATTCGAAGCGTGAATGGATCCGTTGAATCATGGACAGATTACATCGTCACCCTCTTCCCTCTCGCTGAGGGAGAGCTCACGATACCCTCAATAGAAGTAAACAATGCTGTAACGGATCCAATTGTAATTTCTGTTGTAAACGAAGGACCACGATCTAATCAGAACAGCGACGAATTATACTTGGATATCGAGGTCAACAAGGATTCAGTCTATGTTCAAGAGCAACTATTATTCACTGTTCGCCTCTTCTACACCATTAATGGAATTAGAAATCCGCAATTTACAGAGCTGGAAATGCCCGATACGGTTATTCAGCTGATTGGCTCGCCCAACCAGTACGAAGAACTAATCGAAGGTGTACGGTTCGGAGTTTATGAAAAACGCTATGTCATCTTCCCACAGCGCAGTGGCCCATTAGAAATTCCTGACATATTATTTCGGGGTGAAGTTACCGACGGGTCAAGTAACTTTGTGTTTCGAAATCTTAACACCCGCAGGGTGACCGCATTTATTGATGGAATAACTATCAATGTGGACGAAAGACCGTCAGCCGTTCAAGGGGAAAATTTTTGGTTACCTGTTAGCAATCTAACACTCGAAGAAGAGTTTAGTACTGACATTGCCAATCTAAGAGTCGGCGATTCTGTCGTCCGAACAATAACGATGGTAGCAGATGGGCTCGACGGCGCAGTCCTTCCACCTTTTACTCCCGAAGAGTTCGAAGGTGTCAATGTCTACTCAGACCCACCTGATATTCAACGAACATTTGTCGATGGAAGTATTGTCGGCACCCGCATTGAATCCTCAACCATTGTTCCAATAACTTCCGGTGGGATAGAGATTCCGCAAATTTCTATCCCATGGTGGAACATAAATACAGACCAAATAGAGTCAACCATTGTCCCTGCAACGCAAATTCAAGTTGCTACTATCGAGGGAGATACCCCATCAGAACAAGCATTAGTGAGCTCAGAGAACATCGAAGAATTACTCGCATCTGCGCCTGTAGTCGATCAAGACATGATCGACGAACAAGGCGAAGCCGAGTTTATTGAAGTCGATGCATCCTGGATGAACTACTTCATCGCCCTCGCCTTTTTTATTGTAGCTTACAGCATTCACCGGCTAGTAATTGCGCCACACACCAAAGAGATTAGCGACTACATGGCAGACAAACGAGAAAGATTTGAAGCTAGGTATAGCCCAGCAAATAATGAGCGCTCAGCCTTTAAGCTACTCCAGTCTGCCTGCCGGAAATCCGACTTAAATAGTATTAGAGAAGCACTAACTCAATGGTGCAACCATTTCCTGGATACAAGAGTCGTAATAACCATGGATGATGTATTACAGCAAAGAGAATGTATTGAATTGCATAAATATGTTACCCAAATTCAAACTGACCTTTTCAACAATACTGACGAAAGAAAGCAAGCTAAGGACTTTAACCCTTCAGAATTTCTCAACAAAGTTTCTCAGTTACGGAGATCAAAACTCTATGCTGACAAATTAGCTGCAAGAGATAAGCGCTTCGCCCTGCCTCCACTCTATAGAACTTAATCGTGGCAAACTCCAGGCTTGTCTACTCGACTAATGAAAGCAATATTTGCTCAGCCTGCAGCAAAGTTCTCCGAAAATGCAAATGCACAGAAACCCAATCAACAACTAAAGATGACATTGTGCGAGTTTCGAGAGAGACCAAAGGCAGAAAGGGTGCTGGCGTTACAGTAATAACCGGCTTGAATATCAATCCTGCCGAATTAAAGGAAATTGCCAAAAAGCTCAAAATCCAATGCGGTGCCGGAGGTACTACTAAATCCGGACAAATTGAAATTCAGGGAGATAAAAGAGAAATCATCAAAATTTTTTTCGAAAAAGGCGGGAAGAAAGTAAAATTGTCTGGTGGCTAAGTACGCCCCTCAGCCAATCTTAACAAAGCCCGACCACTAAAGACCCAGCCTATACAAAAGAGTCTTTTAGTTTTTCTTCTTTTAGGTCCGATACACAGCTCTATGCATCAGTATTAAGATCAGCAACTAAATTTTGCTTACGGGTCTGATTATTTTTTTTCTTGCCCATCTTTGCCGCATCACTGCGAATATTTGCCAGACGCTTTAAATAAACCTCATCTACATCACCGGTAACGTAATTACCATTAAAGACTGAGCATTCGTATTTAGAGATCTTTGGATTTCCTTCTGCTGCCGCGGAAATAAGATCTTCTAAGTCTTGATAGATAAGCCAATCTGCTCCAATTAACTCTTCAACTTCTGAATCAGTCTTCCCTGCAGCGATTAACTCAGAAGCAGCAGGCATATCTATACCATAGACGTTAGGGTAGCGAATTGCGGGAGCAGCAGATGCAAAATACACTTTTTTTGCACCAGCATCTCGAGCCATCTGGATTATTTGCTTACAGGTTGTGCCTCTTACGATTGAATCATCGACTAGCAATACGTTTTTCCCCTTAAACTCTAACCCAATGGCATTAAGTTTCTGACGGACTGATTTCTTCCGCAGACTTTGCCCTGGCATTATAAAGGTTCTGCCAATATAGCGATTCTTTACAAACCCCTCTCGATACTTAATGCCCAAACGATTAGCAAGCTCTAGCGCGGAGGTTCGACTTGTATCAGGTATTGGAATGACCACATCAATATCATAATTCGGCCGTAATTTATCCAACTTATCGGCCAGCTTTTCACCCATTCGCAAACGCGCCTTGTAAACTGAAATACTATCCATCAAGGAATCCGGTCGCGCGAAATAAACATGTTCGAATATACAAGGTGTATGCTCCCCGGGTTCAGTGCAGAGCTTTGAATGCAAATTATTATGTACATCAACGTAAACTGCTTCGCCCGGAGCTACGTCTCTTTCGATAGAAAACCCCTGCGAATCTAACGCTACGCTTTCTGAAGCTATCATATATTCTTTGCCACGCTCAGTTTGACGACTTCCAAACACCAAAGGCCTGATACCATTCTTATCTCGAAAACCTAAAATCCCGTAACCCGTGATCATCACTATTGCTGCGAACCCACCACGACAACGATCAAAGACGCGGGACACTGCGGCAAAAATATCTTCTGGTGTCGGTTTGATTTTCCCTTTTTGTTGTAATTCGTGGGCAAGAACATTTAACAAAACTTCTGAATCTGAATCAGTATTGATATGACGCAGGTCACCTTTGAATAACTCTCTGCTAAGCTCGTTAGCATTGGTAAGATTGCCATTATGAGCCAAGGAAAGACCATAAGGCGAGTTGACATAGAAGGGTTGGGCTAATGCTGGACTGGAACTTCCAGCGGTTGGATATCTGACATGGCCAATCCCCATTTGACCGGTGAGCCTGCGCATATGTCGAGTCCTGAACACATCTTTTATGAGCCCATTATCCTTGCGTAAATTTAACTTACCATTGTCGCTGGTCATAATACCAGCAGCATCCTGTCCTCGATGCTGCAAGACAGTTAGCGTGTCATAAATACAAACACCAACATCTTTACTCGTAACCACACCAACCAATCCACACATAGAATACTCCGTCCCTAGCCCTAACGTTATTGCGTCAAATAAACACTATTCGTGCCTCCAACAAACATTCGTAACCATTCTGTCATCCACAACCCGTAAGGGATAAGAGTCGACTGTTGCCATTGCTCAGTTTCAGACAGGAATAGCCCAGATATAAACAAAATAACTAAAACTATGATAACCCCTCTAGCAACGCCAAATACACCGCCTAGCAATCGGTCTGCGAATTTCAATCCAGTTATAGTTAGCAGTTTCGACATCAGATAGTTTAGAAATGTACCCAACATCATCACTACTATGAATATCATCGCAAATGCGCTCACATAGCGAATGCTACTACTGGCTATTATATTTACTAATAACTCTGATAAAGCCTCGCTATATAACCTTGCCACTATCAGAGCTGCGACCCAGGTCAACAATGACAGCACTTCTTTAATCAGTCCACGCCACAGACCGAACAAAAAAGACAGAGTAGTAATTACTAATATTGCGGTATCTACTCCGTTCATTACTCGCGACTAAATTCCTTATTTACAATTGCTCAATTTCAAAACGCACAATGTCACCCGCCAAACTGAATTCATTCCGCAACTCTTCTTGGTATTGATCAACAAGTTCCCGATCTAGCCAAGGACCAACAAAAACTCTCGTCAAATTGCCCTGACTATTTTCTCCACTCCGTATATAAGCTTTGTAACCGGCAGCCCGGAGGCGTTCCATTAAATTCAAGGCATTGTCTTCTTCTGCAAAAGCGCCCATGCGGACACTCCACCCTTGAGGCAGCCCTGCTTCGTCCAAACGAGGAACTTCTCGGGTATAAGCCGGTTCCGAAGTAATTACTGGAACGGGGTCTTCAGCTTCATTTATGGCAGTGTTTCCGACTTCTTCCGGCTCGGTTGATGGACTAACTTCGACGTCGGCTATAACGACAGGCCTCAACTGGGTGGGCTCTGGAAAGACAGGAATTATTGGTTCATCAGGGATACGGCTGGACAATTGAGCCTGATAACTCCCCTGCCCATCAAAGATAATAGGTAAAAATATCAATGCTAGGGCGAGTAGCACGACCGTTCCTACTATTCGTTGCTTAGTGCTTTGGTTCAATCTGGAGAGTCCCCGACTAAACTAACAATAGTACGCTCTATGTTTGAATCGCTAAAAAGCAATTTTCACCTTGCTGAGTTGCTCAAATTTCGGACAGCCGCTACGGTATAAAAAGATCCCATCACTACAACTAATTGCTTCTTGCCCGGATTCTCGCGAGCAAAAGAGCAACTATCTTTGCATGCTTGCCTGTAGGCATTGAGAACCGACTCTGTCCTAACCCACTGTCGCAGATGCCCGCTACTTTGGAGCCGCTTCTCGACCTCCTCTGAAGCCATGCACCGGGATTCTTCAACTTGCGAAATATACCAGATGTCTACACAGGATTCTAAGGCTAGAGCGATTCCTTCTATATCTTTATCTGCCATCACTGCTATCACTACAGATATTTGGGAAAACTCTGGGTCTTGGGCTTTTTTAGAACTCATGGCAGCTGCCAAAAACTTTGCCGCCGCTGGGTTGTGCGCCACATCAAGAATTACATCGACCCCAGTTTCCGTATCAAGTCTGTGCTCTTGGCGACCTTGAAAATGTAAGGTTTTAAACGCTTTCTGAACACTCACCTTGGTCAGATCAATATTGAGCAGGCTAAGCGTCTGTAAAGCAATTGAAGCATTGTTAAGATGTAACGCAGGAATGGCTAATTCATGCAGCGATAAAGCTCCACCCTCATTACAGCCACTCCAACGCCAATGGCAGTCGTCTTTAGTTATTGCCCATTGAAAATGCTTGTTAATCAAATAGACGGGGGCGCCTAGCTTCTGGGCTAACTCAATAATGCTACCGACTGGTTCTGCGTCTCCATAAACCAAGGGAACGCCGGAGCGCAAAATACCGGCTTTCTCGCGGCCAATTGAATCCAAGTTATCGCCTAACCAATCTTGATGATCTAAAGCAATTGATGAAATAACCGCCACATCGGCATCGACAATATTTACAGCATCTAACCGGCCACCTAGACCAACCTCGAGCAAAGCAACATCAATATTAGCTTGGCAAAAGATCCATAATGCAGCCAGAGTGGAAAATTCAAAATAGCTAAGGGAAACGCCTTCACGACATGCGTCTATATGAGAAAAGGCAACACAGATAGATGCCTCATCTATTGGTTTTCCATTTATTTTAATTCGTTCTGTATAATGGGTTAAATGAGGCGATGTATAACTCGCCACTGAACGCCCCAATTTGATCAGCAGCGCCTCCATTAAAGTGACACACGACCCTTTTCCATTTGTTCCTGCTACAATTACAATTTTTGGGGCAACTTTCCCCAACCCCATATTTTTTATAACCATTCGCACTCTATCTAGCCCAAGCTCTATCTCGTGAGGATGCACAGCGGAAATATAGTCCAGCCAGGAATCTAGGCCTTGAACTTCAGCGCAGCTGGTTGACATTAAGAACCTGTAGCTTTGTAGTGCAAAAGCTTCCCAAGAATAGAGGCAATCTTATCCCGCATGTCACGTCGATGAACAATCATATCTACGGCACCATGTTCCAGCAGGAATTCACTACGTTGAAATCCTTCTGGAAGTTTCACCCGCACGGTTTGGCGAATCACATCTGGTCCCGTAAATCCCACCAATGCATTAGGTTCGGCGATATTTACATCCCCGAGCATTGCCAAACTTGCTGAGACTCCGCCGTAGACCGGGTCTACTAAAACGGAAATATAAGGCAATGAATGTTGCTTTAGCTTCACCAGACCCGCTGAAGTCTTTGCCATTTGCATAAGAGAAACCAAAGCTTCCTGCATACGCGCCCCACCGCTGGTTGAAAAACAAATCAAAGGTAAGTTTTGCTCGATACAGGTATTTATCGCCTGGACGAATTTTTCACCGACTACGGCTCCCATAGAGCCCCCAATGAAAGCAAATTCGAAAGCCGTCACTACAACTCCAATGCCCTTGACCTGCCCTTTTACGACCACCAGAGCGTCTTTCTCTCCAGTACCCTTCTGAGCAGCAGAAATACGGTCCTTATAACGTTTAAGGTCCTTGAATTTGAGCAAATCAACCGGCTCTAGCTCCCCATTTAATTCTATTTGCTCACCTGGATCCAAAAACAACTCGATACGCCGGCGTGCAGTGATGCGCAAATGATGCTCACACTTAGGACAGACATCACAATTTTCATTAAGCGACTTCTTGTAAAGCATCGCTTCACAGCGGGGACATTTTTTCCACACACCTTCCGGCACCGAGACCCGTTTCTTGGCAGCAGATCTCGTATTTGCAATAGAGGGCAGTATTTTATCTATCCAACTCACTTTAATTCCTTTTTAGATCCATATATTAAGATAGAGTATCTATAGCCTCTCTAGCCTCTTTGATAATTGTAGTAGTGACGCTCAACTCATTTTCAGTAAGTACTGAGCCAGCAGGCAAAGTAGCAATTTTTTCCACCAAAGCGCTTCCAATTACGACACCGTCACTCTGCATCGCCATTGCTTTTGCGCTGGAACCATCTTTTATACCAAAGCCAATTACGATGGGTAAGTCACACAATTCTCGCAACGAATCAATATTTTCTCGAACAGAGTCACAGTCTATTAACGCGGCTCCAGTGACACCCTTCAAAGACACATAATATAAATAACCGCTAGAAACCTCTGTAATCGATCTCGCTCTAGTCGCCTTGGTCGTGGGAGCCACTAAATAAATCGTATCTATTTCGGCTTTTTGAAGGGCTTGGCGTAGAAGTTGAGATTCGGTCGGAGGCATATCAACGATGAGCACTCCATCTACTCCCGCATCTGCCGCCGATTCAGCAAATAATTCATAGCCCATAATCTCAATGGGATTCAAATACCCCATAAGCACAACAGGGGTTAATGAATTCTTTTCGCGGAAAGAACGTACTATTTCAATTGTATCTTTTAATGTGGTGCCCTGAGCGAGAGAGCGTTCTACGCCCCGCTGAATGACTGGGCCATCCGATGAAGGGTCACTGAATGGAACACCAAGCTCTATAATATCAGCTCCGCTAGCCACCAATTGATGCATGAGCTGCAGGGTTACCGCAATATTTGGATCTCCAGCAATGAGATAGGGAATTAATAGCTTTGATCTCTGCCTTTTTGCTGTTTCCGATATGTCTTTAATGCGACTCATGGCTCTCGACTAAAGTGCAATTTTTTCAATTTTTGCTACAGTCTCTATATCCTTGTCTCCACGACCTGACAAATTGATCACTATTGACTGGGAGTCATTCATGTTGGCAGCTAATTTCATGGCATAGGCAACAGCATGACTGCTTTCCAATGCAGGAATTATGCCCTCTAAGCGAGTTAATTTATGAAATGCATCAAGCGCCTCTGCATCAGTAGCGGCCACATATATTACTCGATTAATATCTTTTAGCCACGAATGCTCCGGGCCCACGCCAGGATAATCCAGCCCTGCAGAAACGGAATGGGTTTCCATAATTTGTCCACTCGTATCCGTCATTAAATAGGTGCGGTTCCCATGGAGGACTCCTGGTTGCCCGGCACTGAGTGGCGCTGCATGCTCATTAGTTTCAAGCCCCCTTCCCCCTGCCTCAACACCGTACATAGAGACTTGTTTATCATTTAAAAAAGGGTGAAATAATCCAATGGCATTTGAGCCACCACCAACACATGCAACCAAGGCATCTGGCAATCCCGAGATTTGTTCTAACGATTGCTCTCTCGCTTCACGACCTATTACACATTGAAAATCTCGCACCAACATTGGATAAGGGTGAGGGCCAGCTACGGTTCCAATTATGTAATAAGTATTATCTACGTTGGTCGCCCAATCTCGCAATGCCTCGTTCATCGCGTCTTTTAGCGTACGAGAACCCGACTCTACAGAAACAACAGTAGCTCCTAGTAACTTCATACGATAAACGTTAGGTGCTTGCCTTATGATATCTTCCGCACCCATATATACGTGGCATTCCAAACCCAAGCGCGCAGCAACAGTCGCGCTAGCTACTCCGTGCTGTCCCGCACCAGTTTCAGCGATAATGCGAGATTTACCCATATATTTCGCCAATAATGCCTGGCCGATGGTATTATTGATTTTATGCGCACCTGTATGATTCAAGTCCTCTCGTTTTAAATATATTTTTGCACCACCACAATGATTTGTAATTCGTTGTGCAAAATAAAGCGGAGATGGCCTCCCTACATAAAATTTTAATTGTTGATCAAATTCATGCCAAAAATCAGCATCTTTAGAAAGTTTTTCATAAACCTCAGCTAGTTCTTCAACCGCAGCAATTAGTGTTTCACCGACGAAGATTCCACCATAGGGCCCAAAATGTCCTGATTCATCTGGCCCATCATAATCAGATGGTTTGACACCAACTTTAGACACTTCTCGCTCCTTCTATAAACGCTTTCATTTTGCTCAATTTTTTTACTCCATGACTTTGCTCTACACCACTACTAACGTCAACGCCATAGGGTTTGATTTTTTGAATTGCTTTTTGTACGTTATTTGGATTCAGACCGCCAGCTACAACAATCTTATTTGTAGATATTTCTGTTACTGACTCCCCAATTTTCCAATCGAATTTACTTCCAGTTCCACCTGGCGCTTTTTTGCTATGACTATCTAGCAATAGCATCTCCGCAGTTGCATATGCATTACTTATATTAGAAATTGTGCCGAAATTTTTTACCCTAATTGCCTTTATATAAGGCACATCAAATGACTTACAAAAAGTTTCTGATTCTTGCCCATGAAACTGCAACAGGTTAATAGTATTTGTTGCCAATACTTGTCGCACCTCCTCTTCACTTGGGTCAACAAACAGGGCGACGACATCTACCCAACTTGGCAATCCAGTTGTAATTTCAGCAATACTTTTCTTCTTCACAGCTCTAGGGCTTTGGGGGTAAAACACCAATCCGATCGCGTCTGCTCCATAGTCGGCAGCAGCAATTGCGTCGCTATTGAGAGTGATGCCGCAAATTTTAATCCAGAGTTTAGACAAGGCAGGTCAGCTTCGCCGCAAAAGCAAAGCATTCTATCAAATCTGTCGTGTTCAGCCTACGGTTAGAGGGAGAAATAAAGGAAATCTTTGACTCTCAGAGAGCCCAAATTTATTTGGATAATCCACCGCGACAAGATATAGGCCATCAGGTGGCGCTGTCACTCCAGCCAGATTCCGATCCTTCGCTTCTAATAGCTCTTCTATCCATGAGGAACTCCTCTCCCCAAGCCCAATCTCTATAAGAGCGCCAGTGATATTTCTCACCATATGCTGCAGAAAAGCGTTGGCTTTGATGTCCAGTACCAAAAAGGAACCTTGCGCCCTAACACGAACATGTTCAACATTCCTGAACGATGACTTAGACTGACAGCCGGCAGCTCGAAAAGAAGTAAAATCCTGTTCGCCAAGCAAAGCTTGAGCCGCTTTTTCCATTACCGCAGGATTTAACCGACGACGCATATGAGTAACTTTTTTATTTAAAATAGCTGAAGCTACTTTATTTATATAAATGACGTAATTATATTGCCTCGCTGTGGCTGAAAATCGCGCATGAAAACTGGTGTCAACTGGCTTCGACCAAATTACACGAACCGAATCTGGTAGGAGACTATTTACGCCCCTAGTCCAAGCTTTTTCGCCACGATCTATCGGAGAGTCAAAGTGTATTACCTGACATGTAGCATGGACTCCAGCATCTGTTCTACCAGCGCAACTGCTAGTAATTTTCGAATCTGCAATTTGACTGATAGCAGATTCGACAACTGACTGCACCGTCAGCAAATCAGGTGAAGATTGTTTTTGCCAGCCAGAAAAGTCCGAGCCACTGTATTCGATTGCTAATGCTATGCGGTGGTTATTAAGACTAGAAAGTGTTTTGGTAGAAGGCATGCTGCGACAAACTGAATTATTCTACAAGCTGATCAAGCGAGATCATAAGCTGTTCTGCTTCTCTGGCCTGTTCATCGGTGCCTTCTTTGATAACTTCTTGCAGAATCTCTTTAGCGCCATCAGCATCACCCATTTTTTGATAGGCATAAGCTAATTCCAATTTAGTGGCTGCTTCATCATCACCTGACAGCAGACCCACTTCTTCTTCTGCCGCTCCAGCCAACTCTATTTCCAGCTCATCATCTTCAGACAAAAAGCCCAAGCTTTCTACTTCACTGACATTTAGTTCTGACTTATCTCCACCTGTATCGATTTCTAATTCATCATCGAAATCGTCTAAAATTCTACTTGAATCAACTGTGCTTTCTTTTTCATTTTGATCAAAACCACCTGAATAAGCTGCTGGCACAGCTTCAGCGACAGCCTCCTCTATATTAAATTTTTCTTCATCATCGCTTGCTACAACTTCGTCAATCTGCATTTTTTTTATTAATTCATTAGCTTCAGTTACGCTGGTAGTGTCTTCAGGCTCCATCTTTCTATTAGCAACTCCGGCCAGCTTATTTATAGTTTGACCAGTCGAGTCACTTGGAAATTCTTTTTCCGCTAATTCATCGAAATCTTCAACATCAGAGCTAACTGCCTTGTTGCGTCGAAGCAAAAATATCACCAATAGCAAAATAACTAACCCAACACCAAGTAATATCATCATGGTATTACCAGATAGAATTCGCATAAGGTTAGTAGTTAAGCTGGCCTGGGTAGCTGGCAATCGAGCGGCATTGGCAGCTTCTGCCGCTACTAATGCCGCGGCCTCTGCTAATTGCGCTTGTAGCTGTGCTAACCGCATGTCTTGCAATCTAATTATTTCTTGGGAAGCATCAATTTGAGCCTCGAGATCAGCTAAGCGCGAGTCCAATTCTTCGCGCTCAATCCTGGCCCGATCAGCCTCTTCCTGACGAAAGGTTAAACGATTTTCCAGCTCAGCAATACGACGATCGAGCTCAACGAATTCGGTTGCCACGCCTCTAGCACCAACTGTATTTGGGCCAGAAGTTACTATACTAAGCTGTCCACTCGGGCGCTCCTCTTGACCTGGCGCTGCAACTGCTGGAGTTGCCAAAGGCTGCACGTCAACTGCCTGCTGGTCCTGGCGAACAA
>CAXYEH010000054.1:0-53055 GCA_964275945.1 uncultured Pseudomonadales bacterium
CCCCCGGCATGATTGGCTGGCCTGGAAAATGCCCCTGAAAAAAAGGCTCGTTTACTGTGATATTCTTATAACCGACAATGGACTTACCCAAATCCATTTCTACTATTCGGTCCACCAATAAAAATGGATAGCGCTGCGGTAGATATTCTTTAATTTCTTCAACATTCAATAGCATAATTAAACTCTGGATTATTATCTTTGTTCGAGCTCTGCTCTACTCCTGCCTCTAATTCGAACTCTTATCAGGCTTTTTTTCTAACTTCTTTAGTCTCTTAACAATACTGTCCAACTGCTTGAAATGAATATTACTCCGTTTCCATTCAGATGTTTTCATATGCCAGGTTCCTGAAGAGTATACCCCAGGCTCACTAATCGATTCGCTAACCAAGGTCCTGGCGCTAACGTGGACTTTGTCGGCAATCGATATGTGTCCCACAGCACCTGATCCTCCTCCCAAAACACAGTGCTTACCGATCGTTACACTACCAGCAATGCCGGTACAGCCGCAGATAATAGAATTCTCTCCAATTTTACAGTTATGTCCAATTTGTACTTGGTTATCAATCTTTACCCCATCACAGATTACGGTGTCTTCTAATGCTCCTCGATCTATCGAGGAACAGGAACCTATCTCTACATCATTGCCAATATCTACACCTCCGAGCTGACGAATTTTGACAGATTTTTCTCCATCAAATGCAAACCCAAACCCGTCGGCACCAATTACTGATCCAGAATGAATAATGGCGTTATCGCCGACCGTTACTCGATGATAAATTGAGACATTACTATGAAGGTAGCAATTGCGTCCAAGCTCAACGTTTTCTCCAAGAAAACAGCCACTACCAATACTGCAGGTTTCACCTATTTTAACATTTGCCTCTATAACTACGTTTGGCCCTATATAGATGGAACCTGCCAGATCAGCTGTCTCATGAATGGTTGCAGATGGATGCACAAAAGCTTCACGAATGGGAGCATCATCAAAAAGAGCTGTAGCTTCCGCAAAACTAACATAAGGCGCCTTGGAAATAAGTGCATTATATTTACAACTTTCTGCGTACTTAGCTTCTACAATAACTGCTGAAGCGTTACAGGATTTTAATTGATTTATATAGGAAGGGTTGCTTAAAAAACTTAACTGACCAGCGGCTGCATTTTTGAGTGTTCCAAGACTGGATATAATACATTGGCCGTCACCGACCAATTGCAAATTTAAAAGAGTTGCAATTTCGCCAAGGGTAAAGCTTTTATTGTGTACCACCTGACACTATCCGTAGTTTGATGTACGCTTCATTAATTTTCTGAGGTTTCTACAGGTTGTGATTTTTCATTTAATTTTGCAGTTACTCTAGCAGTAATATCCAAAACTGGCGCGAAATAAGGTGCTGAATCAACATTAAGAATTAAGTCGAAACCACCTTCTGCAACTACATCAGTAACTGCTGCCGCTAATTCTTCTTGCATACTTTGCAAAAATTCTTGGTTCTTTTCTTGCAAAGCTGCTTGCACCCGCTCTTGAATCAATTGCAGTTGCACCTGCAAGTCTTGGGCATTGGAATTCATCCGACGAACTTCATCTTCAGTCATCACAGCCTCGTTCTGCTGATACTCTTCTTGCAAGGTTTGAAGCTGATCAGTGAGATCATTTGCTCTTGTTTGGTCTTGATTAAATTCTTGCTCAAGCTCTTCTTGGACAATCCTAGCCGCATCGGAATTAAAAAGCGCCTGCAGAGCGTTAAGCACTCCGATTTTTGTATCCTGAGCATAAATACCTTGAGAGAACAGAGCCAGACTCAAGACGACAATTAAATTCTTTACCGTTTTCACAATTATTCTCCAATTCAAGCCAATAGCTGCTTTATTTTATTCAGCCTGTTTGCTTTAAACTTTAATACTTTAGACTTATTAACCCGAACTTATTTTGTTTAAAATCCCGTCCCGACCGTGAAATCAAATTGTTTCGTATCATCACCTTCTCTGTCCCCGAATGGCGCCGCGACATAAAATGTCAGAGGTCCAAAAGGTGAGAGATACGTCACACTAAGCCCAGCCGCGTACCTCAACTCACCAACATCAAAATCGCTACAGTTATTTAGCAAGCTTTGGCGCTTCGTACAACTGGTCGAAAATACATTCCCAGCGTCAATAAAAAGAGTTGATCTCACTCGACTTGAATCAGGCACGAATGGCAGTGGAAACAACAATTCCAATGACGCAGTGGTGAGTATATTACCACCAAAACTGTCATAATCGTCATCCAGATAGAAATTTTGTACAGCAAGCGCTACTTGTGGATCTCCGTTTGTATCTAAGATCAGATTTCCCATGGAATCTACAAGCGGCTGAGTCTCATAACCAAAATCATTGTTAATTTGAGCAGTGCCGTCAGGGTTACGCAAAATATTACCTTGTTCATCGCGAGCTAAGGTAATACCGTTTTGCGTCAAATAGCGCCCTCCCGCAGTGCTGCGAGGCCCCAAACTATTTTCTTCATAGCCACGCAATTGGCCACCACCTCGAATCAGACCGCCAGCGAAAAAGTTATTAAAAAACGGTAATTCGTCAGATTCACCGTAACCTATCCCATAACCTATATTCATACGCAATCCGATAGCCCATTCACGATCTTGACTAATAGGCCAATAGATCTGATTAGAGTAATTCAAACGGGCGTACTGTAGATCAGAACCGGGCAAGGTGACTTCAAGGTTTAATTGATGCAGCGCTCCATCATTCGCTAATTGACCACGATTTAATGTATTGCGAAACCAGTTACCTGTAATAGTAAAGTTATTGAATGTATCACCGAACTTATCAACGAAACCGAGGTCTGGGCTTTTCTGCAACTGCAAGTCAGTTAAGTCACGCACATCACCTAGGACCGAATCCACCACGGGACCATCAAACGGGTTTGCGTTGAATGGAGTAATTACATAATTGTTAGCGTTTTCAAAGAGGACTGGACTAGATTCAATCTCTTGCACAGAGCCATAGCCTGAACTTAATTCTGTATGGGTAACTCCCAAATCAAATCCAATAACTTGTATCTCACTTAATGGATAGCTGAAACTTAAAGAACCACCCCAGGAAGTAGTGTTAAAGCTAGAGACATTAAATGGCGAATCCATTTCCTGCGCAAACAGATTAAACCCGCGACTTACGCCGTCCGGGGTAAAGTAAGGGTCGAGGTATTGAAAATTTAGACCTTTGATAAAGCGACTACGATTAACCCCTATCCCAATTGTTCTACCGGTGCCTAAAAAATTAGCGGCTTGTAGGTTTGAACTAAGAAAAAAATCTCCACCACCACCCGTGCCAACTGAGAAACTTATAGCACCGAAATTTTGTTCCAACACATCGTAACTCACGTCGATCTGATCTTCAGTGCCAGCTATTTCTTCTGTCTCAACTTCAACAGATTCAAAATATCCTAAACGTTCAAGCCGAACCTTTGATTGCTCTATGGCTTGGCTGGAAGCCGGCGCACTTTCTAATTGCCGCATCTCTCGCCGCATTACATCATCGGCAGTAGACACGTTTCCCGCAAAATTAATTCGATTCACATAAGTGCGATTACCAGGATCAATAAAGAAGGTAACTTCGACAGTTTCTTCATCGTCACTCACTTCTGGAACGCCAGTCGCTTCAGCAAAGGCATAACCAAGATTCCCTAGGAACTGAACCATGATTTCTTCAGTTCCCGTCACCAATGCTTGGGAATAAATTTGACCAGGGCGCACAAATATTGCTGCCCGTAAGAGGTTCTCAGCATCTACCAAATCACCCGCTAGATCAACATTCGAAACTGTATATTGATCGCCTTCAGTGATATTGACAGTGATATAAACTTCCTCTCTATTAGGAGTAATCGCGATCGGCGTTGAATCAATATTGAATTCCACGAAGCCATTGTCTAAGTAGAACGATTCCAATCTTTCTAAATCACCTCCAAATTGCTCCCTAGAATAACGATCTCGCCTACTCAAAAACATATACCAAGGCTTCGTACCGAGCTCAAATAGCTCGAGTAGCTCTTCTTCCTCGAAGGTTTCATTACCTACAACGTTGATATGTCGAATGCGGGATTCTTCCCCTTCATTTATTTCTAAGCTAATAGCAACTCGATTACGGGGCAGCTCTTCAACATCAATTTCAACCGAAGCTCCGTAACGGCCCCTAGATGAGTAGACTTCTTGAATTCCCTGTTGAATAGCTTCCAATGCAGCCCGCGTAAAAATTTGTCCTTCTGCTATTTCAGCTTGCGCCATGTTATCAAGAATATCTTCGGTCTCAAGCACGCTATTGCCCTCAATCTCAATCTCAGCAACTGAAGGCCTCTCGAGAACTGTAATAACTAAAATATTTCCTTCGCGAGAGACTTCTATCTCATCGAAGTACTCGGACTGAGACAGCTCACGGATAATTTGTGCGGGCGCTGTGGCAGTTACTTCATCACCTATACCTACTGGTAACAAATTATAAATAATTCCCGGAGAGATACGTTGATAACCATCAACAATAATATCCGCGATGACAAAATCTTGTGCTCTGGAAGTATTGGAAAATCCAAAAACCACCAGCAAACAAAAAACCACTTTTTTCATTTGTAACTCAAATTTAAGATTGTTTCTTCGCGGCGGGTTAATTTTAACTTACAACAAGCGACTAAAGTCATTGTAAATGGCCAATACCATGATCCCAGAAATCATTAAAAGCCCGAGCTGCAACCCCCAAGCCTGAATTCGCTCAGGGACCGGCCTCCTAATTACTGCTTCGATCGCGTAATACAACAAGTGTCCCCCATCCAATACTGGGATTGGTAATAAATTAAGCACTCCCAATGAAATACTCAGAAGTGCCAGGAATCCCAGATAAACATCCAAGCCGTACGTTGCTGTTTCTCCAGCAACTTGAGCAATCGTTATTGGCCCATTAATATTCTTTACAGAGATTAAACCAATGACCATTTTCTTGACTGAGTCGAGAACAAAGATCGATTTATCCCATGTTTCTTGTAACGCCGGCCGAATCGCTGCTAGAGGCCCATAACGGAACTCTCGTAGCATTTCCTGAGGTAGTATCTCGGACAAACGCCCCTGTTGTACTTCAGCGCCTATTCTTCCTACTTCCGCACCATCTTCAAGTCTTATAATTTCGGGCCGAATCTCTAACCCAGTCTCAGTTTCTCCTCGTTGGACCACCACATCCAATGCTAGTTCCGGGCTGTTTCTAATCACTTCTACCCAATGAGTCCATCCTCTGATGAATTCACCGTTTACACTCAGCACTTCGTCTCCACGCAGCAGTCCACCCTGCTCAGCGCGTCCGCCCGAGATTACTCCAGCTATTCTAGCTGGGATTTCAATTTGTATAATTCCAAGATCAGAAACCGGATTAGGTTCTGTGGAACCCCCCATCCAGGACTCAATAGGTATCTCAATTTCACGAACCAAATCTGAACCGGCAGGGTTAACAGTGAGCATCAAACCTCCCGTCTCCCCAAGTCGGCCTAACATTTGCAGCGTCACTTGCTGCCAAATGAGGGTTTCTTGCCCGTCAACGGCGAGAATTTCGTCTCCATCGCGCAAACCTGCCATCGCAGCTGGCGAACCATCAGTCACGCCGCTAACGATTGGCGCGATACCGTTTAATCCATATGAAATGTTGATTACCCAAAAAACAAAAATAGCTAGCAGGAAGTTTGCAACAGGACCCGCCGCAACAATTGCCGTGCGCTGCCAAAGAGGCTTATAGGCAAAAGACTCGCTGCGCTGATTCACTGAAGTCCCAGTTTGATCCGACACAGTTGTATCTTCTTGTCCCAGCATTTTCACATAACCACCCAAAGGAATTGGAGCGATTACATATTCGACACCATCTTTTCCAATCCAGGATTTGGCTGCCTTACCAAAACCAATAGAAAATCTAAGAACTTTCACGCCGCAGCGCCGTGCAACCCAAAAATGTCCAAATTCGTGAATCGTCACAAGTATTCCCAGCGTGACGAGCAGAGCAACAGCACTGATTAAAATATCTAATATCATGGTAAGTACTACAGAAAGGCTAACTATCAGCCTTTAGGATTGTTGAAATTCCTTCAAAATCATATCTTTAGATAAGCATCTAGCTCGCTTATCAATGTTTTGAATAATAGCGAGACTTGCCGCTTCTTCACAAGGTATTTTCGACATAACTTCCTCAATTACGAGAGAAATTTCCGAAAATTTGATTTTCTCATCCAAAAAGGCAGCCACAGCAATTTCATTTGCTGCGTTAAGTACAGTCGGGGCTGTGCCGCCGATATTAGCCGCATCAATACCAAGACGCAGACAGGGAAATTTATGCAGATCTGGCTGACTGAAAGACAATTCAGCAATCTCTATTAAATCCAGCACTTTGGCCTTGGTGTCTATGCGACGGGGATAAGCAAGACCATGAGCGATGGGAACTTGCATATCTGGGTTTGCCATTTGCGCTAATACCGAACCATCACGATAATAAACCAATGAATGAACAATGCTCTGCGGGTGAATCAGCACTTCGATTTGATTAACAGCCAATCGGAAGAGCTGTCGAGCTTCTATAAACTCCAATCCCTTATTCATCATAGTGGCAGAGTCAACAGAAATCTTTCTTCCCATCTTCCATTTTGGGTGTTTGCAGGCTTGTTCCGGCGTAAATCCGGCAAAATCTGCTAAAGGAGCATTCAGAAACGGGCCTCCAGACGCAGTTAAAACAACTTTACCGACGTTTTCGAACTGTGACCTAACCACACCTTTGGAAGAAATAGGCAGACATTGGAAAACAGCGTTATGTTCACTATCAATTGGAATCACTTCAGCGCCAGACTGGGTTGCCGTTTGCATAAAGAGATCGCCTGACATGACTAATGCTTCTTTGTTTGCAAGCAATAAGCGTTTACCAGTTATTACTGCAGCAAGTGATGCCGACAATCCGGCAGCCCCAACAATGGCCGCCATGACTATATCAACCGCTTCAGCTGAAGCAATCTCCTCAAGAGCTGCAGGCCCAATTCTCAATTCAGTATCACAATTGGCGTTTATTAATTGTCGAGAAAAGTCATTAGCGCAAGAGCTATCAGCTAAAACTGCCACAGAGGGATTAAACTCCATACATTGCTCAAGTAATAATTTGGTGTTGCGATGAGCGCTTAATGCAAAGACCTCGAATTCAGATGAATTTCGAATTACATCTAACGTACTCTCACCAATAGAGCCGGTAGAACCAAGAATTGAAACTTGCTTCGATGTCATTCTGAATACACTCTTTAACCTATAATCAAAAAGGTAATAACAAACAGTGGAGTCACCGCAAGCAGCCCATCAATCCGATCCAATATTCCGCCATGACCCGGCAGAATTGAACCACTATCTTTAATATTTTGGTTTCTCTTCAACATACTTTCCAGTAGATCTCCGATTACATCGAACAATGTAACGCAGAGACTAAGAACCATTAGTACTAAAATTTTTTGCGGGCTCAATTCAAGAACGTAGTTGTTCATTAGCGCTATCAATAAGAGGGCTAAAAGCAGACAAGCAACCAAGCTCCCCATACTCCTTCCCAGGATTTGTTCGGACTTAATGCAGGGGCTAAGCTTTCTCCTGCCAAATTTTTTGCCAGCAAAATAAGCCCCGATGTCAGCTGCGGCCACCATAATAACCAAAGCCAGCACTAAATATCCCGTTGGATCTAAATATTTGAGTTGAATAATGCCGACCCAAGCTGGAAGCAATGTCATCAACCCCATCACAGCAATTTTAGACTTATCATTCCACCGTACAGCATTTTCGGGATAACCAATAAGCATAAGCAAGGCTAGCGCCCAGAATAAGACCCCCAGACCTAATAATATTAAAGTGCGGTCGCTGCTTATCATTTTGGCTTCCGGATAAATACCCAAGAAGGGAAATAAAGCTATTGTCATGACAGCTAAAGTTGCAAGATATAAAACCTTTAAGCTTTGCCGAGACAAGCCGATTAATCCGGCCCATTCCCAAGCGGCAATTAATACTATAAGCGCAATAAACAGAGAAAAAACAAATGGACTAAAAAGTATAGTTACTATAATGAATGTAAGTGCTAATACAATTGCCGTTATTATCCGCTGTTTAAGCATTTTAAGAACCCATCTCATGGTGGTTTGCCTTATCTTCTACTTTGACGTCTGCCTCACCGTCATGACCACCATAGCGACGTTGTCGCGATGCGTAATCATCCAAAGCGATCTGTAATTGAGCATCATCAAAGTCAGGCCAATAGCAATCAGTAAAATATAATTCAGTGTAGGCAAACTGCCATAACAGAAAGTTACTGATGCGATGTTCGCCTCCAGTTCTTAAACAAAAATCAGGGTCTGGATAATTGCTTAAACTAGTGAAGCTATGAACTAGATCGATATCAATTTCATCAAGTTCTAGATCTCCATTTTTCACTTTCTTAGCGATTAATTTGCTGGCATTACTGAGATCCCATCTACCCCCATAATCAGCAGCTACGATTACAGTAGTTCCAGTATTTTTTCTAGTAAGTGCCTCGACTTCAGCCATCATTGCTAATAGCTTTGTAGGAAGTTCCAACCGATTACCAATGAACCTCAAACGCACATTATTTTTATTTAACTGGCCAATTTCTATGCGCTTTAAGACTGTCAGAAACAATGCCATGAGGCTTTGTACTTCTTTAGCGGGACGCATCCAATTCTCAGAGCTAAAAGCGAATAAGGTAAGATAGTTGATGCCGCGCCGAACACAAGAGTTAACAATTTCTCGTGCAGCTTCAGCACCATGGCGATAACCTGACTTAGGCTCTAACCCATTAAGTTTAGCCCAGCGTTTATTGCCATCCATGATTATTGCAATGTGGTTAGGTAACTTTTTTTAGTGTCAGGTGTCATTTTTGAGGAAAGCTGAATTGAACACCTGTTTTACTCGATAAAATTGCAAAGAACTTTAATTAGAATCAAAACGATAATAGATCTGCTTCTTTCACCTGGTAGGTAGACTCAATGGCAGCGATATACTTATCAGTTAATTTCTGCACTTGATCTTCTGATCTGCGCTGATCATCTTCACTAATCTCTTTCTCCTTTTCCAGATCTTTGAAGTCAGTATTTGCATCCCTGCGTATATTACGAATAGCAACTCTAGCATTTTCCACTTCATTCTTTGCTTGTTTTGTATATTGGCGTCTAGTTTCTTCTGTTAACGGCGGCATAGGAACACGAATTGTATCGCCATTATTAGATGGATTAAGCCCAAGGTCAGATTTTAAAATTGCCTTTTCGATTTCTCCAATCTGATTTTTCTCCCAAGGAGAAATAATCAAAGAGCGACCCTCTTCCACATTTACATTCGCTAATTGGTTCAAGGGTGTTTCAGAGCCATAATAAGAAACCATAACGCTATCCAATATGCTCGGGTGCGCTCGGCCTGTGCGAATTTTTTTAAAGGCTTCTTCCAATGAAGCGACACTTTTTTGCATTCTTTCTTCTGTGTCCGCGATTATTTCATCGATCATGGTCGTTTCCTTTTGCTATTTACTATCACTCCCGTCAATCAATACGGAGTTCTTAATCTATTAATGTGCCGTCTAGCTTCCCCATAACATTGTCTAGCAATGCACCTGAACGATGCATATTGAATACTTTAATCGGAATCTGATGATCGCGACTCAAGCAGATAGCAGTCAGATCCATTACTCCTAGTTTCTTCTCTAGTACTTCATCATAGGTTAGCTTGTCAAATTTCACTGCCCCGGGATTAGTTTCTGGATCAGCGGAATAAACACCATCGACTTTTGTTGCTTTAAGAATTAAATCTGCATCAATCTCAATACCTCTCAAGCAAGCCGCAGAATCCGTAGTAAAGAATGGATTTCCAGTGCCGGCTGAGAATATAACAACATCCCCGGCATTGAGATGGCGGATCGCCGTTCGTCGATCATAGTGCTCAACCACACCACTCATTTGAATCGCGGACATAACCCGTGTAGGAATATTTGCCCGCTCCAAGGCATCTCGCATTGCCAGTGCATTCATAACGGTTGCTAGCATCCCCATATGATCGCCAGTAACCCGCTCCATGCCTGCTGCATTTAATTCGGCGCCGCGAAAAAGATTACCACCGCCGATGACCATACCTACTTGAACACCCAAGCCGACCAATTGACCAACTTCAACAGCCATACGATCAAGCACTTTCGGATCGATCCCAAAATCCACATCGCCCGTTAGGGCTTCGCCACTCAACTTAAGCAGTATGCGGTTATATTTTCGCTCTCTTTTTGGCATTACGTCATTATTTATCTGTTGAATAAAAGACCTATCATCCGTTTAGTTGAGCAGCGACTTCAGCAGCGAAATCTTCTTCTTCCTTCTCGATCCCTTCGCCAACTTCATAACGTACAAATTGCACAATATCAGCACCTGCCTCTTTCAGAAGTGCTCCTACTTTAATATCTGGGTCCTTAACGAAATCTTGCTCTAGCAAGCTGACTTCAGCAACAAATTTTCGCAAACGCCCACTAATCATTTTTTCGACAATTTCCTCAGGCTTACCACTTTCCCTTGCCTGAGAAGAATAAATCTCAGATTCTTTTGCCAGTATGTCTTCGGGTACATCTTCCGCTCTAACGACCATAGGATTTACAGCTGCCACGTGCATTGAAATATCCCTCGCAAGAGCTTCATCTCCACCTTTCAAGGAAATTAATACAGCAATCCTATTATTACTATGCACATAAGTCTCTACTATGCCTTGGTTTGCATCGTCAAAGCTCAATCTTTCTACGCGGCGGAGATTTATATTTTCACCAATCTTTTGCACCAATGCCTGGCGCGTATTTTCAATACCCGCATCTAACAATGCATTTACATCCGCTTCACTATTTGAATACGCCATTTCTAAACATTGCTTAGCGAAGGAAAGAAAATTCTCGTCTCGTGCCACAAAATCAGTTTCGCTATTGATTTCAACGACTACACCATAATTCCCATCTTCAGCGATCTTCGTCATCACAATACCTTCTGCCGCAACTCGACTCGCTTTCTTCGCTGCCTTTAATCCACTCGCTTTGCGTAAATCTTCGATGGCTTTCTCCATATCACCATCAGCTTCAGTTAGCGCCTTCTTGCAATCCATCATACCCAAGCCAGTACGCTCTCGTAATTCTTTAACCATACTCGCAGTAATTGTTGCCATTATTCCACCTCGTTCCATATCTAACGAAGTGCTTGAGACTTCGTAAAAAAATCATTTGTAAAAAGGGGGCTAACGCCCCCTTTCTGTTTAACTTGTCTAATCTACAAACTACTGCTTAACCTGCTATTAAGACGAGTTACTACCAGATCTTTAGTCCTTGTTAGCATCAGCCTTTTTCTTAGCTGGCACTTTCTTCTTAGCTGCTACCTTTTTCTTAGCCGGCGCTTTTTTCTTGGCAACGGCCTTCTTTTTAGCGGGCGCTTTTTTCTTAGCTGGCGATTTAACTTCCTTAGCAGGCTCCTCGACGGCTTCAGCAGCAGGCTCCTCGACGGCTTCAGCAGCAGGCTCCTCGACGGCTTCAGCAGCAGGCTCCTCGACGGCTTCAGCAGCAGGCTCCTTGACGGCTTCAGCAGCAGGCTCCTCGACGGCAGGTTCTTCCACTCCTTTGTCTACAGCTTCTTCTAACGGTGCTTCTCCTTCCGCTTTTTCTAGGGAATCAGATGATTCTGCAGCACCTTCAACTTTTTCACTAGCTGGAGCACTCTCTTCAATTTCTATGAATTCACTCTCAATGGGACCATTGCGTGCGCGCCCTTCAAGACAAGCGTCAGCCACTGACATTGCGTAGAGTTGAATCGCACGAATTGCATCGTCATTCCCAGGAATAACAAATTTAACCCCTTCTGGGTTGCTATTCGTATCTACGACTCCAATTACTGGAATTTTTAAGTTATTGGCTTCGGTGACAGCAATACGCTCATGGTCAACATCAATTACAAACAAGACATCAGGCAACCCACCCATATCCTTAATGCCACCAATACTGCGCTCCAATTTTTCCTTCGCCCGCTTCAGCATTAGCGCTTCTTTCTTTGTTAAGCGATTGAACGTACCGTCTTTTTCCTGAGTTTCGAGCTCTTTTAACCGTTTTATTGATCCACGAATGGTTTTGTAATTCGTTAACATGCCACCTAACCAACGATGATTAACGTAAGGCATACCGGCACGTTCAGCTTGCTCTCTTACAATTTTTGCAGCTGCCCTTTTTGTCCCTACAAAGAGAATTTTCCTCTTTTTTTCAGCCAGATCAGCGACCTGATCTAAGGCTGAATTCAGCGCTGGAACAGTGTGCTCAAGGTTAATTATATGAATTTTGTTACGAGCGCCAAAGATGTATGGCTCCATTTTTGGGTTCCAATAGCGACACTGATGCCCAAAATGTACTCCGGCACGGAGCATTTCTTTCATGCTTACAGTCATGTTATATCCTTCGGTTTGGGTTAGGCCTCCATACACCCCATGGATCAACCCAAGCTGCCAGCTAGGCTTGCAGCGAGAGCACCCAGAACACATGTGACGGTGTATGTGCGACGTTAATAGTTAGTTAAAGTAAACTCTTTTGAGATTAACATAGAGTCAACCTCAGCGAGCGCCGCTTTATACCATAATCCGCCTTAATCTTAAAGCTCTCTTCCGCGAAGAAAAAACGCTTCCCATACCCAGAATTATTGACATACAGCCTGATTTTGGAAGGCTAATCACTCTGTATTCTCGTGCGCTACTGATTTAAAATAGCTAGCATCTAAACAAGATCACAATTAATTTCAGCAGATGGAAGAATGACCATTCATATTAAGAATCCTGACGACCTATCTAAAATGCGGATTGCCGGCCAATTGGCCGCTGAGGTACTGGAGATGATAGGCCCCTACGTCAAGCCAGGGGTGAGTACAGGGAAATTGGACCAAATTTGTCACAGCTACATAGTTGAAGAGCAAAAGGCAGTTCCCGCGCCACTGAACTATAATGGATTTCCGAAGTCTATTTGCACTTCGGTAAATCATGTTATCTGTCATGGAATTCCCAGTGACGGGAAAATTTTAAAAAGTGGGGACATACTAAATATAGACATAACCGTCATAAAAGATGGCTTTCACGGAGACACAAGTAAGATGTTTTGTGTTGGAGAAGTTCCAGATCATGCTCGTCGGCTAATTCGAGTTACGCAGGAATGCCTCTACAAGGCCATCGATATTGTTCGCCCAGGTACAACGTTAGGCGACATTGGACACATAATCCAGGGACATGGCGAAGCGCACAATTATTCAATTGTTCGCGAATATTGCGGTCATGGAATCGGTAGAATCTTTCACGAAGAGCCTCAAGTATTGCATTACGGGATGCCTAACACCGGCACTAAAATTGTCGAAGGCATGACATTTACCATAGAACCTATGCTAAATGCAGGTACCCGCTACACTAAACTTTCCCGCAAAGACGGTTGGACTGTTACCACAAAAGATCGGCGTCTCTCTGCTCAATGGGAACATACCCTAGCCGTAACGAGTGACGGATGTGAGGTGTTAACTCGTCGCTCAGATGAAGTATTGTGAGTGAATTAAAATTCGAGGAGAACGATGCTGACATAGCAACGAATTTTAGTTTAGACACAGAATTACTAGATGTAAATCACTTGCGAACTGCTGTCGCCAATGCCGGCAGCCCTACCCCCTTGCTGAGTAAGGCATTAAAGCAAGCTAGTGAAGTCCTTCACTCCCGCTACAAAAAAAGCCTCAACATTACCAACATCGTTTTCGGTCGCGCTTGGGTGGTGGACGAAGTATTGCGCCTCGCATGGAGTGCTCAGAACTGGCCAGATCCAAATGATATTAGCCTGGTGGCTGTTGGGGGATATGGACGCAGCGAACTATTGCCCCACTCTGACATTGATTTACTGCTACTTACTCGGAAAAGTCGCTTCAACAAAAAGTACAAAGACTATATCAGTGCATTTCTCACCATGCTTTGGGACATAGGGCTAGAACCTGGTCATAGTGTTAGGTCTGTGCGCCAATGCAAGCAGGAAGCTATTAAAGACATCACCGTAGCTACCGCCCTGATGGAATCTCGGCCATTGCTTGGCCCCAAAGATTTACACACACTTATGACGGTCGCAACCAACGAAAAAAGAGTCTGGCCAATAAAGAAATTTTTCAAAGCAAAAGTCGATGAACAAATTGCTCGACATGAAAAATACCATGATGTCGATTATGTCCTTGAACCCAATATCAAAACCTCGCCAGGGGGCCTCCGGGACATCCAGACAATTGCCTGGGTAAGCAAAAGGCATTTTGGTGCCGATTCTTTTAAGGATTTAGTCAGACTTGGATTTCTTAAAGAATCCGAAGAGGCTCTTATTAGTACGGGTCAGCAATTTCTTTGGAAATTACGCTACGGTTTGCATTTTCTTGAGGGTCGTAGTGAGGACCGTCTACTCTTCGATAAACAAAGAGAACTGGCGCAGCTATTTGATTACCACGACGATGAAAAAAGTCTTGGTGTCGAAAAATTAATGAAACAATACTATCGTGCTGTTGCCAATCTCAGAGAATTAAACGACTTACTGTTGCAACATTTTGATGAAGTGATCCTACGTGCTGGCAAACGGGTGAAAATCAGGCCTTTAAATAGCCGCTTTCAGGTCCGAGATGATTATATTGAGGTTATTCATCCCAATGTATTTGAATGTAATCCGTCTGCGCTTATCGAAATTTTTGTATTGATAGGAGAAAGCCCACAAATAAAGGGCATTCGGGCATCCACTATTGGACTTCTCAGAGAGAGTCGTCACCTTATAAACGACGAATTTCGCAATGACGCGCGCAATACAAGCTTGTTCATCGAATTATTACGAACACAAAACCATATGTCACTGCAGTTACGTCGCATGGCACGTTATGACATTCTTGGCCGCTACCTACCTGAATTCGGTCAAATCAGCGGGCAAATGCAACATGACCTGTTCCATATTTACACTGTCGACGCCCACACGCTGCAAGTTGTAGAAAATATGCGAAAATTCCGCTTACCTCAAGCAGTAGAAAAATTTCCTGTTGCCGCACACATTTTTAATAACCTGCCTAAAGTAGAGTTACTATATATCGCAGGTCTTTATCATGATATCGCCAAGGGTCGCGGTGGCAATCACTCAGAGCTTGGCAAGATCGACGCAGTAAATTTCTGTGAACGGCACCAACTAAGCAACTGGGATGCCAGTTTAGTCTCCTGGCTGGTCGACAAACATCTATTAATGTCAATGACAGCGCAGCGGAAGGATACAAATGACCCAGAAATCATAAAAGAGTTCGCAGAGCAGATGGGGGACAAATTGCACTTAGATTATCTTTATGTAATGACTGTGGCTGATATTTGCGCCACCAACCCAGAACTATGGAATAGCTGGCGAGCCACATTATTGCGACAGCTCTACACAAATACCAAAAAAGCATTCCAGCTTGGACTAGAAAAACCAATTAATCGACAAGAGCGAATTGCTGACAAGCAACAATCTGCACGTGCGAAGTTACTAAAGAGAGGTCTCAGTGCTAACCAAATAGAAATTGTATGGACCAAAGCTGATGACGAGTATTTTGTGCGCGAATCCAGCGCCAATATTATTTGGCATACCGAGGGCATTACTAATTTCGAGAACGAAGATAAAGCAGAAGAAAGGCCATTGATCCTAGTACAAGATATGGAAGAAAATATTAAAGGAGAAGGAGCAACTCAGGTCTTTATTTATGCTAATAATGCTGACTTCTTGTTTGCTAACAGCACTGCCGCATTTGAAAAGCTAAACCTAAACATTTATGGTGCCAGGATTTTTACTTCTGCTAATGATCACTGCATGGATACTTTTACGGTGTTAGAAAACACCGGGCTTCCCGTTGGCAAGAACCCAAAAAGACAGGATGAAATTAGAAAAGTATTAACGGAGTATTTGACATCAGGCAACAAGGCAATAAAACCAGTAAGCTTTCGACGTACACGCAAAGAAAAATATTTCGCGAAGTCTATCGAAGTCACTTTTGTAAATACATCAGAAAAAAAATATTCAACTCTCGAAGTTAATTGCCCGGACCAACCTGGAATTCTCGCTTCTGTTGGCAAAATCCTCGCGACCAATGGGATCAACCTTAAAGATGCTCGTATAACGACATTAGGAGAGCGAGTAGAAGATTTATTTTTCATTACGGATAAAAATGGTAATTCCATTGAAGAACAATCTTTATTAGAAAAACTTCAATCTGAAATTAAAATCGAATTGAAAAATCGCTTAGCTGCGTAAGGGCCGATAGAACTAATGATAACCCTGTATGGAATTAATAATTGTGACACTATTAAGAAAACCAAAAGATGGCTGGATACACAAAACTCTGAATACGAATTTCATGATTATAAAAACCTGGGCTGCTCTGAACAGTTAGCTAAACAATTGTTAGATCAATTGCCTTTAAATGAAGTAATCAATAATCGAGGAACTACTTGGCGCAAGCTCTCTGACAAAATAAAGAATGGCTTAAATAGGGATGTTGCTATAAATCTTATGATTGAGCAGCCATCAGTTATAAAGCGCCCCATATTCGATATACACGGGAAGTGGGTGATAGGATTCAATCCTGAAAAGCTCACTTCTTTAATCAAGTAAACATTAAATAACAAATTTTAGCTGGGAATCACTAGTATGAGCGGCAATGAAATCCACAGTTATGCCTTAGGTATAGCAACCCAAAACTCCAATAATGAAATTATTGAGGTTTTTTATCCTCAACCTTTACTTAGTCCTTCTTCAGAACTTACTAGCGTAATTCTTGATCTGTTTGCTGAAGTTTCTGGCAATGGCTATGTGGATTTATCAGCTGACACAGCAAAATGCCTAAGTAATAGCTTTATGAATATTGGCGATATGGCGCAGTCGGAAATTGCTGCAAACCTAGCAACATCCAAAAAAGCCTTGATTTGTACACTCCTCAGATATAACACTGCTCCGAGCTCTATTCCCGAAGCATTCCTCAAATTGCATTTGCTTTCTCATAGATTGGCCATGCCACATCAACTCAACTTAGATGGTTTATTTGGTGTGTTAAAGAATTTAGCGTGGACGAATCACGGCGCTATAGATCTTGACGATCTGCCAAAACGGCAATTAGAAGCTCGCATTAATGATGAACCTTTTGATGTTTATTCAGTCGACAAATTCCCGAAAATGACCAGCTATGTAGTACCCGCTGGTGTCCGCATTGCGAACACAGCTCGCATTCGCCTTGGAGCTTATATAGGCGAAGGTACAACTGTCATGCATGAAGGCTTCGTGAATTTCAATGCAGGAACTAAGGGCGCTGCGATGATCGAAGGGCGCATCTCTGCAGGCGTTGTCGTTGGTGAAAACAGTGACCTAGGTGGCGGCTGCAGTACTATGGGCACTTTATCCGGAGGTGGGACTGAAATCATTTCGGTGGGTGAAAATTGTTTGATCGGAGCTAATGCCGGTATCGGCTTTCCATTAGCAGATGGCTGCATTGTAGAAGCAGGACTTTATGTAACCGCAGGCACCAAGGTTAATTTGTTAGACCAAAATGGCGCACTGATGAAGACTGCCAAAGCCCGGGAGATCAGCGATATCAAAAATTTACTATTCAGACGAAATTCTCTGAGTGGAATCGTTGAATGTGTTCCCACTAAGAGTTCCATAAGCTTGAATGAAGAGCTTCACGCTCACAATTAAGGATTACTATGCCTGCCACATTGGATTTGGCTAAACAATTAATTCAACGAGCTTCAATTAGCCCCGAAGATATAGATTGCCAGCAGATACTTGCGCAGCGGCTAATTAAATTGGGTTTCAAAATTGAATCTCTTCCTTTTGATAAAGTCTCAAATTTATGGGCTGAGCTAGGCGAAGAAGGTCCCCTCTTTGTTTTTGCTGGCCATACCGATGTTGTCCCAGCAGGGCCTATAGAAGAATGGTCTTTCGACCCGTTTACCCCAACTGAACACGAAGACTTTCTTTATGGCCGCGGTTCGGCGGACATGAAATCGTCCCTCGCAGCGATGATCATCGCAACTGAGAACTATTTAGCTACAAATAAGCCTAATTTTCGTATCGGTTTTCTGATTACAAGCGATGAAGAAGGCCATGCAATTAATGGGACTCGCAAAGTTATGGAGACTTTTAATTCTCAAAATCGCAACATCGACTACTGCTTAGTTGGGGAACCAAGCAGCTCCAAAAGACTAGGTGATACGATAAAAATTGGCAGACGCGGCTCACTAAGCTGCAAACTCAAGGTTCAAGGTATTAAAGGCCATGTTGCCTATCCTGAATTGGCCTCAAACCCAATACATAGCGCTTTGCCTGCTTTGGCAAAACTTGCCGCTACTGCTTGGGATGGAGGTAATGACAACTTCCCTCCGACAAGTTTCCAAATCTCAAATATTCATGCTGGAGTAGGCGCAAACAACGTAATCCCTGATTCGATGGAAATTGATTTCAATCTCCGTTATTCAACTGAACTGGATGCAGAAACAATCAAGCAACGAGTGGAAATGATTCTTGCTAAAGATGATTTTGACTACAAAACTCAATGGCATCTTTCAGGAGAACCCTTTCTTACTAGGGAACCTCAGTTAATCGATGCGGTAACAAGAAGTGTCGAGGAGGTGATAGGAATAAAACCGGCATTATCTACTGCCGGCGGCACCTCCGATGGCCGATTTATTTCACCTACAGGCGCCCAAGTGGTGGAGTTAGGGCCATGCAATGCGACCATCCACAAAATCGATGAGCGTATCAGAATAAGTGATATCGAGCTGTTAGCTAAGACTTATGCAAAAGTTCTGGTTAATTTAGAGCGATTATCTGCTTCTAACTAAGGTTAACCTAACTAACAATTAATTGAGTAGGTAGACATCATATCTACTGCTACTGCCTTTAAAACTAATACTTGGCTCTTTGGCACTTATGAAAGGTGAGTTCTTCGCCCGTTTTACAACAATTCTTTCTGTTGCCACCGTGTAAGCCGCTTCCAATAATACTTTATCGTTAATCGATGAACCTATCAGCTCCTGCAAGTAATACATCCCTTTCTTTGCCTTAGCTATTTTATTTTTTGTTGGAAACATCGGATCAAGATAGACAACTTGCGTACTCTCCAGAGTTTCTGCCACTTCAAGGAAATTTGCCTGGCATAGCTCAATTCTCCCAATGATTTCAGCCTCTAATGCACCCAGCTGCAAAAACCTATTGGCGCCATCCTCGAGTAAGGCAAACACAATTGGACTTCTCTCAATAGCCAACACATGACAGCCAATAGCAGCAAATAGAAAGCTATCAGCTCCCAAGCCTGCCGTAGCATCAACAATGCCTGGGCGTTTCCCCCTACGCGCACCGATCGCTTTAACAAGGTTTTGTTGTAAAACGGAATCACCAACTCGTTTAGTCAGTCTTTTGAAGTCCACATACAGGGATCCAGGTGCTTTCTTAGTGGTTGATTGAAGCGCAAGACCATATTCATCAAAGCGAAGGTAAAAGTTGGCAGCTTTGTCTTCTATTTCTGAAATGGGTAAGAGCGGGAGATTCAAACGAATTTGTAATGCTAATTCCAAAGGGCTTGGAATTCGGTTTGACTGCGCGATAACGAGCTGTTGATGCGTCATGCCATAAACGTGATAGCAAATAAAACGACAGCCAGACCTATACGATAGATTACAAATGGTAGAAAGCCGATGCGCTCTATTAGTTGCATAAAATAATGAATACATGCAAACGCGACTAGGCCCGACACAAAAACCCCATAGACTAAAGGTAGGAGATATCCCCCAGGTGCGCCCGCATTTACTAATTCTGTTCCACGAAGAGTAAAGCTGCCGAATATAATTGGTATTGCCAAGAAAAAAGATAACTTTGCAGCGGCTTGACGCGTCAGGCCACAAAAAAGTGCAGCCGTCATTGTAATGCCTGATCTAGAAGTCCCTGGAATTAAAGCCAAGGCCTGTGCAAAACCGACGAAAAGCGCTTGTCCCCAAGTAAGTTCAGATAAAGATCGACTGGGGCCGACCCATTTGTCTGCGTACCAGAGTAGCAACGCAAATAACATAGAAGTTGAACCGATTACGTAACCAGATCTCGCATAATTTTCCACTAAGTCATTCGCAAACAAACCTGCAAGCGCACCCGGCACTGTAGCAATGATGATTAGCCAAGCTAAACGACTGTCTGCAGATGTTTGCCGTTGAACAAGGTGTCTTAACCAGGCTACCAGTAACTGCAGAATGTCATGGCGGAAGTACACAAGAACGGCGAATAACGATCCAAGATGAACAGCTACGTCAAACGTTAAACCCTGGTCAGGCCAATCCAGTAACAGCGAAGGTAAAATAAGATGGGCGGATGAGGACACCGGCAAAAATTCTGTCATTCCTTGGATCAGAGCCAACAGTGTTACTTGGAAAAAACTTAAGTCCATATCATTCCTGATAACTAGCCATAATCCAAATGCTCTTTAACGTAATTAGGCAGTAATTGTTCACTCAAAAGTGTCTCCCCCCGACACAATTTATCTAGCCCAATAACGCACAAATCGTTCATAGAGGTTTTTGCCGTTATATTTATATTGGAGACACTAACACCAAATAGTTCTTCTAATTGGTTTTGGTTTTTCCATGCCTCTCCTAGTCCTGTCCATTTTCTCTCCGGCAGGGAAAGTTGCGGAGACCCAGCCTTGAGCTCAACGACTCTTTCCCTATCAAGCAGCACGAGAACAGAGCCATCATATTTATAAGCACCTAAGTACACTTCATCGTCTCGCGCGGGGATGCACACAAGAAAATCTGCGCTTTCAGTTGGTGTTATTCCTGTCTGAGCCAGAAGTGCTAGGCTTGAAACTCCTATCAAGGAGGTGGCATTGGCTACACTAATGCCCTGAGCCACCCCAATACCAATGCGCAGCCCTGTAAAAGAGCCAGGCCCTGTGACTACGACAATCCCATCCAGGTCTCTAGCACCAATACTCGCTTCAGAAAAGGCAGCCTGGATAAGAGGAAGTAATCGCTGTGCCGCCTGACGTGGCTCATCAGTCCCGTATTCCTTTATTTCGCCCTCTAGGCATAAAGCTATCCGTGTAATGGAAGAGGACGTGTCAATTGCTAGGAGTTTTGGCATGAAATAACTAATTTTGTTACTTAGTGGATAAGAATCAGATAAGAAAAATCCCCCTTGAATTGATCAAGGGGGATTTTTAGGGGTCACGAGCTCTCATCTGCCGCCTGGGTTTTCACAGAACTCCAGCAGATACTATGGCTAACACTCGTTCCAGCTAAGGTTTAACGCTTCCTACTTGGAGCCTTTTTCCTAGCTGGTGCTTTCTTTTTAGCTGCTTTGCGCTTTGCTGGCTTGCGTTTGGCTGCCTTCTTTTTGGCAGCTTTTTTGCGGGCCGGAGCCTTGCGCTTTACAACTTTTTTCTTAGCTACTTTTTTCTTAGCCTTCTTTTTGGCCGCTTTTTTCTTAGCCGGCTTACGCTTTACAGCTTTTTTCTTAGCTGCTTTGCGTTTTGCTGGCTTGCGCTTTGCAGCCTTCTTCTTAGCAGCTTTTTTCTTTGCAGGCTTTCTTTTAGCTACTTTCTTCTTAGCAGCTTTCTTTTTAGCCGGCTTGCGCTTGGCAACCTTGCGCTTTGCTGCCTTTTTGGCGGCAGATCTGCGCTTTACTACTTTCTTCTTGGCCTTCTTTTTGGCTGCTTTCTTCTTCGCCGGCTTGCGCTTAACTGCCTTCTTTTTGGCGGCTTTACGTTTCGCAGGCTTGCGCTTTGCTACTTTCTTCTTAGCTTTCTTCTTGGCAGCTTTCTTTTTAGCAGGCTTACGCTTTACTGCTTTTTTCTTGGCCACTTTTTTCTTAGCCGGCTTGCGTTTTGCTGCTTTTTTCTTAGCTGCTTTTTTCTTGGCTACTTTCTTCTTAGCTGGCTTACGTTTCGCTGCTTTTTTCTTAGCTACCTTCTTTTTCGCTTTTTTCTTAGCAGCCTTCTTCTTCGCCGGCTTACGCTTAGCAACTTTACGCTTCGCAGCTTTCTTAGCTGCCGAGCGGCGCTTTACTGCTTTTTTCTTAGCTTTCTTCTTAGCAGCCTTCTTTTTGGCTGGCTTGCGTTTCGCGGCTTTTTTCTTAGCTACCTTCTTTTTCGCTTTTTTCTTAGCAGCCTTCTTCTTCGCCGGCTTGCGCTTCACTGCTTTTTTCTTAGCCGCTTTCCGCTTAACTGCCTTTTTCTTGGTTACCTTCTTTTTCGTAGCCGCTTTTTTCTTAACAGCTTTACGCTTAACAACCTTTTTCTTAGCTGCTTTACGTTTTACTGCAACTTTTTTCTTAGCCACCTTCTTTTTAGCAGGTGCCTTTTTCTTTTTTGCTGCTTTCTTCTTAGCCATAGGTTTCCCCGTTGTTTTCCGAGTTAAAGTTTTCCTTTTTGACGCCTTTCGAGCTGCGACCTTTGCTTTGGCTGCGACCTTCTTAGCGACGATTTTCTCCTTCAGAGCTGCTTCTTTAGCGGCTATCCTAGCCTTTAAAGCAGCTTTTCGAGCCCGCTTAGCAGCTTGCGCCGCTCCCGCTTTAGCTCTCTTCCTTTTCCATTTAGCAATGAAAGCGTCTACCGCCCTCTCTAAGTCTGCGCTGATTTTTGCTTTTTCTGCGTTTTTTCTAGCTTTAGCCAGGTTCACTGTTTCTATTGCCTTAGCTTTTGCTCTTGCTGTTCGTATCTTTGCATTTATTGAAGCAGCCTTAGCTGCAACTTTTCGGAAGGAAATTTGTGCGGCAACCGCTGCCTTCTTATTGGCAGCAGTTTTAAATTTGGTAGCAGCTTTCTTAGTCGCAGTTGCTTTATTACGAGCAATTGCAACTTTTTTTAATGCAGCCTTAGCTTCTTTTTGCAATCTAGCTACTGCAGCATTTGCTCTGTCCAAAGCGGGGCTATTAATTTTTCCAATATTTTTAGCCGTCGCTTTATTCTTAGCAGAAGCTTTCTTTATTGATTTAACTTTAGGCACTAATTTAGATAACCCTGAGAAATTGAATCACCGTTGCTTAAGTTAATAACTAAACTTACTGCTTGCGCGCAACATATCACAATATTTATCTGGCTTACTATAAAACTCGTTATTTAAAATTTCATTTTTGTTTTTCATGCAAGAAAATCCACTTATGCATGGTGTCAAAATTATATTTCGCTACTTGAAAAGAAAACTTTAAGAAAACTATAGGATTTTTAGTAAAAATAATTGAGGTTAACTGTATTTTTAATGCAGCAATATGTTTGCCAACTTTTTTATTGACAGCATTTTTTGATCATACATAAATTTTTTCACCTTATTTTTTCACTTTTATTTTAATAAAAGAATAGAATTACTTTAGCCTTATCAAAAGCAAAAGCGTATTAGCTAAGAATATTAGTTACCTATTTTAAAACTGTGTTTTATTGCCCGCTCAACAAAAAAGCCCGGCGATTAGACCGGGCTTTTTTGTAAAAAATCATGAACCTTAATTCAATGTAGATAATATCTCTTGCTTAATAACTTCTACATTTGCAACACCATTCACTTTAAGTACATTAACAGTGCTACCTTTACTTGCCAGTTCTGTGTAAAATTTGACCAATGGTTTTGTTTGCTCATGATAAACAGCCAAGCGATTTCGTATGGTATCTTCCCTATCATCATCCCTTTGAATAAGTTCCTCTCCTGTTTGATCATCTTTCCCTGGTTCTTTAGGTGGATGAAAATCTACGTGATAAACCCGCCCTGAGTCCAAATGAACTCGCCTTCCACTTAATCGCTTTACGATTTCATTATCCGGTACATCAATTTCAAGAACCACATCAATTTCTACTAGCGCATCCACCATTGCCTCTGCTTGCGGAATTGTTCTGGGAAAACCATCGAACAAGAATCCGTTTACGCAATCATCTTGACTAATACGCTCTTTTACGAGGGCAATAATAATCTCGTCAGTGACTAGGCCACCACTTACCATTACCTGTTCAACTTGCAACCCTAGTTCTGATTTTGCTTTTACCGCCGCTCGCAACATATCACCTGTTGAAATTTGGGGGATGCCAAACTTCTCACTAACAAATTGCGCTTGAGTGCCTTTTCCCGCTCCTGGCGCCCCCAACAATATGATTCTCATCACTTACTCCTTATCACATGAAATTTGAAAATCAGTTATAAACCTTTTTCTTTTGCTTGCTCCCACAATCGATTCAATTGCCCTAGATCAACTTCATTCACCATCTTTCCTTGTTCTGCAAGGCTCGATTCTATCCACTTAAACCTATTTTCAAATCGAGAGTTTGATTGGCGCAGCGCTACTTCGGGATGCATATCAGTATGCCGTGCAACGTTTACTGCCGCAAACAGCACATCTCCCAGTTCGGATTGCATTGCGTCACTATCTTTATTAGAGATTGCCTCTTCTAATTCGATGACTTCTTCTTTTAGCTTAGCCAAGACAGGACCAATTGCATCCCAATCAAAACCAACCCTGGCTGCGCGCTTTTGCAGTTTTATCGCTCGCTCGAGTGCTGGTGAAGCACGAGGAACATCATCTAAAATACTGTCTGGTTGTTCGCTTTGATTCACACCATCATATTTCGATTTCTTCTCCGCTTTTTCGATATCTTTAATCGCTTCCCAGTTGATCACAACTTCTGCTGCAGAAATCTCTGGTTTGCTCCCAAAACTTGTCACTTTGCCTTCATGAAAAACATGAGGATGGCGCCGGACTAGTTTGTTAATGATTCCATTAGCGACATCATCGAATTTAAAAAATCCCTGCTCTTTTGCGATCTGTGCATAGAACACAACCTGAAACAATAAATCACCAAGTTCATCTTCTAATTCCACCATGTCTTGTTTTTCAATAGCATCTACCACTTCATAAACTTCTTCCAAAGTATAAGGAACAAGAGAAACAAAAGATTGTTCAAGATCCCAAGGGCAGCCAAAATCTTTGTCTCGCAGCATAGTCATTAACGACACAAGCTTTTCAATGGAAGATTGGCTTTCGAATTTTGGCTTGTCCATGGGGTGACCCGTCGCTAATTTTTCTAGATTAGAAGAAACTCTGCCATCGACTCTACATGAGTGGTATGAGGAAACATATCCATTACTCCAGCGGAGTTCAATCGGTAGCCATACTTTAAAAGTTCTGCTGTGTCGCGAGCAAGAGTCGCTGGGTTACATGAAATGTATACTATCTTAGCTGCTCTTAATTTCGCGATCTGAGGAATAATTTCAATCGCCCCCGATCGAGGTGGATCAAGCAAAATTTTAGAGTAGTCTTTTTGATACCAATTCTCTTTTTCAATAGGGCTGGCAAGGTCCGCCGCATAAAATGCTGTGTTTGCAATGTCATTGTTTAGAGCGTTTTCAGTTCCACGCTCTACCATCTTTTGGCTACCTTCTATACCAATAACCTGTCCCGCTCTTAGCGCGATTGGTAGAGTAAAGTTTCCTAACCCACAAAATAGATCAAGCACAGTGTCTTTATCTGAAAGATCTAGCATTTGTATGGCTCGACTAACGATAGAGCGATTAATAGCGCCATTAATCTGTGTGAAATCCATAGGGTGAAAAGTTATATCCAAACCAAATTCAGGAAGATAGTAATGCAAACGATTGCAATCATCTTTTGGAAAAAGTTTGTTTACGCTATCAATACCTGCTGGCTGCAAATAGATCTCTATCCCTTTTTTAGCAGCAAAATTCTCTAAAATAAGTTTGTCTTGCTCGTTTAGGGGCTTTAAGTGACGGATAACAAGCGAAACACATTTACTTGCATCTTCCTCTGCCGCACTCTCGCCTACTGCCACCTCTATTTGTGGGATTTCATCCGCAGCATTAAGGGAGAAAAAGAGGGTTTTTAATGGCTCGATTAGAATTGCTACTTCGGCCACCAGAACCTGACAGTTGTCCATAACGGTTATGAAGCTGCTGTATTTTTCACGGAACCCAACGAGGACAGCATCCTTTTTGACAACCTTGCGAACGGCAAGACGCGCTTTGCGCCGATAATTGGTCGTTTTAGCTTTGATTTGAGGCAACACTTCAAAAGAGCGAGCGTCAAGTTGAGCGCTATGCTGGAGATGTTCCAACAATACGCCTTGTTTAAAATCCAACTGTTTATCACTATCCCAATGCTGCAAGGAGCACCCTCCGCATATAGCTGCGTACTCACATGGAGGTGTCACGCGTTCCGGGGAAGGTTTCTTGACTTCCAGAGTCTTGAATTCTGAGAATTGACTGCGGTTGCGAACATAGTTAGCTGAAACGATTTCGTCAGGCAATGATCCATCAACAAAGGCGACTTTCCCCTCAATGTGAGAGACGCCTCGACCTTCATGACTAATTCCTGAAATAGTTAGCTCTACCGCCTCTGCTGGCAGTTTATTCCTACGCTTTCGACGACGAGTAGTCATGAGAAAAAAACAAAAGAGGAGACAATTGAAGAGATCGGGCTGATATTTTTTTTTTCATCAAAATGAGGAAAAAACGCCAGTGGATAAATAACGGTCGCCGCGATCACAAATTATGACTACGATAGTCGCATTCTCGACTTGTTTGGATAACTGTAAGGCAGCGTAAACACCACCACCAGAAGAAACACCGCAAAATATTCCTTCTTCTTCTGCCAGAGCGCGCATCGTGTCTTCTGCATCTTTCTGATCAATATCGATGACTTCATCGACACGAGATCGATCAAAAATCTCTGGAAGGTACTCTTGAGGCCAGCGTCTGATACCTGGAATACGAGAACCATCTTTCGGCTGTAAGCCGATAATCTGGACGGCTGAGCTCTGTTCCTTAAGGTAGCGAGACACTCCCATAATTGTGCCAGTAGTCCCCATAGAACTTATGAAGTGGGTAACTTCGCCCTTGGTATCGCGCCAGATTTCAGGACCCGTTCGCATGTAATGTGCATTTGGATTATCTTCATTAGCAAATTGGTCTAACACTTTACCCTTACCCTGGTCCTGCATACTCTGCGCGAGGTCTCGAGCACCTTCCATGCCCTGCTCTTCGGTTACCAGAATTAATTCTGCGCCGTAGGCAAGCATTGACGCTTTGCGCTCATCGCTAAGATTGTCAGGCATGATGAGTGTCATCTTGTAACCCTTGATAGCAGCTACCATTGCAAGGGCTATTCCGGTATTACCGCTTGTTGCTTCAATCAGGCTATCGCCTGGATTAATTTCTTCCCTCAATTCCGCTTGTTGAATCATGCTGAGGGCAGGTCTGTCTTTTACCGAACCCGCAGGGTTATTGCCTTCCAGTTTCACTAGAACATTATTTCTACAATCCCCAGGCAGCCGCTGCAGGCGGACTAGCGGGGTATTGCCAATTAGACTATCGATCGTTAAATAAGACATGTATGAACTGCAATCTTTGAGGGAACTATGAAAGCGCTGAATTCTACACGGATTAGCAGGCGCTATAAAGTCGACCTTGAGTTTTTGCTGCTACCAAAACATGCTTTGACAACTAACGATGACTTGTAAATAGGGAGCGGCTATTAAGTGGTTTTTCACCCAAATGAGTGGCGAGTGCAAGGCGTAATAAGCGCTTAGCTGCTTTTTCAGAAGACTTTTCATCCCATTCCAAATTGCGCAAAGAAATAAGATCAATTCCGCGAAAAACCCGCAGATTTTTCTCTCCATCTTCAATCTTTTCTGTCAATTCAAATCCAACATCGGGAGTAAAGCGGTAATAGCAATAGGCATCTATTGGTTGGTGGCTCTGACAATCTTCTTCCAAATTAATGGCGTAGCCGAGTTCCGCTAATAAATTGAGCTCAAATTTACGCAATACTAATTCCATTTTTGTATTACCTTGAAGCGCTACCAAAGTATCCTGATAGTTCTTATAGAGCTCTTTGTGTTCTTCATGATTATGCAGAAGGCGGCATAAGATTTCATTAAGATAAAGCCCGCTAAACAAACGCTCTCCTTTCAGCGGGATTGCGGCGTGACCTGGTTCTAGCGCACCTAAAGTTTTTACTTCTCCCCTGCCAGTAAATGAGATTAACAGTGGGTGAAAAGACTGTAAAAGTGACCGATATTTCGATTTTTCTCGACGCGCCCCTTTAGCAACAGCACGTACTCGACCATAATCCAGCGTAAAAAAATCTACCAAAAGACTGGTATTCTGAAATGGCAAACTATGGAGTAAATAGGCAGGTTGAAGGAGTACGCGAACATCCATAATAAGGAAATTAATCCAAGTAACCGAGACTTTGCAACGCACGTTCGTCATCAGCCCAACCGCTTTTAACCTTTACCCAGAGGTTAAGCATGACTTTAGTTTCAAATGCCTTTTCCATGTCTTCCCGTGCAGAAATGCCGATTCTCTTTAGCCGATCGCCGTCTTTGCCAACGAGTATTTTCTTCTGACCAGATTTGTCTACCAATATTAGTCCATGAATATGCAATATCACTCCTTCTTGTTTAAAGTTTTCTATTTCCACAGTAACCTCATAAGGTAATTCATCACCGAGCTGTCTGGTTACTTTTTCTCGAATTAATTCAGCCGCCAGAAATCTTGAACTTCTATCAGTTATTTGATCTTCTGGAAAAAGAAAATCGCCTTCAGGCAAATACCCCTTCACTAAGCTCTCGATACTATCGAGATTGTGACCACCTAACGCGGAAACAGGAACAATTTCAGCGAATGCAAATTTTTTTGAAATTTCATCAATAAAAGGCAACAGTGACTCTTTGTCCTTCACTAAATCTACTTTATTGACTAGTAACAGCACAGGCACCTGTGTATGCCGCAAAAGCTCTAATACTTTTCCATCTGCTTCGTTAAAATTAGTTTTATCGACCAAGAATAGAACGATATCCACACCCTTTATTACCTGTGCTACCGTATCGTTCATTACCCTATTTAGTTTTCGATACTCGGTAGCGTGCAAACCCGGTGTATCAACAAATACACATTGGTATCGGTTGTCACTGCTAATTCCAAGAATCCGGTGACGGGTCGTTTGGGGTTTGCGTGATGTAATACTAATTTTCTGACGTAGGAGATGATTCAATAAAGTTGACTTACCAACATTAGGTCTCCCAACTATAGCGATATAGCCGCAGAAAGTTTTAGATTCCGATGGGCAATTGCTCAAGTTAAAGCCTTAAGTTTGATCAGCATGCCATTTGCTGCCTCTTGCTCTGCATTACGTTTGCTCGATCCTGTGCCTTTTTGCGGCTCCGCCATAACATCTACTTTGCATTCGACAAGGAAGTTTTGCTGATGGGCTTCTCCGGAAATTTCTAAAACACTGTAAACTGGCAAGCTCAATCCTTGCGCCTGCATCATTTCTTGCAACTTGGTTTTCGCATCTTTTTGTTGTTCCACGACAGATTCGGTTGCGATTCGATCTGCAATCCAATCTTTGATCAAAGATCTGCAGGAATTAATACCACCATCCAAATAGATTGCTGCAATTAGCGCTTCAACTGCATCCGCAAGAATCGAATCTCGATTATCACCGCCACTTTTCTTTTCACCACTGCCAAGTTGAATAAAGTTCTTGAGATCGATCTCTCGTGCAATTTCAGCAAGAGTGGTTTTATTCACTAACATCGCGCGCAAACGGCTAAGCTCACCTTCACTTGCCTGTGGGAAAACTTCAAAAAGAATTTCAGCAACAATATAACCCAACAATGAATCTCCTAGAAATTCTAGCCGTTCATTATTTAATTTATTTGCACTACGGTGAGTTAATGCGAGCCTAGCCAAATCAGGATCAGAAAACTTATGATTTAGGAGTTGTTGCAGTTTGTCGAGGTCTATCGCCATCTAATAGAAATTTCCATCGAGCGTCTCGATGTTATCCAAAATAGTAACAAGCTCTATTCGAATTTCAAAAATTTCCATTCTGCTAATAAATCCGCTGATTTCTAGAGAATGAAGGAAGGTTCAAGCCAGGTTCCTTATGCATCCAGATTGCAATGGCCTTACCGACAATATCTTCCTCAGAGACAGTACCCCAATCGCGACTATCACTGCTATTATTTCGGTTATCTCCCATCATAAAGTAGTGGCCATTAGGAATTATCCAGTTGGTCCGGGTGCGACGTTGACCGAGCGCATCTATAAGCTGTATGGCGTGCTCAATGCCACCAATTGTTTCGCTATACAGAGTACCCGGGAGATCCCCGATACTTGTATCAATTAAAATTTCTTTCTCAAATTCTGTGATGATTAATGTGCCATTGATGTAGAGGTTATTATCTTCGTAACGAACAGTATCGCCAGGCAAGCCAATAACTCGCTTAATATAGTACTTGTTCTCATGAGGCGGGATAAAAACCATTACCTCACCCCTTTTAGGATCGTCTATGTCCATAATCTTAGTACCGACTACAGGAAGGCGTATGCCATATGCATATTTATTCACCAAGATAAAATCTCCTACTTCCAGCGTTGGGATCATCGAACCTGTCGGAATCTGGAATGGTTCTATGAGAAACGACCTTAGTACCAGTACAATAAGAAGCACCGGGAAGAAAGATTTTGCATACTCAATAACAAGCGGCTCTTCTCCCAACTCAGCCACTGCTTTGTTAATTTCTTCTTCACTTCGCCCTTTAGCTTGCGTGCGCAGATATTCCTCAATAGCCGCCAAACGATTTTTCTTGTTTAACAGGCTGTCGAGAAGCCACAGCGCACCGCAAAAACCAACTAGGGAAACCAGAACTAACGCGAAATCGATATCCATCTAAACCCTTTAAGAGTCTACTTTAAGTACTGCAAGAAAAGCTTCTTGAGGCACTTCTACATTGCCTACTTTTTTCATGCGCTTCTTGCCCGCTTTTTGTTTTTCCAACAACTTTTTCTTTCGAGTAATATCTCCACCATAGCATTTTGCTGTAACGTTCTTTCGCAGTGCTTTTACGGTTTGACGGGAAATTATCTGGCCGCCAATAGCTGCTTGTATCGCTACGTCATAGAGCTGTCGTGGAATTAACTCTTTCATCTTTTCAGTGAGCAGTCTTCCCTTTGATAGAGCATGATCGCGGTACACAATTAATGCTAACGCGTCTACTTTATCACCGTTAATCAGAATATCTAAACGCACCAAGTTTGATGGCTCAAATCTAATAAAATGATAGTCCAATGAGGCATAGCCGCGGCTAACTGATTTCAGCCGGTCGAAAAAATCCAACACCACCTCATTCATTGGGATTTCATAATTTAAAGAGACCTGGTTTCCAATAAATTGCATGTCTTTTTGTACGCCACGCTTCTCAACACATAAAGTAATAACATTTCCCAGATGTTCCTGAGGAACAAGAATGCTTGCTAGTACAATAGGTTCCCGCATTTCCTCAATATTTGTAACTGGTGGTAAGCGTGAAGGGCTCTCGACCTTTACCACTTCGCCATTAGAAAGCACTACTTCATATACAACTGTTGGTGCGGTAGTGATTAGCGATAAGTTGTATTCTCTTTCAAGCCTTTCTTGAATAATCTCCATGTGTAACATTCCGAGAAAACCACAGCGAAAACCAAAACCCAAGGCATCTGAATTTTCTGGCTCATAATATAGTGAGGCGTCATTCAGGGTGAGTTTCGATAGAGCATCACGAAAATTTTCAAATTCATCAGAAGACACTGGAAACAACCCGGCGTAAACCTGAGGTTGAATTTTGCGAAAACCAGCTAACGAATCAACATCGGCCGTACTGGCAAGTGTAATCGTGTCGCCTACGGGAGCACCGAGAATTTCCTTAATCCCGGCAACAACAAACCCGACCTCCCCAGCAGCCAAAGAATCCATTTCTTCTCGCTTGGGTGTAAATACGCCAACACTATCCACGACTTGAGCTTTGCCAATTGATTTCGCAATTATTTTGTCACCTTTTTTTAGCGTTCCTGCCATCACTCTAACAAGGGAAACCACGCCCAAATAATTATCAAACCAGGAATCAATAATCAGCGCCTGTAAATCATTTTTCCTTTCTCCAATCGGGGGTGGCACTTTGGCAATTATCTCTTCCAGAATTTCATGCACGCCCAAACCAGTTTTAGCACTCGCGCAAACAGCTTCAGTGGCATCCAGGCCAATTATTTCCTCAATTTCTAGACGCACTCGATCGGGTTCGGCCTGAGGTAGATCCATCTTGTTTAGCACTGGCAAAACTTCGAGACCTTGTTCAATCGCGGTATAACAAGTAGCAACGGATTGGGCTTCAACACCCTGCCCAGCATCCACTACTAACAACGCACCCTCGCAAGCCGCCAGAGATCGCGACACCTCATAGGTGAAGTCGACATGACCTGGCGTATCAATAAAATTAAGTTGGTAACGTTTTCCATCTTTGGCTTTGTAATGCAAAGTAACACTCTGAGCCTTGATGGTTATCCCTCGCTCCCGCTCAATATCGAGACTGTCAAGTATCTGCGCTTCCATCTCCCGATCACTCAGTCCACCGCAAGTCTGAATAAATCGATCTGCAAGGGTAGATTTGCCATGATCAATATGGGCAATGATAGAAAAGTTTCGAATGTGACTTAAATCAGACACGTACCTACCCCGGTAAGGTTGGAGAAAATCTAAGAATGAGCGAGACTAATTAGGGAGAAAGTTCCAAAGCCATCGTCGTGCCTTGGCCTTCGCGAATTATGCGAATTGGAACAAATCCCGAGGCAGGTAATTGATTCGCGATTTCAGCGAATTGTTCTGTAGAATTAATGTCTCGCCGATTCAGGGCTACAATTACATCACCTTCTACCAAGCCAGCTTCACGGCCAGGTCCTTCTACAATTTCAGCAATTCTTACACCTGAAAGACCAGTAACCTGTTTAGTTTCTGCACTGAGTTCGTTGACTCTGAAGCCCAGTGGGTTTCTTCTATCTCTTGCTGGCTCCGGTGAAACTGCAGCAACAATATTGGTTGGCGAACTGCCAAGCTCAACTGTTCGAGTAATTAATTCACCATCGCGAAAGATCAGTACTTCAGCTTTAGTACCTGGACGGTACTGCCCAACATAAAAAGGCAAATCTGTGTAGTACTCAATCTCGTGATCATTGAAATTTAGAATTATATCTTCGTTGCGTATACCGCTTATAGCCGCTGGAGATTCCGCTTGTACTTCATCAACAAAAGCACCCCTAGGTCTTTCCATGCCGAAAATTTCAGCCAGTGCATAATCTACTTCACGCATGCGAACGCCTAACAATCCCCTTTCCACGCGCCCATTCTCACGCAATTGAGTAACAACGTTTAAGGCAACATTACTTGGAATCGAAAAGGAAATTCCATTTGATCCACCGGTACTGCTTAATATTTGTGAATTTATACCTACCACTTCACCGTCGAGATTAAATAATGGCCCACCAGAGTTGCCTTGATTAATCGCTACATCGGTTTGAATAAATGACATGTAATTGTAAGAAGAACGGCCGGGAACAGAACGGCCTTGTGCGCTAACTATTCCAGCAGCAGCTGAAAACTCTAAACCAAAAGGCGAACCTATTGCCAATACCCAGTCACCAACTCTCAATATATCTGAGTCACCAAACTCAACAAAAGGCAAATCACCGGCGCCTACTTTCAGAAGGGCTAAGTCAGATGGTTCGTCTAAACCGATTACCTCAGCATCGAAAACTCGACGATCATTTAGGTGCACCTGGATTTCATCAGCACCAGCTACAACATGATTGTTGGTGATCACGTAACCATCCTCAGAGATTATGAAGCCAGAACCCACAGCTCCACGCTGACGCATTTCGGGGATTCCTTCAATATCGAGATCTGGCTCTTGTCCTGGGTTGAGACGGCGCAACAAATCTTCCAATTCCTGATCCGCAACAGGTGACCGAGACTCAACCGAACGAGTCGTCGAGATCTCAACGATTGATGGCGCATTTTCCTCTACCAAATCAGCAAAATTCGGTAACTCAGCTGCGCCTAAATAGGCGGTTCCCAGCAGAAAAACACCACCAGCTGCTAGTGTAAGAAAGAATGTAAATCGATTCTGTAACAACAATCTCATAAGTTGATTCCGTTTGGTTGGGAATAATCCTGCGTGTGTACCCAGTCTGACCCTTCTGCTTGTATTGCTTACTACTTGTTTCAAAGACCATAAGTGAGAAACGTAACTTTACCATAGTGCAGGTTTAAACTCACAACCTGTAATCATTGCGAATTCCTGCCGTGGCAGGGTATTAGGGGGTCTTAGTGCAGGTTCTAGAAAAGACTATCGCTGTTCTTCTCTTGTTTGAAGCTCATTGACCAGCCTAAAGAGAGGCGAGTCTTGGATGTGCTCCACACGCGGCGGTTCTTCCTCGTCGATCTCAATTCGATTAATGTATTGCTGCAAGAGCAATTGGGCTTGGGGATCAACCTCAAAAGAGGCATTCTCTGCAAGTAAGCTTGGCTCCGGAATTGAAGAATCCAAAGAAGGCAATTGATCCTGATTGGCTAGTTCCTGCGTTGGCACTGAATTGAGATTAGATCGAACTGTAAACAAGAATACCGCGGCAAATGAAGCAGCAATCGCTATTTTCGTAAGGCTTTGCTGCCAACCGGGAAAGTGCTCGCGTTTTAAGGGAGCCTCCACAGTAATTTGCTGTTGAATGTATTGGTTGAAATTAGCACTTACTGGCACAGCATTCTCATGAAGCAAGGCTTGCACCAAGCTATATCGCTCCCAAGACTCAGCTATTTCTGAATTTGTCCCATAGGATTTAAGCAATCGACGCAATTCAAGCTCGTCCGCTTCATTGTCTAACAGGGCAGACAAAGTTTCCTTATCATTCTGACTCATGCTGTACCTCTTTCCAGCCACCCTATTGTCATAAACATTGACGGCTTTATGCAACTGTGAGATTTATGTGTCACAACAAATCCCGAATCTTTTTATCGATTGCTTCCCTAGCTCTAAAAATTCGAGACCTTACAGTCCCGACTGGACAATCCATAACCTCAGTAATATCTTCGTAACTTAAGCCTGAGAATTCACGCAAAGTAAAAGCTGTACGCAAATCTTCGGGTAAATCTTCTACAGCAGCGTTAATAGCCTGTTTCAATTTTTCCGTAGCCAAGCTACCTTCAGGATTTTCAATCTCCCTGAGCACGGTTCCTATTTCACTGACCTCAGCTTCGTCGACATCCAAGTCACTCGCGGGCGGCCTTCTATTCCTGGATACCAAATGGTTTTTAGCCGTATTTACAGCTATTCGATAAAGCCAGGTATAAAACGCGCTGTCTCCACGAAACAAAGGCAAGGCCCTATAAGCCTTGATAAATGCCTCTTGGCAAACATCCTCCGCTTCCTGTGCATCATTTACAAACCGACCGACCAGCGCAGCGACTCGGTGTTGGTATCTAAGAACGAGCATGTTAAACGCGTTCTTGTCCCCAGCTAACACCCTATCAACTAAACGTTGATCAGTATCCTCTGCCATTCGTTCCATCTCCGTTCACGCTGATGCCTGTCTAACTTACTACCGGGAACAAATGTGCAAATCCTCTCAAATAGACAATTAGCCGGCGCAAAAGTTCTCAGAAATTGAAAAAATATGTCACTATCTCACAACAGTAACGCGTATCAGGCTTTAATCATGCAAGACTGAATCAGAAATTGGTGATAAAAAGCATCGTTTTTGACTACTGCTAACAATCAAACTGCATACCATCCAAGCGATATAAAGCCTTAATCTTGTCTTTAATTAATCCAATTAGTCTAATACTTCCAATAAGTTAAATGAATAAGACCTTGTCACTTTTAAGCAATCAGACAGACCTGCTGATCATTGGAAGTGGGGCCGCCGGCTTGACATTGGCTCTGCGCAGTGCAGACTTTGCCCAGGTAACAGTGCTCAGTAAAGGTGATCTGCGCGAGGGAGCCACTTTCTATGCGCAGGGTGGCATCGCTGCGGTGCTTGATGAATCAGACAGTGTCGATTCCCACGTAGAAGATACAGTAATAGCCGGCGTAGGACTCTGCCATAGAGCAATTGTTGAGCAAGTCGTGGAAAAAAGTGCGGATGCTGTTAGTTGGCTAGTAAGTCAAGGTGTACCGTTTACAACTAAACCCACAACACCCGATAAAAATCCCCGGCCATTAGCAGACGCGGCGGAGTTGAGCTCTCTGCATCTCACTCAAGAAGGCGGCCACAGCCATCGGCGCATCATTCATGCCACGGATGCCACGGGCAAAGCAGTGTTTGAAACCCTCCAAAGACGAGCTGAAGCACACCCTAACATTAAATTACTCGAAGAGTGTACCGCTGTAGACTTAGTGACACAAATGCCCCAGGGCGGCTCTAGACCCGTCTGTGTAGGTGTCTACGTCTTGAATCAAGAGACGGCTAAAGTAGAAACAATTAAGGCTAAATTCGTTGCCCTTGCGACCGGAGGTGCCAGTAAGGCGTATCTTTACACGACCAATCCAGACGGAGCGAGTGGTGATGGCATTGCCATGGCATGGCGCGCTGGTTGTCGCGTGGCCAATATGGAATTTAATCAATTTCACCCGACTTGCCTCTATCACCCACACGCCAAATCATTTCTGATCACAGAAGCATTGCGGGGAGAAGGCGCTAAGTTGGAATTACCTGACGGCTCTCGTTTTATGCCAAGATTTGATTCAAGGGAAGAACTAGCACCAAGAGATATTGTTGCCCGCGCCATTGATTACGAAATGAAACGACTTGGTTGTGACTGTGTTTACCTGAATATTAGTCATCAGCCTTCAAAATTTGTGAAAGAACATTTCCCAACAATATATCAGCGCTGTTTAGAATTCGGCATCGATATCACACAAGAAAGAATACCCGTCGTACCTGCGGCCCACTATACCTGCGGCGGTGTAGTAATTAACGCTACTGGCGAAACTGACATTGAGAACTTGTATGCAATTGGAGAAACTTGTTTTAGTGGATTACATGGTGCCAATCGAATGGCAAGCAATTCATTACTTGAATGTTTCGTTGTAGCCTTTGGCGCTGCCACCAGCATTCAAGCAAAATACGCAACCACCGAATTTGCTTCCGCGGTGCCCGCATGGGATGAGAGTCGCGTCACTGATTCTGATGATGAAGTTTTGGTTTCTCATAATTGGGATGAGATTCGCCGTGTTATGTGGGACTTTGTTGGCATCGTGCGCAATAGTAAGCGACTCAATCGCGCCGAGCGGCGCATTAAATTGCTAAGAGAGGAAGTAAGAGACTATTACGTCAAGCACCCTGTGACCAATGACAATCTTGAACTTAGAAATCTTGCCCTTGTATCGGAATTAATTATAAATTGCGCATTGCAACGCAAAGAAAGCCGAGGACTGCACTTTAATCTCGATTACCCGAATACTCTTGAAGAGGCTCATGACACCATCCTTTCCCCAGAAAAAAAAACACCAGTAAAACACCACACCCGGATAAAATGCATTTAACTTAAAACACTTGAGAGCAATGCAGTCAGGCTAGTTTGACCCGTTATTGTGCGCTAAGATTTTCGCAATAATAAGCTGGAATCTGGTATCTTGAGGTATGGCCGTACCCATTAGCCACGCGAATATGTCTTGGTCTTCTTCATCCAGAAGCTGTTCATATAACAGTTGTTCCTGGTAAGGCAAATCGCTGAACACTTCTTGAGCAAAAGGCACCAGCAATAGATCAAGTTCCAACATTCCACGACGGCTATGCCAGAAAATCTTTTGCTTATCGAGTTTTTGCATATGATAATTTGCCACTGAAGCCATTATAGTAGCTGTTGGTAAACGGTAACTGAAACGCCCTTTATTTGTAATAGTCTAATTGGGAAATTTTAAAGATTCACTCGGAAAAACTTAAAGTAAAATGAACGTCATAAATTTAGATAACTATCAATTTGTTAGGGCTTCAGGACCTGATTCGAGACAGTTTTTACAGGGACAGTTGAGCTGCAATATGGAATCACTGAGGGTTAATTCAAGTCTAACCGGGGCGCTTTGTAATATAAAAGGCCGTGTTGTAAGTGATTTTCAAGTTGCCTTGGTTGATGATAATTGTCTATTACGCACAACCAGCAAAATAGCTGATGTCATAATTCAGACCTTGGCGAAGTATGCAGTTTTCTCAAAAGTCGAACTTAGCATTGATAAGTCAATCCTCCAGGTGTTTGGTTTAATTGGACCTGAATCAATCAATTATCTACAAGAAAAATTCGGCGTTCTTCCTGAATATCCAGGAAATTGCGTAAACAATGAACTCGGGACTCTGATTCGTTTGCCAGGCACTGTCGCCCGCTTCGAATTTTGGTGCCAAGACGAAGCAATGATTGCTGAAATTGCTAATCAGACCGCAAGCAGCCGTGTATCGGACCAGTGGCAGCGTGAAGATGTTCGAGCGGGAATAGTTCATATTGATACCACTCGATCCGAAGACTATACACCGCAGCTTCTAAACTACGATATCTCAGGTGTAATTGACTTCAATAAGGGTTGTTATACTGGCCAAGAAGTTGTCGCTCGCATGTTCTATCGTGGCAAACCTAAAAAGCGCTTATATCTTTTGGCAAGTGACAATCCCTTAAATCCGGAATCTAAACTGCTGCAGCTCCACGCCGACGATATTATGCCCGCAGAAGTTCTCTCTATAGGGAACTCTATTGAGGGTTCTGGCGAACCGAGCCTGGTTCTAGCCATCCTCGACACCAAAGCAGTAGAAGGAGACTGGAACTTTGCTTTGTCTGATCACTCAGAATCTTTCCTACGAATTCAATCCTTACCCTACCCTGTATAATTACAGCGTAAAAGTCCTACCATTTTTACTGTATTTTTAAGCAGTTTTCTTTGCAGGCGTAGTAATCATGGTGTCCCCAGCAGGAGTCGAACCTGCAACCTGCCCCTTAGGAGGGGGCTGCGCTATCCAGTTGTGCCATGGGGACATGGGAGTTTCAGGGCAATGGTACCATCGCGAGTCTTCACGTAACTTTTTTTAAGTCTTCTTTAACGGTTACGGTGCCTTATATAAAGGCCCGACGCAATTCTTTATCCAACTTTCCTTTAAGAACCTTCCTATTTCGCAATCAACTGCATGAACGTTATGCGCCTGCATAAAGGCGCGTATGCCCTCGTCGTCCTCTCCATCTAACGGAGCGTTAAAACCGACCAGCGAAGCAGCGTTTCTCTTATCCAACGATTTTATCTCGTCTAAACCTGCCCTAATATCTATTAAAGCATCATCGACCCATAAATCAGACCCTTCGTATGGAATGATAGCTGTATTGAATTTCATCCAAGCTATAGCGGGGTTGTTCTTGTCTATCATGCCGTCAATTCCATTATGCTGACCATCGACATATAGAAAATAACCCGTATTACTTACCCGATACCCTTTCCTTCTCATAATCCATTGATACATATCCATCTGCCGCCTATAGCTTGCTTTGTAATCTGGATATTTTGAATCTTTGGGAACCTGTAAAAAGGTTTCATCCAATGGTTTTGTATTAGCCCCCATCTGAGCGGTAGATTTGTAATCAACAATATGAAGCTCACCAGTTTCTTTATTCTGCCAAACATCATCTAAACCACCACCAAACAGAATATTTGAGTCTCGATGAACTGAATTGAAGTGATTTGGAGTTGAGCCAAAGTGAATCGACAGCTCCCACTTCTCCAAGTCTTCATGTTCAAAGGGAATAAGATGCTCTAACCCTGCCTTGACCATTATCGGATGAGGCTCTTTGCCTCGATATTGGTCAAAATCTTTTTTAAGTAATGTGTCTGTATTGGTGTTTATAAGGAAAGCGGGAATTGAAGGCGGCTTCACTCCTGCAATCTTCTCCATCCAAAAGCATTTTGGACATTTTATAAATGTTTCAACTTTACCTCGCGAAAGTTCAAAAGGAATATCATCTAGCTTCGGCTTATAAGCACCTCTATGACGCTTCGGTCTTTCTTCTAATGTCCAATCATTACCCATTCCTCTTTCCTCTTCTTCCAACGCCTCTTTCCCTGCCCAAAATAGTTCCCCAAGGGTTCCGCTAATTAATTTTCCTATCTCGGACATTACCGCTTCTGCTTTCTCTACAGTCTGAGGCAATTACTGCCGAAAGGTATGAATGGGTTCTCAAAGTCCAGTTATGCCATGGGGACAAGGATGCCTAGTATTCCAATGAAGCAGCAGACCGTCAACGAAGTTCTATGATAGTGTTCGCGTCTTGCTAACCTCGCCTGATCGGGCTACGAATGTCTAAGTTTCAATTTAGGACTCAAAAATTTAAAACGCTTAATGCACATGAGCTGTATTCGCTGCTCCGACTTCGTTCTGAGGTATTTGTCGTTGAACAAGAATGTATCTACCAAGATATTGATGATTTTGATCTAGATGCGATCCACGTATGCGGACATAACGATGGTGAGATAGTCGCTTATTCGAGGTTGTTAGCTCCAGGAATCAAATACGTTGGCTCATCCATTGGGCGAGTACTAACTAAACAAACAAACCGCGGGACTGGGTTAGGCAAGGCCCTACTAAAAGAATCTATAGCTCAATGCCAACAAGAATGGCCGGCAGCGGACATAAGCCTGTCTGCACAAAAATATTTAGAGAAGTTCTATAGCGGCTTTGGTTTCGAGACCGAATCAGCTGCTTACATGGAAGATGGCATGCCTCATATCCAAATGACTAAGAAAAGCTCCTAACAACATCTACTTAGCTGGCCAGCCTTTGCTTATCAAATACTAGAGCCTAACCTGATTGCTATCTTCTAAAAAAATAATCTAGCAAAAACATCGAGAAGCAAGAATACCTGGATAATTCTGCGGATGAGGCTGACAGGATAATTCAAGCTTAGAAATGGAAGGCTCTAATTATCCGCAAAAATAAATCAACTGGAAACGACAACATACTCAGTAGTCGCTTGCCGCCAAACTGTCTTGAACATCGTCATATTGACTCAATGTTGACTCGTTTTGCTCTGCCTTCAAGAGATTTATAAATACTATCGAGAGTGAAGCAAACAGAAAGCCAGGGACGATTTCATATAATTCGAACAAGCCACCGGAAAGATTCGACCAAACTACAACTGTAACTGCCCCAACAACCATACCGATAACTGCGCTAAGTGCCGTCATACTTCGCCAAAAAAGAGAAAAGATTATTACCGGGCCAAAGGCTGCCCCAAATCCAGCCCAGGCATAACTGACTAATTCTAAAACCCGACTATTTCGGTCACTAGCAATAACTAGCGCCAGCAAGGCGATAACAACGACTGCGATTCTACTCACCAATAATAACTCCTTTTCCGACGCCTTTGATCTGACGAATACCCTATAAAAATCTTCACTGATAACGCTTGATGAAACCAGTAACTGTGAATCAATAGTCGACATAATGGCAGACAATATAGCGGCTGTAATTATTCCGGCAATCCATGGATTGAAAAGGCTCTGACTCAATATAATAAATACGGTTTCTGGGTTAGCCAAAGGTTGACCTACAAAATATGTAATTCCTGCTAACCCGGTAGAAACTGATCCAAACAAAACAACCAACATCCAGCCCATGGCTATCCATTTTGAAGAGTTCAATTTTTGTGGATCCTCGACCGCCATAAAGCGCGCAAGGATATGAGGCTGTCCAGCATAGCCAAGACCCCAAGCGATTAGCGAAACAAATCCAAGTAAGGTCAAATTGGCGAACAAATTAGTATTTTCTGAATTAATTTGCTCCAGTTGGTCCAGCACAGCACCGGTACCCCCAGCCTCATTTATGACAGCTATTGGCGTTATTAGCAAAGCTGCTAACATAAGCATTGCCTGAAAAGCATCAGTCCATGCCACTGCAAGAAAGCCGCCAACAAAGGTGTAGACAACAATAATAAATGCACCTGCTAACAAAGCCAGGGAGTATTCCAAGCCAAAACTGCTTTCAAAAAGAATGGCTCCACCCACTAAACCAGATGCCGTATAAAACGTAAAAAATAATAAAATAACTAAGGCAGAAATGACGCGCAGCACTCTACTCTTATCATTAAATCGATTTTCGAAATAATCTGGAAGTGTTAATGAGTTGTTCGCCCGCTGACTGTATAATCTCAGTGGTTTCGCAACAAGCAACCAATTGCAGTAAGCCCCTATAACCAAACCTATTCCAATCCATACTTCGCTTATACCACCCAAATAAATAGCGCCAGGTAGCCCTAATAAAAGCCAGCCACTCATATCCGAGGCGCCAACACTCAGCGCGGTAACGACTGAACCCAGTTTCCGGCCGCCAAGGATGTAGTCACCTAAACTGTGAGTGCGCTTGTAAGCCTTGACTCCCAACAAAAGAATCAACAATAGATAAACAAGAAAAGTAATTAAAAGGGGGGCATCAAAAATCATTTACTGTCGTGCCTGTCAGATTGTGCATGAATTGACTCATTATTCCTCGTTAATCCTATACCAATAAACAAACTATTTGGAACAGTAGGTTCACTTAGCTGATTCTTCGCTTAAATATCCAACGAACTCCCCGTCTCGACGATTAACACATATGCAATACGTCCGTCGTCTTTGTCCAGGATTGAGCTGCACTCATCGGCTGGTACGGTGAAAAACTTTTACATCTAATCAATTCGTTGAAGCTTCAATGTCATCCGTGGCAAGGTTGATATAACCCTGTTCTCTTGCAATTTCGTGCTAATAGCACTTTTGGAACCATCTCGCTTTTCCGTTGCAGAAACGATCAAACTCTAACGGCTGTTCTGCTCATCAGAATCAAGCGGACAAAGTTCAGGAAGCCCGCCACTAAAAACCAGCTATTGAAGAGCAGCAGTCTGAACGAATAATTAGTAAAGTTATAAGTTTACTATATCATCAAGAACAAATGACTATATATAACAAAGTAAATACTTTCATTAGTTGGCCGATAACGCTTTATGGAGGCTAAATTCATGGACCTTGCCAAAAGTCAGGAACAAATAATGAGCCGTCTAAAAACAAGAGGGCCTCAATCGGTAAAAATTCTGTCAAATCAGCTAGGCATGACGACAATGGGAATTCGCCTACATCTAGCCGAAATGAAAGAAAAAAATCTAGTTACCCAAACCAAGGAGGAAAAACAGATCCGCGGGAGACCCGTTCATCTCTGGCGACTGACTGAAATGGGACATCAGCGCTTCCCTGATGGACACTCCCAAGTAACACTCGAACTTATTGATGTAATCCAACAAAGCCTAGGTGAAAAGAGCCTTAATGCCCTAATTGATCATCGGAGCAATCAATTAGCGGAGTATTATGAGCAAGAATTGCGAGCCGCTGGAAATGATATTCAGTCTCGAGTCGAGCGCTTAGCCGAATTACGTAGTGATGAAGGATACATGGCACAGGTACGCCTGCTCCCTGATGGGTGGCTACTTATCGAAAATCACTGCCCTATTTTCTCTGCAGCTAACAAATGCCAGCAGTTTTGTCATTCAGAACTTATCTGCTTCCAAGCACTGTTTGCAGAATTAGCTAACGTTGAACGGGTTGATCATACGCTCGCCGGCGCTCGGCGGTGTGCCTATAAGCTAAGCCCAATCGAAGAAGTCTAGTTAACAAAACAACTTGCTTAGCTCCTATTTACCATCGCTACACCACAAGTTGGGCAAAATTCCTGATATAGTGTTTATCATGAGGAAATCACAATAAATCCGGCTTAAAGGGCGCAATGGGTAATCGAATTCTCCAGGTATTACTAGTGCTTTCGGCGACTATTGTCCTACTTCTGGGCATTATTCCCAAAGTTATCGGAATCAGTATTAGAGATACGACTCTCACTAGCCTCTTCGATTTAATCCCTATGGAAACTCGAGGACAACTAAGCATTAATGAAACTCAATTCGATAATGGCTGGTTTCGAAGTACTGCAAAAATAAATGTCAGTTATACAGCATTAGACCTTGTCGACGACTTGACTATGTTGGTTGAATTCGATATTTCCCATGGTCCTTTTATTTTTACTAAAGCGGGCCCTAAGTTCGGCTTAGCTCATGCGACAGTGCAGCCAAGTTTTAACACCGCTGAAATCACAAGCGTATTGACACAAATTCCTTTTGAATTACCTCGCTTAAGTTTTGATTTATTTGTCGCTTTCGATCAATCTCTAACTGCAACTATAGAAGTATCGCCTGTTAGCTATGATGATAGTGCCGCACGGGTAAATTTCGCCGGCATGAGCGGGAGCCTTCAAGCCAACCCAGATCAGTCTTCTGAAATTTTAGTGTCAGTCGGAAACTTGCAACTGAAGGATCTAAACTCTCAATTCGGATTTAACCTTGCAAGTTTAAATTTACAAAGTAGCTCCACCCAAATCAACGATATTCTCGCCCCCAGATCTGCGCGCTTAACGATACCTGCTATTAGCATATCTGGCCCATTAGAAGTTCGTGCCAGAGATATTCTTATAAATTTACAAATACAAAAATCAGCAGTTACGGACGCTTTGGACGTCTATCAAGACCTCCGGGTTGCATCTATTAAAAGTGATTTTCCCTTCACCTCATTCTCTTGGACCACAGAAATAAAGCAGTTTAGGACTGAAATAATCAGAAGTTATTACGAGTTAATTACAGATTTGCAGGGACAAACCAACCCGAACTCAGGTACAGCAATGGATCAATCCAATTTCATGAATCAACAATTAGGCATGCTCATCGTTCAGAATAGCTTGATCTTGAATAATTTGATTCTAGCAAATGCTTTTGATGGTGACCATTCAGTAGATCTAAAAATTAACTGGACTGGATTACCTAATCTAAAATCAGCTACTGATTTAAACATATCCGACGTTATTAACACCATGACTATGATTTTAGAGATATCACTAGATGAGCAGGCAATAATGAGTAGTCAATTTTCTGAATTAGTTGAAGCTTTCGTACAACAAAAGTTTTTGCGCATGGAAAATGATCGCATTCTGCTTAGCGGATCTCTGGAAAACGGAGCACTTAACGTAAATGGAGAAGACATTCCAATTGATCAGTTTTTCTAGAGAACTTTCTTTTTCTGCTGATCTATTTATAGATTGAACTGATCTGCTTGCTCCATTTGTCTTTTCGATACCACCTACTAATTATTAAGCGCCAAATATGATTCTAAGAAAGACAGCAGGGTTGGTTCCTAAAGGTCATAGCGACAACCCACCTAAACTCTACTCATACCCAAAATACTGGGCTGAATGCTTCGGCACCGCACAATTTCTCCCCATGTCTAAGGCAGAAATGGACGAGCTCGGATGGGATAGCTGCGACATCATCCTAGTAACAGCTGACGCCTATGTCGATCACCCGAGCTTTGGGATGGCCGTCGTCGGCCGTCTACTTGAAGCCCAAGGATTTCGAGTCGGTATAATTTCTCAACCCAAATGGGATAGTGCGGACCCCTTTAAAGCCTTAGGTAAACCCAATTTATTTTTTGGTGTTACTGGCGGCAATATGGACTCATTGATAAACCGCTACACCGCAGATTTACGAATCCGCAGTGATGATGCATATACTCCCCATGGAGAAGCGGGCAAACGCCCAGACCGCTCAGTCATCGTTTACAGTCAACGTTGTCGTGAGGCCTACTACGATACCCCAATTGTCATCGGAGGAATCGAAGCTAGCCTAAGGCGCATAGCACAATACGATTACTGGAGTGACAAAGTCCGTCGTTCTATTCTTATCGATTCTAACGCAAATATTTTGTTATTCGGGAATGCAGAGCGTGCATTAGCGGAGCTGGCACATCAAATGGCTAAAGGAGTTGCTATTGAAGAGCTCTGGGACTTGCGGGGGAGTGCTGTAGTTAAGAAAAATGAAGCTGAGAACTGGACTGAAATTGATTCAACACGAATAGATTGGCCTGCAAAAATTGATAAGATTCCTAACCCTTATGATTTCCATAACAAAAAAAATATAGAAGAATCACCGAAATCAGAAGAAGTAATACCACAAGATAAAGAGATCAGTGCCGTCAAAATCATACCACTACCTCTACAAAGAAAAGCTGACTTTGACCCAAACCTTAGTTATATACGACTACCTTCATATAATAAGGTTGTCAATGATCCTGCACTCTATGCCCATGCGTCTAGAGTATTGCATCAAGAAGCAAACCCCTACAATGGAAAAGTTTTGGTGCAAAAGCATGGACAACAAGATGTCTGGGTGAACCCCCCTCCAATACCGCTAGAAACAGACGAGATGGACTGGGTGTTTGATTTACCTTTTCAAAGAAAACCCCACCCTGATTATGACAACGCGAGAATCCCAGCCTACGATATGATTAAAACTTCAGTAAATATCATGCGTGGATGTTTTGGAGGCTGCACCTTCTGTTCTATTACAGAACATGAAGGAAGAATTATTCAAAGCAGGTCTGAAGATTCAATAATCAAAGAAATTGAGAAAATCAGAGATCATGTTCCAGGGTTTTCTGGGACAATTTCAGACTTGGGCGGCCCTACCGCCAATATGTACAAACTTAACTGTAAGTCACCCGCAATACAGAAAACTTGTAAACGACTTTCCTGTGTTTACCCTAATATTTGTAAACATTTAAACACCGACCACAGCCCAACCACAAAGCTTTATCGCAAAGCTCGAGCAGTTGCTGGAGTCAAAAGAGTAGCTGTTGCATCTGGACTTCGTTACGATCTTGCCCTCAAAGATCCTGAATATATTGAAGAATTAGTGACTCATCATGTTGGTGGATATTTAAAGATTGCACCTGAACACAGTGAACAAAAAACTTTATCGAAGATGATGAAACCAAGTATTTCTTCTTATGATGAATTCAAAATTCTATTTGATAAATTTTCAAAGAAAGCTGGTAAAGAACAGTATTTAATTCCTTACTTTATTGCTGCACATCCCGGCTGCGATGCCGAAGAAATGTTAAACCTTAGTCTATGGCTAAAAGCCCATAATTTTAAACCTGATCAGGTTCAAACTTTTTATCCTTCGCCAATGGCCTTAGCAACGGCCATGTATTATTCAGAAAAGAATCCGCTAGAGAAAGTACGTTATAAGAGTGAAAAATTAAGTGTCTGTAAAGATATTGATCAGCGACGTTTACAGAAAGCTTTTCTCCGATATCACGATGAAAAAAACTGGCCGATGTTGCGAAAAGCTTTGACTAGCTTAGGCCGACACGACCTGATTGGAAACGCAAAACACCAACTGATACCTCCTGATATGACACCTGCAAAAAGGTCTACCAATAATAAACAACGCGCCAACAGACGACACAAGCGCTGATTCTTTTTCTGCTGGGGAAGTTGATTTCTCTGAATATCAACCAATTATCACTTTATTTCCGAAATATTAATTTCTTAAGCATATGGACGAGAAATCCCTTGTTGGATTTTTCATTAATCTCAGCAAATCAGCAACAGCAAATTAATATAATACTCCTGCAGGGGAGAGATTGCTGGGTCAGCAAATAACTTATTCACCTCTAGCGTGATTACTTTTGCTTATTCTTGATATGAAGTTCGATATTCGTCAGTATCCCTCGAAGAATATTCATTTCCATTACATCCATTCTGATCCTGCTAAATAACCGACGCATCCGTTGCATCAATTGTCTCGGGTTCTTTGGATCATGAAAATCGATAGCGATCATTACTCTTTCAAGATGCCTGTAAAAATGTTCCACCTGTTCTCCAGTCGCCCTATCTTGGTCCCAGAACTCATTTTCTTGAATAGTGTCTTTTGTCTCATTTTCCAAATTGGTTCTGAGTAACTCGTACCCAATTACCATAACCGCTGCCGCCAAATTTAGAGAGCTATAGTTTTCGCTTGTCGGAATCTGAACATGATAGTGACACTGCTGTAATTCATCATTATTAAGTCCCGCATCTTCTCTGCCGAATACCAACGCCACTTCCGTGTCTGGCAATTCATCGAGCACCTTCCTAGCAGTTTGAGTGGGACTTAACATAGGCCAAGGAATTCTTCTAGACCGAGCGCTAGTCCCTATTACCAGACCGCAATCTGCAACCGCTTCTTCTAAACTGTCAAAAATCTCCGATGTCTCCAGAATATCTACTGCGGATGCTGAGCGGCCTACTGCGACTCCACTAGGAAAATCTTTTGGCTGTACTAACGCCAAACGGCTTAATCCCATATTCTTCATGGCACGGGCACTTGCGCCGATATTGCCCGGGTGGGAAGTATTAACCAGAACTACTTTAACCTTACTTAAGTCCTGCATGAATAGTCTGCCACGGTTTAGGAGTGGCTCATTATACAGTAACAGCCGAAACATTATGATTAAGAGCTACTGCGACAGGCTTTCAGCTTCTTTGTAACAACGGCCTCTGCTATTATAAGCATGCTTTTTTAGGCCTCTTTAATAAGAGAGCCCTTTCTCTTTATTTATATCGAAATCTTCACTTTCTATTTGGTACTTGCAATGCACCCAATGGTAAACATTGCGCTTCGAGCTGCTCGAGACGCATCAGAAGCTCTAGTTCAAACAAGTGCTAGGTTGGACAGGATTAGCATCGTGAATAGCGATCCGCTTAATTTCATTTCGTCTGCAGATCAAGATTCCGAAACTACGTTGATCTATCACTTACAAAGGGCCTATCCGAACCATTCTTTCCAGTCTAGGCTTTCGGAAACAATAATAGGTGATGCAGGCGAACCTACCTGGTTACTAGACCCGCTTGTTGGTAGCTTTGATTTCAGCCGTGGGAGCCAGAATTACGGCATCACTATAGCCTGTCAGATTGACGGCATAATAACTCACTCGATTTTGGTTATCCCCGGATTAAGCGAAGAGTTTGTAAGCACTCGCGGTACCGGTGCGCAACTGAACAATCAGAGGATTCGGGTAGTAGATGACGGCAAGTTTGAAGACCCACTAATCGCAATTGAGGTTGATTCAGATAGTCCTAAGCAGCTGGGTCAAATTGTTACTGCCGTGAAAACTGGTGGCGCATTAGTGCGCATGACAGGCAACAGTGCGATCGATATGGCTTACACTGCGGCTGGGCGTTTATCTGGCGGTTGGTGCTTTAACAGAAATTCACTCAGCCACTTAGCGTTAAGCCTAATACTCACAGAAGCTGGCGCTCTAATTGGGAATGAAACAGGCAGCCCGCAAATCAATCATGCTACTGAATTAATTTTTGCCAGCCCCAGGACTTTTAAGGCGCTTGTAAAGTTGCGCAAATCGCTAAAGCTATAATTGAAACTTTATGTGTCTAATGCTATCTCGCCGTTAATATAAGGTATATTGGATAGAAGGTAGAAGAAAGCGTGGGTTACTATGTAGCCGGCGGTAACCATTAAAGGTTTGATGTTATTCCTTTAGTTTTCAAGTTAGCGCTCTGCTATAGGTAGTTCTCTTTCGATGGCTGGAAAGTCTGAAAAAAATACCCACAACCTAGTCGACGGTTCTATTCAACAATCGCTAATTCGTATGACTATGCCGATGATAATTGGCATGCTGATGCTGTTTACCTTTAGCCTGGTGGATACATGGTTTATCAGTTTTCTAGGCACCGAATCCCTCACCGCAATTAGCTTTACTTTTCCCGTTACCTTTTTTGTCATGAGTTTAGCCATTGGGTTAGGCATAGGTGCTTCCGCAGTTGTCGGGAAATATCTCGGTGCGTCGGAATATGACAAAGCTAAAGAAGCTGCCACTGTAATCAACTACATCTCTTTCGCTTTGGCATGCATTGTTGTCTTACTTTGCTGGGCTTTTATGGAGCAAATATTTTCTTTAATGGGAGCTAGACAGCAATTGATGGGGCCTATACGAGCCTATATGTCAGTGTGGTTTCCAGGATCTGTCCTGGTTGTCTGCATTATGACTGGCAACAGCGTACTAAGAGCATGTGGGGATACAAAAACTCCTAGTATTCTTATGGTGCTCTCTGGTCTTATAAATGCCATCTTAGACCCCTTGTTGATCTTTGGTATTGGGCCATTTCCAGAACTAGGTATACAAGGAGCTGCTTGGGCTACTGTTATCGCTTGGTCGATCGGCTTCAGCTACTTGTTTTATCTTTTAATCTATAAAGTCGAGATGGTTAGCCGCTCAATTCCCAATCACGCAGTGATGAAGAGCTCAGGCAGAGACATGTTGCGCATCGGTATTCCAGCCGCGGGAGCGAACATGATGACACCATTAGCAGCTGGAGTAATGACAGCCATTGCAGCAGGATTTGGCGATACTGCCGTGGCGGCCTTTGGCGTTGGCGCACGAATAGAGCCAATAGCAACGCTGCTAGTTCTTGCTATATCGTCCTCTTTACCTCCTTTAATTAGTCAGAATTATGGAGCAGATCGAATAGATCGAGTAGAAGAAGCTTATCGTTTAGCCATCAAATTTATTCTTTTCTGGCAATTGTTTGTATATGTTCTTTTATCCATTGGAGCAGTAATGATTGCTGGAGTGTTCTCCGATGACCCAGAGGTAATTGAGGCAATTAGATTATTTGTTTGGATAATGCCTGTGGGTTATGGTTTACAGGGCATCATAATACTGACGAATTCATCGTTGAATGCATTACATCGACCGTTAAGTGCTCTCTATCTGAGTATCGCAAGATTCTTTATCTTTTATGTGCCACTGGCCTATGTGGGCAGCATGTATTTTGGCTTGTTTGGTTTCTTCGCGGGAGCAGTTTGCGGAAACTTCGCCATGGCTATGATTTCTTGGCACACTTTTAATCGCGCAATCTCGGGCGAACACCGCCTGCAAGAAAAAGCGGCGTAACTTACTTTAGGATCGAAACAAATTACGAGCACTGTCCATTAGCCCGCCTTCCTGACCTTTACGCAATATAGGATTTGATTCTGAGTTTTTTCCTATAACCTCTTCATCATCTTCAACAAGATTAAAACTCTTGTCTTCTACAGTAGCAGCTGCAGGTGACTCCCCTTGAGTTCCTTCGTCATAAGTCAAACGATTGTTTGCTTCTTGAAAGGCTAGCATTTCCATGCATATCGCGTTGTACTCTTCTTGTGTTAATAACTCAGGCTGCTCTTTCATGTTCATAGTGAACTGCCTATCATTAGCAGCAGAAAGGTAATGCAGATTTCTCTTGTTCGTTAAAAGCAAACCTTCTTCCTTTGCGGTGTTATACAAAGGAGTCCCTCGCAACGGGATATAAGGAAAGAAGAAAAAATGTTCTGGGGCTATAGCTTTATTGAGCTCCAGGGTCTGACGCATATTTCCTGCAGTTTCTAAAGGCATACCAACTATATTAAAAGTTAAGCGATTAATTCCAGCTTCTTTACAATTTGCTGCAGCCTCAATTACTTGTTGATTCTTCATCTTTCGACCAAGTCGTTTCGATCGATATTCTTCATCACCACTTTCAATACCAAACCAAATCGTATGGCACCCTGCATCAGCAGCAGTCTTGCAGAACCCCTCATTCATCACTTCCACTCGGGAATTAATAGAAAAAGGTAATCTAATCTTTTCTCTATAAATTTCGAAAAACGCGTTTACAAATTTTAAATTAGAGAGAAATAATTCATCCCAAAATTCAAAATAACCAACATTGTATTGGTCACGCAGCCGAATAAGCTCATCCACCATCGCTTCAGGTTGATATTTACGCAGGAATGTTTTCTTGGTCTTCCAGCCTTCCAGAATTGGGGTATTACAACAATAGGTGCACCTGTAAGGACATCCTCTGCCTGTCATGACCGGGAGTACTAGTTTTCCCTTTGGGCCAAAAATTGATGAATTTACATCGTTAAAGCCATCTTCTTTTGAAAAAATCTCATAGTCAGGAAAAGGTAGCGCCTCTAGGTCGCCAATCTGATGAGGCTCAGTTTCATAAATAGACCCGTCAATTAATTTTTCCCACATGCCATCGGCGGGGCCACCTTTACTTCCACACAAATGCTGAACAATATTACCTATTGCATATTCGCCATCACCCACGCAAATATAATCCACATTAGGATTTTCAATTGTCTGCTCTTGAGACAACATAGCCTGATAGCCACCAATACACACAGGCAAATCTGGCATTATCTTTTTCAATTCCTCGAAGTAAGGCTCCATCGGATACCAGTGGGGGCTCATAATTGAAAAAGCAATTAAATCAGGCTGCAGAGCCCCTATCTTCTTTGCATAATTTTGCGGTGCATACTCTTCAGCATCCCGAAGAATCAACACTGGTTCCAGGAACACCTCAACATTTGGAAAGTCTCGCTTCAAATAAGCAGACATACTGGCAATAGGCATGGCAATTTCATTGCCATCTGGTGAATAGAAAGCAAAAACCAGGCGCAATTTTTCCTTCTTTACACTCGCGAAGTAACGAGACTTCTCTTGAGGGTAGACAGGTCGATCGGTGCTTACTGCAATTACATCGGCTTTCGAATTCATTAAGAGCCCTAATGAGTTTATCAATCAAGTCAATCGACGCAACTGCGCAATTAACGCCACCACTGAGATAATATCGACACAAAGAGTCGAAAGTATACCACCATTGACCTCTGAATAATCATGATCTAACGCGAAAGGAAACCATCGATTTTATGGGGTTTTACAGAAAATCTGGCGAAGCAACATTCCCGCCGTAAAGTTTATTGGATTATGCTGCCTTTTGAATGCAATATGGCAAAAACACCAATCCGTGACCCTAAGTTGGATAATCTCTTTGACTCCCAACCTGTTTCGGTTTTATGACAAATTGGAATCTAAATACCATGAAAGCTTTGGATGCCCTACATACTAGAGTTTCAGTGCCTCGATTAGGCGAACCGCTACCAGAAGAAGAAGTGATCGAAAACATCTGCCGAGCAGCATTGCGGGCAGCAGACCATGGCCTCCTTAGGCCCTGGCGGTTTTTGGTAGTCAAGGGCTCCTCAAGAGAAAAACTTGGCGAACTGTTCCTTAAAGCCGCACTCGAAAATGAGCCTGCTATTCCAGTAGAAAAACAAAACAGCATACGGCAAAAACCACTGCGTGCCCCACTAATTCTCATAACTATTTCGAGCTACAAAGATCATCCAAAAGTACCAGAATTT
>CAXYEH010000055.1:0-19050 GCA_964275945.1 uncultured Pseudomonadales bacterium
CGTGAAGCCATTAGCCCTCAGCAAAAAAAAGTAGCTTTGTAAACGGGATAGGGTACTTTCAGAAAAATTACGTAGTCTAGCGAAGCTTTTCTGCAAGTTGCTGCATAAACTGATCGAGGTTGCTTTGTGCTTCTGAGCGGTAGCGAAAAGGGCCTATTTGATCCCCTTCTTGAGTTTGAAAATACCAGAGGTTCTGTTGGCTAAATATCCGATGACTGCCATCTGGATTATTAGAAATTAGCTGCTTATTTTGGCGAGAATTTGACATGGTTTTTAACTCTCGGGCTAACGCTGGGATTTTTGGTCTCCGCTAGCTTAAGGTTACTGCTAAGTTAACTTAGCTCCAACACAGGTTGACGGGTATCCTTAAGCTAGCGAGTACACTCATCATAAACGCCGTATTATTATTTTAGAAGTAGGCAAAAAATATGCCACTCACATTTTTAGGACAAACTGATTAAAATTCGTACAGCGGCTTATTATTTTTGATTATCAATAAGATACGAAGTATTTTGAAAATTCAAGGAAGACCTTTATTTGCCTTTAAAACAACAAGATAGCTAGCACTCTTAAGAATATTACTTTATTTTGCCGAATTTAATTTTGCAAAATAATTGCGATATTAAAGTTGATTAATAGTTTTTTGTACATAGTTTAGAGAGTCTTGGTCGTTGATATTCTGAAAATCTAATGGCGATGTTCTCTCTATCTGTACTAGCTTGTTTTTTAGCATCGGCATAGCACGCTTTGGTCCATAGATTCCTTTTGCAATGGCGTCTTTCAACGTATTTTTAGAGGCTAGAGACCAAATTGAAAACAATGGTTGAACTTGGCCATCGCATTCAGTCCAAGCTACTTCATCGGAGCTACTGTTTAATTCGTCCAACAACCGATGAATTAAAGTAGGTGGGAAAGATAGGAACATCGCCAGGAAGGCATAATAGCTTTTGAGGTGGGTCTATCAGATTCGCTTCGATCCAAAACCCATGGCGCTATAGATTCCAATGAGCGGGCCACAAATAACGACTATAGATATCGTTAACTATCGGCAACTGCAAATACTCGTACTTTTTTGTATTGTGGTTTGCACTGATCATCACATAAACTTCGTGCCCTTGAATGCGCTTCCAGGGTCCACTCAATAAGTGGCTTATTGCAAAGATTTTCCAATGGCTTGTCGAGGCAGTCCATGCGGGTCGCTCTGCCGCCAGCTAAAATTACCCGCGGCGATGGGATGATTTTTGATAACCATTGGTTACGTTTTTCCTGAAAAAACTAGTTGGGTAAATTGTAGGTGAGTCAGCGCGATAAACCTAATGCCCATCCCCGGATATCCTTACGCCTGAATGTGCTTTGACTAATCTTTCAGGCTCTTTTAACAACAATTGCAGTTGCATTTTCGATATGGGAAAATCCCGCACTCCGCGGGTTCGGTCGAATGTAGCTAACTTATTGTTTTTTAGGCAATCAGGATCTGGGCTTCACCAAAACGGCCCTCTGAGTCGAGCCATTTTGTCTTTAATAATTACTTAGCAACGGTGAATTGAATATTGCGCGAAATCGATTTCGCGAGCAAAGAGGTAATACATGCAAGTTTCTGTTGAAACCACAGACGGTCTTGAGCGAAAAATGACTATTGCTGTCCCAAGTGTGCAAGTGGACTCTGCAGTAAATGCTCGTCTCCAGGAGGCAGCAAAGTCAGTCCGCTTGAATGGTTTTTTCGTAAGGGTAAAATTCCCTTTAAGGTCATTAAAAGTAAATTTGGAAAGGGGGGTACGTCAGGAAGTAGTGGGCGAACTTATGAGCCAAACTTATTACGATGCAATTAATCAGGAGAGTCTAAAACCGGCTGGGCAACCCAAAATTGAGCCAACTAATATCGAGGAAGGTAAAGACTTAGAATTTGTTGCAACATTCGAAGTCTATCCTGAAATTACCCTTCCAGATTTCAATAAGTTAGAAGTTTGAACGACTTAATGCCGACATTAACGACACCGACATCGATGAAATGATCGAAACGCTTCGTCAGCAAAGACAAACCTGGGAAGTCGATTGAGCGTGAAGCTGCTGACCAAGATATGACCAATATTGATTATCTTGGCAAGAAGGGTGGCGAAGAATTTGAAGGTGGTGCTGCTCAAGGTGCTAATTTGGTATTAGGTTCAGAGCGAATGATTCCCGGCTTTGAAGCTGGAATAATTGGGAAGAAAAGCTGGCGATGAGTTTACTTTGTCACTTGAGTTTCCCGCGGAATATCATAATGATGTTCTAGCTGGCGCAGCCGTTGAATTCGATATCACATTGAACTCTGTTAGCGTGCAGGTATTGCCAGAAGTCAATGAAGAATTCTACAAAAGTTTTGGGGTTGAAGAAGGCGGGTGTAGCGGCGTTTCGCGAAGAAGTATCGAACAATATGCGGCGCGAGATGAAGACTGCCAGTCGCAATAAGCTCAAAACTAAAGTGATGGACGCCCTGGTTGCTGCTGTTGATGTCACTGTTCCTGAATCTTTAGTTAGCAATGAGATTTTACAGCTAAAGAATCAGGCATTGCAGCAAATGGGTGGCGCGCAGGGGGTCCGATCCCTCAATGTTGCCGGACGAGCTCTTTAAAGAGCAAGCAGATCGCAAGAGTTGTGCTCGGTTTGGTGCTCGGTTGAAATTATCGGAGAGCAAAATCTGCAAGCAGACCCTGCTAAAGTGAGAGAATCCGTAGAAGAGCTAGCTGCCACTTATGAATCTCCGGACGATGTGATTAACTGGTACTACGGCAATAAAGAGCAATTAGCCACAATCGAATCTGCAGTCGGTTGAAGATCAAGTATTTGACTACATAGTAGAAGAGTCAGTGGTGACAGATACAGAGGTGAGTTATCAAGAAATCATTAAACCTGAACCCCGCGAGGACGCGAGTTCTGAAGATGATGATATCGAATCAGATAATACAGAATCTGAAAGCTAATTACTGTCCGTAACAAACTGGCAATCGGAAGATGAGGGCAACGTGAGAATTGAACTCTGAGGCCAATTTAACTGAAACGTTTTTAAAGGAATACCCATTTATGTCAAATTTCGAGCCACCTAGCGCAGCTTTGGTGCCTGTTGTTGTTGAACAGACAGCGCGAGGCGAACGATCTTATGATATCTATTCACGATTGTTAAAAGATCGGGTCATTTTTATGACAGGCGTGGTTGAAGACCACATGGCAAATTTAGTGGTGGCTCAACTACTATTCCTCGAATCTGAAAATCCAGACAAAGATATCCATTTGTACATAAATTCACCAGGGGGTTCGGTTACTGCAGGCTTATCTATCTATGACACTATGCAATTTATCCAGCCGGATGTAAGTACAATGTGCATAGGTCAGGCTGCCAGCATGGGGGCATTGTTATTGGCCGGTGGCGCCAAGGGCAAGCGTCTAGCACTACCGCATTCTCGAATGATGATTCATCAACCCAGCGGCGGCGCACAAGGCCAGGCATCAGATATTGAAATACAAGCTAATGAAATCATTAAGTTACGTAAGAAACTTAATATTTTACTAGCAGAGCATACTGAGCAAAGCGAGGAAGCAATAGCCATAGATACGGAGCGCGACAACTTCATGGGCGCCGCCGAAGCCCTAGAATATGGCCTTGTCGATAAAGTAATTGAGAGAAGAGTAGATAATAAGGTTGTTGGGGAGTCGGAATCCGACTAAATTCATATAATCCCCTGGGTGTGGCGGCAATAGTCATCCTTAAATTGTCTGGAAAATAATTAATGAGGCGCCTCAGCGTTGTAGGCCAGAGTTAGAGGCAGTAAACGTGGAAGTGGTTATTCGCTAAGCGGACAAGAGTTTGTTTAATCAAATTGAACGAATTCTCGATTTTTAGCGTATTGATAGATATCAAATGGGCTTTAGGTAGAAGTATGTCAGACGAACGCTATAACAAGGGAGATGATAACGGGAAACTGCTTTATTGTTCCTTTTGCGGCAAGAGCCAGCATGAGGTGCGTAAGTTAATAGCAGGCCCTTCTGTCTTTGTATGCGATGAATGTGTAGACCTGTGTAACGACATAATCCGTGAAGAAATTCAAGAGAAAGAGGCGGATACTGACACACGCAAGTTGCCAATCCCTGAAGAAATTAAAAATACCCTCGATGAATATGTCATCGGCCAAGAAAGCGCTAAGAAAGTTTTATCGGTAGCAGTTTATAATCATTACAAGCGGTTAAATTACGACAAGGCCAGCGGCGACGTAGAGCTCAGTAAAAGCAATATCCTAATGGTCGGACCTACAGGTACGGGTAAGACTCTACTGGCGGAAACTCTTGCTCGTTTGCTTGATGTTCCTTTCACAATTGCTGATGCAACGACTTTAACAGAGGCCGGGTACGTCGGTGAAGACGTCGAAAATATTATTCAGAAGCTTCTGCAGAAATGTGATTATGATGTTGAGAAAGCTCAAATTGGAATTGTCTATATCGATGAGATTGACAAGATCTCCCGCAAATCTGATAACCCTTCAATAACCAGAGATGTCTCTGGTGAAGGTGTTCAGCAGGCTTTGCTCAAGCTGATTGAAGGAACAGTTGCGTCTGTCCCCCCGCAAGGCGGCCGTAAACATCCACAACAAGAATTTCTGCAAGTAGACACTACTAATATCCTTTTTATTTGTGGCGGTGCTTTTGCCGGCCTGGATAAAATTATTAGAGACCGGTCAGATAAAAGCGGTATAGGTTTTTCAGCTGAAGTGAGATCTCAGAGTGACGATCAAAAAGTAGGCGAAACACTTCGAGAAGTCGAACCGGAAGATTTGGTTAAGTACGGATTGATTCCTGAGTTCGTTGGTCGTCTCCCAATGATTGCCACTCTGGATGAATTAGATCTCGATGCTCTGGTGCGAATAATTCGAGAACCGAAAAATTCATTAACTAGACAGTATGCTAAATTATTCGAGATGGAAGACGTGGAAATTCAATTTCGGGACGATGCTTTAGCAGCGATTGCAAGGAAGGCTAGGGAGCGCAAGACCGGCGCTCGAGGTTTGAGGTCCATCATGGAAGCTGTCCTCCTGGATACTATGTACAAAATCCCATCTTTGGACGCGGTGAGTAAAGTTATAATTGATTCTGCTGTCATCGAAGGTGAGTCTGAACCATTACTGATGTACGAGAATATTGAGCAGCAGAGCAAGTCAGCTGCAGATGAATAATATCTAGAAATATTCTCTGGTAGATAATGTCTAAAATCGCGTAATCTGCCTTGAATTTCGCTGGTTTGGCACCACCCTATGGGTGCCGGTTCCTTTGTAATTAAGAGAATGATGCATGCCTACGGACGCTATTAGCAATTCAACAATTCCCCTCTTGCCATTGCGCGATGTAGTGGTATATCCCCAAATAGTCCAACCTTTATTTGTTGGTCGCCCGAAGTCAATAAAGGCGCTCGAAATTGCTATGGCGAGCGACAAGCAGGTGCTGCTCGTTGCTCAGAAAAATGCCTCCGAGGATGAGCCAGCGATCGAAGACTTATTTGAGATAGGAACTGTAGCTACAATCTTGCAATTGATTAGATTGCCCGATGGAACGGTTAAAGTTCTTGTCGAGGGTATTGATAGGGCGAAAATAAAAACTGTTGTATTTGAGGCAGATCACTTTAAGGCTGAAGTCACTCGCTTGGCTTCAGAAGACGTTCCTGAGAAAGAAGCGTCTCTGTTAATTCGCTCTTTACTGTCTCAGTTCGATCAGTATGTTCAGATGAGTAAAAAGATCCCTCCAGAAGTTATGACCTCTATTTCAAGTATCGATGAACCTGGAAGATTGGTAGACACCATTGCCTCTCATATGGCGCTGCAGTTGCAGGAAAAGCAAAATCTGCTGGAGTTAGCGGCGCTGCAAGCGCGTATAGAACATCTAATGGCATTGATTGAGTCCGAAATAGATTTATTTCAAGTTGAAAAACGAATCCGCGGTCGTGTTAAGAAGCAAATGGAGAAAAGTCAGCGGGAGTACTATCTGAATGAGCAAATGAAGGCTATTCAGAAAGAAATGGGTGAGTTGGAGGATGTCCCTAACGAAGCGGAAGAGCTAAAGCAAAAAATAGACGACGCCGGGATGCCAAAAGACGCGAAAGAAAAAGCGTCCTCTGAATTAAACAAATTAAAATTAATGTCGCCAATGTCTTCGGAGGCATCAGTTGTTCGCACTTACCTGGACTGGATGATTAATATTCCCTGGAGGAAGCGATCAAAAGTCCGGATGGATCTCACTAAAGCTGAAGACATTTTAGAAAATGACCACTACGGCCTGAAAGAGGTTAAAGAGCGGATTCTCGAATACTTGGCCGTACAGAAGCGAGTAAAAAAGCTCAAAGGCCCCATACTTTGCTTGGTAGGCCCGCCAGGCGTTGGTAAAACTTCCCTTGGTGAGTCAATCGCGAGAGCGACTAATCGAAAATTTGTGCGCATGGCCTTAGGCGGCGTGCGAGATGAGGCCGAAATCAGGGGGCATCGCCGTACCTATATAGGTTCATTACCTGGAAAGCTGCTGCAGAAACTCTCTAAGGTGGGAGTTAAGAACCCGCTGTTTCTCCTTGATGAAGTCGACAAGATGGGCATGGATAATCGTGGCGATCCCGCATCGGCGTTGCTAGAAGTTTTGGATCCTGAACAAAACCATAGTTTTAATGATCATTATCTTGAGGTGGATTACGATCTGTCTGAGGTGATGTTTGTCTGCACTTCTAACAGTATGAATATTCCTGGCGCTCTGCTAGATAGGATGGAAGTAATACGTATTCCTGGCTATACAGAAGATGAAAAAGTAAATATTGCTGAACGCTATCTGGTTCCTAAGCAAAAGAAGAACAATGGGTTGAAGGGTGAAGAGCTGAAAATAGATGAGGCGCCGATTAGGGACCTGGTGCGTTATTACACGCGGGAGGCTGGTGTTAGGGGTTTGGAGCGTGAAATTGCAAAAATTTGTCGAAAAGTAGTGAAAGAAAATTCGCTAGTTAAAGATGAAAAGAACGTAGAGCTAACAACAAAAATACTAGAGAAATATTCTGGTGTTCAAAAATATGACTATGGAAAGGCCGAAGAAGAAAATCAAATAGGGCAAGTTAATGGTTTAGCTTGGACCCAAGTTGGTGGTGAATTATTAACCATCGAGGCTATTGCTGTAGGCGGGAAAGGCAAGACCATAAAAACTGGTTCTCTTGGCGACGTAATGCAAGAATCAATTCAAGCCGCATTTACCGTTGTCAGAAGCAGGGCATCGACCCTTGGTTTGAGCTCGAACTTTCATGAAAAATTTGATTTGCATATCCATGTGCCGGAAGGGGCTACACCAAAAGATGGCCCTAGTGCAGGCGTGGGTATGTGCACTGCTCTAGTATCTGTCCTAACGAATATACCCGTTAAAGCGAATGTGGCAATGACTGGCGAGATTACCTTGCGTGGTCAGGTCTTGCGAATAGGGGGTTTAAAAGAAAAATTACTAGCAGCTCATCGCGGAAACATTAAAACAGTAATCATTCCGGCCGACAACGAGAGGGACTTGGCTGAAATTCCAGACAATATCAAGGCGGATCTTGCAATTATTCCTGTGCGTTGGATCGATGAAGTTTTAGAGCATGCTTTACAATATCAGCCTAGCCCTTTGAAAGATGAGAAAAAGACAAAAGCAAAAGAGAAAGCGAAGCAGGAAGATATTGATCCGGCTAGTGATGAAAAACATATAAATACCCACTAATTACGCGCGTTTCCAGTTGACAGGGCTTTCCAGCGCTTGGTATAAAGAATCGGTCTTATAGGGCGCATGAGTCCCTTCCGGGGAAACAACTTAGATCAACTCAGAGGTCAAAATTCTTCAAAAAATTTCTAGATATTATTAACTCTGCAGCACTGATTTTTTTTAATTGTTCTAGCGTGTTTTTTAAGGATTTTTTGGACAGTCTTAGATTAAAAAATAACTTCTAATTTAACAAAAAGGGGATAACGTGAATAAATCTGAACTAATAGATGCTGTTGCTACAAGTGCGGACCTTCCAAAAGCTGCTGCTGGGCGTGCTATTGATGCAACAATTGATGCAATTACAGGCTCATTAAAAACAGGTGATCCTGTAGTACTTGTAGGTTTTGGTACGTTTGCTACTAAGAATAGGGCAGCACGGACTGGTCGTAATCCCCAAACAGGTGCACCAATCGAAATTAAAGCGGCACGAGTACCAAGCTTTAAGGCTGGTAAAGCACTCAAGGATGCAGTGAATACATAAACTGAGTGTGAACTCTGTTTAAAAACGGTCAGTTCACCAAACTAGGTACTTTGATACTTAATTTACCGAATTAAAGTACTTAGGTGGTGCAGACTAAATGGCCACTTACTATATAAGACTCTCTAGTTCGTCCAGGCGTCTTGTAAAAAAGCTAATATATAGACTAAGCTTTAGGATTTGTGGACTTAAAATATTTGGGGCGCATCTTAGATGCGCCTTTTTACGTTTATACTATCCATCAAGATTTAGAGACTTTATCGATCGAATTAATTCAAATTCACGCTACGAACCGGCTCTGATAATAAATTTTTATAGAGCCTCTAACTACTGGTAATAACTATGTTGCAGGATCTGAGAGACAACTCTAAGGGTTTAATTGCTAAGGTTATCATTGGGGCAATTGCGTCTATTTTTGTCATTACTGGATGGGAGTCCGTTGGTGGATTAATTCAAGGCGCCGCCTGTTGCGGAAATCAATGGCGAGGAGATCACGCAAGTTACAATTGGATCAAAGTACTCAGAATCTGGTGAATTCAGTAGGTGGTGGTTTGGAAGGTATTGATCAGGGCTTTCTCGAATCAATCGCTCTTAATCAGCTGATTGAAGAGGTTATCCTGCGCCAACATGTTTTAAAATCTTCCATGGCAATATCCAGTTCACAGATTGACCGGAATATCCTAGAGACACCTAGTTTTCAGGTCAACGGGGTCTTTGATCCAGACTTTGCTGTCAGAACTATTTTGTCGCAAACTGGCCAAAATGTTCCGATGTATAGGGAGTCACTGGAACAAAGAATGTTGCTTTCTCAGGTAGCTAGCGCATATACCAGCTCAAATTTTATTACGGAGTCTGAATTAGACAAAATTGCTCGACTCACGACGCAGACAAGGGATTTTCGCTATATCTCGATAACTTTGGGCACTCGAACATTAGGTACTGCCATAAGTGATGGAGAAATAGCCGTTTATTACGAGAATAATCAGGATGAGTTTACGGAAGACGAAACCATCATCGCCCGCTACGTTTTGCTCGATAAAGACATAATCTCGCAGGAGCTAGCGGTCGATGAGGTCGATTTAATTGCGCAGTACGAAGAGGAGCGATCCCAGTATGAAGGATCTTCAGAGAGACGAGCTTCACATATTTTATTTGAAGTTGGTGGTGACCTGACAGAAAGCGCGGCATTGGAGTTGGCTACGACGGCGCAGCAGCGTATTGCAGATGGAGAAGAGTTCGCTTCTTTAGCCTTGGAATTATCTAGTGATACTGCTTCCGCAGAAGAGGGTGGTGATATTGGTTATACCGATGGAAGTGCCTTCCCACCCGAATTAGAGGAAGCATTGTCAGCTCTTTCCCTTGATGAAATATCGGATCCGGTCGTTTCAGAATTTGGTGTGCATTTGGTAAAACTTACCGAGGATGCGGAGAATGTTTTTGCCTCGTTTGAGGAAGTGCGTGACCGTATTGAAAGAGATTTAAAGAGCTCAGAAGTTGAACTTATTTACGCCGAGAGACTTCAGAACCTTTCCAATCTAGCTTTTGAAACTGGTGATTTACAGACCATATCGGAAGAGCTTAACTTAAATATACGACAAAGCGAGGCTTTTGGTCGTCTTGGTGGTAACGGAATATTCTCCAACCAAAATGTTGCGAGTGCTGCTTATTCAGATGATGTCTTGCTTGAAGGAAACAATAGCGATGTTATTGAAATAAATGATTCACAATCAGTCGTGCTTAGGCTGTTCGAATTTAACGAAGCATCTATATTGTCACTCGAAGAGGTTCAACCTGAAATAGCCGTTATCCTTCGTACTGAGATGGAAGAGGATGCAGTTCAAGAATTGGGTAGTGAGATAAATGCTGCGGCAATCTCTGGAGTAGGCCTAGATCAAATCTTGGGTGACAATGAATTAGAATGGATAGAAGAAGTCCAATTAGACCGCAATGCATTTACGGTTAATCGTCAAATTCTCGATCAAGCGTTTGCTTTGTCAAAACCCTCAGTAGGTAGTGTCGAAAGGGCGAGCTTAACACTCGATAACGGCACATTTGTGCTGGTTGAGCTGACCGAGGTAAATGAAGGAGCAGTAGATTCAATTCCAGAGCAAGAGCGGAATACTATGGTTGAATCAATGATTTCTGATCTGGGTAATAGTGAATTTCAAGCCTTCATGAGTACTTTGAAGAGCGACTCTGACATACAGAATAACCTTGAAAACCTTGAATTATAAGTGGGATTTGTAATTTAGCGTTTTGTAGTGTGCATCTGTTAAGGATTAGTTTTGGGGTCTAAGTCGTTAAGTGACCCCATAGCCGTTGTGTTAAATCCTCCATCAACATATAGAATTTCACCACTGATTCCAGACGCCAGATCTGAGCAGAGAAACGCGGCAGAATTTCCAACTTCTTCAGTCGTAACATTTCTACGAAGAGGCGTTTGGCTAGCATTGTGTTGAAGCATTTTCCGAAAGCTCTTAATGCCAGCCGCGGCTAAGGTTCTGATGGGCCCTGCTGAGATGCCATTTACCCTGGTGCCTTCAGGACCCAAGCTAGAGGCCATATAGCGCACATTAGCCTCGAGGCTTGCCTTTGCTAAGCCCATCACATTGTAGTTGGGAAGGCTGCGCATAGCCCCTAAATAACTTAGTGTAAGTAGGGAGCCATTGCGGTTACGCATAAGCTCGCGCCCCTCCTGTGCCAAGGCAACAAAGCTATATGAGCTAATTTCGTGTGCGGTGAGAAAACCCTCACGAGTAGTGACATCGACATAATTACCATCTAGTTCATGTGCTGGCGCATACGCTAGGCAGTGAACTATGCCATCTAATCCGTCCCAGTTTTCGCTGAGTTGTGAAAAAAGGTCAACAATTTGAGAGTCATTCGTTACGTCGCAGGGATAAACTAAATTTGATCCCCAGCTCTCTGCAAAACCCAAAACTCGATCTTTAAGCTTTTCGTTTTGGTAGGTGAAGGCTAATTCTGCACCCTCTCTGTGCATAGCCGCTGCAATTCCAGATGCAATAGATAGCTTGCTCGCTATACCCAACACCAAGATTCGTTTGCCAGCCATAAAGCCCATAACATTTATTCCTTGTTGAATATATTGTAATTATAAAATATTTAATGAGGCCTGATCATTTAAATCAATAAAAGTCTAAGATTTAATTTCGTTCTCTTGCAGAGATTCCCAATTTTTGGTCTTTAACGAAAATAATCCAACTATGATGCCAGCAGCAATGGCAAAGAAGCTAATTTGTAAATATAGATTAGGCATTTGTTGGATATTGTTAGGATCGAAATTACCAGCTATCAGGCCCGCTACCACACTTCCTATAGAATAAGTTAAGGTAAAAACCCCCATCATTTGGCCTGCAAATCTTCGTGGGGATAACTTGCTGACTGCACTCAGAGCTACAGGGCTTAGACAGAGCTCTCCAACCGTATGCAAAAAATAGGTTCCGATTAGCCAATAAGGTGCCGCTTGCAGACCAGATGCGGCAACTTGTGCTGCGAAGAACATAACGATAAATCCTGTCGCCATTATGATTAATCCAATAGCACACTTAATACCATAATATGGATGAATCCAGCGTTTCCCGAGATTTATCCAGAGAGCCGCGAAGAAGGGTGCAAGTATTATAATAAAGAATGAATTTGCCGACTGAAACCAAGCGGGTGGGATTTCAAAATTGTTTATAATTCTATTTGTGTAGTCGCGACCAAAAAGGTTTAACGAAGAACCAGCCTGTTCAAACCCAGCCCAAAAGAATGTTGACGCGACACAAACGAGAAATAATGCACCCAATGACCTTTTCTCATTACTGGTTAAGTCTGCAAAGGCATAAATGCCAGCATAGTAAGCAAGAAAAACCGTAGTAATCGTGATAGCGATATACTGAGCTATTGTTACCGGATTAACTGAAATACTACCGGAGAGCATAAGAATCGTTACTGCGCAAAGCATGACGACTGAAGTAAGTATGGCAATTTTGCTATTTCTATGGGCTGCAGTTGAAAGTGGTTGCGTAGGCATTGAGCCTTGGCCATCAAGCTTATAAAGTGTCAAACGGAATTGTACAAGCCCCACACCCATACCAATGGCTGCAGCGCCGAAAGCCCAGTGGTAGCCTGCGTTTAATTGCAGCCACCCACAAACTAGGTAGCCGATAATTGAGCCTAGGTTGATACCCATGTAATAAAGTGTATAACCTGCATCTCTGCGCTCATCTTCGAGGCTGTATAGCTGTCCTACCATGGCCCCAATATTTGGTTTTAATAAACCTGTGCCCAATACGACCAGGATCAAACCGATGAAAAAAGTATTATCATTAGGTATGGCGAGTAGTACATGGCCAGACATAATAATTATGCCGCCATACCAAACAGCCATTTGGCTACCAATTAGTCGATCCGCAATCCAGCCCCCAGGTAAACCCATAAAATAAGCTGCGCCGGTATAGATGCCATAAATTGCACTAGCGGAAGCGACAGTGATCCCGAGCCCACCTTCTTGCATACTGAGGGTCATGAACAAGACCAACAGTGCCCGCATGCCGTAATAACTCATTCGTTCCCACATCTCAGTAAAAAATAACGTGGAAAGCCCCGCTGGATGTCCGAAAAAATCGTGTCCCCCAGCTTCGTCTAGCACAGTATCGGTCATTTTAATTTAAGTTTATTTCCAGTGGAGTTATTCGAATTAGTTGTCCAGGAAAAATTAGATCGTTAGAGTCCATGTCATTCCAGTTTAACAAGTCGCTGATAGCGATTGAAAACTTATTAGCGATCCCATGCATTGAGTCGCCTCGCCGGACGCGATAATCTTTAGCGCTAGCACTTATAGAGATTTCTGAACTTGGACTGATTTGGTTTTGGGAAAACTCTAAATTCAGTTCTTGTCCTGGTTGTAAGACTGATTCGATGCCTATATTGTTCCAGCTCGCGATCTCAGCCGATCGCAAATCGAATTTCCTGGCGATACTCCACAAATTATCGCCATTTCGGACAATGTATTCATTGGGCTTAGGGAGGATGCGACGCCCACTACGACGTGCGCGGTTATAGTTTGCTAGTAATGACAAGTCTGTCGTCCGCGGCACTACTAAGGAATCACCAGCTACGATTCGCGTGCCATTTATTTGATTTACAGTCTGCAAAACATCGACTCTGGTATTCAATTTCAGGGCGATTCCACCGAGCGTATCGCCTGGTTCGATTTCATAGCGATCCCAGGTAACAAATTGATCTGGACCTAAATCTGCGATTCCTGTTTGTAATAACTCGGCATTTTTAATGGGTACCGCTATCACTTGAGGATTATCTGGGTGTGTGGCCCATTGAAGGTAACCTGGATTAAGACGCCTAAGCTCCGCGTAATCCAGTTCAGCTAGGCGTGCCGCCTGATTTAGGTCGATTTGTGAATCGATTTCCACTAGCACCAGCGGTTCTTCATTTGCGATCGGTGATAGTTCAACACCGTATTCAGTGTTGTTGGCGATTAGCTTTGCAAGCGCAATTATCTTGGGTACATGTGAGCGTGTTTCACTAGCCAAGGGTAGAGACCAGAAATCAGCAGTTTCTTTGGTAAGCCCTGCGCGGCGAATTGCTCGGCGTACATTGCCCTCTCCAGTATTATAGGCAGCCAAGGCTAGGAGCCAATCTTCATTAAATTCCTGATGGAGTGCCTGTAAATAATCTAATGCCGCTACTGTTGAAGCGCGGGGGTCTCTTCTGCCGTCGTACCACCAGTCTTGCTGTAGACCGAAGCTTTTTGCGGTGGGCCCGATAAATTGCCATAAGCCTACTGCGTGTTTTGGAGAGTACGCATTCGGATTAAAGGTACTTTCAACAATAGGGATTAGTGCCAATTCCATTGGTAATTCACGTCGCTCTATTTCGCCAACTATCCAAAACAAAAAAGGTTGAGCCCGTTCGGATATTCGATCGAAATACACCTGATTATTTGCATAGGCGATGAGGTGTTTATCTACAGCTGGGTGCTGGTAATGCTGGGTAAGCTGAAATTTTGTCCGTAGTCGGTCCCAGAGGTCATTAAAGCTTTCGATAACATCGTCTTGTTCGATTTCCAGTACTGGTGAGTTGATGGCTTGCTCGATGATAAGCTCCTCACTTGCAGCTCGATCAGCAGTGCTAATGATTTCGATCACGCTATATTCAGGGACAATAGAAGATTGGCAGGCGGTAAGTATTAAAAATGGAGCGATTAGCAGGAGGATGCGGTTACTAGTTTTACTGCTTGAATACGACATAGGCATGTTTAGACCAAAAATTCTTAGAAGTTATCCTTCAAAATCTGAATTGTTGTAAATACTCCTTTATCTTTAATATTGACGACATGAATGGACATCTATTAATAGTTACGTAACAAAACAAGTATATTATGTATATGTTTGATATTAAATGATAAAATACTCTCAAGTTTAAAGAAGTATCTTCTTCAGAACCGACATAATATAGAGAACAGTGCTGATTTCAAGCGCCCTCGCCAGTGAGAAATATAGATACGAAAGGTGATCGACGATATTATTTGTTGTTGCCCGAATACAGAAACCTTTATGAAACTATCTTTCAAGAATGAAAACCGGCGTCGTTTACTCGAAAGACTGCCAGATTCTAAATTGCTTCCTGGGCTAGTGAGAGAGTGGTATCGATCTGCTCAAGGGATAGCTGTGCTAGAAGCTGAGTGTGCAATAGTCAAACCAATTATTTCCCGATTATTTGGTTATCATATTTTACAGGTGGGCCCTAATGATGAATTTTCATTAATCGACGAGAGCCCAGTTGGTCACAAGATAATCTTTGCCCCAAGCTGGCGACCAGGGATACAAAATGCAGTTAGTGACATCGAGGAACTCCCGCTTGAAACGGATAGTATTGATGTTGTAGTCGTTCATCATGCTTTAGATTTTACTGACGACAGCCACAAACTATTGAGAGAAGTGACACGCGTACTTCGCCCTGGCGGGCATATGTTGATAGTAGGATTTAATCCGGTCAGCCCTTGGGGTTTCTGGCGAATGTTTAAGCGTAAGACTTATTTGCCTTGGCGCGGAAGATTTTTATCTAAAAGACGCTTGGGTGATTGGTTACAGTTATTGAATCTGCAAATAGATTCTGTAGATTACGGTCTTCACTTTTTGCCTTTAAAGTTTGCAAGTTTATTAAGAAGGGCGAAAAAGATTGAAAGGCTATGTAGGAAATTACATAGCCCATTAGGAGGTGCTTATTTTGTACTTTGTGTAAAGCAAGTATCGACTATTACGCCGGAAATGCCAAAATGGAGACCACTTCGGTCACCGGCTACTGCGACGGCAATTCCTGCTACAGAGAATGTTCGCTTAAAAACTCATTAATAATAAGGATCAACAATTGGCACAAACCGTTGAAATGTATACTGATGGTGCTTGCCGAGGCAACCCTGGCAAAGGAGGTTGGGGCGCTCTCTTGCGCTACGGAGATGTTGAAAAAAACGTTGTATGGTGGTGAATCAATGACAACTAATAATCGAATGGAGCTTACTGCAGTCATAAAAGGTTTAGAGGCTTTAAATAAATCCTGCCAGGTAAAAGTTACTACCGATTCAAAGTATGTCTTAACTGGTATTACTGAATGGATGCCGAATTGGAAAAAAAGAAATTGGCGCACCGCAAGCAAGAAACCGGTTTTAAATGTAGATTTATGGAAGAAGTTAGATGAGTTGGTAGCATTGCATAAAGTAGACTGGGATTGGGTTAAAGGTCACAGTGGGCACACTGAAAATGATATTGCCGATGAATTAGCTAACCTAGGAATAGATGAGCTCTAAATTTCAAATTAACTAACAGCTAAGAAAACGATGCGACAGATAGTACTGGACACAGAAACAACAGGGCTCGATCCTCAACATGGCCACCGGATTGTTGAGATCGGTTGTGTGGAAATTCAAAACCGCAAGTTAACAGGAAACCATTATCAGGTATATCTCAATCCAGAAAGAGAAGTGGATGAAGCTGCTTTCGAAGTTCATGGATTAAGTGCTGAATTTTTATCAGATAAGAGGCGATTTCATCAAGTCGAACAGGAGTTTATCGACTTTATAAAGGGGGCGGAACTTATTATTCATAACGCGCCATTCGATGTTGGTTTTATCGATAATGAATTAAAACAAACACAATCTAATAACATGAACCTAAGTGGGTTTTGTACAATTTTGGATTCGTTAGTTTTAGCAAGAGAAAAACATCCTGGCCAAAGAAATAGCTTGGATGCTTTATGTAAACGATATGAGGTCGACAATACGCAGAGGACCTTGCACGGAGCGCTGCTAGATGCCGAGATTCTCGCTGATGTCTATCTAACAATGACTAGTGGTCAATCTGGCCTTTTTCGAAATGAGGGGCCAAATGAAGCAAAGAATATTCAAGCTAAGCACCGTAAGCTCGATCCGAATAGAACGCCAATTCCTGTGCAAAGTGCAACTCAAGATGAATTACGGGAACATCGAGAACGACTTGACGATATAAACAAGAGAAGCGGTGACGGTTGTCTCTGGCTGCAACTAGAAGGGGAAAATTAATGTTTTCTATTCTGGCCCATTAATGAGCGATCGAAATTATTTTCTACTACACGAGCATCTTGTTGAGTCCGATCGTCTGATTCTCTTCTGTGATAATAAAATTGTCGTACAAGGTGAAAATTTTCTCTGGCGCTACGAACAGCTTATTGAGAACCTGCCTGCTAATACTGAATTTTTGATCGTAGATCACAACGATAGACAATTTGTAGCAGCTTTTACAGATCAAGACATCTCAATCAAGCTGGCGGCAGAACCTAAAAGCTTACGCAGCCTCTTGTTCAAGGAAAGTGATAAAGATTTTGCCATCGCGGGTAAAGCGAGTCAGATTTTAAACTGGTATAGGGCCCATAGATTCTGTGGTGCCTGTGGAACGCCTACAGTTCATCATGTATCTCAACGGGCGCTTTGTTGCCCCGGTTGCAATGAACAATATTTCCCGCGTATTAATCCCTGCGCAATAGTTTTAGTGACTAAAGGGCGTGAAGTATTACTGGCGCGAAGTGCACGTTTTCGTAGCGGTTTCTTTAGTTGTCTAGCAGGTTTCATTGAAGTTGGAGAGTCAGCTGAAGAGACTGTGCTTAGAGAGGTCAAGGAAGAGTCTGGTCTAGTCGTGCACAATATCCGTTATATAAAGAGTCAGTCTTGGCCTTTTCCTTCTCAGCTCATGCTGGGATTTCATGCTGATTACAAATCCGGTGAAATAGTACCTGAGCCTGGAGAAATTGATGAAGCAGCGTTTTATGATATTGATGATATGCCAGCAGTGCCGTCGCCGAGGATAAGTGTTGCTGGCGAACTGATTGAAATTTATGCTGATCAAGTTAGGAAAGGGTTGATTTAAATTCAACCAGAATAGGGGAGAATATGGCCCCAAGACATATAATAGTATTTTTGGGAGTTAATTTTGGGATATCTGATCGAATACGGCATGTTCTTAGCGAAGGCGATTACCATTGTAATAGCCATTGTCATCATAATTAGCGCAATTTCATCTTCGGGAGGTAGGCAGAGGAAGCCAGGTAAGAAAGGTTCTTTAAAGGTATCTCGGCTTAACGATCACTTAGAAGAAATGCGCGACACTCTCAGACATTCAGTCTTAGATAAAGACGATTTAAAGCTTATTAATAAAAAAGAAAAAAAACAGGCTAAGATTGATCAGAAAGAAAAAAGAAACTTACTCAAACAAGAGCAGTCTGAAAAAGATGATGCTGATTTGTCACGTTCTAAGCGCGTCTATGTTTTAAGTTTCAAAGGTAATATTGCTGCCGATGCCGTCGATTCACTGCGGGAAGAAATTACAGCTGTACTTTCAATGGCGGAGCCTAATGATGAGGTGCTCGTGAGACTTGAGAGCCCGGGAGGCATGGTGCATTCCTATGGTCTTGCCTCTTCTCAATTAGTGAGAATAAAGAATGAAAATATCCCATTAACGATTTGTGTCGATAAAGTGGCTGCCAGTGGCGGGTACATGATGGCGTGCCTAGCTGACAAATTAGTTGCTGCACCTTTCGCCATCATTGGATCCATTGGAGTGATAGTGCAACTCCCAAATTTTCACCGAGTCCTGAAAAAATTTGATGTTGACTACGAAATGGTAAGCGCTGGTGAATATAAACGAACGCTTTCTCACTTTGGAGAAATTACCGAAAAAGGAAGGGAGAAAGTCCAGGAAGATGTCGAAACTATTCATGATATTTTTAAGACTTGGGTTAAAGAGCATAGACCCGCCATTGAAATCGACAAAATTGCGACCGGCGAAACCTGGGTTGGAACTCAGGCTATGGAACGCTTTATGGTGGATGATCTTAGAACAAGCGACGAATGTATCATCGATGCCTGTAAAGATGCAGATGTTTATGAGGTGGAGTACGAATTCAGGAAATCTCTGCAAGATAAATTGGGCTCAGTTCTGGAAGAATCTACTGCCAAGCTTTTTGGTCGCTGGTTTAATCGTTCTACAAATGATATTTATCAATAAAGGAAATATCTTAAAATAATCCCCAAATTCTAAGTTTTAGTTAAGAGAAGTTTATGTCTGATCCAGTATTTAGAGCATTGGTAGTTAATGAGGTAGCTGAAAAAGAATTCGCCTCCGTAATACAAGAGCGAAATATCTCAGACCTTCCCGAGGGTGATGTGCTAATCAGAGTCAGTTACTCATCTTTAAATTATAAGGATGCACTTTCAGCAAGCGGCAATAAAGGAGTTACGA
>CAXYEH010000056.1:0-60603 GCA_964275945.1 uncultured Pseudomonadales bacterium
ATCAAAATCCTTATGAAGCGCTAATTATGGCATCGATCATAGAGAAAGAGTCGGGGTCTGAAAGTGAGCGAGGGGATATCGCAGGTGTCTTTGTTCGACGATTGGAACTGGGAATGCGATTGCAATCGGACCCAACGGTAATCTACGGTATGGGTGAAGACTATAAAGGAGACATTCAACGTGAGGATTTACGCAAGGAAACAGCATACAATACATATCGAATAGACGGACTCCCACCTACGCCCATAGCGTTGGCAGGGATGGAATCAATTCTAGCAAGTTTAAACCCCGTACTCTCGGAAAATCTTTACTTTGTTTCGAAAGGTGATGGCACGCATTACTTTTCCAGCACTTTAGAAGAGCACAATGCCGCGGTAAACAGATTCCAAATCAGCCCACAAGAGCAATCACAATAAACGAGTAAGACGAAGATGAATCGAGGTATATTTATAACAATAGAAGGTGTTGAAGGTGTAGGGAAAAGCACAAATATTGAATTTATAAAACAATATTTAGGCAATCTTAATATTGATTATCTCGTTACACGCGAGCCAGGTGGAACTCTTTTAGCAGAAAATATTCGAGATCTTTTATTGAGCATTGGCGAGGATTCGCCAGTAGAACTTTGTGAATTATTGCTAATATTTTCTGCGCGCGCACAGCATATAGAAAAAGTAATTGAGCCGGCATTGAAGGGAGGTACATGGGTAATTTGTGATCGCTTTACTGATGCAACTTACGCCTATCAAGGAGGCGGTCGAGGCATGAATGCTAAGCTAATTTCTGAATTAGAGACCATGGTACAAGGAAGTTTACGACCAGACTTGACAATAATTCTCGACCTTGATCCCGAGACTGGTCTTAGTCGGGCGAGAAATCGAGGAGAGCTTGATCGTTTTGAAAGAGAACATGTGGATTTTTTTATGAAAGTAAGAGAAGTCTACTTGCAAATCGCAGCGAACTACCCCGAGAGATGCGCAGTTATAAATGCTGGAAATGAATTGGATGAAGTGAGCCGAGACATCGAATTATTACTAAAAACTAGACTTTTCGAAGCGCAATGAGCTTATTACAACAGATACCTTTCCCTTGGCAAAAAAATCTATGGGACAAAATCACATCGGAGTTTAGAGAGAAAAGACTCGCGCATGCTTATTTAATTTCGGGTGCACAAGGAATTGGAAAAGAGTTATTTGCTTACGGATTAGCTAAATTTATAATGTGTAGTGCTCCAGAAAAATTATCGGCTTGTGGTTCTTGCGAAAACTGTAAATACGGTGGAAACATAGAAGGAGGGCATCCAGACACGATTGTGTTAACCGTCGAAGAGGGAAGTCGTGATATTAAGATTGATCAAGTTCGATCTATGTCAGATTTCCTAGAGAAAACCAGTCATGCAGGTCAGGCGAAAATCGCTATAATCGCCAACGCACATCGAATGAATACTGGAGCGGCTAATGCTCTTTTAAAAACCTTAGAAGAACCAACGGGCAATACTTACCTATTATTAAGCACTCATTTACCTGGCTCACTGCCGGCAACCGTTCGAAGTCGTTGTCATAAGATATCTATGGAAATTCCCGATCAGAAGACTGCCATAGATTGGTTATCGCTGCATATCCCCGACCAGGAAAATCCTTTAGCCCTGGCGAGATCCGCTCAGAATAGGCCGCTATATGGTCTTGAATTATCACATACCGGTGGCCTTGAAAATCAACAACAGTTCCTCAATAAATTAGTGCAACTAAGTGCTAGCGAAACCAGTATCCAGGCTACCGTTGCCTTAGCAAAAAAGATCGGTGAACAAGTAGTAGTCAGGTATTTAATACAGGTCTCAATTATCTTAGTTAAATATCTCTTAACTAATCAGCGGTCGGGTGAGCTAGAACCTGAACATCAAGAGTTACTTTCCATGTTTCAGCAAGAAAAGGCAGTTTCAATCTCTTTGCTACCAAATTTGATGAGGTATTATGATCAGGCCCAAGAGTCTCACAGACAGCTTTTAGGCAACACAAATCCTAATCCACAGCTGATTATGGAATCTTTGCTTTGGGGCTGGAGTCAATTGATTCGTTCATTTCCGACACGATAAAATAGTCTTAGATGGAAGGGCCAGCAAGGTTTAGCTATCTTAAGTTCGTGCTTCTCTGCACATCTGATCAATCACATACTCACCGATGGCCAAGCTCGCTGTAAGTGCCGGAGATTCCATTCCGAAAAGTTGTACCAAACCTTTGATTCCATGAACTCTGCTGTCCTGGATCTGGAAATCTCCAGCAGCATCTTCAGGCCCAACAATTTTAGGCCGTATTCCCGCATACGAAGGATGGAGCTTTGCTGGCTCTACCGCGGGAAAATAACGACTAATTGAATTAACAAATCGATCGGACTTGGCCGCATCGATGGCATAGTTCTGCTCATCTACGAATTCTGTATCTGGACCGAAACGTAACTGCCCTGCAATATCTATAGTTGAGTGAATACCCAGCCCAATATGATTTGCTTCGGGCATTGGATATATGAGATGGCTAAATGGACTTACACCTGAATAGCTGAAATAGTCACCTTTACAAAGATGCAGCCGAGGCACACATTCAGGATTCATTCCTTCTGTTTTTAAGGCCAATTCTTGCGCTTCAAGACCAGCACAGTTTATGAATTCAGCACAGTTGAAATTATAGCTTTCAAGTCTATGTGTGTGAGTAAGAACAGTATTTACCAAGAAAGTTTTCGCTTCTTGCTTAACAGCTTTTACTTCTGCGTGAGATGCGAAGATGACTCCTTGAGATTCAGCCAGATTCAAAAGATTTTGCATATAGGAGTGACTATCGATAATTCCAGTCGAGGGAGAGAGCAGAGCGGCACCACCTCTAACTTCTGGCTCCAATTTGTGGAGCTGGTGAGTGTCTATCCAGCGCAGATCGGTAACACCGTTTTCGTGCGCTTTTTCCTGTACAGCTACGAGCGCATCTTCTTCGCTATTTTGCGCGACAATTAGTTTTCCTAATTTCCTATAGGGGAGTTTAAAGTTTTGCAAATGATCATAAAGTAATTTTTTCCCGGTTACACAAAGTTTTGCTTTCAAACTATCCGTTGCATAGTAGATCCCCGCATGAATTACTTCGCTATTCCTGCTACTTGTTATTTGACCAAAGCTAGACTCTCTTTCTAACAATACAATTGACGAATTAGCATATCTGGCAGATTTACTTAGTTTGTAGGCAATGGCCAATCCAACAACGCCGGCTCCTGCAATACATACGTCAAACTTATCCATGAAACCTGAACCAATATTAATTATTTCTAAAGATATAAGTAATTAAGAGTTTGCTAATATTCAAAAGCAGGATCTTAATTTTTTACTTGATTAGTATATGCGACGAAAAGTTAGATTTATTCTGGGTCTTACCAATCCTGGAGCTTTAGGTAATTGATGAAGCCAATTATTCTGCAATGTATCACCCATCAATAACAAGCTGCCATTACGCAGCTCTATGTTAAATTTTCGCACATCATTCGTACTCTTAGCGCGGAATTGAAATTTTCTAACTGCGCCAAATGATATCGATCCAATAGTTGGCTTGTCACCTAATTCCTTTTCATCGTCAGCATGCCAGGAGACACTGTCTTGACCATTTCGGTAATAGTTAAGTAATACTGAATTAAATTTATGTTCGGTAAGGCATTCAATACGAGTCTTAATATTTAAAACATCTTTGGACCATGGTTTTGGTTGCAGACGTATACCTGAATAGCTGTAGTCAGACCCTGGGTCGCCCATCCAACACTGCAAGCGCGGTATCAGAACTTCTTTACCACCAATCCGCAGACTATCTTGCTGCCAGGGAACCTTGTCAATTAAGCTTGTCAGATATCTATTAGATTCTCGCTCATTAAAAGCGAAAGGAAATTCTTGGATAGTCGCATTACCTAATTCATGAGTCATTAGAGTTGAAGAATTTCTCTGACCCAAGAACAATTCGTTTTGTTCTTCCAAGTAATTAAATCCCGTAGTTGAAGCGCCGCGGCTAGTGCATAATGCCTGCTTTTCTGCTATCGGCTGATTTTAAGGATACAGTAAATTGCCTAATTTTGATTATGACCTATTTGTCATTGGCGCGGGCTCAGGTGGAGTTCGCGCTTGTCGAATAGCTGCAAGTCTTGGCGCAAACGTAGCAGTAGCAGAAGAGCGTTACTTTGGAGGCACCTGCGTTAATGTGGGTTGTGTGCCGAAAAAGCTTTTTAGCTATGCCGCTCACTATCGTGACGACATAACAGATAGTCGAGGATTTGGTTGGGATATCCCGGAAAGTTCTTTTAATTGGAATACTTTATTAACTAATAAAAACCTAGAAATCAATAGATTAAATAACATATACAAAGCTATACTTGAAGATAATGAAGTTGCAGTCTTCGAGGCCCATGCTCGCATTGTGGATTCACACACTGTCGCGGTTGATGGCCAGCATATTTCTGCGAAATACATCCTTATCGCAACGGGCGGATGGCCCTGGGTGCCAGACTATCCCGGTTCTGAGCATGTTCTAACCTCAAACGATGTATTCCATATGGAAACATTGCCTCCAAGATTACTTGTTATTGGGGGTGGTTATATTTCAGTAGAGTTTGCCAGTATATTTACCCGCCTAGGCTGTGAAACCACATTAAGTTACCGAGGAAACCAATTATTAAGGGGTTTCGATGGAGAGATTCGCCAATTTATTACAAAACAAATAGGGCGCGATGTAAATCTTAGTCTAGGAACAGAAGTTCTTAATATATACAGAATAAACAATGGCCTACGGGTTTTTTTTGATTCTGGAAATGAGCTTGAGGTTGATGCTGTTTTCTCCGCAACAGGTCGAACACCCCTGACAGCTAATTTAGGACTAGAAAATGTCAATGTAGAACTGGCTGCTAATGGCGCGGTGGTAGTTAATAATCAATTTCAAACTGGAGAGCCAAACATATTTGCCGTTGGTGATGTCATTGACAGAGTTGCTTTAACACCTGTAGCGCTTGCTGAGGGCCAAATTGTCGCCAGAGCACTATTTTCGAATTCGTTTGACGTAATGAGTTACCAAAATATCCCTACTGCAGTGTTTTGCCATCCAAATCTCGCTACTTGTGGCCTAACCGAGGAAGAAGCATTAAATCAGGGTATTGCCGTTGATATTTATAGTGGCACTGTAAGGCCTCTTAAAAATACTCTAAGCGGAAGTGACGAAATGGCAATGATTAAGCTGGTGGTAGATCAATCGTCTGATCGAGTTATTGGAATACACATGATAGGTCCTGATGCAGGTGAATTAGTTCAAGGTTTTGCTGTAGCAATGAACGCCGGAGCAACTAAACAACATTTTGATTCAACAGTTGGGATTCATCCAACGTTTGCTGAAGAATTCGTTACTATGCGCTCTAAGCGCAAAGATAGTCACTAGTTATTCTTGCTAAACTTAACGCAAGGGGCTATTTACCTTTAATGAACATATATTGGAGACTTTCGTTAATTCCGGTAATAAAGATTACCGGAATTAACGAAACTTGACCTGAGTCTATAACTCCCCTTTAGGTGCACAGACATTTTAAATCAAAAATACCAAATTATTATTAAATTTAACTGAGGAAAGAATAATGGCTTTAGAAAATCTGATCAAATTAGAAGATGAACTCTTATCTGCGGAAGGAAGCATCTCTTCGGTAATCCTTGGGGACTCGGGCGGCACAATTACTGGGAAAATAAAAGTCTCAATATATGGCTCGGTCTATGTGAACTATGAACTCAGCATGAATCCTAAGACTCCAGGACAAGGTTCAATGGTGGGAAATGCTAGTGCTATCGATGACGAAGGTGTGAGTAATACAGCCGCGCTTCAAGGCGTATGGAAGCGCACGGGGCACGTAATGAAGATATATTGTATCGACGACATTTCAGATGGAATGATTCACTTAGCAGTCGTAAGTATTGATTTTAGAGACGATAGTATAAGAGTAGATTTTTCGCGAATAGCCAGCTAAAACTATAGATCCGAGAGGGGGTCCCCGCCTCCTCTTTGACCCTACCAATTAGACGAAACAACGGCAGTGACTCTCATTCAAAATTGTTAGTGGCGCAGATCACTCTGCCTGGGCAGAAGAAGAGCCTCTAGCGGCACTTCAATCAAACAATTCAGATATCCCCATGCCTAAAGAGATTCTTTTAAACCCTTTCCTCTGTTCAATACTTAACTGATGGAACTCTTCTCTTATAGTCTGCAGGCATTTAAATTGGTACGGAAACGGTTTTTGTATCCACGCAAGACCATCAATTTCTGTTTTAAGTAAATCTCTATTAGTTTTGATCGCATGTTCATTTGCTAGAAGATAAGGCGTATATGTTTTTCCAATCTCTGCAAGGATGTCTGAAACAGAATTGGGTAATTCTAATTCCTCTGCAGGCTCCTGACTCGGATAACCAGTCGCCAGCAAGAATCTCAAATCCCGATAAATCCTCCATAACTTCTGTCCACGCATATACCCGAGGTGCGCATTCTAAAATTATCGATTGAGGCGTTGGATCGAACAGCGCTAAACAAGTTAATTGTCCATATACTGCGAAATCACAACTTGCTGGCCTCTTCCCCAGCAGAAAGGTATTGGTGGTTAAATGTGCATCTAACAATTTTATGAATCTCAGAAAGCTAGACTCAATTGTTTTCTTGGTTATGTCGTTAGAGCCTACATAGCGCAACCTGGAGATTTGAAGCTCCGAAATCTGCCTCCCCCGCTCTCTCATAGTAGCTTCTGGTAAATTAATATTGGCCCACCTAGGCAGCATCTGTCCCGCTTTTTTAATGTCAGGTGGATAAGTCCATCGATAATGAAACATGGCCTTTGTTAACCATTCATCAGCGTAATCCTCAATTACTGAGTTAATTAGAGCTAGTTGGGGGTTTTCGGGAATAACCGAGCGCGTCGGGTATTTGAAATCCAATTCACGTATTAATGGTGTCGAATCACAAATTGCAATTTCATTTCCAGCTTCATCGGTCAAGTAGAATGTAGGTAATAAAGAGACTTTGGGTTGTGGTCTTTCTTTATATCGATCTGGTTCAGGTCGGAGCTGTCCTCTTAGACCTGGGAGCAATTTATATTGAATTCTCCGGTAGCGAAGCAGTGCAAGCATCTTTCGAGTATATGGCGACCCTGGCACGCCCATAAGTTCTAATGGTTCTTTATATTGCATCTTAGATAATGGGTTTAAATATCTGTATTTAAATAATAATTTATAAGTTTAAACAAGCCCAAAACGTGGCAGCAACCCGTTAACAAAGGGTTACTGTTCTGTGGCTTCATTTTGACGTTCAAGTTCACGGGCACCTGCGAGAATTCCAGACAAAGCATAGTTCCCTTCATGGCAAGCGTATTCGTAGATAGATTCTTGGCTGGGCCTTGCATTGAATACCAATTCCCCAGTGAAGGACTGACTAAATACATTTGAGTCCTCAACCGTGAAGTTATATAAGATTTCACTCTCAGAAACGCGACTAAATCTTTCAATTACCGACAGATTTTCCGATGCGCCTCGAAAGTTTTGTTGAGGGTTAAATCCTTTGGTTTCAACAATTAGAGTATCCTCTTCCCAATGGCCCACAGAATCCCCCATCCATTTGTTCATCGCTAACTGATGCTCGCTATCATTAAGCCGAATAATTCTGGCATCGTGAGCCATTTCCGCTAGGATCATTACGTAATCAGCTGTCTGCACAAACTGGTAGTTATTGTTATACATCACGGGCAGCATAGGCGGCCCAGAATGGGAGCCGAAAGAAAGCAGGCAGCGCTCTGCGAGCGGCCTGGCTTCTGGGCCATCATAGGGGCCAGGCCCATTAGGATCGCGACGAAAGCGCGCTCGAGGATCACCAGCATAGGGAATTTGTCCATCGGAAGGATCAACTATTATTGAAGAACGGTATTCTCCATCAATCATTTGGATACGAGTACCAAGATCCTTCCAAAATTCGTTATAACCATCTTCTGTATTACCATCATCTCCAGCTTGAGCACCAAAACCTGCCCCGCGGCTTGGGTCGCTGTCCGCAAATTCAGCATCAAGATAATTCTGGTGACCGTCTTCCAACCGGGCTTTTTGTTCCTGCGTGAGTGCCCGCTGTTCTCCGAGCTCTCTGTTTCGGGTAAGAGGTGTAAGTGTTTTATTTGTCCACACACCCTGTAAATCCGGTCTGCCTTCTGCCGTTCTTGGAATCTCCCAGTCTTGAGCTGACGCATTGAGTCCAATAGAGAAAATACCCGCTACTAAATTGAGTAACACGGCTTTACGCATCTTCTTACTCCTAATTAATTGTCTTCAGAGATGATCTAAACCAACGTCGCGAAGTTCTGTCACCCTAGCTTTTACAATCACACAACTTATCCAATCACTACCAATTTAGAAAGAGGAATTATCAGATTATTAACTGGATAGGCAGTTTTTTGCCCATTGTGATTGCCCCTTCCCCATTCTTAGCACTTAATCGTTATATCTTTTCTTATTTCTACCTGCACGGCCGAATTCCCGTCTTTCAGAGAATCTCACCTGTTCTTAATCGGTAAAGTTAAAGCAGTAAACACCGACAATTCTAGCTAACGTTCGCGATTCGACAGTTCTACCGTTGTTTTGGCCGGCGACTCAAAGACAAATTAGAATTTTACATAATATACATATATATATAGAATATACTTAATGCATTACAATAAATCTCCTACCGCATTCTTTGATACTCTTGAGGAAATGCCGAATCCATTTAAAAGTCAGGTTACGACCCTGTCCCACTTAATCGAAGACGCGCCAGCTGATGCACTGCAGGATTATCAATATGCCAGTGAATTTATTTATAGTTATCGAGGTAGCCCAGACACCTTTAGTACCTACCGCAGAGAAATCGAGCATTTTCTTCACTGGTGCTGGATAGTTACAGAAAAGTCTGTGAACCAAATCTTGCGGGAGGACATTGAAAATTACATTGAGTTTGCGAAACATCCCCCTGCCACGTGGATTGGTAAGAAAAATGTTCCGCGCTTCCTCTGTAAGTCTGGCGATCGCTTGCCTAACAAGAACTGGCGCCCCTATGTTTCTAGGGGTGGTGAATACGCGCTTTCTCAAGCGGCGACTCAATCCTTGTTTAGCGTATTAAGCAGCTACTTTAACTTTCTCATTCAGGAGAGTTATATCGCAGCGAACCCTATATCCCAACTACGCCAAAAAAGTAAATTCCTGCGCAAACATCAATCGCAAGGAAAAATTCGTCGACTCTCACCGCTCCAATGGGATTATGTTGCAGAGACAGCCGAGTTCCTAGCAAACCAAGACCCAATTAGACATGAGCGTACGCTGTTTATCATGAATGCACTCTACGCTATGTATTTACGAATTTCTGAACTTGTAGAAACATCGAGGTGGCTGCCACAAATGGGCCACTTCCAGCCAGATCAAGAAGGAAATTGGTGGTTTGTTACGGTCGGAAAAGGTAACAAAGAGAGGGAAATATCAGTCTCTGATGCCATGTTAGAAGCCTTGAAACGCTACCGCGGCTCCCGTGGCCTCCCCCCTCTTCCAAGCCCCGGCGAATCTAACCCGCTCATTCACAAAACTAGAGGGAGAGGGGGAATTACGAGTACCCGGCAGATTCGAGGGATAGTACAGACCTGCTTCGATTTAGCCGCTGCAAGAATGCGTAAAGAAGGGTTTGTTGAGGACTCGGAAAGGCTCGCCGCCGCTACGGTTCACTGGCTCCGGCATACTGGTATTTCAGACGACGTAAAACATCGACCAAGGGAACATGTCAGAGATGATGCAGGCCACGGTTCTAGCGCTATCACCGATCGCTATATTGACGTAGAAAGAACTGAACGACATGCTTCGGCGCGCAGCAAACTTATTAAATAAATCCTCATACAATGCCTGACCAGTCTATTCTTAAAATTACAGAAAAGTACTTCAATCCCTAAAGGAATTAGCATAATCTTCCTACTTGCCGGCTTGGCTGAATTGTATTAACGCTTTTGTCTGTCACTTGAGTGTTAGCAAGAAATTTGTGAGGAATCATGCAGACTAACAAATCCCCCTTGGCCAGAATTTTTATTCTTGCTCCACTCTATCTTCTCGGTGTTTTCACTACCCCAATATTTGCTCAAAATGACTTAGACCAGCTCAATCTGGTTTTAGACATTGAAGAGCTTTATGAGCCAGTCGCCAGTCAGGAGATCCATGGCGAAACGGCTGTTAATTTACTTGAAGAATTACAAAACAAGCATTATTCCGAAATAAATATTAACGACAACTTCTCATCAGCAGCCTTTGACAGTTACTTAGATACTTTGGATGGCTCTCATCTTTATTTTTTAAAATCAGATGTAGATGAATTAAGCGTTTACCGTTATACCTTGGATGACAGTCTCAAAGCAGGTAGCGTTGAACCAGGGTTTGAAATTTATAACCGCTATTACAAGCGTGTCTTGGAACGTCTCATATATGCAATAAATCGTATAGAAACTAATATTCCAGAAATGGATTTCACTTTAGATGAATCTATCGGTATCGACCGGGAAGATGCTCCCTATGCAAATACTGTGGAGGAGCTCGACGAGATTTGGAGACTGAGACTAAAGAATAGTGTTCTCAGCTTGCGCCTAACTGACGATACTAATGAAGAAATTGAAGAGAAGCTTTCAAAACGATACCGCAATCAGCTAAGCCAAATTCTTAAGACCAATGAGCGAGATATTTTTCAGACCTACCTTTCTACAGTTGCAAAAGCAGTCGACCCACACACCGCCTATTTTTCTCCACGAGACTCTGAAAATTTCAATATGGGTTTATCGTTGTCCCTACAGGGAATTGGCGCACAACTCACTAGCGAAGATGAATACACTAAAGTAGTTGAGTTGATCAAAGGTGGCCCCGCAGAGCGTGGCGCCGAACTAAAAGCAGGCGATCGGATAATTGCAATTGGACAAGGCGTAGACGGAGATCTTCAGGATGTAGTCGGCATGAGACTCGACGACGTTGTATCACAAATACGTGGGGAAAAAGGTACAGTAGTAAGACTAAATGTTATCCCTGTTGACGCAGTAACCGAATCCAGTGCTACGGAAGTTAGTATTACTCGCGACACCGTAAAGCTCGAAGATCAATCAGCAAAAAAAGAAGTGATTGAGTTGAGTTATGGTGGTCAGGATTACAAGATTGGTGTTATCGATTTACCCACATTTTACTTCGATTTTGAAGCTGCTAGTCGCGGCGAAGAAGACTTCAAAAGTTCCACTCGCGATGTGCGTAACTTATTGGAAGAATTAAAAGAAGAGGAAGTTGACGCTGTAGTCGTCGACCTTCGTAACAATGGGGGTGGCAGCCTAGGCGAAGCTAATCAATTGGTCGGGCTATTTATTGAAACTGGCGCCACGGTCCAAATTCGATACTCAGGCATCCGCAACGGATTCACTCGACCGTTTGGTGATAACGACCCCGAAGTCGCTTATGACGGACCATTAGCAGTTCTAGTTAATCGTACTAGTGCCTCTGCCTCTGAGATATTTGCTGGCGCAATTCAAGACTATCAGCGTGGTGTTGTACTTGGTGGGCAGACCTTTGGCAAGGGTACTGTCCAAGAAATTATTCCGATGGATTACGGTCAGGTTAAACTAACACGTTCAAAATTTTATCGAATCTCTGGCGCCAGCACACAGCACCGAGGGGTAATACCAGATATAACATTTCCTGATTTTTATGACGCCTATGAAGATATTGGCGAGAGTAGCCTTGATGGTGCGCTCCCTTGGGACACAGTAAGACCCGTTGAATATCGAACCTATCATTCAATTCAGACTATACTGCCAGAGTTACAAAATTTACACGATGAACGAGCAAAAACTTCGCCGGACTTCATTTATTTACTTGGCCAGATAGAGCGCACTCGGACATTGAGAGAAAAAGAAACGCTTTCCCTTAACGAGCTTGTTGTTAAACAAGAGCGCGAAGATAGTCGACGAGAAGAGTTTGACGCAGAAAATATGCGCCTAGCTCTAAAAGGCCTTCCACTTGAAGAGTGGAAAGAAGACGAAGATGCAGAAGAAGATTCGACGGAACTCGTTGACGAAGAAACTATTCTTGTAGGTACCGAAGAAGAAATCGAAGAGGAAGAAGAAGGTGATCCTCTTATTTTGGAAAGTGGTCGTATACTTGTGGATTTTATTTCTCTGTCTTAAGACCGCACTGTCTCAGTAGACGCTCCCCCTCAGTCCTTATTGATTACAAAACCTCAAATGTAGCTTGCCAAAAAAAAGGCCCTTAAAAAGGGCCTTCAAGCGGGGTTGAGCTTAAGGAGGGTTCAATCAATTTGAAGTTGATTGAGACTCTATTAAATCACGCAAACCTAGCTAAGCAATGTCTTAATAAGGCCGATCTAATGATTGATTATGACAGGAATGTGTCACAAGTTTTTGACAACTAGCGGTCAGAAGAATGTCTTTAGCCTCTTGCTGCAATTTTTAATCGGAAACTAGATTTGGCCGACACCAACTAAAAAGAATCTGACCTTTGTTTCCAACCCAATATCTGCGGGGGCGATCGATAATCAATTCGACCTCCCCCACAATCTTAAACCTTGAAATAATACTAAGCCGCCTATAGAGGAATGAAAGCCATTGCGTAATGCGGATTCATAGGAATTACGAGTTGATTTTGTCTAGAGTCATAGCACATTGAAGCCGCACTTGGGATCCCTCGAGCTATCAACTGAGCATTACCGCTAGAATCAATTCTAGATACGCTGCCAAAACGCACACTGCTTACGTATTTTATTCCATTTTCCAGAACGACTACTCCGTCATTACCACCCTCTACTGCACTTTCTTCCTTCACAACCTCTCCACTTGGGTCATAGGTGATGACTGCAGCATCGCCTATATTCACGACTACAATATTGCCATCATTATCCATCGCAACGCCATTAGGGCTGTTCAATGGAGCACCTTGTGTAAAGACTGAAACATCTCCATCGGCAGAAATCTCATAGATTATTCCTCCAGGAGTATCTGATAGATAAGCTGTTCCTGCAGCAGTAGCTGCTACGCCGTTAATAAACCCTGATCCCGGAATAGAAATCGAATTCATTGGTTCACCTGTTTCTAGATCGAAAGATCTGAGATGCCTAGAACCATTATCTGCGGTATATAAAATACCATTTGAAATAGCACTTCCTATTGGATCTCGCAATTCAAGACCATCCCGAGTTGCGCCGATCCATTTCGAAGTGTGTACACTTCCATCAGGATTAATTAATGATACATAACCATCATCCGAGCCGGCATCATTACCTCTGTTCATAGAGAGAATTAAGTTCCTTTCTGGGTCAAACGTACAACTCTCTGTAAAGTGAAAGCTTCCATAAACTTTGACGTTATCGCTCATAGGTACAAAAGTTCCGGCTTGATTGGTAGCGCCAAGTGGTCCTCCCGCAGCAAAGTCTTGTGCAAAAAGCAATGAAGTATGCCCAACTACACAAAAGAAGCTGGCCAAAGTTAGTAGCATTTTTTTCATACCAATTTACCTCGTTTATAAAAAATTATTTTCTAAAAAAAACCAATAGTCACTTGAAACAACAAAGCCCAAGAGATCTTAAATAAGGATTCAGAATGGATTTATGAGTATTCACATGCAGCCGCTCTTTTCATCCATGTTGGGCTATTACGCAATCCGTTTATGCGAGCTATCACTATACACCAGAGCGATAAGCGCCTCTATAGCTAACTTAATGCTCATTATTTCCAGTATCGTTAACTTATTCTTTACCCTAGGGTTTAATAAATCGCAGCACGAAGCGGTCGGTGTTTCTCTCAAGGCTTGGGTCGAACGGTCCTAGAGTATGATCATCAGAAGGATTTTCTAGCAAGTCACTTACTCCCGTAAGTGCGAAGCCCATCGATGTAATTGATTTAACGGCATCATCGAACGCAATACGATGCAGAGTCGCATTATCAGCTCCAGAAGTGCCCTCATGATCTATTACGCCGAATATACCTCCTGGTTTTAAGACGTTAAAAACCTCAGTGAAGCGCTCATGTGCCTCATCACTGCTGCGGTTATAGACGTCATGAAAGTTAAGCGCCGTTAATGCGAAATCAACAGAGTTGTTCGTTAGCTCAGATACTGATCCAATATGATGCGCGATATTGGAGCGTCTATCTAACCGATCAGTAATTAATTCGATATTGTTGTCGATCCCGCGACCCGGATTATTTTGCATGATTACTTCGCCAGAGTTGCCAACAGCATACGAAAGTACTTCCGTATACCAGCCACCAATTGCAATTAAATCTAAAGCTGTCATGCCTTCCTCCAGCCCAAGAAATGCTAGCACCTCCGGCGCATTTCGGTTCTGATCCCGCTCTAGATCGGCCGCCGGGCGGCTATTGTTTTGCATTGCCCGGGCTAATTGAGCAGTATCAAGCTGGGCATTAACCTCGCCAAGAAAGCAAAGGGCCGCAATAGTCATTAAAAATCGATTCATTTCGGTTTTCCTTTATTTTGATCAGCCATAAAAATACCTGAATTTCTTGTGAATTGATAACCTGGGTAAATGGAGCAACTTCCCGGAACGTTTCTTGTTAGTTTCCCTGATAACTAATGTATATAGTATCTTCTGTTAATGAATATAAAAACGGTCAGCCTAGATGTTTGGGTCCAGCTTATCGGTATGATGGGATTGCTGGGCGGACTAGTCTTTGTTGGTATGGAGATGCAACAGTCTCAAAGGATAGCCCTTGCGGGCCAACAACAGGAGAGAGCGGCTGACGAAAGACAAAATTATCGATCATTTTTGGAAGCTGGTTATGATTTGGACTATATAGCTAGGGCAGAAGGAGATGCTCTTGAAGACATGAGCCAAGAAGACTTAATTGCGAGGCGAGCGTTTAATCAAATCTATTGGTATACGGCTGAAAATGACTTTATCCAATATCAAAACGACTTGATGTCAGACGAAATGTTTGAAGCAAAGAAACGGAATTTGGAATACCTTTTGAGCCAATGTGATTTAAGAGACATTTTTGAGTTTAGGCGTACATTTTTCTCAGAAGAATTTCTAGAATTAGTATCAACTATTGAAGACCCGTGTATTTAATACACGTCTAGCGCCAATAACCCTACTCCGCTTTTACTAATACGGGTACTAATAGAGCCGAAATAATAGGAGGAATGAAATGACTGCTAATTCCGGAACAACCCGGCGGACATTTTTAACTTGGAGTGCCGCTTTAGCAACCGGGGCCATCTCTTGTGCAACAGAAGAAGACATTTCTGGCCAAGCAAATACGACATCTCTCATAGATTTAACGGCGAGAGAAGCTGTTTCGGCAATGCTGCGAGGCGATATTAGTGCTGAAGCATATGCCGAAGCCTTAGTGAGACGCTGCGAATCTGGCAAGCATTTAAACGCGTTTATAAACTTCGACGCAGCGCGAGTACTTGAAGCAGCAAGAAAAGCCGACACTAGTCGCTCAATGGGAGCTGAACTCCCACCCTTGCATGGCTTGCCAATTCCCATTAAAGATAGTGTTAACGCTGCAGGATATGCGACTACAGGCGGCACTAGAGCACTTAGAAACTTTTATCCGGCCGAGGATTCACCGCTCGTGCAGAAATTGAAAGAAGCTGGTGCAATCGTTTTAGGCAAAACTAATGTCCATGAACTGTCGTTTGGCTGGACCAGCAACAATCAGGAATTTGGGGCAGTTCGCAATCCCTATGATATCGACCGCATTCCCGGAGGTAGCAGTGGTGGCACAGCGGCGGCTATAGCCGCCAGGATGGCCCCGATCGGTATTGCTGAAGATACACAAGGCTCAATCAGAGTCCCCGCAGCCATGTGCGGCCTGGCCGGCTTTCGGCCGACTCTCCATCGCTACCCAAATCAAGGCGTAATACCAATCACGCCACTATTTGATCAAGTTGGCCCGCTAGCTCGTAATGTTAGCGATCTCGCGTTGTTCGATCATGTCATGACCGGTGCACCACTGACGAATAATTCGATTTCACTCAGGGGGTTACGAATCGGTGTGCCGCGTGAATATTTCTATAGCGTGCTAGACGAGGACGTTGAACGAATCTGCGAAGAGGCGCTACTTCGGCTAGCTGATGCGGGCGTTATTCTGGTCGAAGCCGAGATAACGGATCTAAAGCGATTGATTGATCTGACTACCGCCCGAGTGCAGCTCTATCATGTTTTGCCAATGCTGACTCAATTCTTGACAGACTTTGATACAGGCGTGACATTCGACGAGCTGATGGCCCAAGTGAGCTCAGACATAAAGGCTGTTTTCTCGAGATTAGTATTACCCGGAAGCGAACTCTCACCAACCATCGAAGACTTTACCGCTGCGCGAGATCAACATTTACCTGCGCTAAGAAAAACTCTTGCGAGTTATTACCACGATAACAACCTGGCGGCGATGGTTTTTCCAGTGGCGCAAATTACTGCGCCGTTAATTGGACAGAATCCAAATATGACCGTCAATGGGCAAAGTGTCTCATTTGAGAATCTAATAAGTCGAAATATCTCGCCTGGCAGCACTGGGAGTCTACCAGGCATTGTCGTGCCAGCGGGCCTCAATCGCGACGGGCTGCCGGTCTGTCTTGAACTGGACGGTCCAGCCGGCAGCGACCAATCACTACTGGGAATTGGTGTTGCAATTGAGTCCATACTGGGCCAATTACCGCCACCGAGACTTTGAATGATTTAATCTTAATAGGCAAAGATGTTTGGCTAGCTAAATTATTTTCTATCCGCACGATATCCAGCATGTGACACACAAGGGATGCTGTAGAATATTTACTGCAGTAATAGTTAATAAGTTTTTTCATTCTAAGTAGGGATCCAGACGGAGGATTTGTCTGGGTGGCGGAAACCCCATTAAAAACCTTGCTGAAAACGGCAAAGGAAATCCAGCAGCCACCAGCTCAAACTCCTCTCCTTGCACTGGCACCGCAATGTAATCTTCAAAATTTCCCTGAATTTCTCCGCGTACATTAGTGTTCTTAAGGGCTGCTTTGTACCAGCCTCGAGTCCAGTGGTGAGCTGAGACATATAGTTTTCCTTCGGTAATAAAGCGTGCAACCATTGTGTTATTAGATTCCCCTTTATCATCTGTCGTAGTAATTACAATCATCGGTATACCGCAATCAGTCCTTAGTGGGTTTTGTCCATCTGCATTTGAGCACCCTTCTGGATCCTCAAAAGACGGTTGATACATGCCCAGAAATAGGGATTCGAATAGGAGAACAAAAACAACATAAACTACAGCGACTATTCCTAGCCATTTAAATACTTTCAATTGTTTCCTGCCTTTTTAATTCATTGTTAAAGTGCTAGTCAGACACATACATCGCTCATGCACGTGAGTTACGTAACTCGATTGCGTTAAAAATAAAACAGCCCTGCTCCCCTACTAGATTCACCGATGCCAGAGCAGAATATAACGACTTAGTTGATGCGCATGCTTGTCAGGTCTGTTATTTACGGATTACGCGATTTTTCTATCCTAAAGTGTAATCAATAGGGTCAGGCAATGACCCCTCTGGATCATATCCTTCAAGAACTATCAACGCCCCAATAAAAAAACCACCCAAAAGATTAAGAATATTAACCACATTTTTACTGATGTTTTCTTGATCTTACCTAGCCGACCTAAAAAGTAGGAGAAGGTTCTGTTTTACCAAATTCTATGCATCCAGCCTCTACGCCTCAACACGCCACCCTGCGCGGTAGTATTACTGTCTTTATCATTACCTTCGTCATCCTGACGAGAGTTTTTATTGTTATTGCTCACAGTGTTTCTCTGCACTTCCATCGACTTTATATAGTTGTGTTGAATAATAAAATAGCTCACCTATTTTTAATTACAATGTCGGTTTTATAGGTATTCATTATTTTGGAGATAGGTCATGAAAATAGATAAAAAATTATTCAGAGAAGGCCCTTATTCAGATTTCTTTTCTCAGGGAGTACAAGTAGGAAATATTTTAACTCTTGCCGGTCAACTTGGAGATGGAGAAGACGGAAAAATTCCTGAAAGCATTAAAGAGCAGATGGCAAATTGCTACGCGAATATCCAAAACGTTCTCAAAGAGTTTGGAGCCTCCCTTGATAATGTGATTGATGAAATCTGGTTCGTTACTGATGTTAGTGAGTGCATGGATAATGTTGGTGAAATCTTTCAGGCGAGAGAGCTAATCTATGGTTGCAAGCCAGAAGTTTCTCAGACATTAATAGGAATTACGGCACTAGTATCTCCAGAATGTAAAATTGAAATTAAATGTATCGCCTCTATATAATCATTCGTGTACATTTATGTAGATCAAAAACTAAAACAATAAATAACTCTACTTTGCTTGACCGTTACCTTATCCATTCTGGAATGGTGAATTTTTAACAAACGAGGATTTAAAATGAATAGACTACTTTCTACAATAACTCTTCTCTGTTTTGCTGTCGCTGTTCCGTGGATGTCTTATGGGTTTGAGGTGACGGGAGAAAGGGTAAACCTTTCAGGCACAATAAACTCTGTGGTATTGACCGACGAAGGTGGAGTCATCAATGTCGTTTCTGACAATGAAATATATGGAAAAACTTGGTTAACTTATAATATAAATTTGGATAATCCCAATTCAGTGGATCAAGGTTCTTTCCAAGGAAGGGCCACCGCTATTAACAATGACGGATCAAGAGTAAGCTCGTCCCGTCAAGGTGTTTGGAGTAGAGATGGCTATATGTATTCTTTTTACTCATTAGATGATGTTAGTGATGGCAATCAGTACATATGCATAACAACGATGAATTTACAAAATGATTCCGTTGAGATGCGATTTTATCCAAAGTAAACAATCATTCACTGCCATTAACCGGGACTTGACGCAATTATGTTTAAATCACAACTTAAAACACTTTCCGTAATCGTCCTTTCTTCGCTAATTATTAGTCAAAGTTACTCGGCTGATGACAGCAAGAAAGTCGATGTATCAGAATCTACCTTTAAATGTTTAAGTGCGTTAGCGGCGAGTGGCAGATTTTTTGTCGATAATATTTTGGGGAACTTGGATGCAACCCTGTCGGTTGCCAATTCCAGTAGCGGAGGCAATTACCCGCCTGGATCTTTGCTGACTCTAGTTCCTGACGAAGCGATGATTAAGCATCAGGAAGGCTGGAATCCAGTCACCAACGACTGGGAATTTTTCCTGCTAGGTCTATCCGCAGAAGGCACGAGTATTTTGGCGCGAGGAGGCGCTGAAGTAGCTAGTCCATCAGGAAGCTGTTTTGGTTGTCATCAGTTGGCACGCTCCGAGTGGGACCTGGTCTGTGGTGTAGATCACGGCTGCGCACCAATTGCATTTACCCTTGAGCAAATTCGAGATGCCCAAGCGATGGATCCGCGGTGCATTAACGAAAACTAAGGTTTAATAATAAAATAAGAAGTTTTTAGCCTCTGCATAAAAGGCCAATAAAAATGAAAAGATTTCTTAAGTGGCATATAAAAGAATGCATCAGGTTTTATAATTGGGGTTACCCCGTAACCAAGCTTGTTAGATGGCGAATTAATTTACCTATCAGACTGCATAATAAACTTTATTTAGAAGAAGAACTTATACCCTTTGTTAAATAGCAGAAAAGATACAACGTCAGGCTGCGTGAAATCTATCTCATTCAGGCAGGCGGTAGGCGATTATATATCCGCCTTCTGGATCTTCTTGATCTGCAGGAAGCGTCCTAAACCCAGAGCCTGTTGTTGAATTCCAAACAGGTATTGTTACGACTACAGTCTGGTGTCCCCCCGGGGATAAGTAACTAATGGGTGTGGCAGTAGCCTGATATGGGATTGGACTACTCCAAAGTTCTTTACCATTTAGAATATCCGAGGCACGCATCGTATTATCAAAAGTACCGGCTTGAAATATTAAGCCTCCCGCAGTTGTAACTGTACCGGCAGACTGCGGAGTACCGATGGTAAGAGGTAATCGTGTTTTTATACCTAAGGGACCGCTGTCCTTCGCCAAGCCTATGGGGCGCTCCCACAGCAACTGTCTTGTTTCTAGATCAATTGCCGCAAGCATGCCAAAAGGAGGCTGATTACAAGGGACTTCTAACGGAGATAGAAAACGAATCGTCGTATGAGAATAAGGTGTACCTAATTGGTTTCCCTGCACTCCTTCCGGAAGCTCATCGCGGGGAATCAGAGTAAGCTGGTTGCCGACTAGCATCGGATTCACCACCATGATGTTGTTCGCTTGATCAACGCTTACCGAGCCCCAATTATGCCCACCAGCATTGCCTGGAAACTGGAAAATAGTGTCGGTACCGGGCACAGTGAAGTGCCCATCATAACGCATTTTTTTAAATTCAATTCTACATAACATCTGATCTATTGGAGTGATACCCCACATCATCGCTTCTGTTATGTCGGGGCGAAAATTCGGCATGTCGACTGTGAAAGGTTGTGTTGCCGCAGCAAAATCCTCGGGCACGCCCCCAGTAGTGGGTACTGATCTTTCTTCGATTTCGAAGAAAGGCTCACCAGTCACTCGGTTTAGCGCAAACACTTCTGCTCGCTTCGTCGGAACGAGCACAACGGGCACTTTCTCGCCGTCGTCTCCAGGCAAATCAATTAGCACAGGCTGTGACGGCACATCCCAATCCCAAAGATCATGGTGTACTGTCTGGAATGACCAGCGTACAGCGCCAGTTTCACCATCAATGGCAACCACTGAGCTGGCGTATTGCTCGCTAGATTCTAAACGCTGACCGCCAAAATAATCAGGGGTTTCATTGCCGGTGGGGGCGTAGATGAGACCCAGCTCTTCATCTACACTGAACAGACTCCAAACATTCGGCGTCCCTCTGGTGTAAACCTCTCCACGCAACGGTTCTGTGTTAATACCAGGGCGCCCCATGTCCCATGCCCAGGCGAACTCTCCACTGAGGGCGTCGAATGCTCGCACGACACCTGAAGGTTCACCGACAGATTGGTTATCGAATACCCAGCCACCAACAACTGCATTTCCGCGAACAATTCCAGGAGGGGAAGTTTGAAAATTAAATATTCGAGGATCATTACCCATGTGTTCCGACAAACTAATTTCACCTAGCTCACCAAATTGCAAGCAACGCTCGCCCGTATAGGCATCGACAGCAATTAGCCTAGCATCGGTTGTAGCAGTTAAGATTCGCTCGGGGCATTCCCCTTGATAGCCTTCTGGCGCCGCATAATAGGAAACCCCCCGACAACCAGCAGTGAAATAGGGGATTGCGGCTAAATGCTCTGGGTCGATTAAAGGATCAAATTGCCAGCTTAGGTCTCCGCTTTGCGCATCCAAAGCGATAATCACGTTGCCTGCGGCACATACGTATAATAGCTCTCCAATCTGGAGCGGTGTTGCTTTAAAAGGCCCACCGATCCCAGTCCTATAAGTCCATGCGACTTCAAGGTCCTCTACATTGCCCCGATTAATCTGATCTAGCGGAGAATAACGACTCCCACCTAATGTATTCCCGTAACTGGGCCAATCTGTAGCAGTGTTTACCGTATTAATTCCACTTCGCGGGGTCAGAGGATTAACGTCATAGCCGAGGCCGTCATAAAAAACAATAAGAGTTAATACTACTGTCAAACCAGCGGCAGACTTACTTATCGTCGACGCAAATAATGGTGGAGGATTCCCATGGTAAACCGCATTGCGATACCAGGGCAGGAGAAACCACAAACCAATTGCAGCCAAGGGCAAGATACGCGGAGCCAAGGCCCACAAGTTTGTGCCTGATTCCATAAGGGACCAGGCAACAGTTGCGATCATCAATCCACCATAAAACTTTGATGCCAGCGGGTCGGAGACCCAGATACGTTTGGCACTTGCGACCATTAGAACTCCAGCTAAAAGATAATAAAACGATCCCCCTAAAGTAATCAGCTGAACTCCACCGAGTATTAGCGGTGTAGCAAAAACAAAAAGAAATATGGGGAAAATTCGAGGTGACCCGGGGTTGGAATCGGTATTCATCATTTAGCCTTGTTCTGAGTTCTAGTTATTGCATTTCTAGTGAAATTTTTTCCTAGGGACATGCCCTAGAACTATTTAGCTGCGTTTATTTTCGTAAGACTATTTCCCTAGATATATAGGAACTTGAAGATCTCTCAATACCTTCAGATCCTGTATCGACTATATCCCAGAAATTATAGGCTGGCTATGCCTCTCCAGCCCGCATAAACAGGGGCGGGAGAGGAATAATTCGAACTCTCGGATGGCATCTTTTGAGATTTTACGAGTCCGAATGAGTGTGTTGCAAGTTGTTGTTATCAATCAACAAATAAACAAAGACACTCATACACAATCATAGGGATACCGTGTAAATTTGTCCGAGAATTACTGATTCTGGATCGCACCGCTTCTTTTGTCATGTTCCTCCCTGAAAGGTTCAACCAGAAAATGTTTTTTTTCTAGAACGGCCATTTAAATACTAGTACTATTAGTTGTCATGCTTTTAATCAAGGGCATCATGTTAAACAAGCTCACATTATCTGCCGTAGTTGTTTTGGTTAGTCTATCCTCCTGCGCGGGAGATATTCGGCCGTCCTTTGAAATGATGAATGAATCCGAACTAGCTTTGTACAACTCCTCCTTATCTTTTGATGAACAAATTATTTGTCGAGAAAAAGTAGAAGGCTGGCACATATTTTCTGGTGCAATTTCTTTCCGAGAAGAAGCTGAGGATGAAGATTGGCGAGGAATGAGTTTTAGACGTAATCCAAAACTCTGTTTATCCGTTCGGCAATTAAAAGCTTTAGAACAAAACGAAAAATTCAGTGGTGACGCACCAGTTTTCAGCTCTGGTTTTAATTCTTATAGCACTTGCAGCGCAACAGAACACTCCGGTGCAGATTTTCAAAGAAATCGTTACTGGTATCCGACTAGCATCGCATGACGCTTATTCAGAGTGGATGGATGAATATTCAAAGACCGATAACTCGCTTTTAGAGTCTCAGAATAAAATTGGATTAGGGACAAAACGTTAAAAATGACAATTAGAAAAAGGTAAGCTATTGATTTGATTCAGGATATAGTGGCGGAGGAGGAGAGATTCGAACTCTCGGAGGGCTTTCACCCTCGCTGGTTTTCAAGACCAGTGCATTCAACCGCTCTGCCACCCCTCCGCGGTAGGAGCAGAATCTTACACTAATCCCCGCTTCAGTGAAATAAGGCCCGAACAGGCATTAAGAGATTATTTTGCACACCGAAATGCATTGATTTTGTCCAGTTACAGGGTATGATAATTCATATCAACGGCATGCTTTATAAGGTTCTAAGCCATTGAAATCAAACGCATGAACCCCAATATTCATATAAAGCATCTGTGATATTGGTCGTTAACTAAATTAACCAGGTAGCCACTAAATCATTAGTTCTTGGCGCCGAATAAACTGCTGGAGAAAGCAATGAACGAAGTTGATCTGAATATCTCACGTACTCAAGAATCAGTGTTGGCTACTAATACGGTAATCAGAAACACCTATTCACTTCTGGCAATGACCCTATTTTTTAGCGCTATTTCCGCTGTCGTAACAATGGTCATGCAAGTGGGTCAAGGCACTGGCTTCCTGATGTTTATTGGCGGATTTATAATGACATTTGTCATTAGAGCGAATGCAAATTCATCTAAAGGACTAGTGGCAATATTTGTCTTTGCCGGACTTATGGGAGGCGCTTTAGGGCCGATTATTTCCGTTTACATGATGGCCTACGCAAACGGATCTGCAATCGTTGCACAGGCATTAGGGGGAACAGCTTTTATATTCCTTTCACTTTCTGGCTATGCCCTAACCACGAGATCTAATTTTAGTTATCTCGGAGGGTTTCTATTTACAGGAATGCTTGTAGTCATATTCGGAATGATAGCCAACATGTTTTTACAGATCCCAGCATTCAGCCTCGCGCTTTCAGCTGGTGTAATTTTGATAATGTCTGGATTCATTCTGTTTGATACTAGCCGCATAATAAACGGTGGCGAGCGTAACTATATAATTGCAACAGTTGGCCTTTACTTAAGTATCTTTAACATCTTTATTCACCTACTTCATTTGCTAGGTTCATTGACCGGCAGAAATTAGACCCAAATCAACACTCCAAATTTACAGAGCCCCGGTCTAGTCGGGGCTTTTTCATTAAAACTAGTAAATATTATTATTAATGAAATTTACAATAGTCGTCTACGCGGCGCCCTACTCCTCTCAAGCGGCAGCTACTGCTTTCAATTTTTCCAAAACACTTCTGAGCGAAGGGCATGAGATCTATCGACTCTTCTTTTTCTCTGATGGCGCACATAATACAAATAAGATAGCAAGAGTCCCTCAGGACGAAATAAATTTGCAAGCTAGTTGGGATGATCTCATCCGTGACTATGACTTGGACTCTGCGGTGTGTGTAAGCTCAGCTATAAAGCGTGGCATAGTAGACAAACAAGAAGCAGAGAGGCATGAATTGTCTGCAGTGAGTTTATTTGAAAGTTCGGAAATAGCTGGTTTAGGTCAACTAATAGATGCTGCGATTAACTCTGATCGCTTGCTTAATTTCGGATAGCAATGAACGATTCACAGAAACAAACATTTACCTTTATAAGTCGAACTGCTCCCTATGGGAGTAATAGACCACAACTTTGTTTAGACACCGCACTTGCTGCTGCAGTCTTTGAGCAACAAGTGAACTACGTGTTTATGGAAGACGGTGTCTATCAATTATTGAAGAACCAGGACGCCGAAGCAATTCACACAAAGACAATTGGTAAAATATTGGAAACACTGAATTTATACGGGATAGAACGTATCTATGTTTGCAAAGAGTCCCTAGAGTCCAGGGGGCTACTTTTGGGGGATTTGGTTATTGAACCTAAGCTAACTAACGCTAACGAGCTAAAGACTGTGCTGAACTCCAGCGATACCGTGATCAATCTATGAGCACTTTACACACAATTAGCAAATCACCAAAATCGAAACTCTTAAGTGAATGTCTTCCAGTTGTAGACAAAGGGGATGGAATTCTCTTCATCGAAGATGGGGTCTATTATTGCGCGAATAGCAAAGTGTCAGATGACTTTGAGTCAGATGTTACTTGGTATGGATTAAAAGAAGATTTAGACGCGAGAGGATTAAAACTGGATGATATAAAAACTATAAAGATAATCAATTACCAAATTTTTGTTGAAATGTGTGAAGAATTTGACAAAGTAATCAGTTGGTTCTAAAAATGCATACCCATCCTGCAGTGGACAAAGAAGGTTACCTTCGAGAACTCGCCGACTGGAATGAAGAAGTTGCAGAGTATTTGGCGCAGCAGGAAAATATAAAGCTCAATGCTTCACACTGGGAAGTTATAAATTTATTACGTAATTTTTACCGTCGTCACCAAGCTTCTCCAGCAACACGTGCCCTGATAAATCTTGTAAAACGAGAGCTCGGCACAAAAAAAGGGCGGAGCGTTTATTTAATGAAGCTTTTTCGTGGAAGCCCAGCAAAAACAGCGAATAAAATAGCTGGATTGCCGAAGCCTGATAATTGCATATAGATTACTCAGGATTATACCAACTTAATTCCGCTCTCAGATCAACTACCCTGCCGATAATAATAATTGTTGGCGCTTTCAGATTTGAATTCTCGATCAATGCGGGCATAGTCTTTAATTCCGCTGAAAGAACTCTCTGCGACCTTCTAGTTCCCTGCTGTACTACAGCGATTGGCATAGCCGCATCCATTCCATGCTTGATTAATTGTTCACATATAGTGGATATCCCAAGTAGCCCCATATAAAACACAAGAGTTTCGTGCTCTTGGACTAAGTTCTTCCAATCTAGTATTAGTTCTCCATCTTTCAGGTGTCCCGTTAAAAATCTTACAGACTGTGCATAGTCGCGATGTGTCAACGGAATGCCGGCATAGGACGCACAACCAGATGCAGCGGTTATACCGGGTACTATCTGAAACGGAATTTTGGCATTCGCAAGCGATGATAATTCCTCACCTCCCCTTCCAAATATAAAAGGATCACCACCCTTTAAGCGTAAAACTCTTTTCCCTTCTCGCGCATACCGAACCAGCATCTGATTAATGGATTCTTGCTCCACCGTATGATTAGACCTGGTTTTTCCGACATGGATTTTCTCAGCATCGGGTCGAAGTTTGTTCATCACCTCTGGAGAGACCAATCGATCGTAAAGCACGACATCGGCTTTGTGCATCAATCGAAGCGCCCTTAATGTGAGCAGGTCAGGATCGCCAGGACCCGCGCCAACAAGATAGACCTCTCCACCTAGTCGTTCTTTTTTCTTTGTTGTTAAATACCTTACTATTAATTCTTTTGCGGCATCTGTTTTGCCGCTATAGACTAATTCAGTTAATTCACTCTCTAATAATTCTTCCCAAAATCTTAGGCGTTCATTAAAGCTGCTGAACCGTTCTTTCACAGCATCGCGATATTCACCCAGTAATAATGCAAGATCTCCTTCTCGGTCAGAAATCATTGACTCATTTAAAGTCTTAAGCTTTCGAGTTAAAACAGGGGATTTACCGCCAGAAGAAATTGCAACAACCACAGGTGAGCGATCTACAATTGCAGGCATAATGAATGAGCACAGAGCTGGCTGATCGACGACATTTACCGGTATGTTTTCTTTAGCAGCAGTTTCTGCAACAAAGGCATTTACATGCTCATCATCAGTCGCCGCGATAACTAGAATAGCATCTTGTAAATGACGGGGAGAAAAATCAGAATCTATCCTGACAAAAGAATTTTCATTCGCTAATTCGACAAGAGAATCACAAAAATTTGTCGCAACAATTATCAGCTTTGCCTGAGCTTTAATAAGCAGAAGTGCTTTTCGATAAGCAACCTCTCCACCGCCAACTAATACACAATGCCGTTCCTTAATATCTAGGAATATAGGCAGAAATTCCATTATTCGAGGAACTCTAATCCATTCATGTAAGGCTTAAGTGCATCTGGAATCCGGATATGACCATTTTCTTCCTGAAAGTTTTCCATAATAGCGACCAAGGTTCTACCTACAGCTAATCCCGACCCATTTAGCGTGTGAACCATTTCCGGTTTTCCAGTTTCTGGATTACGCCATCTAGCTTGCATGCGCCTTGCTTGAAAATCTGTATAGCAACTGCAGGAAGATATTTCGCGGTAGGTTTCCTGTGAAGGAAGCCAAACTTCTAAATCATAAGTTCTAGAAGCCCCAAAGCCTAGATCGCCACCACACAGAAGTACTTTCTGATAAGGTAGTTCCAGTCGCTGTAGAATTACTTCAGCGTGATGAGTGAGTTCTTCTAATGCCTCTTTAGAATCAGCTGGTTTTACTATCTGAACTAATTCAACTTTTTCAAATTGATGCTGTCGAATCATACCTTTTGTGTCTTTGCCATAACTCCCCGCCTCGGAACGAAAACAAGGTGTATGCGCTGTAAATTTTAAAGGGAGTAAATCTGCATCAATTATTTCATCACGTACCAAATTAGTCACAGGCACTTCCGCTGTTGGAATAAGATAAAGCTTAGGGTCATGATCGAGACTAAAAAGATCTTCTTCGAATTTAGGAAGCTGACTAGTTCCAATTAGTGAAGTTTCATTGACAATATAAGGAACGTTTAACTCGCAATAGCCATGCTCATCGGTATGAATGTCGAGCATAAATTGGATGAGCGCTCTATGCAGCTTTGCAAGTTGCCCTTCCAATACAACGAACCTAGCACCAGTAATTTTAGCAGCACTAGCAAAATTCAAACCTTCTGCCAGCGCTTCACCAAGAAAAGAGTGGTCTTTAACTTCGAAGCTATAATTGAGGGGGGAACCCCACTTTTCCAGGACCAGGTTTGAAGTTTCATCATCACCCTCTGGAACATCGTCGTCTGGAAGATTAGGCACACCCAGAAGATAAGTACTCAGCGCACCCTGCAAAATCTCCAAGGCTGCTTTCTTTTCATCCAATTCACTTTTGATCGATTCCATACCGGCCAATATCTCGTTAACGTCTTCTCCCGCAGCTTTAGCTTTTCCAATTAGCTTAGATTTTGAATTTCGCTCATTCTGCAATGCTTCAGTTTGGGATTGAAGCTCCTTTCGCTGACTGTCGAGAGAAGCGAGTTTTTCAGTATCAAGCTCAAACTTCTTCCTGCGTAGCTTTGAAGCAATAACATCAGGTTCAGAACGAACCCGTTTCGGATCTAACATTTTAAATTCCTAAGTGTATTCAGAGAAAAATTCGAGTGATTTGCATGCCGGTGTAAGCGGCAAACAAACAGGCTGCAACGCTACTGAATATATAAAAAAACGCGACATTGTAGTTACCTTGCTGAAACAACAATAACGCATCGAGTGAAAAAGTTGAAAAAGTTGTCATGGCACCCAAAAACCCAACAATAAACAAAGGGCTCCATTGTTCTGCTACCTGGAGTTTTTCAACGAATAAAATAAATAACACTCCGATAAGAAAACTGCCTACCAAGTTAACTGTGAATGTCCCTAGCGGAAACCCCGAACCATCAAATCGTGGTACTGACTGGCTTATCCAATAACGAGACATGGCGCCGAATGCACCGCCTACAGCAATAGCGAGGTAAGTGTTCATGACTTGACCCTAAATTTAATTAGTTGTTGTATTCTGGATTTTCCTAACATTATTAATGATTTCAATGTCAGTAGGTGGCTCAAATTCAAACAAACTATCGGCTAGAGGATGGTTTTTTTCCATGTTCTTAAATTGCCATACAGTCTGTTCGCCATTTTTATTATCAAGATGAATCATGTCTATATTGGTGGCAATAAAGCTAATGGTAATTTGATCATAGATACTATCCAGCGCCACAGGCGTTAATTCGAATTCGGTGATGTCAGAGTCTGCAATCAACTCAATAGTGTATTCGTCAGCTAGATTTTCGGTGCGGCCGTTGAGGAGTTGCGCAGCTAATTCTGACTCACTGCTATCCCAACTTTCAATGACAACCTGCTCCAGATCAGGTTGGTAGTTCCATAATAAAACACCATTGGTGACAATAAGTTCCGGGAATGGGTCGACAGTCTCCCAATAAAACCCGTCTGGCTTTTTCAGGTGCATTTGAATATTACTTTCTTCGAGGATGCCACCGTCAGATTCCACAATTAGCTGTGACACTTCTGCGGACAGAGAATCAATGCCTTTTAACAATCCATCGAGCTCACCAACTGCACTATCTTGAGCGATAACTGGGGACAGGTTAACTATAATAAAAATTGTAACGGCTACGCGGGACATAGACTTATGAGCTTCAGCAGTAGATTTATTCGCGAGGTGGTGGCGGTGCAATAACTTCTCTAGAACCGTTATTACTCATTTCAGATACTACCCCAGTGGCTTCCATGGATTCTATCATGCGCGCCGCTCGGTTATACCCTATCCGGAGTTTTCGTTGTACCGCAGAAATTGATGCTTTTCTAGACTCGGTCACAAAGCGCACCGCATCATCATATAAAGCATCCTCTTCTGCACTCTCATCTCCATTTTGCGAGCCAAATGCTCCCATATCAAGATCTTCCACGCTCTGGGTAATGGCATCGATATACACCGGGTCACCACGTTGTCTCCAATCTGCGGCAACCCTATGGACCTCTTCATCACTAACAAACGCACCATGAACACGAGTGGGAACTCCACCGCCCGGTGGCAAAAACAACATATCACCATGGCCCAACAATTGCTCTGCTCCGCCCTCTCCGAGAATTGTTCTCGAGTCTACTTTTGATTGCACCATAAAGGAAAGCCGGGTTGGGACGTTTGCTTTGATAAGACCAGTAAGCACATCTACCGAGGGGCGTTGTGTGGCGAGAATCAAATGAATCCCAGCAGCTCGAGCTTTTTGGGCAATACGAGCGATAAGCTCTTCGACTTTCTTGCCGACTACCATCATCATGTCGGCTAACTCATCTACGATAACAACAATACAAGGCAAAGCTTCTAACTCGGGGGCACTTTGTTCTTCTTCCAGTAACATCGCATCGGGTTGCCAAGTAGGATCCAGAATTGGTTTACCAATTTTTTTAGCGTCCGTTACTTTTTTATTAAAACCTGCAAGGTTACGAACACCCAAAGCAGACATTAACTTATAGCGCCTTTCCATTTCTGCCACACACCATCTAAGCCCATTGGCAGCGTCTTTCATATCAGTCACCACGGGCGTAAGCAGATGAGGAATACCATCATAGACAGAAAGCTCTAGCATCTTTGGATCAATCATGATCATCCTGACCTGCTCGGGCGTAGATTTAAATAGCAGACTAAGAATCATCGCGTTGATACCAACGGACTTACCGGAACCTGTGGTTCCAGCAACTAACAAGTGCGGCATCTTGGCGAGATCAACGATGACCGGCTTGCCTACGATGTCATGACCAAGAGCCATGCTAAGGGTTGAGCCAGCTCGATCAAATTCTGTAGAAGAAAGCACCTGACTCAATTGAATTATCTCGCGTTTTTCATTAGGGATTTCGATACCTATAACCGTTTTACCGGGTATCACCTCAACTACCCTCACTGAAATCACAGCGAGGGACCGGGCTAAATCTTTTACTAAATTACTAATTCGACTGACCTTGACCCCAGGCGCTGGTTGTACTTCGAACCGTGTAATCACCGGCCCAGGATTAACAGCAGTTACATCAATCTCTATCCCAAAGTCTTTTAATTTTAATTCCAGCAGTTTCGACATGGCTTCAAGGGATTCTTTCGAAAATCCAGAATCATTGGTTTCTTGCCAAGCATCGAGTAAGCCAATGGCTGGTAGCTCTCTGATAGAGGAAGCCGTAAATAAAGTACCTTGTTTTTCTTTCTCGACTCTAAGGCTTTTAGTAAGCTTCTTCTTCGGCAGTGATTTGATCGTTGGAGGAACGCGCTTCTTTTCTTTTTCGATATGGATATCGAGCACTCTCTTCCTAGTCTCCAAGCGCTCTTTAGTGGCGCGCTCCTGCCTCTTATTGTCTATCCATTTCTGAAATTTAATTACTATCCATGAGCCACTAGATATAGTCCAAGCTCCCACTCTATCGATTACCTTCAGCCAAGAAATAGTTGCAGTAATAGTTAAACCAAATAAAAAGATAGCAAATAACAGCAAAGTGGTACCTAAAGCTGCTAGGACAGGAGTACTCAGATCAATAACCAGGGAACCCACCACTCCTCCTGCTAAGTAAGGTAGGTCTTCTGCAATCTCAAAATGCAAAGTAGCCAATCCACAGGCGGAAATAGTTAGCAAGACAAAACCGAGAGTTCTCAACCCAAAAAGTGGCCAAGAAAATTCGGATTCAAGCTGGGACTCTCTAAATGAAGTATAAACTTTATAGCTAAGCAAGGCGGGAAAGCTATACGCCAAATAACCAAGCAAGTGGAGTAAAATATCAGCAATCCAAGCACCATAAACCCCGACTGAGTTATTAATGAGATCCCCACTACCCGTAGTGGTAAACCCAGGATCATTGGGTGAATAGCTGAACAAGGCAATTAATAAAAAAAGCGCCAACAAAAAATAAACGATCAAAGTACCTTCGCGCACCAGTCGCTGCATAAGTGTTCTTATCTCAGTCTTCTGATCTGATTTCAACATGCCATATTCTTCAATTTATTCAATCACTTGGAAACATATTTTAGAATCAATTCTAGTTTGGTTAGAGTGCGATTCAAGGGATTCGTTCAGAATTCTTCAGTATATTTAATTCTACACTGAGGTTATCGGGCAAGAAGCACAGAAAATAAGGAACTAAAGGCGAATAATGTTACTTAAATCAGTAGAATAGAGCTCAGAGCTTAAATGTAGAAAAATACCATTACATAAAAAAGCAGCAAGCAATCAACCCTTTTTAGGAAGCAGTTTTTATGAGTGAAGTCCAGCACCATCGATTAGTAATTCTCGGCTCTGGCCCCGCCGGATACACCGCTGCGGTCTATGCAGCTCGGGCGAATCTTAACCCCGTTGTTATAACCGGCATGGTTGCGGGGGGGACAATTAACGACGACGACTGATGTCGATAATTGGCCGGGAGATATTGAAGGTTTGCAAGGCCCTGATTTGATGGAGCGTATGAAAAACCATGCGGAACGATTTGAAACCAGCGTAATTTTTGATCACATTAATCAAGTTGATTTAACTAGCCGCCCGTTTCAGCTTATCGGCGACAGTGCAACCTACACCTGTGATGCACTGATTATCGCCACTGGAGCATCCGCACAGTATCTAGGGTTAGCTTCTGAAGAAGCTTTTATGGGCAAAGGTGTTAGCGCTTGCGCAACCTGCGACGGTTTTTTTTATAGAAATAAACCCGTAGCCGTTATTGGTGGAGGGAATACAGCGGTTGAGGAAGCCCTTTATTTATCGAACATATGCTCCCATGTGACGCTAGTCCATCGACGTGACACGCTGCGAGCAGAAAAAATCCTGCAGAAAAAACTCTTCGAGCGAGTTGAAGCTGGCAAGGTCACGATCGCTTGGGACCATATTTTAGATGAGGTACTAGGTGATGATATGGGAGTTACTGGCATAAACATAAAGCATGCGCAAAATGATGCATTGGAGAAGCTAACGGTGGATGGTGTTTTTATCGCGATTGGTCATATCCCTAATTCCGAAATATTTCAAAGCCAGCTAGAGATGAAAAATGGTTATGTCGTAGTTAATACAGGACTGGGAGGAAATGCCACTGAAACATCCGTGCCTGGAGTATTTGCCGCTGGAGACATTGCAGACCAGATTTATCGTCAAGCAGTTACTAGCGCTGGTTTTGGCTGCATGGCGGCTTTAGATGCTGAGAAATTCCTAGACGAATAATGGCGATCTCATGCCCCTACCCTGGCTCGAAGAAAATGAGATAAGATTTCCACCGGTTGAAATGGCGTTAGGTGAACCAAATGGCTTGCTGGCGGCTGGAGGTCAACTAAGCCCCGAATGGCTGCTCTGTGCTTATCGCCAAGGAATCTTTCCATGGTTTGAGGCTGGCCAACCAATACTCTGGTGGTCTCCCAATCCGCGACTTGTCTTAACACCTAAGACGCTAAAGATATCGAAGAGCCTTAAGAAACTGCTTAAAAAACATAACTACCAGTTTTCTTTTGATACTAGCTTTACTAAAGTTATACAACATTGCGCTGAGTCCAGGCGCCAAGGTGATGGCACGTGGATAACAAAAGAGATGCAAGCTGCTTATATCGCACTTCACGAACAGGGTTACGCCCACTCGGTCGAAATTTGGTCTGACGGGGTCCTTGTAGGCGGGCTTTATGGTGTAGCTTTAGGTAAGGTTTTTTTTGGAGAGTCTATGTTTAGCAGCAAAAACAATACCTCAAAGCTGGCTCTTGTATACCTGACCAAGCAACTGGAACTCTGGGATTTTGAATTAATTGATTGTCAGGTTTCTAGTGATCACTTATTTACACTCGGCGCTTTCGAAATACCCAGAACTGAATTCCTTGAAAAAATAAGTGCGTCTGTGCAGCAGGAGCTTCATGAAGCTAATAACGAAGAAAAGCGCAACAGCCAGAGCATAATAGGAAACTGGTCGCAACGAATCGATCGAGTAAAGCTGCAGCATGAATACTAACTCTAAAATAATTAGCTCAATAAGATTGTTTCGCACTTCATCACACCCTTGCAGTTATAAAGAAAATCAACGAGCGGCTACAGTGTTTGTGGATCCAGATTTGGCGATCGACAAGTCGATAAATAGCAAATTAAGTGATTTAGGCTATCGCCGCAGTGGCGCTCATCTGTATCGTCCCGATTGTGATTTCTGCAGCGCCTGTATTTCCTGTCGCGTGCCTGTCGACTTTTATCAGTTTAAGCGCTCTCAACAGAGAATATTAACTAATAATAAGGATTTGAATGTTGTTGAGAGAAATGATCTCACTTGTGATGAGTCTTTTTCATTATATGAACGTTATATCAACATGCGACATGCTGATGGAGACATGTACCCAGCCACACCAGAGCAATTCGAAGCCTTTATAAAAACTAAAACAGTCGATACACGCTTCTACCTGTTTTATCGAGATACCAAACTGTTGGCTGTCAGTGTTACTGACGTTTTGGAACAGGGTCTATCAGCTGTATATACCTTTTTCGACCCAGCCGAACCCAAAAGATCCTTGGGAATTCATGCAGTTCTTCACCAAATCAACAAAGCAAAAGAATTCGGCCTTCCTTATCTATTCCTCGGTTATTGGATAAAAAACTGCCAAAAAATGGAATACAAAAGCCTCTTCCGACCAATGGAAATGCTGGTAGATGGAAACTGGATATTAGTTAAATAGATTGCTTATTTTTGACCCGCTTCGCTTTGCTTCTCGGCCTAAATTCCGGCACAATGCGGCCGCTGTATAAAGATAGAGGATTCTTATGGCCAAAGAAGATCAAATTGAAATGGAGGGAGAGGTTGTTGATACCCTTCCTAATACGATGTTTCGCGTAAAGCTAGAGAACGGGCACGTTGTTACAGCTCATATCTCTGGGAAAATGCGGAAAAACTATATACGGATATTGACCGGAGATCAGGTTAGGGTAGAGCTTACCCCCTATGATTTAACCAAAGGCAGAATCACTTACCGCGCTAGATAAGCCGCTCAATCTCTCAGGACGTAATAGCTGAAAAAATGAGCTAGCTCTTAGCCTTGCTTAATTCCTTTCTCTCTTGCCTCTTTCGCTTTGTTATTTCGAGTTTAATGTCCTTGTCAACAGCCGTGACGAATACCTCACCACCATTGTCAGCAAGCTTTCCAAACAGAATATCCTCAGCTAGCGCCTTTTTTAGTTTTTCTTGAATCAGGCGAGCCATGGGCCTCGCGCCCATAGATTCACTGTAGCCGTGTTCAACGAACCAATCTACTGCACTTTCGTCAACATGTATTTGAACATTCTTGTCATCAAGCTGAACTTGGAGATTAACTAGAAATTTATCAATCACTGTACGGATTGTTTCTGGGGTCAAAGACCCAAATTGCACAATAGCATCTAAACGATTTCTAAATTCAGGTGTAAATGCTTTCTTGATAATTTCCATGCCATCGACACTATGATCTTGTTCCGTAAACCCTATTGAAGCTCGAGACATTTCCTGCGCTCCAGCGTTAGTAGTCATTACAAGGATCACATTACGAAAATCTGCTTTACGCCCATTATTGTCAGTTAGTGTTCCGTGATCCATAACCTGCAAGAGCAAATTAAAAACATCTGGATGTGCTTTTTCTATTTCATCCAATAACAATACACAGTGAGGGGTCTTTGTAACCGCTTCCGTCATTAAGCCACCCTGATCGAAACCAACGTAACCTGGAGGGGCTCCAATCAATCGTGATACCGTATGACGTTCCATATATTCAGACATGTCAAACCGCACTAACTCTATGCCCATAATTTTCGCGAGTTGACGACTGACCTCTGTCTTACCAACACCTGTTGGGCCGGAAAACAAGAAGGATCCAATAGGTTGTTCGCCCTCATTTAGGCCTGCTCTGGAAAGTTTAATGGCAGTAGCAAGAGTATCGATCGCTTTGTCTTGGCCAAAGACAACCATTCTTAAATTAACACCTAGATTCTTCAGTGCATCGATGTCAGAGTTTGAAACATGCTTTGGCGGAATTTTCGCAATAGTCGCTACGACTCTCTCCATGTCTGTCACTTGAAGTAGTTTTTTGCGTTTGCTCGCAGGCTGCAATCTTTGAAAGGCGCCAGCTTCGTCGATAACGTCGATTGCTTTGTCGGGCATATAACGATCATTAATATAGCGATCCGCCAACTCTGAGGCAGCTTTTAAGGAGCGATCGCTATAGCGCAAATCATGATGCTCCTCAAATCGCGATTTAAGTCCTTTCAAAATTCGGTAAGTGGTATCGACATCAGGTTCATTAACATCGATTTTTTGAAATCGTCGAGATAAAGCACGATCTTTTTCAAAGATGCCTCTGTATTCTTGATAAGTTGTAGAGCCAATGCAGCGCAAATGACCCGAAGTAAGTACGGGCTTTAATAAATTCGAGGCATCCATCACACCTCCAGATGCAGCTCCAGCGCCTATTATTGTGTGAATCTCATCGATAAAAAGAATTGCATTCTCATTTTTCTTTAGTTGCCCCAATAATGCCTTGAAGCGCTTTTCAAAATCACCGCGATATTTTGTCCCAGCTAAGAGAGCTCCTAGGTCTAGCGAATAAATAACGCTGCCTTTCAAGACTTCTGGGACATTGTCTTCAACGATCAGCTTTGCTAAGCCTTCAGCTACTGCTGTCTTACCAACACCAGATTCGCCTACAAGCAATGGGTTATTTTTTCGCCTACGAGAAAGAACTTGTACTACACGAATAACCTCATCTTCCCTGCCAATCAGCGGATCTATGCGCCCACACTCTGCCTCTGAATTGAGATTTGTTGCAAAACTATCCAAAGGGTTGGCTGGAGAATCAGCAACTGATTCGTCTTCTTGCTGATCAGTGGAAGAATCATCATTGTCCATATGACCAGGAATTTTTGAAATGCCGTGAGTAATAAAGTTAACGACATCAATCCTCGAAACGTCTTGTTGTTTCAGGAAATAGACTGCCTGGCTTTCTTGTTCACTAAATATAGCGACTAAAACATTTGCACCGGTAACTTCTCGTTTGCCCGATGATTGCACATGGAATACTGCACGTTGCAACACACGCTGAAATCCCAATGTTGGCTGCGTCTCGCGGGTAGTTTCAGATTCAGGTATTAGCGGAGTTGTGGTATCAACAAATTCTGCTAACTCATCACGCAATTGACCTAAATCACAATCACAGGAAAGTAGCACATTGGAGGCTACTTCGTTATCAAGTAACGCCAATAAAAGATGTTCTACGGTCATGAACTCATGCCGCTTCTTACGCGCACTTTTAAACGCGTAATTTAATGTTGCTTCTAGATCTTTGCTAAGCATATGTCGCCCTAGATATTAGAAAACTTTGATCCTTACTTTTTAAATCTTAACCTTAACCAGTTTTTTCTTACAGAAAACCTATCTGTCCACTTCGACAGAGCAAAGAAGAGGCTGCTCACACTCTCTCGAGTAATCGTTCACCTGTACAGATTTAGTTTCGGCAACGTCCTTACTGAAAACACCGCATACGCCCTTTCCTTCTGTATGAACCTTTAGCATTACTTGGGTTGCTTTCTCTACATTCAAGTCAAAAAAGGAGCGCAGCACCTCGACGACAAAGTCCATAGGGGTGTAGTCATCATTAATAAGAACCACCTTGTAAAGCGGTGGCTGTTTTAGTTTAGGCTTTTCAGTTGTCGCCGCAAAACCAGTGTTCTGATCATCGTCCCCATCACCTTGAGAAGCACTAGGGCGCGCGGGTAATTTCGTCATCTTTACGTTTAGTCCATGCTTGTTGTTCATAACCATTGAAAACCAAAAAATCAGATTTTAGTGTCACTGCAGACAGTAATATTTTGCGTCAGTTTCAATGCTAAGAAAAGCCTTTTATCTAGGATAGAGCTTCCGATACGCACTCGCATTATTATACTGGTAAATAGGACCATTTCTGTGGATTTCAAGTACATACAATAGCTCTAAAGCATCTAAAAGCAGACAGGAGACTTTGACATTAATAGATTGATGGTGTATAGCATCGGATAGTGGTGCGTCCACACTCAAAATATTAAAAAATAATAATAAGAAGTACGGAGTGATTCCAATGAGTACCGGGCAAGTAAAGTGGTTCAATAATGCTAAGGGATTTGGTTTTATTTTACCTGATGACGGTGGTGATGATTTATTCGCTCACTATTCTTCAATCGGGATGGAAGGATACAAAACCCTTAAGGCCGGACAATTAGTGTCATTTGATACAGTTCAAGGACCAAAAGGTTTACATGCTGCTAATATTCAATCTCTTCCCGAACAACCCCAAGAAAAAGCAGATGATGCCGAAGAGGCTGAAGAGCAAGCCGTGGACCCTCCAATAGATGAAGAAACGACTGCTGACTCCGAATAAGGACTAAAGCTTTAGGCAAATTGGCACCAGATTCTTAAACGATTTTAATTCACGAACTAGGTACGTGAGGCTGGCGGATGGCTGTTAGTCAAAGCAGTTTTATGGCGTAGAAGTAATGTCCAAGTTGCTACTTTTTAACAAACCGTTCGGCGTGCTCTCCCAATTTACTGGAGAAGGAGATCAAAAAAACCTTTCCAGTTATATTTTTCAGGAAAAATTTTATGCAGCCGGTAGATTAGATAAGGATTCCGAAGGACTACTGCTACTGACCAATGATGGCAAACTACAGCAAAGGATCGCTGATCCCGCCTTTAATACTGGTAAAACCTACATAGCTCAAGTTGATGGACTAATTACTGATGCTGCTATCGACAAACTTCAGAGTGGTATAAAACTCAAGGACGGAATAACTCGACCTGCCCAAGCTAGCAAAATCGATGAGCCCGCCACTCTCTGGGAGCGAGAGCCTCCTATTCGATTTCGTGCAAATATTCCTACTAGCTGGTTAAAAATCACACTTTATGAGGGGAAAAATCGACAGGTGAGGCGCATGACCGCCGCCGTTGGATTTCCTACGTTACGCTTAGTCCGAATTGCAATCGGCTCTTGGGACCTTAATGACCTAGAACCAGGTCATTACCTAGAGTGCGAAGTTTAGCGATCTCGCCAACTGTCCAAGGCGTCTGTATCCGAAACCCTACTTTCAACCCATTCGCTATTTAGCTTTGAACTTTGCTTTTTCCAAAACGGAGCTTCGCTTTTTAAGTGATCCATAATAAATTGAGCTGCGTCAAACGCGTTTTGCCGATGCGTACTAGAAGTGCCTAAAAATACGATTTGATCTGAAGGTTTAAGCTCGCCGATTCGATGTATAATCCGAGTCCCGAGTAATGCCCATTTGTCATTTGCTTTACCGATAATTGATTGCAGGCTTTTTTCGGTCATTCCAGGATAATGTTCCAAATATAACGACTTGATAGGTTCGGCACTTTTATTATCGAGGCTATAGATTTCTCGAACAAGCCCGGTAAAGATGACAATCGCACCAGCATCCCCTGCTTTTATTTTTAGCAGCTCATATTCAGCACCAACATCAAAATCTTCTTCTTGTATGCTAATCATTATGGATTCGAATAGTTTGTTTGGAAGCTCATAGAGTTAGCTCTACTAGCCTCCTGTCATTGGCGGAAAGAAAGCTACTTCATCATCTTCAGAAAGCTTGTAATTTAGGTCTACGATAACCGTTTGATTTACTGCTACCATTATTTTTTTACTGGAATCCATAACGGATTTAAATGAAGGGTTTATAATTTTCAGATGCCGAATCAGGTCTTCGATGCTCGAAACCCCTTCAGGCAGCTTAAGTTGCTCTTCTGATTGATCGAGCCGTTCTCGAACACTTGCGAAATAATGGATTCTAATCATAGCCATAGCACCTATACGACTTTCTTATAATGACCGCTGCGGCCACCTTGCTTTTCTAGCAAGCTGATATCGCAAATAGTCATTTCTTTATCAACTGCTTTGCACATATCGTAGATAGTTAAAGCAGACACTGACACAGCCGTTAGTGCTTCCATCTCAACACCCGTAGGACCGTTAACTTTGCAGGTGGCCTCAATGATTACTCGACTATTATCGCTGTCAAGGTTCATGACAACCTCCACTGAAGTCAACATCAGCGGATGGCAGAGCGGAATAAGTTGCGAGCAATTCTTAGCTGCCTGAATACCAGCAATTCTCGCTACGGAGAGGACATCTCCTTTTTTGTGGCCACCTTCAGCAATGAGCCTAAGGGTATCAGATGCCATAGTGACTTCGCCTTTCGCGATGGCAACCCCTTTGCGTAGATGTCTTCTCTCCGACATCAACCATCATCGCATTTCCATAGTTGTCTAAGTGCGTTAATTTACTCATGGGCTGATTATCCACTGTTACCTGCCTCTAGCTAAAGTCGTCAATATACAATACAACTTAGCTAATGCTTTTATAATATTGCTCAAAAAACCAATTAATGATTAGAATCGCTTTTTTTTAGAATTTGATAGCGATGACTGAAGCGCTACCCACGCCTTTAACCAGCGTGACCTATAAAGATAATCACTTTCTCCTCATGAGAGAGAAACCTGCTGGAAAAATCATATATAATCAGCCTGTTGGCCATCTTGAGCCCGCTGAATATTTGATTGCTGAAGCAGAGAGAGCCCCTAGAAGAAACAGGCCGAAGGGTCAAAGACAACTACTTTCTTGGCATTTACCAATACACCTCGCCACATGACGAAATCAATTATGTGCGACATTGTTTCGTTGCCAAGCCGATCGCTGAAATTGAAATCTCTGTGATTGATAGTGACATTCTAGATGTCTACTGGCTATCTCTTAAAGAAATAGCCTCACTCAGCTCCGAATTAAGAAGCCCAATGGCACTCAAAGTGTTGCATAATTTTATTAGAGCAAATTTTATCCCCACCAATAATTCGAAGAGACAATGGCGACGACAACTTTACCCAAATCTCGCACTCCAGTTATCGTAGGCATGTCCGGTGGTGTTGATTCTTCAGTTGCTGCTTATTTGCTGAAGCAGCAAGGCTATGAGGTGGAAGGCCTATTTATGAAGAACTGGGAAGAGGATGATGGAAACGAATATTGTACTGCAAAAGAAGACCTTGCTGATGCACAGTCTGTTTGTAATAGCCTCAACATCCCTCTCCACACTGCGAATTTTGCTGCAGAGTATTGGGATAATGTTTTCCAACACTTTCTAGATGAATATAAGTCCGGCCGAACACCCAATCCAGATGTACTTTGTAACCGTGAAATCAAATTCAAGGCGTTTTTAGAATACGCCACTGAATTAGGTGCCGAGCAAATCGCAACGGGCCATTACGTTCGAAAATTGGAAGCAGCGGGAGAGACCGTTTTGTTGAAAGGCTCTGATAGCAACAAAGATCAAAGCTATTTCCTTTGCGAGGTTAGCGAGGCTTGCATTCATAAAAGTTTATTTCCTATAGGTGAGCTCCCTAAAGCAAAGGTTAGAAAGATAGCTTCTAACTTAAATCTACGGACACATGACAAAAAAGACAGCACTGGAATATGTTTTATTGGTGAAAGAAAATTTAAAGATTTCTTAGAACAATACTTGCCCGCAAAGCCTGGGTCCATTCAAAATGCAGAAGGAGAAACCTTAGGGACTCACGCTGGACTCATGTTTTACACGTACGGCCAACGCCAAGGCTTAGGTATCGGCGGAGTAAAAAATAAAGCGGATGCGCCCTGGTACGTTGTGAATAAGGACCTGGCTCAGAATATACTAATCGTCGCACAGGGTAATGAAAATGAAGACCTATACTCTACTAAGTTGATCGCTAGTATGCCTTCGTGGATCAATAAAAATGTGCCACTTTTGCCTCTTAGCTGCACCGCTAAAATACGATATCGTCAATCGGACCAGCACTGCCAAGTGAACCTATTTTCAGAAACACAGGTTGAAGTAATTTTTGATCAACCTCAAAGGGCAGTCACTCCCGGACAATACATTGTGTTTTACCACGATGACCGTTGCTTGGGAGGCGCAATCATTGAACTATTCTTTTGAAAGATTCAATCAGTGGGAGAGTCAAAATATAGCTTTAGCCGCTGTTGCTCAGTGCGCTTCGCTAGCAAATAGTCTCGCTATAAATGGTACGGTACCTAACATCGAGTTGATTACGTCAATTGAGCCATTATTGGTATTTGATTCCAGCTCAATTAACGATATTTATCCTAGGATAACAGACCTAGGTTTTGGGCTGCGCATAATACAAAAGACTTTTAGTAATCGGCGGGACCAAGAAGACCCAAACGTAGTTCGTCATACTCTCGGTTTATTATCACTTCGTAATAAATTAATAGCTAACCAACAAATGCAAACCAGAATAAGGGAAGGCCTGCAAGAGATAGCTGAAATTTCTGAGCTTAATGACATTCAAAGAGCACAAAAGCGAAATGAGTTATCTGCAACAAGATCGCCTTTTCGAGCATCTAGCAGCACTCTACCAGGATACAATTAGCAAGTTGCCGTACCGTATTAAGATCCATGGCAAGAGAGAAAATCTAGAAAACGAACGAGTAGCAAACCGAATTAGAGCTCTGTTGTTAGGAGGTATACGTTCGGCTGTTTTATGGTACCAACTTGGTGGACGCCGCTGGCGCCTTGTCTTCTATCGCAAGCGAGTACATGAAACAGCTGGTAATATCCGCCGTAAGTTATTAACTGCAGTCTAGAAACGTTAACTATTTCAGTCCAATCAGGAATTACATATGCCTAATTTGCAGTCCAACCCTCTTTCAGCACTCTCCCCACTGGATGGTCGTTATAAGGCTAAATGTGAGGGATTGACTCCGTATTTTAGTGAATATGGGCTTATGCGCTACCGAGTATTGGTGGAAGTCAAGTGGCTACAGAAATTGGCTGCGTCTAAATCGATTCAAGAACTAGATGAAATTGATGCTGATGGTATTCAAGTCTTAAACAGCATATATGAAGACTTCTCTCTTGATCATGCTCAAAGAATCAAGGAGATTGAAAAGAAAACCAACCATGATGTTAAAGCCGTAGAATATTTCATCAAAGAAAAGCTAGGAGATAAAAAGTCACTCGAATCACATCTGGAATTTGTCCATTTCGCGTGCACATCTGAAGACATTAATAATCTCGCGTATGGACTAATGCTGAAAGAAGGTCGTGACCTAGTCATGTTACCGGTGATGCAAGAAATCATTCAACAACTCGCTAACTTAGCAAAAGAATACTCTGACCAACCTTTATTGTCTCGCACCCATGGGCAACCCGCTTCTCCAACAACTGTCGGTAAAGAATTGGCTAATGTCGTATATCGTTTGCGCCGCCAGCTCAAGCAGATTGAGAGCCAAAATATTCTAGGCAAAATCAATGGTGCGGTTGGTAATTTTAACGCACACCTATGCGCCTACCCTGACGCCGACTGGCCAGGCTTAGCACAGGAATTTGTCACTGAGTTAGGGTTAGACTGGAACCCCTACACAACCCAAATTGAACCCCATGATTACATTGGAGAAATTCTTGATGCTTTTTCCAGATTCAATACCGTCCTCATAGATTTTAATAGAGATATCTGGGGATACATCTCTCTTGGCTTTTTCAAACAAAAAACTATTGCTGGAGAAATTGGTTCTTCCACCATGCCCCACAAGGTGAACCCTATTGACTTCGAAAACTCTGAAGGAAATTTAGGGTTAGCTAACGCGCTTTTAGAACATCTTTCGAGCAAGCTACCTATTTCTCGTTGGCAAAGAGATTTGACCGACTCCACGGTTTTAAGAAATCTAGGCACTGGGTTTGCATATAGTCTTATTGCTTATAACTCAGCATTAAGAGGGATCAGCAAATTAGAATTAAACGCAGAAGCCATAGATCAGGACATCGACAATTGCTGGGAAATACTCGCTGAGCCGATTCAAACCGTTATGCGCCGCCACCGAATTGCAAGGCCTTACGAAAAGCTCAAAGAACTAACCAGGGGAAAGACTATTGACCAAAAGTTGATTCAAGACTTTATTTCTAGTTTGGATATCCCTTCATCGGCAAAACAACAATTATTAGAACTTAGACCAAGAACTTATTTAGGTAACGCGGTCGATCAGGCTGCTAGTGTTTGAGCCAGGCAAAGCTCAATGCGAGCTTCAATGTTTCTAAATTTCTTGCCCAGGACTGGCAGAAGCGACCACGACTGTTACCGCAGCTCGTTAAATTCGATGACCCCTTATCGGCTGAAGAACTGGCCGGACTAGCTTGTGAAGAAGAGATAGAAAGTCGCTTAGTCCTCGGCGAGCGTGACTGGACTCTCCGGCACGGCCCATTTCAGGAATCAGACTTTACTTCATTAGCTGAGAATAATTGGAGTTTGCTGGTCCAGTCTGTGGACATTTACATTAATGCATTTAAAGAATTACAAAACCTTTTTACATTCATCCCAAAGTGGAGACTCGAGGATGTCATGGTATCGTTTGCCGTCCCTGGAGGAGGCGTTGGTCCACACTTTGATTATTATGATGTTTTCCTTGTGCAAGGAAGCGGTCAGCGACGATGGCGAATAGGGGAAAAGTGTCAAAGCAACGCAAAATTGCAGAACAATTCAGGACTAGCCCTACTAAATTCTTTTAATACTCAGCAAGAGATAATTCTCAGTGCTGGCGACGTACTATATATACCTCCGCAATTTGCTCACTGGGGCGAGGCAATAAGCGACAGCTTTTGCTACTCCATTGGCTTTCGAGCACCTTCCACAGCAGACATGCTGGAAGGCTATTCGGAAGGCCTAATCGGAAGAGCAAACCCTGCCGAGCGCTTCACAAATGAGCTCGGAAGTAGCTCAAATGATTCAGCTGAAATCACCATTAAAGACCTAAACAAAGCCTATTCACTGCTTCAACAAAAAATAACAGACCAGTTAGCATTCAATAAATGGTTTGGCGCCTATATGACTTTGCCAAAAAACCCTGATCTATTTTGTGAGCTTGATGAGGTGCCTAAATATTTGGAACTGCAAGCAGCGCTAACAGCTAATCGGACCTTAATGGAGATAAACTCTGCTTCGCGCATGGCGTATGCCAATCTGTCGCACCAGCAGACCCTCCTCTTTTTTGTGGATGGCCGTGTTTACGTATTGTCACCTTCCAATCTTAATGTTGTATCTACAATATGTAATCTAAAAGGTTCATTTAAAAAAATATTTTTGAATTTAAAAAATAATGATGAGCTAGTCTATGTTGCAATGGACATGCTCAGAGAAGGTTCTTTATTACTCAGCGATCCTATTTAATAGCAGCTTTACTAAACAACTCCCCATTCGCCCCTCTACCCACTTATTTCAGACTCCCTATAAAACTAATCGACGATTGCTTGCTTTGATAAATTCTAGGCGCAACTCGTCGTAGCTGCTTACCGATGGAAATTGAGGAAACTCTGCAACCACTTTGTCCGGAGCCCGAAACAGGATACCTGCATCAGCTTCAGAGAGCATCGTTGTATCGTTATATGAGTCCCCAGCAGCAATTACCCGAAAGTTAAGACCATGAAATGCTATGACACACTGTCTTTTTGGGTCCTTTTGCCGCAACTTGTAATCAACGATCGTTCCGCTCTCGTCTGCAACCAAACGATGGCAGAATAAAGTTGGAAAGCTTAGCTGACGCATTAATGGCTGTGAAAACTCATAAAAAGTATCTGATAATATGATCAGCTGAAAATGCTCTTTCAGCCACTCTATGAAGTCTAGAGCCCCTTCCAGAGGCGTCATGGTTGAAATCACTTCTTGAATGTCGGGGAGACCGAGCCGATGTTCCTTCAGAAGCCTCAACCGCTGCTGCATAAGCTCGTCATAATCAGGAATATCACGGGTAGTGGCTCGGAGAGAATCGATCCCAGTTTTTTCGGCGAATCCAATCCAGATTTCTGGAATTAATACACCTTCTAAATCAAGACAAGCTAGCTCCATTGTTTTTACTACTCCTCTAAATGAGCCGTGGGCATAAAAGAAAACGCCAATTTATCAGATCACACTGGCCCCTCATAGCACTGACATGGTGCATCAAGAAGATGTCTCACTATAAGATTAAAAAGATCCCTTAAATTTGGTCATGGCTCAATTTAGATTTTCTAAATAGAAGGTTTTATTGTTTTTTACATAGCACATAACGGGGCGGGCTCGATAATAGAAGCTAAGCCACGGCAGAGCCTTAGCTTTACCCGATACCAAAAATAGTTGAAAATGTGCTTCCCGTTTTGGAGTTGCCTGGTACTACATTCATTCTTCCGTTAACCGATAGACAGCGCCTACCATGCTAGATCAATTAGAAATCATCGAATTGAATGAGCAACTGCACAACGCCGATCCAAAAGAGATACTTAACCAGTTAGTAGAATTAATTCCCAACACAGCTATCTCGTTTAGTGGCGCAGAAGATGTACTGTTAATTGAATTTACCCAAAATCAAACTAACCCCCCACCAATATTTACCCTTGATACAGGACGTCTTCACCCTGAAACTTCCAGTTTTATAGAGGAAGTAAAAAAACATTACAACAGATCGATCGAAGCCCTACTTCCAAATCAAACTCAGGTAAATAAACTTATAAATAACAAGGGTCTGTATAGTTTTTATGAAGATGGTCATGAAGAATGCTGCAATATCCGAAAAGTCGAACCTCTCCGCAAAAAGCTCAAACATTTAAATGCTTGGATTACGGGGCAACGGCGAGACCAGAGTCCTGCTCGCGCTGAAGTTGCAGTAATCGAAATTGACCAAAATTTCTCTTCTGCCGACCACCAAGTAATTAAAATCAACCCCCTAGCGAATTGGAGTTCCGCTAAGGTATGGCAAAATATCAGGCTATTCAAAGTGCCTTATAACAGGCTCCACGATAAAGGGTTTGTAAGCATCGGCTGCGAACCCTGCACAAAAGCTATAAGGCCTAATCAACATGAACGCGAAGGTCGATGGTGGTGGGAAGAAGCCACCATAAAAGAATGTGGGCTGCACCGTGACAACATTGTCGACGATAGCTGATTAGCCTGCTATGAATTCAGTTAATACGCTATTTGGCTATAAAATTATGTCAAAATAGCTATTTTCAAAAAAGATAATAGGCTCTAGTTTTTATCACTTCGATTAAAGCGATTAACAAATCATTAGCTGCCTTTTAACCAATGTAGACCAACATGGAATTTTTGCTACATATTTTGGCTGGTGCAGCCGTCGGTTTTGCCATCGGCCTTACCGGAGTCGGCGGTGGCTCTCTAATGACCCCATTGCTGCTCCTTTTTGGTTATCCTGCTCCTGTGGCCATAGGCACCGACTTGCTCTATGCCGCAATAACAAAGGCTGGCGGTGCTGTATCACACCACCGGAGGGGTAATGTTGACTGGAAGATAGTCTGCTTACTAGCAGCTGGGAGCATTCCTGTTTCCATTTTGCTCCACAGCTTTTTCCTAGATATAAGTTTTCAAGAGTCCCCCGAATTTGAAAGCCTGCTAACTTTTAGTTTGGGAATAATGTTAATAGTTACCGCTACTATATTGATATTTCGAGATAAAATAAGGTTAAGTGCAGTCGAAGAGAGACCAGAATTCTTTATGCATACTATTCATCGGAGCCGCAGCACCGTCACTTTTGCGATGGGGTTACTCTCTAGGGGCCTGCGTTACCCTTTCCTCGGTTGGCGCTGGAGCTTTTGGCGCTGCGATATTGATGACCATTTACTCCCAAACTTCCGCAGCTAAGATTATTGGTACTGACATCGCACATGCTGTGCCGTTAACCTTTATTGCCGGACTAGGCTACTTAAGCAGTGGGTACGTTGACTTAATGCTACTGGGAAGCTTGTTGATAGGCTCTCTGCCGGCTATCCACTTGGGTTCAAAAACCAGCAACCAAGTGCCTGACAAAGTTTTACAGCAAATATTAATAGTGCTTCTACTTGGACTAGGTATTTATTACAGCTTTATTTGATAAGAACATTGTATCTAATGAAGATATTCATTCATTAGCAACACCATGAGGAACGTGTCCTGTTGCCACATGGTTTCTAGCCGACTCACAATGGCCCTCTTGATCATCAAAAAACACATCGGCGTCAAAAGCCTTAAGGAACTGCCCCTTGTCCAGACCGCCTAAAAATAATGACTCATCGATACGAATATTCCAAGCTCTTAAGGTTCTTACGACGCGCTCATGGGCGGGAGCAGCACGCGCAGTGACCAGGCAAGTTCGAATAGGCACCTCTCCGGCCGCAAAAACACGTTGAATCTGCTGCACCGCAGCCAAGAAAGGTTTGAACGGACCCCCACTTAAAGGGTCATTTGCAGATTCAAGTTCATTCTTAGTAAAAGCCTCTAAGCCACTGTTTTTAAATATTTTTTCAGAATCATCAGAAAACAGAACAGCATCACCATCGAAGGCTATTTTCACAATCTCTTGTGGCGCCGAAGATTTCTTCGACGGTAAAATCGTGGCTGCTGCCACACCAAGCTCCAATGCTTGACGCACATCCGCGCCGTCGGATGATAGAAATAGATGACTGTTAAAGGCAGCTATGTACCGATAGGGGCTGTCTCCCCCACAAAATGCCGCTCTGGTAATGTCTAAACTGTAATGCTTGATTGAATTAAAAACTCTCAAACCAGTATCTGCAGAATTTCTAGAGAGCAAAATAACCTGCACTGGAGACTCGTCTAGCAACTTATTCAAATTCAATAACTTTTGTACCAACGGGAACGCGACCCCAGCTTCCAAAGGCTCCTCTTCGTGGGCTATTTGGTATTTCTGATAGGCGTCCAATCCTTCCTCTTCATAAACACGGTGGCTTTCCGACATATCGAACAAAGCACGGGATGAAATTGCTATAGCCAGAGGGTCTATTTTAGGGTTTTGCGATTTTGACAATGCTTTAAACTCGCTACTAAAGTTTAACTTTTCGACAACATCTAAGAATACTCAGCTTGATAACAGGCACCGGTGCCTGCTAAGCCACAATAGCCATTTGGATTTTTTGCAAGATACTGCTGATGATAATCTTCAGCATAATAAAATACATCTATGTCACTGATTTCTGTGGTAATACTTGGATAAGATTTCTTGGACAAAGCTTTTTGAAAATTCTGGCTACTATTTAAAGCGGTTATTTGTTGTTCGGCGCTAGTCGTATAAATGGCAGACCTATACTGCGTTCCTCTGTCGTTACCTTGCCGCATACCCTGAGTCGGGTCATGGGATTCCCAAAACACAGTAAGCAAATCCTTAAAATTAATCTGCTCTCTATCAAAAACCACAAGAACCACCTCCGTATGACCACTCATACCCGAACATACATCTTCATAGCTGGGGTTCACGGTAATACCACCGGCGTAGCCCGCAGCCGTACTGTAAACACCGGGGAGTTGCCAAAACAAGCGCTCTGCGCCCCAAAAACAGCCCATACCAAAAATAGCTTTGGATAGGTGCTCAGGAAAAGGCTCAGCTATGGGATTAGCTGAAACGAAATGCTGTAGCCTAAATTTCGGCGGCTCTGGCCTGTCGGGCGCGGCATTTTCCTTTGTTGGCAATTCAACTGGCTTGTTACTTAATCCAAATAGCATAAAAGCTTTCCTATCCTTTATTTCTAAGACGATTGATTGAATTGATAGATCTAATTGATTAATGCATGATGCTGAAAAATTGGCTAAAAACTCTTAACTCGAAACTATTGTAGCGCAGACTGACGAATCGAATAAGGACCCCTAAAGTTTTGATTTCTTCTCAGCTGCATTATTCTATCGAGTCAAACAGTATTACATCATCTTGAGGCAGTCATGATATCAATTACTCCATATTTTCAGCGATTAATCGCTACATCAACGGTATCTTTTGTTGCATTTTACTACGCATCATCAGTAACCGGAGATCCCTTAGACTTAAGTCAGCAATTTACAGATAACAGAGATGTAATAACTTCGACAATGAACAGCCAAACAGACTCCCTCGCAAATAATAGTATCACCCCATTTCAAATTTCCATTTCAGATGATGATCTTCAAGACCTGCAGCTTAGATTATCCCGTACACGGTTACCCGACCAGTTGAATAATATTACCTGGGAATATGGCACCGATCTCAACTATATGCGCGAATTAATTGGTTATTGGCAAGATGGGTTTGATTGGCGTGAACAAGAAAGACAATTAAATCAGTTCGATCAGTTCAAAACGGTAGTTGATGACTTAAATATGCATTTCATTCACCAGCGCTCGAATAATCCCGATGCAATACCATTAATGATTGTTCACGGCTGGCCAGGTTCTGTGTCCGAATTCAGCAAAATTATCGGACCCTTAACTGACCCGCTAGCGCATGGTGGGGACATTTCTGATTCTTTTCATGTCATAGCGCCCTCACTACCCGGTTTTGGCTTTTCTGGCATTCCTGATGAAACTGGGTACTCACCGGAGCGGATTGCGCTTCTGCTAGCTGAACTAATGGAGAAGATAGGGTATGAGCGTTACGCCATTGCTGGAGGCGATTGGGGGGCAATCATAAATCGACATCTTGCCAATCATTATCCTGACCGGCTCATTGGCCTCCATTCCAATATGATGTTAGCCGGCCCACCTGCCGGCACTGAGCAAAGAGCAAACGTAACCGAGGAGGAAGATGAAGCTCGTGCAGCAAGACAGGGTTATATGCAGAATGAAGTTGCTTACCAACAAATTCAAGGTACCAAGCCACAAACTTTGGGCTACGGATTGAATGATTCACCTGCAGGGGTTGCTGCCTGGATCGTTGAAAAATTCCACGGCTGGACTGATATGCCTCAAGGCGCTGATGGCTATCTTGATAATCATTTTACCAAAGACGAATTGCTTACCAATATTGCTATCTATTGGTTTACCAATACTATCACCTCGTCAACGCGCATCTATTTAGAAAATCGAAATACGCCAGCGATAAAACCGATGGAGTTCATAAATGTACCTACTGGTGCCGCTATTTTCCCAGCAGAGATATTCATAACCCCTAGATCATGGGCAGAGGCTTCATATGATCTGAGGCACTGGACCGTCATGGAAGAAGGAGGCCATTTTGCCGCCTTAGAACAGCCAGAGCTCTACCTAAATGATCTACGCGAATTTTTCCGTTTACTCCGCTAATAGCGGTCGACTTTTCAATTTAGATTAATCAATAAAGCTAGAGTTCAAAATGACTGATGCAACCCAAGAGCATGCTAACGGAACAAAAGGTATTCTCGCCTGGATAGAAAGATCCGGGAACAAGCTCCCCGATCCTGTATTCATATTCCTATGGTGCATTGCTGCGGTAGTAGCAATAAGCGTTATTGCCGCCTTAATAGGCTTATCTGCGCCCCACCCAACTTTAGTTGATGCTGCTGGAAATGCCATTGTCATTAACGCTGAGAGCTTGCTGTCGGCATCAAATATTCAGCGCTTATTAGTCGAAATGCCTTCCACTTTTACTAGTTTCCATCCCCTGGGTTACGTTCTAGTAGTGATGCTCGGTGCGGGGGTTGCGGAAAGGTCAGGGCTATTTGCCGTAGCTATGAGCGGTGCGATGTCTAAAGCGCCACAATCTATGCTTACACCTGCTGTTGCCTTAATCGGTATGTTAGGTAACCTTGCTGCTGATGCTGCCTATGTGGTTTTGATTCCACTTGCCGGTGTTGTTTTCGCAGCCGCTGGCAGACATCCTATTGCCGGGATTGCAGCAGCTTTTGCTGGAGTCTCTGGTGGTTTTTCAGCAAACCTGATCCCCGGACAATTAGAGCCCCTATTATTCGGCATAACTGAAGCAGCAGCAGAAACTCTTGATCCAAGCTGGAACGCAAACATGGTGGGTAATTGGTATTTTATCAGTGCTATGACCTTTGTCTTTCTACCAGTGATTTGGTTTGTCACAGATAAAATTATCGAACCACGCCTTAACCCAATAGCACCCGGAGAGGCTGAGAGCACTACTGCAGGAATGGTCAAAGCACCCAACTCACAATTAGATAGTCGTGAGCTTAGAGGGCTGCGTCGAGCAGGATTTGCTTGTTTAGGTGTAATTTCATTTTGGGTTATTCTCTGCATAGCTCCAGGTACACCTTTAGTTGAAGATACTGCCACAGGGGTAGCGCGCTTCAACCCTCTTTTACAATCGTTAGTAGCCGGTTTCTTTATTCTCTTTTTGGCCGCCGGCTGGGCATATGGCAGCGCATCAGGCAGCGTTAAAAATCATCGAGATATCGTCCGCATGATGAGTGAAGCGATGGGGGATCTTGCCTACTACTTAGTGCTCGCTTTCACCGCAGCGCATTTTGTTGCAATGTTTAACTGGTCTAACCTAGGGTTAATCTTCGCAATTAATGGAGCAGCAATTCTAGAAGGGTCAAATCTCCCTGATTCTATTCTCCTCGCATTTATCATTTTGTTTGGCGCAATTATTAACTTGTTTCTAGGTTCTGCTAGCGCGAAATGGGCATTATTGGCACCAGTTCTAGTGCCAATGCTAATGCTGATCGGGATAAGTCCTGAAATGAGCACTGCAGCCTATAGGGTCGGCGACGGGGCTACCAATATCATTACTCCTTTGATGCCATACTTTCCATTAATTCTTGTTTTCTGCCAGCGCTGGCAAAAAGAATTCGGCCTCGGCAGTTTGGCTGCAACAATGCTGCCCTATTCTATGCTGCTTTTGGGATCAGGAATAATACTGACAATAGTATGGGTAGTACTTGGCATTCCTCTAGGCCCAAATGCTCCCGTGCAATTTACTTTGTAATGAAATAAATTTTCAATTTTACAGAATCACTGCCACTTAAGAATTTTTTCTCATTGTTCGGATTTTGAAATGAAATACACCTTTGTTATTTTTACACTATATGCAGGACTAATCAGTCTGGGTAATGCGCAAGAATTAGACTACCCTGACTCATTTAATGAACCAATGGAATTTTTCCCAGACGCAATGGGGGATTTCTTTTTCCCAATTTCATCGGAAAGTGATTTAGCTCAGGCCTATTTTAATCAAGGCTTTCAGTTAATGTATTCTTTTGCCAAGGAGGATGCAGCGCGATCATTTCAAGCCTCACACCTTGCAGACCCAGATTGCGCAATTTGCTGGTGGGGAGAATCTTGGGCCTGGGGATCATATTTAAACGGCGCCATGACTTCTGCGCAAGCACCCCGAGCTTATTTCGCTCTAAAACAGGCGCTACTCCGCCTTGATTCGGCCACCGAAAAAGAGGCTGACATGATTCGTGCAATAGAAGTACGCTACATTGAAGATTTTGATCCTGCGAATAAACGAGTCCAAGACCAAGAATATGCAGATGCAATGGGAGAACTTGCCAAAAAGTATCCTGATGATTTAGATCTGGCTACACTTCATGGGGATGCACTGTTCCTTCTGGAAGAGCGAAGAGGCTATCGATCTTTAGAAAACCCCAATGTGGTTCGAATACATAACATTTTCCTTTCAGTACTCGAGAAAGATATAAGACACCCTGGTGCCTGCCATCTTCTGGTTCATGCAACAGAATCAACACCAACCCCCGAAATCGCAGCACCCTGCGCCAGATTCTTAGGTAACACCATTCCAGGTGCGAGCCATATCAACCACATGCCAAGTCATACATGGAATGAGATGGGTCTTTGGCATGAAGCCGTTAGAGCTAATACTATTGCCTGGCATTCGGACCAAAAAGCCGCAGTAGGCAAAGGCTTCGCAATCTATCCCACACATAACCTCACGATGCTCTATTACGCTGCAAGCATGGGTGGAGAAAGTGCTGTGGCAATCCAAGCCGCTAAAGATTTGGCGAAATTGAATCGTAATACGGCTATGCATGTTCTCGCTCTAATTAGATTTGGTCGATTTGACGAGGTGCTAAAAGTTGAAAACAAACCTAATGGCGAAATAAATATTAGCATGTATGATTTCTCTCAAGGCTATGCAGCACTTAAGCTTGGTAATATGGAGAAGGCCAAATCCATATCTAATGCCCTGTGGGAATTAACAAACACTACCGCAGCAAGATTTAGATTTCATGCTGGCAAAGATATTGTAGGGACCATGGCTGGAATTCTAGAGGGTGAAATAGCTTGGAGCGAGGGGAAAGTAGAGGCAGCGGTAGAGTCATTTAAGCGCGCTACGGACTATTACGAAAACCTGAACTATGACGAGCCTGAGCCTCTACCTTTCTCACCCCGACATTGGCTAGGTGCTGCCTATATGGAGTTAGGTGCCTACGATAAGGCTTTAGAACAATACGAACTAGACTTAATCGAGCACCCTCATAATATCTGGGGTTTGTGGGGAACCAACCAGGCCCTGGATAAGCTTGGCCGACCTAAATCAACCATCGAACAAGATCTGTTTGAAGCGAGATCTTATGCAGATATTTGGATACCGAACACCAAACTATAAAAAGAAAACTTTGGCTGGTTAAACACTATGCCGAATTTCTAGAAGCATTAATATTACCAAAGAGGCTCCTTATTATCATATTCTCATACATCTCAATTTGCTCATCATGAATTGAATCACTGTCATTCAATTCATTGATCCTCATCAGTGCAAACTGCTGGATAATGAGAAGTGGTAGCACCACTCTTTGGCGTAAACCGATACTGTAACGGCTACCAGGATGGTCTTCCAGTAAAACTGTTTGACCTGATACTTTTAAGGCCATTTCCATACTCAGAGAATACTCATCATAAATGAGTTGCCAAAATGCTCCGAATGTCTCATCGCTCTTCATGTACTCAGTCAGAGGAAAGTTAGCTTTGCTCATACTCTGCATACTATTTCCAACAAGGGCACGAAAAAAACCTGACTCTTGATAGAGTGCCCGACACTCTTCTAATCTGCCCTGTTCTTCTAGAGCCCTAAGCGCTGTACCTAAACCAAAATATCCGGGAACATTCTGCTTTAACTGGCCCCAAGCACCAACAAAAGGAATAGCTCGCAGATCTTCAAATCGTAATTCTTGCCTAGATCCGCGTTTAGTTGGGCGGCTACCAATATTAGATTGGCCATAGTAGTTAAGAGTACTCATCTGTTCGAGGTATGGCAGAAAAAGCGGATGAGACTTGAAATCCATATACTTTTTATGGCTGTGCCCAGCAAGTTCTGACATCAGCATTCTCTGCTCAACAGTAAACTCTCTCTGTGATCTATCATAGAGATTATTTTCTAACCCAGCCGCTAACAGTTGTCTTAGGTTGTGGGTAGCACCGATTTTAGTTCCATAATAGGAGCTAATTGTTTGGCCCTGCACCGTTAGTTGAATCTGATTAGATTCAATATTCTTGCCTAGCGCGGCATAAAACTTGTAAGTGCTGCCTCCACCACGCGCAGGAGGACCTCCTCGCCCATCGAAGAAACACACTTCAATATTGTGCGATCTAGAAACCTTAGTTAAAGACTCTTTGGCCGAATAAATAGCCCAGTTAGCCATTAAATAACCACCATCTTTTGTCCCATCTGAGAAACCCAGCATGACCGTTTGTTTATTACCACGCCTTTCTAAGTGAGCCCGATATTCTGGAACGCTATAGAGCACTTCCATATTGGCACCAGCGCTCTTTAGATCATCGATAGTTTCAAACAAGGGGACTATATCGACTGTTAAATTATCTAAACTCCAACCCGATAATTGGAACAGAGCGATTAATCTAGCAATGTCCAAAGGTTCGCGACAGTTGCTAATAATGTAACGATTACAGGCACGCTCACCATTGGATTCTTGAATTTCTCGAATGGTACGCAGTGAATCTATGGTGTCTCTTGCAATCGTTTCGTTTAATTTATTGGCATCAATCCCACTCAAAATACCAAGTAAAGCCTGAATTTGTTCACTCTCCGCCAAGGTGGGAAAGTGACTCGGCAAAAGTTCGCTATTGCTTGAAACTATGTTGTCCAGAGTGCTCTTAAGTACTCGTGAATCTTGACGGATATCTAGGCTAGCAAAGTGAAAACCAAAAGCAGTTATTTTACGCTTGAAAGAAATAAGCCTATCTACAAACAAACCCTGGAAATCTTTTTCTAATGTCTGCTGAATACTATTCAAATCTTGTATTAATGCTTCTGGGTTAGAAAAACAATCGCCTCGCTCGTGAGTTAGCTCGTTATACAATTGTTTCTCTATTGCTTCTATTTCGCTCGCAACTCCAACAAAACTCAAACGCCTTTTTAATTCACGCACTTCTTTGTGATAACACTCAACAATACGAGCCCGTAATTTCTCTGCCACTTGACGAGTTATTGTGGTTGTTACAAAAGGATTTCCATCCCGATCTCCTCCAGGCCAAAAACCAATGCTAAGAAGTTGATCTTGCGTCGCCTCTCGATCTTTTTGGTAATCATTAAGGTAATCCAGGACATCTCCAATGGCAGGATAAAACACATTACCCAAATACCAACTTAGCTGACCGGCTTCATCTAAAGGGGAAGGTTTTTCTTTTTGAAAAAAAGGCGTATTACCTAATTGTTGGAGCAGACTTCTCGCTAAGCCAATGTCATTCGCTTGAATCGCATCGGTAAGATCGGTAATGATCGCCAATACAGTACCGGGGTAAAATTGAGTTGGGTGAGCCGTTAATATGACTCTAGCACCGAATGAAGCGAGTATATTTTTTAGTTGTTCTTGTTGCCCTTCAGATACCACCCGCTCAGTTAATTGTCTTAATTTATTAGACTCTTCTGTTCGATGAATTTTTTCATAAGCTGCATCTTCCAAGGCATCGATTAACACTACTTGCCTTTCTATATACTGAATAATCTTAAACAGGAACTGTGCTTGCTTCTGCTCATCTAGGTCTGGTCGATGGGACTTAAAGAACTCAACTAAAATTTGCTTAGGATTAAGCCCTGCTTTAAGCCCTGCGTGGCTGGCTTCATCTAGTAAAGGGAGTAGCAGGCTCGTTTGCTCTACAGCATCTAAAGGCAAAGTTAAAAATAAGCTATTATAGAGCTGATACTTTAACTCTACTAAATTTTCATAGTGATCTTTTACGGGATTATCTGTCATTGATAATTACAATTCTTGAAAGGTTTCAGAAAAGATTAGTAGCGGAGTCTAAGAATAACAGATTGTGTTTCTTATAAAAATCAAGACGTACTTGGCGTTTTATGTTAGAAAAAATAAAAAAGCAATATAGCCATTTATTAAGCTTCGATTTAAGCTGAAAGCTTTTACTCTGCACTCAGCTTTGCTTTAATCCATACTATCGATTTACCACAATGAGAAACGCCGAGACCCAATGCGAAAGCTAACTATCCAACACGCTTCTTCTTTGCCCAGACCTTTTATTGCTTTATTAGTAGCAGCTATTCTATTGGCTTTGCCTCCGTTAGCAGCTGGGTCTGAATTAGGAGCTACCGATTCCTCAGAATGGGGTTGGAATCTAATAATTGCAGTCATAGTAATCGCAATTTCTGCTGCCAGCGCCGCATTACCTATCGCCGCAAGCAAACAGTGGACAGGGAATTGGCGCATTTCAGCAATCACACCACTCGCTGTGCTACTGCTGTGGGTTGCGATTATCGTATTTGGTCGCATGCAATCTTCTGGTTCACATCAACTATGGCCGTTTGAAATATTCACCTGGGCGATGCTCAATATGATTTATATGGTCGCCGTTATGACAGTGAAGCGGGTACTAGATAAGGCAGATCAAGAGAAATCTCTAACAGATTGAGAAACCCCTCTTAATCTATTTTCCAAGCTTCATAACCCCCGTCCAAACTGTAGGTTTCCACAAAGCCTTGCTCTGCAAGGTATGCCGCCGCACCCTGACTCATATGACCGTGATAACAATACACCAAAAGCGGAGCGTCAAGATCCGCTTCTTCGATAAATTGTTGTAAATTTCCATTATGAAGATGCAGGGCTGCGCCAATATGCCCTGCCGCAAAAGACTCGTCATCTCTAATGTCTACGATTTGGATCGGTTTCTTCGGATCACATTCCGATTCAAGTGGCGACAGCATTTTACGTGCCGTCTCAATATCTATTCGGTTAAAGTTCATATCTATTCCGCTTTTTAAAGATTAAATACTTGAGCATCAAAATTCAACAGGTTCCAGCATGAAGGGAAAAATCATATACGATTCTATCTAAGCTCTTAATATTTTGAGGAATGAACAAGCGACGAATTCCTTGCTTCCCTATCATAGGGACCTGCCTAGCGACTTCATAGGCAAGCGATTTCTGAAGTTTATACTTAATATATCGGTAGAGTATATTTTCAAGAATTTATAAGAAACGTCAAGATTATGTATTCTTTACAGGTCTTTTTAGATGCAAATAATTTCTCCTGAGTACGATCACTTTACTGAAAAGCAATCACTCCAAGCGCTAAGAAGCACAGGGTAGCGATTGTGGCCGCAATCAAGGCATAAGGTAATTGTGTTCGTACGTGGTCAATATGGTCTGTTGCTGATGCCATCGATGCAACTACGGTAGTGTCACTAATAGGTGACGCATGATCACCAAATACAGACCCAGACAAGACGGCCGCTAGGAAAAAAGCTGGATCTAACCCAAGTGAGATCGAAATCTGCATTGCAAGGGGGATCATGATAGCGAAGGTTCCCCAACTAGAACCTATTGAAAATGCGATCACACTTGACACCAAAAATAACAAAGGCAACAACAAGACTTTGGGAAGTGTCTCTTCTGCTAACCCCGCAACATAAACCCCTGTGCCAAGCAAATTTGCAACATCTCCGAGTGCCAAAGCGAAAAGCAAAATCATTGCAACAGGTAAAAGGCCCCCTGCTCCTTTTAAAAAAGTTAGCATCAACTCATCCACATTACTTCGCTTGGCTTGTAATACTAATGTCCAAGCAACTAGCAAAGCAAAAAGGACTGACCATAATACTGCTGTAGAACCAGAGCCATCGCTAATAACACCATCACCCGTTATATATAAACAAACCGGCATGGCGAACACCATGGCGAGAATTGGTATTATCATAAATCGCGCCTTGTCTTCAGGTCCTTTAGATTCTTGAGAAGATAAAATTGAGGGATCAACCATAGGCGTGGCATTGGGCCATAACAAAGTTCCTTTTTCTGTTCTTTCTTGCGCAGCCTTCATAGGTCCAATATTGATATTTCGCCAAATGACTATCGCAGCAAATAACACCACAGTAATCGGATAAAAATTTAAAGGAATCGCTGCGACAAATACCTGTAGAGGGTTTTCGATGTTGGCTGAAGCGGTGAGGCTGATAATAACTGCCCCCCAAGCATTAAGAGGAATCAATATACATATTGGCGCCGAAGTTGAGTCGATAATATAGGCCAGTTTTTCTCTGGCAATTTTGTAACGGTCAAACAAAGGTCTTGAAATTGATCCCGCAACAAGTAGGGTTATATTCGATTCAATAAAGACGACAACGCCTATAAAATAGGCTAACCATTTAGCTTTGCCAGGATTATCAACCCAACGTTTATTTTCGAGCAGATAGATGAAACCTCTAACTCCCCCCGTTCTCTCGATAGTGGCAATCAAGCCTCCAATAATAAGCGTAAAAATCAGAACTCGTGTATCTCCAGCATCACTAAACACTGTGATTATTCCGTCTATGCCGAGCGCTAATCCTGAAAGTGGATTAACTGAAGCAAGCAGACAATATCCAATCCAAATACCTATGCTCAGGGAAATAATTACCTGACGGGTTAGGATCGCCAAAAGGATAGCCAACAAAGGCGGTAAAACAGACAAAAAATTCGGCTCGTACATGGCCTTTTTCTTTCCTTTTTAGATAGTTTTCTGGCGGCAGCGCTTGTTCAAAGAGATGCTTGTCGAGTATAGAGAATTCATCTCAATCCTGTAATCATTCAATTGGACCAAATTAGGTCTAAAAGCCATGACTTGAGTAAGGGTTTTGTGTTAAATCTATCCGAGAATGAAGACAACGTTACCAGTTTTCTTCCCCGAAGGAGGTATGAGATATGGATCGCCGGTCTTTCCTAAGCAACATGAGCGCTGCTTCAATAGCTTCTATAGCTGGAGCCAGCACGCTTACCGCTAAAGCTGACGCCCTTGAAGATGCCATGAGCGACGAGCTCGACAAACGTATTGCCACGCCTTGGTTTTGCAGTATCGATCCCACGCCCGAACCAGTCGCTGGTGATACCAGGCCTTGGTATCAGCATGACGATCCACGGCTACCAAAAATGCCAGACGCGCCTACGCTTATTGATTTCTTTAAACTCCGATTTGCACCAGCCAATCATGTGCTGCAAAGTGCGAGACTAGCCAAAGTAAATGGCATGGATGAAAAAATAGTTTTAGCTTGCCTCTTACATGATATTTGCGTTGGGAACTTTATTCGTACTGATCACGGCTATTGGTGTGCACAGATGGTTGCACCCTACGTCGATGAAGAAGTGGCATGGGCAATAGAAAAACATCAGGCCTTGCGGTTTTTCGCCGATGAATCTGTGGGCTATGAATATCCCGATCAATACATACAGTTTTTTGGTGCGGACTATCAACCCGAACCGTACATCATTCAGGCATGGGAACAAGCGAAAAAACATCGCTGGTACATGACATCCCGACTGATCACTCTAAATGATCTGTATTCTTTTGAAGAGGGGGTTGTAGTAGACGTAGATGATTTTACTGACATAATCGGACGCCACTTCAGACAGCCCAAAGAAGGTTTAGGGTTTGACGGATCGCCTGTCGCGCATATGTGGCGCAGCATGATATGGCCAAATAACTTTTTGTAAATTTCTTCTGACTGATGACGTGCCGAGTATCACTACTCGGCGATCTAACTACTTTCTGAAAACTTAACTGCAGTATCAAAGGTAATCAAAAAAGGGGAGATTGTGAAAGCTTGGAAAATTGCCGTTACTCTTGCCGCTGCGTTTCTTATCGCTTTAGCAGTTCGCTTACCTATCGCAACGACGCCAGGTTTTTTCATTGGCGGGAAC